>NZ_JAKRNP010000019.1:0-69857 GCF_022346845.1 Paenibacillus sp. ACRSA | reverse complement strand
CATGTATTAGGCATGCCGCCAGCGTTCGTCCTGAGCCAGGATCAAACTCTCCAATAAAGTATTGAAAAGAGCGATTAGCTCATTTTGAATCTGACGAGATTAAAAATCTCATTTGTGCTTCGAAACCATTCAGTCCGAAGACATGTACGATTTCTCAGCGTCGATCTTGCAAGCAAGATCATCACTCACTCGTTGTTCAGTTTTCAAAGATCAAACTTATTTCAGCGCCGACATTCGTTCTCGTCAGCAACTTTTATATCTTATCACATCCGAACCAACTTTGCAAGCTTTTTTTTTAAGTTTCTTTCGAAGCTTATTTTGTTTGCTTGCCGCACCGTGTTTCTCGTGTTTTCTTGGCCGGAATTAGAATATACCATGTACAGATTTAAAACGCAAGCTTTTTTTGAAGAAAAGTTTAAAATAATATAACCACACTAAACTCCCTCAACAAACACTGATATTATACTTCCCGCCCTATCCATAGAAATATACATCAATAGTTCTCCAAAGTTAGCTTTATGAGTTATGAGGTTCGAAGATGTCATTGTATAAGGTTAAACTCATATCGAACCTCTCTATAGATCTTTAGATCACGCTAACAATGTTACTTCATTTTCTCAAGAGGTATCTTTCGTGGCCATAACGTATAGCTGAAGCTAATAATAAAATCGATTCCTAATATCATTCCCCAAATTTGAATAAGACCTGTGAATGCTTCTGTCCGCTCTGCATCACCAATCCACAAAACCATGATATATAGAAACAAACAGCCAATACACCAAGCAGCTAGATGTCTGAACCATCCCTGGATCTCACGATTGGCATGCTCCCTGCCATAGACCTTCTGACCTCTAGGATTATCCCCGCCTTTGAACCAATAGAGAAAGTACCGATCCGCCCAAGCAATCATGCGATGACCATAGACTACACTCACACCTATATAGATCGCCGCTATACCATGGATCGTACTCGCAGTTGCTCCACGTTGAAGATCCATGACCGTTGCCACCAATAACAATACATCCACTATAGGTGTTGCCATGAGAAGAGCGATTCCCGTTCTTTTCATCCCAAGTAGATATCGGACACTCAATCCCGCAGCCACAAACACCCAGAAGGCAATCTCACACCCTATAATAAAATAAGCAATCAAATTCTTACCCCCTTCTTTTTAACACTTGTGTACTAAAAACAATTTAACACGTTTGTATTATAATAAGCAACAATGTATACTTAGAACATGCCTAAAATAGTTGATCACGATAAACAACGTCTGCTTGTTGCGGAAGCGGCATGGCGCGTCATACGCAGGAATGGTATGGAGCATACCTCTGTTCGTAATATTGCAAAAGAAGCTAACCTATCTACAGGTTCAATGCGTCATTATTTCTCTACGCAATCCGATTTGCTCCTATATGCTATGAATCTGGTATCTGAACGAGTTACGCACCGATATCATCAGATGTCACTCACCGGCCCTCCACTGGAGGATATGAAGAAGATATTATTAGAACTCTTGCCTAATACAGACGAGAAGTTTGCAGAGATGGAGGTATGGTTCGCTTTTACTGTAAAATCCAAAACAGATCCGGCGCTCAAGTCGCTTGCGGATAATGTCTATAACGAACTCCGGCGGATGGCTACTTATGTCATCACTTATCTGATGGAGCTTGGGTTAACAAGTCCCGACCTAAACGTAGAACTTGAGATCGAACGATTGTATGCACTAGTCGATGGATTGGCCATTCACGCCATCCTCAGACCTGAATCAATGAATGCGAAGGTTATGGATGACATCCTCACATTACATCTTGCCTCTTTATGCGATTCACAAGAGCCGTGACTAAATACGTTATGCGATGTAAACCCAAAAAAACCGTCAGACATACTGGTTAAATGCCCTGTTATCTCTAACAGCGGCTACACCAATTGTCTGACGGTTTCTTTCCTTATCCGATAATGATCCGTCCTTCTGGATGACGATACAATTTCTTCTCTTTGCGCGGACGAAGCGCATAAGCAATCGTTAACGGCCCAATACGGCCAACAAACATCGTAAATGTAATAATAATCTTACCCCAATCGGTTAACTCATGAGTAACACCCACCGAAAGTCCAACCGTTCCAATTGCCGAGGCAGCCTCAAACATAAGCGCGAGAAACGGCGCATCCTCTGTCGTCAATAAAAGCATGACAACGACCATGAAGATGATTAAAGAGACCATAATAATGGTCAATGCCCGCATAAGCAGTTCCTTTGGAACACGTTGACGGAAGAACACGATATCTTTATTGCCACGAATCATTGCATATACAGCGCCAATCATAATTAAAAATGTTGTCGTTTTGATCCCACCACCCGTCGATCCTGGTGAAGCCCCAATAAACATTAATAGGATGAAAAAGAACTGCGTAGCCTGTCTCATCTCTGTAATATCAATGGTACTCGTACCTGATGAGCGGGTAGACACCGATTGGAATATGGCCGCATATATCTTCTCACTCCAACTCAGCGGTGCCAACGTATGTCCATTGGTGAATTCAAAGATAAATAGGACAATCGCTCCGATCCCAATCAACGCCCCCGATACGGACAGCACTAGCTTGGATTGTAGCGACAAACGGCGGCGTTTGCGATATTCGAATAGATCATTTAGAACTACAAAGCCGAGTCCACCCGAGATGACAAGGATAGAGGCTGTTAGGTTAAACAACCAGTCGCCCCTATAATACTGAAAGCTGTTACCAAATAGGTCGAACCCACCGTTATTAAACAAGGATACCGAGTGAAACACTCCATAGTATGCAGCCTGCACGACAGGCATCTCTGTTGCCCAACGCAACGCCAGTATAATTGCCGCTACTCCCTCAATGGTAAAAGAAAAAATCAGCACCTTACGGATGATACGTACAATACCCTCCATACTATCCGCGTTAATGGCCTCTTTGAGCAGTAACCTATCCCGAAGTGAGATGCGCTTACCCATAACCAATGCAAACAACGTGGCAATGGTCATAAATCCAAGTCCGCCGAGTTGCATGAGCACCATTATAATAATCTGACCAAATAAATTGAAGGTTGTCCCAACATCTACAACAACCAGTCCGGTCACACATGCCGCAGAGGTAGCCGTAAACAGCGCATCGATAAATGCCAGGTGCTCGCCGCTCTGATTAGAGATCGGAAGCATAAGCAATATCGTACCGATGGAGATGATGAGTATAAAACCACCAACCAGAATCAACGGAGGGGATAGGAATTTAGGAAAGTGAAGCCTGAACTTCATGAAGGGCACCTCTTTTAACAAAATACAAGCATGGTGAGCGGTAAAAGTCCTGCTAGAGCTAGCTTCATCTTCATATGAAGCCTGAGAAATTATCATGATGTTTCCTTCGCTCTAACGATCCTTCTATGTAAACCTAAAGAGGAACTTGCCTCAGCTTAAACTGAATGGCAGGTTCCTCTTCTATTATGAACGCATAGCACGTTCCTTATTAATCTTGTGTACGTGGACGCATATGAGGGAAGAGCAGTACATCCCGAATGGATGGTGAGTTTGTGAGCAACATGATCAGTCGGTCAATCCCGATGCCCAGTCCACCTGTCGGTGGCATACCATATTCGAGCGCACGAATGAAGTCATCATCCATCTCATGTGCCTCATCATTCCCGTGTTCCTTCTCAAGCATCTGTGCTTCAAAACGCTGACGCTGGTCAATTGGATCATTCAACTCAGTGAAGGCATTCGCATGCTCACGTCCAACGATGAACAACTCGAAGCGGTCCGTAAAGCGTGGATCTACATCGCTTTTCTTCGCCAGTGGCGAAATTTCAAGCGGATGTCCCATAATGAAAGTTGGCTGAATTAACGTTTCTTCTACAAACTGCTCGAAGAACGCGTTCAGAATATGACCAAATGTCATATGCTTCTCAACCGGAACCTTATGCTCCTTCGCCAAGCTGTGTGCTTCCTCATCTGTCATATGCACGGAGAAGTCTACACCCACCACTTCTTTAACCGCATCTACCATCGTAACCCGGCGCCATTCTGGCTTAAGATTCACTTCATGCTCTCCATACTGAATGACTTGCGTACCCAATACTTCCTGAGCAATATGTGCAACCAGATTTTCTGTTAAATGCATGATATCTTTGTAGTCAGCATATGCTTCATACAATTCAATCATCGTGAATTCCGGATTGTGACGTGTTGACATCCCTTCGTTCCGATATACACGGCCGATTTCATACACTTTCTCCAATCCGCCAACAATCAGGCGTTTCAGGTGAAGCTCAATCGCGATCCGCATGTACAGTTCCATGTCCAATGCATTGTGATGCGTGATAAACGGACGTGCCGCAGCCCCACCTGCGATCGTATGCAGAGTCGGTGTTTCCACTTCCAGGTATCCCAGAGAATCCAAATAACGACGCATAGACTGAATGATTTTGGAACGCAAAATAAACGTCTGTTGCACATCCGGGCTCATAATCAGGTCAACATAGCGCTGACGATAACGCAGCTCTACATCAGTAAGACCATGGAATTTGTCCGGTAGCGGATAGAGGGATTTGGAGAGCACTTCTAGATCTTTCACTTTAACGGAAGTTTCGCCCGTTTTCGTCTTGAAGATCACACCGCTAACTCCAACAATATCTCCTAGATCCAGCAGGCTGAATGCCGCGTATTTGTCCTCTGCCACGGTATCCTGACGAACATAGATCTGGATTCTGCCGCTCAGGTCCTGAATATGCGCAAAGCTTGCCTTACCCATTCCCCGCTTCGCCATAATCCGTCCGGCAATACTGACTTCGATCTGCTTCTCTTCCAGCTCTTCCTTAGTCAGTTCTTCATACTTCTTCAAAATAGAACCGGCTTCTTCGGTACGCACGTATTTTTGGCCAAAAGGATCAATCCCCAATTTGCGGAGCTCGTCCAATTTGTCGCGGCGAATTTGCAAAAGCTCGCTAAGTTCGGTTTCCTGATTCAAGACTTCATCCGTCATGATCTGTATTCATCTCCTTATTTACATTGCAGACATTCTCAGAGGTGTCACCCTCATATGATGAAAAAGCTTCCCTAAGGAAGCTTTTGTCTTTCGTGTCCTACTGCTTCATTGCTACGATTACTTTTTAATATCTACAATTTTATATTGAATTACGCCAGCAGGTACGCTCACATCAACAACTGTACCTTTTTTCTTGCCCAAAATCGCTTTACCAACAGGACTTTCGTTCGAAATTTTGTTCTGAAGCGGATTAGATTCCGCAGTACCTACAATAGTATATTCTGTGATATCACCGAACTCGAGATCTTCTACAGTAACGGTTGCACCGATACTTACAGCATCTGTGTCGATCTCGTCACTGTTAATGATTCGAGCGTTACGCAGCAATTTCTCCAATGTAATGATACGACCTTCGATAAAAGCCTGTTCATTCTTAGCATCTTCATATTCGGAGTTTTCACTGATATCTCCATAACCGATGGCTACTTTGATCCGTTCAGCCACTTCACGGCGCTTCACTGATTTTAGTGTTTCCAGTTCTTCTTCCAGCTTCTTGAGTCCTTCTGGTGTAAGGATAACTTCCTTATCGCTCATCTCAACCGATTCTCCTGTCATGGGAATAATTTGATTGCATGGCAACGGAATCCATGCCGTTTGTTCACAGAGCTCCGCCCACATACATCTTAGAAACTATATGAAGTTCTCCGGAGAAACAGAACGTCCTCCTGATGCACTAACCTTATGACGCACATGGCGAATTTATACTGTGAAATTATAGGGTAACGGTCTCGAAAAGTCAATGTTACGCCCCTTATATCTGTAAACGTTTTACAATCTGAGTTTAGGATGCATTGCCTGCTGCAACCGGTTCAGTTTCTAGGTTACCTTCCAACTTCAGTCTACCTACAAAATCCTCCAAAATCTGCACCATCTCATCACGTTTAGTACCTTCCATAATGATATCTTTGATCCTAGCGGAACCTTTCAGTCCTTTCAGATACCAAGCTAAATGTTTACGCATCTCACGTACAGCAACCGTCTCGTTCTTCAATGCGATCAGGCGATCCATATGCAGAATTGCAACACGAATCTTCTCCTCACCATTCGGATCAGGGAGTAATTCACCTGTGCTTAAGTATTGAATCGTACGGTATAACATCCATGGATTCCCCAAGGCAGCACGACCAATCATCACGCCGTCACATCCCGTTTCATCTAACATACGGCGGGCATCCTCCGGTGAAGATACATCGCCGTTCCCAATTACCGGGATCGAGACAGCCTCTTTTACATCCTTAATGTGTGACCAATCTGCCGTACCTGTATAGAGCTGCTCCCGTGTTCTTCCGTGCACACTTACCGCTTGACCGCCAGCACGTTCAATCGCAAGTGCATTCTCAACCGCAAAGATATGTTCGCTATCCCAGCCGATCCTCATCTTAACCGTTACCGGCTTCTCAACAGCATCCACGACAGCGGAGACCATTTCGTAGATCTTATTTGGATCAAGCAACCATCTTGCACCTGCATCACATTTCGTCACTTTAGGTACAGGACAGCCCATGTTAATGTCGATAATGTCTGCATTCGTTTCTTTGTCTACGATTTTGGCTGCTTCGATAAGTGAATCGCGATCGCCTCCAAAGATTTGCAGGCTTAGTGGTTTCTCACGTTCATCAACAAACAGCATCTCACGTGTACGCTGATTGCCATGCACGATGGCTTTACCACTTACCATCTCCGCACATACGAGGCCTGTTCCGAATTCCTTCGCGATCAAACGAAAGGCCGGATTACATACACCAGCCATCGGCGCAAGTACGACCTGGTTTTTCATTTCAATGCCACCAATTTTCAGCATGTTAGTCGTTACACTCCTCATCAAACCGTAGGACTCTTACTTGAGTCCCCGTAATGTTCCAGTTATTTGTATTCAGGTTGTATTTCGTATTTCGTACACATGGTGTTTAATCATGATTGATCTATACGAATCAACAGCGCTATATAAAATCAACGATTATTAAGATATCTTTATGGTTATGCCCTCAAGAGCACATGAGTGATGACTTACTCGCCTCTTATCTCCGATACACTAATCCCTAACATCTCTGCAATCCGATTCAGCTCCTGTTCGGATACTTTGCGATTGCCACGTTCAATGGTTCCAAGCGTCGCCAGTGAGATGCGCGTCTTCGAAGCAAGCTCTTGTTGTGTCAAACCTTTCAGCTTCCGGAATGCCCGGATTCGATTGGCCAATTGCACGTTTTCCAAAGCTGTATTCCATCCTTTCCATCGAGAACAGACAACGATGCATGTACAAATTCATACAAGCCCGAAGGCTCATTCTTCATGACAACGTCTGACAACGGAACTAACACAAATGCACGTTCACCCATGCGTGGGTGAGGCAGTTGAAGTACTTCGGTCTCCCGCGTCTCTCCAGCGACCCAGAGCAAATCCAGATCAACGGTACGAGGACCCCAACGAATATCACGAACACGTCCAAGCCGGTTCTCAACATCTAATAATTCCGTGAGCAATTGCTCCGGTGTCAATTGTGTCGTTACAGCTATAGCCATATTTAGAAACGCAGGCTGATCCACATATCCGACAGGATCCGTCTCATAGAGCGCAGAACAGCGCAGTATAGATATATGCGAATGTGCATCCAGGAGCGTTAACGCTTCAAGCAATGTCTGCTCTCGATCGCCTAAATTGGCCCCTAAAGCAATATAAGCCTCTGAAGAATCAGAGGTCGAATGTGCAATCATGATCGGTTCTCACTTTCTTGTGCGGCGAAGCTCTACCGTTACGCCCCCAAAATGAATATCAAATGGTGGATGTGGCTTCGTCACTTTGACTGTCAATGCATTGATAATAGTATAAGTGTCTAGTAAAGAAGATGCAATATGCTCACCTAAAGCTTCAATTAACTGGAATGAAGTATTTTCGACAATATGCTTCACTAGTTCATGAATCTCTGCATAATTAATTGTTTTGGTTAAGTCATCATTACGTCCGGCCTCGCCCAAGTCCATATCAATATCCAGATCAATATAATAACGCTGTCCAAGCTTCCGCTCTTCCTCAAATACCCCGTGATATCCGTAATACTCCATCCGGTGTAGCACCATTCTATCCATTATATAACCGCCTATCCTTTTATAATAAAAAACATGCTCTCGTTACTACACAGCCAATTTATTTTCTTCGCAAACCAGGAGACGCATATAACATGGCATCACACATGTCTACCGTTCGACGAATTGATTTTACATCATGGACACGTACCATCTGACAGCCTTGTGCAATGCCAAAAGCTACAGTTGCAGCTGTGCCCTCTACTGCATCATCGGCCTGAACCCCCAAGGTGTTCTGGATGAACCTCTTACGTGAGGTTGCCAGTAGAACAGGATAACCTAGCTCGTTCAGCATAGCTAATGAAGACATCAAGGTGAGATTCTCCTTCAAATCCTTTACGAAGCCGATTCCCGGATCAATGATAATCTGATCCTGATGTACACCTGCCTTCAGGGCAATCTGTACACTTTCCTCGATATCCTGCACAACATCCTGTAAATAATTAGAGTAGTCTCGTTTTTGTCGATTGTGCATCAACATCAGAGGGCAACCAAGCTCTGCCGCTGTTTGTGCCATAGCTGGGTCTGCTTTCGCTCCCCACACATCATTGATGATATGTGCCCCAGCCAGAATAGCCTGCCGAGCTACATCCGCCTTGTAGGTATCCACCGATATTGGAATATGTGGAGCTTGCTGATGCAGTGCTTTAATTACCGGAATAATCCGGCTTAATTCCTCCTCGGAATTCACAACCTGTGAGCCTGGTCTCGTGGATTCTCCACCGATATCAATTAGATCAGCGCCGTCCTCTATCATCTGTATGGCATGAGCCACAGCTAGATCAACATGATTGTAGCGCCCGCCATCGGAGAATGAATCAGGCGTGACGTTCAAGATGCCCATAATTAATGTCCGATCTCCAAGTTTTAATTCCGCTGGGCCAAAGGAATATGTTCGTTCATATATAACCGGCGTAAGTGTCATGAAGTATACCCCGCTTTCTCTCGATACATACCCAGAAGTAAGAATGTAACTGGGCCTATTTGTCCGTTGCTAATGATTGTTTCCGTTCCATGTTGATCACGCAAAGTCGTGACAGGGACAAGCTCTGTTACCGACCCTGTCAGGAAAGCCTCGTCTGCATGCAGCAGCTCATCCCAGCGAAATAATCCCTCTTTACAAGGAATACCTTGCTGTAATGCTAACTCCAATACAACAGCACGGGTGATGCCTGGTAAAATACCAGTCTCAACCGCTGGTGTATACAACACACCCTGCATCACCCAAAATACGTTGCTTACAATTCCCTCTGCCACATAGCCGCTACGTGTTAATTGCAGTCCTTCTGCGCCTTGGGCTGGTGCCCCATATCCATTCAACTCCCGCTTAGCAAGAATGCTGTTCATATAATGTAACGACTTGAAGCGTACATGCCCCTCCGGCGTATTGCGAGGTGTCGTTAAACATTGAAGCATTTTGCCCTGCTCATAGAGAGAGGAGGATAGAGACGGTAACTCTTTAGCCAGCACGATATGATTGGGCTGAATATAATCTCCGGATGGTAATCCAAGAGGAGCTTCACCCGCCGAGATGGTATAACGCACATAAGCATCTTCTAACTCATTCGCTTGTAACAAACGCTGAATCCAATCCGTCACCTGTGCTGTTGTTACCGTAAAAGGAATACCTAGTTCATGGCATCCAGTAGCCATCCGCTCTAAATGCTGCTCCAGCAGAAACGGCACACCACGATACGTCCGAAATGTCTCGAACAAACCAAGTCCATATAAAAAGCCGTGATCCGTTACCGGAATCACGGCAGCCGCCATATGGATTACGTCTCCGTTGATCGCGGCATAGTTCATGTTATACGGTCACCCGCCCGGACAAGAAGTTACGTAACATCTGATGACCGTGATCGGTAATAATAGATTCTGGATGGAACTGAACGCCTTCAATCGCATACTCTTTATGACGCAATCCCATGATCTCACCTTCAGCAGTTTCTGCTGTGATCTCTAAACAGTCTGGTAAGCTACTGCGCTCAACAATCAAGGAATGGTAACGTGTAGCTGTAAAAGGTGACGGTAATCCAGCAAAGACGGATGTTCCGTTATGATGCATCTCGGATGTCTTACCATGCATCATGCGATCTGCTCGAATCACATTACCCCCGAAGGCCTGTCCAATGGATTGATGTCCTAGACATACGCCAAAGATCGGGATGCTACCCTTGAAGTGATCAATAACAGCCAAGCTGATCCCTGCTTCAGTTGGCGTGCAAGGGCCTGGAGAGATCAGAATATGATCAGGTGCCAGAGCTTCAATACCTACCAGATCAATTTCATCGTTGCGACGTACTTCCACAGTCTCACCTAGTTCACCAAGATATTGAACCAGGTTGTACGTGAAGGAATCGTAATTATCGATAACCAGTATCATATGCCTGCTCCTCCTATTTATCCGTCAACACAGTGACGGTTGCTTCATTTTTTAGTTTACAACCAATTCAGACCGATTCCGTTGTTATTTCTAGCGACTTCTCTGCCTGTATGGATTCCTCGCTATATTGCACAGCTCTCATCATCGCTCTCGCCTTATTGCGACATTCCTTATATTCACGATATGGATCTGAATCAATGACGATGCCTGCTCCTGCCTGTACGTATCCTATGTCATCTTTGATCGCCAGTGTACGAATCACGATGTTCAATTCCATATTGCCACTGTAATCCATCCATCCGATCGAACCTGTGTATGGCCCACGACGTACCGGCTCCAGCTCCTCAATAATCTCCATTGTACGTACCTTAGGCGCTCCGGTAATCGTCCCACCTGGGAATGTAGCCGCAATGACATCAAAAGCAGATAAACCCGTTGCCAGCGTCCCCTCAACCTGAGACACCAAATGCATCACATGGGAGTATTTCTCGATCGTCATCAACTCTGGAACATGCACCGACCCATAGGCTGCAATTCTCCCTATATCATTGCGCTCCAGATCCACCAGCATAATATGCTCAGCCCGTTCCTTGTCGCTGTTCAGCAACTCGGAAGCCATCAGCTCATCCTCAGCCTCGTCCCGTCCACGTCTGCGAGTACCGGCTATGGGACGCGCGCTGACTTTGCCATTGTCCACCTTAACGAGTAGCTCCGGAGAACCACTGACCAGTTGAAATTCAGGACTGCGTAACATCCCCATATATGGGGATGGATTAACGAGACGTAGCCACTCATAGATATGCTCTGCCTTGGTATTCAGCTGCTTTTCCTGTCGTAATGACAGGTTTACCTGAAATACATCTCCCTGCCGGATATATTCCTGCACCTGATGCACGGCTTGTTCGAACTGTTGCTGAGGAAATGCTGTCTTCCAGCCTTCTGTTTCCAGATCCGTTACGTCTTCCTGCTGTGACAAAAGTAATCGTTGCTTCCGCTCCGTTGAGACTTGCAATTGATGCTCACCTTGGGCAACCGTCCATATGTTCAACCATTGCTCTTGCATCAAGGCTGCACGCTGCTCTGCCTCAACGTACAACTTAGATAACGCTTGTTCACTTCGATCTTCCGGCATTGCCATATGAACCATGCAGAACAAAGCCTGTAGCTCATGATCATACGCCCAGATTTCTTCAAAGCGCATCCACCAGTAGTCCGGTAGCTCTGGATCATCCTCAGCAATCGTTGGCAACTTCTCTAAAGATCGAGCTATATCATAGCTGAGATATCCAGCACAGCCACCCCCGAAATCGGGTGCTCCTTCTACCTTTGGAGCACGGTAGGCTGCTGACCATCGTTTCAACACATCAAGCGGCTTGCCGCTCTCAGTGGTTGTATCTCCTTTTTCGAGGTCATAAATGATTGCTTCGCTGCCTTTGCCAGAGATCACGGAAACGGGATGTAGTCCAAGAAATGTGTATCTTCCGCCCTTTCCATTCTCTAACACCATTGCATAAGGTGAAGCCTGCTGCCAAGCTTCTTCCCAGGTTAACGGTAAACCGCCATGATCCGGCTCATCATCCGACTTCATCATATATGGCAGCATGGTCCAGCCTAGTTTGGCCCACTCTGTCCAGTCGGCGTATGTTGTCATCACGTGTGTCATTGCGGTGTACCGCCCTCCATCTGTCGCTAGTTCTATTGTCTGATAGTATACTAAAGCACCGCTCCTTTTAAAAGCGTTCAGCAAAAAATCCTCCTCGCCCTTCATATGGGCAAGGAGGATTGAATGTATATTCGGTACAAAATTAAGCTTCGAAGTTGTATAGTGGTGTGCTCAAATAACGTTCGCCGTTACTTGGTACAATAACCACTACACGCTTGCCTTCCCCCAATTGTTTAGCGATTTGCAAACCTGCACGAATCGCTGCACCAGAAGAGATACCAGATAGGATACCTTCTTCTTTGGCTACCAAGCGAGCTGTTTCGAATGCATCGTCATTCTCAATGTGAATGATCTCATCGTAAATTTCTTGATCCAAAATTTCAGGAATGAAGTTGGCACCGATTCCCTGAATTTTGTGAGGTCCTGGCTTACCGCCAGCCAAAATTGGCGAAGCCGCTGGCTCTACAGCAATAACTTTTACAGAAGGGAATGCTTCTTTCAGCACTTCACCTGTTCCTGTAATTGTACCGCCTGTACCAATCCCTGCAACGAAAGCATCCAACGTACCACCCACAGATTGAATCGCTTCAACAATCTCAGGGCCAGTCGTTTCACGGTGGATTTTCACGTTGGCTTTATTTTTAAATTGCTCAGCCATGAAATAGGTCGGATTCTCTTTCAGGAGCTCTTCCGCTTTTTTGACAGCACCATTCATACCTTCAGCGCCAGGCGTGAGCACGAGCTCAGCACCATAAGCACGAAGCAAGTTACGGCGCTCCAAGCTCATTGTTTCAGGCATAACAATAACGGACTTATAGCCTTTAGCTGCAGCCACCATCGCGAGACCGATTCCTGTGTTACCACTTGTTGCTTCAATAATGGTATCACCTGGTTTCAACTTGCCTTCTTTTTCCGCTTCTTCTACAATGCTAACTGCAATACGGTCTTTAACGCTTGACCCTGGATTTTGATACTCCAGCTTCACGAATATTTCAGCACTGCCTTCTGGTACGATACGGTTCAGACGAACAAGCGGAGTACCTCCGATGAGTTCTGTTACGTTATTTACTACTTTAGCCATATGAATGCCCTCCTTAGTTGGATGAATAATACTTGGTGCGGTTACCTATACATGTACGGCTGAAGCAGCCTCTGGTTGTTATAGAAGAACTGCGGAAATCCGTTAACATCCATGCTGACAGCTATGTCCTCTAACCAGTATGGGGATTCCGTAGGTTTCTTTTTTGGTTTTTATTTTTATTCCGAGTAAACGAGTAGGTATTTGATTATTTTCATCTTATCAACCTTACGCCCTATTGTCAATATGAGTACTAAAAAAAATACTCTGCCTTGGGCCTTAAGCCTGTAGACAGAGTATTTTTATCACGATGAAGTTAATTCGCAAGATCTATTCATAGATTATGACGCCGGAATATCGGAAACGACCACCGCTTCATACTTGTTTCGAAGTCTTTCTTCCACCTGGGGAAGAGGGTCTGCTTGACTTAACGCCAGCTGCATCCGAATTTCTTCGTGAGCCTCTTCTGCCGATTGCTCCTGACGTTCCTGAATATCGTTCAATTTGATGATAGCATAACCTTCTTGAATATCCACAGGTCCTGCAATATCGCCGATCTCCAATTGACCTGCAAGGTTCAATACTTCTTCGGGTTGAAATGGATCATTCTGCTCAATCCAGCCTAGTTTCCCACCCAAATCACGAGAGAAGCTATCGGTTGATTCGACGCGTGCGGTCTGCTCGAAGTCTGCCCCGTTTTCCAGAGCTTCCAATAAGGAATCCGCTTCTCTTTTATCCTTCACCACAATCATGGACAGATCATACTTCTCCGGGGAAACGTAATCTTCTTGATGCTCGTTCCAGTAACGCTCGATATCTGAATCCTTAATCTGAATGCTGCTCGTTGCAATCTTCTCCAAGAGAAGCCTATACCCTGCCTCCAGTTCAAGATCCTGCCTAGATAAACCGAGCTGAGATTGCATCTCTTCATAATACGATTGTTCCGAATCATATCCATCCATTGCATTGGTAAGTTCCTTCGCAATTTCTCCAGGTGTTACCGTTAGATTACGTGCAATGGCTTCGGCATATACTGCTTTGCGGTTGAGCATCTGAAGCAATAATTCGCTGCCATAGCGCTTCTTCAAAGCATCTGTCCAATCTTTATCCGTGATCACTTCTCCGTTAATTGTGGCTACAGCGCTACCTTCCTCTTGACCCGAATCATGGGGCAGCTCACCCTCTTCACGACCTGTCCTGAGACCCTGCACCACCATGACCGAACCCATCACAAGCATACCAAGCGTCAAGACAATTACAGCCGCCCATAATCCTTTTTCTTGCCTTGTCATTCCGTATCCCGTCCCCGCTAGAATCAGTTCTTGGCTTGCTCCAGAATGGTCTCGAGTTGTTCCTTATTGAAATCATACGCTTCATTACAGAATTGACATACCACTTCAGCCTGACCTTCTTCTTCAATCAATTGTTCCATCTCAGATTGGCCTAAGCTAATGAGCGTTTGCTCTACGCGTTCCCGTGAACACTCACAACGGAATCGAATATCCATCTCATCTAGTACTTGTACATCAGGGAGGATTCGAGTCAACAATTGTTCGAGCTCAAGTCCTTGATCCAGCAAGGTTGTAACTGGCGGCAGTGTGCCGATGGACTTTTCAATAACCGTAATCTCATCATCAGATAGCCCTGGAAGGAGCTGTACAATAAATCCACCTGCCACGATCACTGAGTTATCCGTATCAACCAGAACACCTACACCTACAGCAGACGGCGTTTGCTCTGACTTAGCAAAATAATACGTGAAATCTTCACCTAGTTCACCAGAGATAATTGGGACACTACCGCGGTAAGGTTCTTTCAGTCCAAGGTCCTTCGTTACATTGACGAAACCTTCCGTTCCTACTGCACCCGCAACATCCAGTTTACCCATACTATTGCTAGGCAAGTGCACGTGTGGATTGGAAACATAACCACGCACTTCGCCTTTCGCATTAGCGTCTGCTACAATCTGGCCGATTGGGCCATCGCCCTTAACCTGAATGGTGAGCTTCTCTTCTCCCTTAAGCATAGCACCCATGATAGCCGCAGCTGTAAGGGTACGCCCCATGGCAGCTGTAGCCGTGGGAAACGTATCGTGTCTTCTGCGCAGCTCCTCAACCAATTCTGTCGTCTGGACAGCAAATGCTCTAACCCGTCCATCCATTGCTGTACCTCGAATTAATCGATCTTGTTTTTTGTTTTCCAAGTCATTCAGCCTCCTTTGGCGTTTTGCCATTTATTTTTGTGTGTCCATCTAATGTAGAAGAAAAAAAACGGCACAACACGTAAGACTGTCTAATCAGCCCGCTGTCTGCGCCCTTTGATCTTACCTTTCCCGGTTCCGCTCATAAATGATACGCAGCCCTTCAAGCGTAAGCAGCGGATCGACTTCTTCGATGCTGCGGGTTTCTTCTGCAATCAAGGCAGCAAGTCCACCGGTCGCGATGACCTTTGGCTTCGCTCCCAGCTCCTCACGAATGCGTTCCACGATCCCATCTACCTGCCCTGCATAACCATAGATAATACCCGCCTGCATGGCATGAACCGTATTACGGCCTATGACCTTCTTGGGTTTCTCTAACTCAATACGGGGTAACTTAGACGCCCGCTCGTACAGTGCTTCGGTGGCAATATGAATGCCTGGTACGATGGCACCACCTAAATAATTGCCTTTCTCGTCAATGCAGTCAAATGTCGTCGCTGTTCCGAAATCAACAACAACAAGTGGCCCCCCATATTTATGAACGGCTGCTACTGCATTCACGATTCGATCTGCACCTACTTCACGAGGGTTCTCGTAACGCAGATTAAGTCCTGTCTTAATTCCAGGCCCAACAAGCATTGGCTTTTTGCCAACATACTTAGCACACATCGTTTCAATCACATTCACCAGTGGTGGAACGACAGATGAAATGATAACTCCTTCAATGTCACGTGTAGAGATACCGGACATATGAAATAAATTATAAATCAATACGCCGTATTCATCCACTGTGGACTGACGAGATGTGCTCAAGCGAAAATGGTGAAGCAACGTTCGACCTTGATATACACCAAGAACGATATTGCTGTTGCCCACGTCTACTACAAGAATCAAAGAGGTTCACCCCTCTTTCTTTTCGTTTAAATCAAGGCTAATATCCAGGCTCTCAAAAGAGTAGGTTAACCTGCCAACTGAGATTACATCCACACCACTCTCTGCAATGCCACGAATCGTTTTCAAAGAGACGTTACCTGATGCCTCAACTTTCACATGCGGAGACTGCTCACGGATTATCGCAACTGCCTCACGCATACGATCTGGGTGCATGTTATCCAGCATAATGATATCCGCTCCAGCTTGCAATGCCTCTCGTACCTGATTCAGGTCTTCCGTCTCCACTTCAATGGTCATGGTATGCGGAACAGCTGCCCTAGCACGCTCAACTGCGGCTGTAATGCCACCTGAACCCTTGATATGATTATCTTTAATCATAACCGCATCATATAAACCAAAGCGATGATTCGATCCACCACCCACACGCACGGCGTATTTCTCAAGTAATCGATGACCCGGTGTAGTCTTACGTGTATCTACAAGCTTCGTGGCTAGGCCTTCAATTGCTTCCACATAAGAACGAGTACGAGTAGCAATACCCGACATCCGTTGCAACAGGTTAAGAGCCAGCCGTTCGCCTGTTAACAAGCAGTGTGTACTTCCTTCCACCCCAGCCAGTATAGTACCTGTTGTAACCAAGTCGCCATCTTGAACCAGCGGTTTAAATACTAACGCGGGGTCTACGACTTGAAACACCAGTTCAGCTACATTGATACCTGCAATGATACCATTGTCTTTGGCATGAATAACCGCCTTGGATTGATGGCCTGCTGGAATCGTTACACTGGAGGTCACATCCCCGGCACCAACATCCTCACGAAGCCAGCTTTTAATTTGTTCGATGAGTTCCTCATTATATCCGTTCAATATCATGACATCAATTCCTCCACAATCGCTTGTTCTCGCTGCTGCAGACTATGCTTCTGCCAGACTACATCATCACGCTGCGGGAAATCTTCCCGATAGTGTGCCCCTCGGCTTTCCTGCCGATGTAACGCACCTGTAGTCACTAGCCATGCACATGTCAAAAGGTTGGCATACTCCATCTCTTCCCTTTGTGTAAGCATCTGGTCAAAATAGTGTAATTCATGCTGAAGCTGTTCCATAGCTCCTTGCAGATTAACCCCGTTGCGGCGCAGACCAACATAACGAACCATCATTTTTTGTAGTCGTAGACGTCGTTCAGATACAGGTCTTTGCTCTGCCACGACTTTTCTTCCGATACCTCCAGCAAAGTGCTCATAACGTATTGGAGCCAGCGGCGGAAGGGTAAGAACTCGCTCCACTATTCTTCGCCCAAACACGATGGCTTCTGACAAGGAATTGCTCGCCAGACGATTCGCTCCGTGTACTCCTGTAGATGAAACCTCCCCACATGCGAACAACCTGCCAATACTGCTCTCGCCGCTAAGGTCTGTCTTCACACCACCCATCATGTAATGGGCTGCAGGTGCAACTGGAATCCAGTCTGTGGTCATATCAAGCCCGTACCTCATGCAGGTTTCATGAATAGTGGGAAAGCGATGCTTGATCAGTTCGGTTGATTCATGCGTAATGTCTAAGTAGACGAAGGTGCTGTTGGTGGCTTCCATTTCACTGACAATCGCTCTAGCTACAATATCACGAGGAGCCAGCTCAAGCTGTTCATGATAGCGTTCCATGAAACGTTCGCCCTTCACATTGCGCAAAACAGCACCTTCACCCCGTACCGCCTCCGATATGAGGAAACGTGGGGCTCCCGGGTAACATAAGGAGGTCGGATGAAATTGAATGAACTCCATGTCCCGAATGACAGCCCCGGCACGATAAGCCACAGCTACCCCATCAGCCGTTGCGACCTCTGGATTCGTAGTGTATCGATACAACTGTCCAGCACCGCCAGAGCATAGAACTGTTGCCTGAGCTTTTACAAACACCTGTGAGCCATCTGCTTTTTGGACAAGGGCTCCTATACATTCACCATGATCAGTGATCAAATCAATAACAAAATGTTCATCCCATACTTCAATGCCAGGGTGTTCATTCGCCACTACAGCCAGCGCTCGCACAATTTCATACCCTGTTGCATCTCCATTTGCATGCAAAATACGGCGGTGGCTATGCGCTCCTTCCTGCGTCAATGCCAGCACGCCGTTCTCCTCATCGAATGCTGTTCCCAGTCTGATTAATTCCTTAACACCATCTGGGCCTTCATTTACCAACGCCTCAACCGCTGCGGAGCGGCATAAGCCTGCTCCAGCGATTAACGTATCCTGTAAATGGTATGCGGGGGAATCATCCTCTGCAATGACAGCGGCAATTCCTCCTTGGGCATACCGTGTGTTGCTTTCCAATAACGATTTCTTCGTAATCATCAACACGCGGCGCTCTTCACCGGCTTTGATGGCAGTGAACAATCCCGCAATGCCTGAACCAATCACTAGCACATCCGTCTCGACTACAGGCAGCGAGGAGAGATCAAAATCGACTAAGTATGAAGGTATCATATTATTCACCCGTCTTGGAGCAAGAGTAACGCACGTTACTTCACCAGTAACATACGCTCTAGTGATTCTCTAGCTTTGTCAGCAACAGCTGGTGGTACGTAAATTTGCGGCTTCATCGTTTCCAGACACTTCACCAGCTTCTTCAGGTTATTCACCTTCATGTTAGGGCAAACGAGAAACTTGGTGGCAAAATGGAACTGTTTATCTGGGCTATCCAGACGGAGCTGATACCCTGTTCCATCTTCTGTACCTACGATGAACTCTTTCGTTGTGGACTTCTTGCAGTATTCAAGAATAGCCGTAGTGCTGCCTACAAAATCACCCATCTCCACTACTTCTGGGCGACATTCAGGATGGACAACAAATTCAGCATTCGGATATTTAGCTCTCATCTCTACAACATCTTTAACTGTAAGCATATCGTGGGTATTGCAGTAGCCCTCCCAGATAATCATCTTTTTGTCCGTATGTTGCTGCACATAATGACCTAGATTTTTATCAGGTACCCAGATAATTTCATCGGAATCAACAGATTGGATCACTTTAACAGCATTTGCTGAGGTACAACAGATATCCGTTTCTGCTTTGATCTCCGCCGAGGAATTGATATACGTAACCACTTTGGCATTTGGATGTTGTGCTTTTAACTTACGGAGCCCTTCAACGTTGACCATATCGGCCATCGGGCAACCTGCACGTTCATCCGGAATAATAACCGTTTTGTTTGGTGCCAGAATTTTAGCGCTTTCACCCATAAAATGAACCCCGCAGAATACGATTACATCTGCATCGGTCTCTGCAGCTTTTTGAGCTAACAGAAATGAATCTCCGCGAAAATCGGCAACTTCCTGTACTTCATCACGTTGGTAATAATGAGCAAGAATAATAGCATTACGTTCCTTTTTCAACTCCATCAGCCGCTCACGCAACTCACGGTTCATCTCAGCCTTGCGCTCTAAAGCCAGAGCTTCCACCTGTGATCCTCTCCTTTATCGGGACAGTGTTGTTCACTGTTTCGTATGACTGTCTACGTCACCATTTTTCGCTTGAGAAACGAATCACAAGCGGTTTAACACCTAATGTACACAACGTTCACGACTCTGTCAATAAATGAAAAGGCTGCAGAACTCCCCGATAACTACCCATTTTCTGCATGGTTCTTCCTCAATCTCGTCATTATCGTTATATATAATTTAAAATAATCGGTATGTATATCATCATTCCACTTGAATTGATTCTAAGACATAAAAAAGGAGAGCCCTTGGGCTCTCCTCTTTGTATCTGTCATTAGACAGATCATTAATTTAGATTATGATGTTGGTTTCGTTCCACCATCATCTGGATCATTACCGTTAGGTTTATCCAGATTCGGAGTTTCGTTAGGAATATCACCCGATGGTGTTCCAGGTGTTTCATCCTTGCCTTGAATACGGACACGCACATCGCCGATGTTATCAACGATTGGCTCTCCGCTTTCGCTCGGCGTACCTTCATCATCATTGTTGCTCTCAGCTACCGGAGTCAGAGAACCTGTCTCGATCAATTGCTTGATCTGATCCATTTCCAAAGTCTCCACTTCAAGCAACGTTTCTGCGATCAGATGCATCTCTCTCGTATGTTTTACGAGCAAGTCCTTACATTTCTCGTAACAATCGTTAATAAAGCGCTGCATTTCCTGATCAATCTCATATGCAATGGAATCAGAGTAATTCTGTTCATGTCCAATATCACGACCAAGGAACACTTGTCCTTGTGAACTTCCGAATTGCATTGGACCCAATTTTTCACTCATACCATATTCCATAACCATGCTACGAACAATACCTGTCGCTTGTTGGAAGTCGCTGTACGCACCCGTACCAATTTCGCCGATGAACAATTCTTCTGCAACACGGCCTCCAAGGAGTCCTGTTACTTTGTCGAGCAGCTCTTGCTTGGTGACAAGCATACGATCTTCTTTTGGCAACATGATTACATATCCACCCGCACGTCCGCGCGGAATGATAGTAACTTTATGTACCATATCGGCATGTTCCAAGAAATAACCAACGATGGTGTGACCTGCTTCGTGATAAGCAACAATTCGTTTCTCACGGTCACTGATAACACGGCTCTTCTTCTCCGTACCAACAATGACACGGTCAATCGCCTCGTCAACTTCTTTCATGGAGATATCTCTACGATTACGACGTGCTGCAAGCAATGCCGCTTCGTTCAAGAGATTCTCTAGATCAGCACCAGAGAAGCCCGTTGTACGTTTCGCGATAACATCCATCTTCACATCTTTGGTCAGAGGTTTGTTACGAGAGTGTACTTTCAAGACAGCTTCACGGCCTTTAACATCTGGGCGGTCAACCGTAATTTGACGGTCAAAACGTCCTGGACGCAGCAAGGCAGGGTCAAGAATATCTGCACGGTTCGTTGCAGCTACGATGATGATACCTTCGTTAGCGCCGAATCCGTCCATTTCAACGAGCAACTGGTTGAGCGTCTGTTCACGTTCATCGTGTCCACCGCCAAGGCCAGCTCCACGCTGACGTCCCACAGCATCAATCTCATCAATAAAGATGATACATGGGGCATTTTTCTTCGCATTTTCAAACAAATCACGTACACGTGATGCACCGACACCGACGAACATTTCTACGAAGTCAGAACCGGAAATACTGAAGAACGGTACACCCGCTTCACCGGCTACGGCACGTGCGAGCAATGTTTTACCAGTACCCGGAGGACCTACGAGCAATACGCCCTTAGGAATACGTGCACCTACTGCTGCAAATTTACGAGGATCTTTGAGGAAGTCAACGACTTCAACAAGTTCCTGCTTCTCTTCATCAGCACCAGCAACGTCTTCAAACGTAACCCGTTTTTTCTCTTCGTTATAGAGACGAGCACGACTTTTACCAAAGTTCATTACTTTACCGCCGCCGCCTTGCGCCTGATTAAACAGGAAGAAGAACAACAGGAACATAATGATCAAAGGAATAAAAGAGGTCAACAGTGTCAGCCAGATACTGTCACGTCTCATTGGCTCCTGATTAAACTGAAAATTATTAGTTTCACTTGCCGCTACAAGCTCACTAATCGCTTCATCCGTAGGAGGAATATACGTTGAGAAGTTTTCTGATTTGGCTTCTGCAGGCTTCTCTTTGTATTGACCGGTTACCAGAAACGACTGACCGTCGAATTGAACCGTCAATTCAGCAACATTGTTTGCCTTAACTGCTGCACGCAACTGATCATATCTAGGATTATCGGTGGCTTCGCCGCCATTGCTGACGAATTGGACTATGCCCACCACGACTAAAAAAAGAATTAAATAAAAAGCAGAATTCCGGATGAACCGATTCATCCCCTACCTCCTCTCGAGACACTTTAATTATTTTAACATAGCCCGACACGGCTTCTCAACAGAAGCCAAAAAACTCTCAAGGCTTGGGTCCAGGATGATATTAGCTGGTGTAGACTTCCGGCTTCAAAATCCCGATATAAGGAAGATTCCGGTACTGCTCAGCGTAATCCAAACCGTATCCAACGATGAATGCGTCAGGAATGTCAAAGCCTGTGTAATGAGCTTCTAGCTCGACCTTACGGCCTGATGGCTTATCAAACAGCGTGACTACACGCACAGACTTGGAGCCACGGTTTTCAAGAAGATCAATCAAATAACTGAGTGTGAGTCCACTATCAATAATGTCTTCGACAATCAGGACCTCGCGACCTTCAACCGAAACATCCAGATCCTTAATGATTTTGACAACACCTGACGATTTGGTGGAAGCGCCATAACTGGATACTGCCATAAAATCCATTTCAACAGGTACCGTTATGTTCTTAACCAAATCAGCCATAAATATAAACGCACCTTTGAGCACGCAAATGACCAAAGGGTTGCGACCTTCATACTCGGCACTTAATGTTGCGCCTAATTCTTTAACCTTACTCTGAATCTCTTCTTCGCTAATCAATACTTCTTGAATATCATTCTGCAACTGTGCGAACCTCCTAAAGTTATACTATGAAAGCCTTACCTGAACCATAACCACTACCCCTGAATCGCTGAATCGCCTACAGTCATGTATAAAATTGCGGAAGTATCCTCTTGAACCGGTGCTACGTTCGAGCGACGAACACCAGGCAACCAAATAATGTTGCCCGCTCCATCACACACTACTGGAATTCGTGGACGGACAGAGGGTGGGATTTTCTCATCGATGAAAATATTTTTCACCTTTTTGCTTCCGTTTAATCCCATGACTTTCATGGTATCTCCAGGTAACCGTGAACGCACAATCAGCGGCATAACCAGTTTATCCGCATCGAATGCGGCTTGGTTCGCTGATTCCGGTACAAGATAGTCCTCGGGGATTACGGTCGTCAAGCGAAGAAATCGATTGATTTCGGAGAGGGAAAACTCATACGTTTCTCTCCAATTCGTTAGACGATACTCGTAGGTTTGATCCTGTACGTCATTCCGTATGCCAAAGGAGATCAAATCATACTCCCGGGTACAGACAAGTGTCTGTCCTATATCCAGGCTCCAGGTCGTCACAGAGGGCTCCATCACCTTCCGGCGAATGGTTTCGATACGGGTAAAGTCGACAAAATCACTGTCCAAAGGCAGATAATTCAATATTAGTTTAATCAACCTTCGTTGTAAAGCGACATGTAACTTCAAAAAGGAAGGCACCTCAAAGGTTAGCCTCCCGCCGTTCTCCTGCACTAGACACCTGTATGCGTCATATGCACCTTGTTCCATGAAATCGTCTTCATCGCCTACAATTTCAGCGAGTCGATTCAATGACGGCGTTAACTGTCCATTATACTGCCCCAAAAAAGGAAGGACATCCAAGCGAATGGCATTACGCCGATATTTACGCAGGGAGTTACTCTCATCCGTAAAGTACGGAAATCCCCTGGTATTACAAGCTTCTACAAGGTCTGTCTTGTTTATACGAAGACATGGACGAATAAGTTCCACATTTTTTTCACGCCGTTTAAACTTCATTCCACTCAGTCCAGATAGGCCGCTGCCACGCAGCAAATGAAGCATGACCGTCTCCGCCTGATCGTCGGCATGATGAGCAAGTGCAATGCTTGCTGCATCGTATTTGCTTGCCACCTCATGTAAAAATGCATAACGTCTATCTCGTGCAGCCTCTTGAGATCCTTGACCTGTAATCTTCATATAAGAAGGAATATCTGCTCGTATCCACTCAAATGGCAATCCCAAACGGGCTGCCAGTGCCTCCACCATTTCCGCTTCTTGATCAGATTCACTTCGAAATCCATGATGTACATGAGCACAGATCAATTCTAACGGCATATGGCTTGAGCTTATCTCGTGCATGATATGCAAAAAAGCCACCGAGTCCGGCCCGCCCGACACAGCGACGACAATCCGATCCCCAGGAACCCATAATTGATGCTCTTCCGCTGCATCCAGAACATGTTTCACCAGCTTGTCCCAGCGTAAAGCTTCCATACCTTTTCCTCATTCCTTACGTTATGTATATGCACCCTGAACATTAGAACCGAAGCGCATAGATCAGTACCCCAATAAGTAGTATAACGGATACAGCAAATGAATTTTTGAGCCATCTTGGTGTTGAGTGCTGAGAACGACGTCTCGAAGGAATCGGCCGAGCCATGAGCTCCTTCCAACCTTTGGTCGCATGTTCGGCATCCCGGAATTGACCTCGCAGCGCCTGGATCATCCAATGACGAAACGGTCTGAGTCGTTCACTCCGCTCCACCAAGCTCACCAGTTGGTTCACACTCCGCAATTGTGGTAACCCTTCAGCAGCAAGTGCCTTGAGCGCATCAGCCTCCAATACATGAATCATCAGCATGGCAAAAGCAAATACATCATAGCTGCTGTCAGCAGTCCGACTTCCAGCATTCCAGAATCCACGGTCGTACCACTCTGTAAACTGTTTGACACTTCGACCAATCGATGTAACTCCACCATAATCAATAAGTTCTACATGACCATAATCGGATACGAGTACATTCTGGGGTTTAAGATCACCAAATACCCACCCTGCCTGATGCAGCTGTGCCAATTTTTGCAGAAGTCTGAGTCCAACCAAAAGTGTCCATTCCGTACCCTGACGTCGAATGAAGTGATGTAAAGCCTCACCTCGAACGTAACGCATCACGTAAAAAGGAATATCACGGTCACGAACGGCATAATCATCCACATCTTTGAGATAGGAGGGAATGCCGCTCTGCCGAAGGGCCTCATGATTGCGCTGTAATTGAAAAGATTTGAGCACATTGATCTCTGATTGCAAATCTACGGGATCAAACCCCATTTTAAGTGCATAGTGTTTGCCATTTTCACCCCGCTGGACAAGAAAAACGATGCCGTTAGCTCCTTTGCCCAGCAACTTTCGAATCGTATAACGGCTGCGATTCCATTTCCCAGTAATAACTGTTCCTGGCGGGAAAGAGGCGTCAGACAACGTTGTCACCGAGCATCCCTTCTCTTTCAATGCGATATTTCCCTTCTATTTCCTGCTGTCCCTCCAGTGTACCATATCGGTAAAAATCAATCACCTTCTGAATCGCAGGACCTGTGGGCGTCGCTCCCCTCATCTGCAGTCGTCCGAACAGAGATCGGACACTACTCGGATCGGTTGTCCAGTTAATATCCATGACAGCATCCTCACCACTGTGACGTCCAGGAAAATGAAATACCGAAAGTCGGCTTGATCCAGCACGAGCTTGTAGACTTAACATCAAATCTCGTATTCCCTCTTCTACGGCTGCAAGCTTAGGCTTCATACTCGCACTTACATCGATTAGCAGAATGACCTGCAACGGGGCGGTTTCCGCCATATTATCCATCACTTCCACGACCTGAGCACGACGCTCTGGGTCAAGGTCAGTCACCGTTTTGGGACTTTGATCTCCCAAAATTTGTGTTAGCTCTCTATTAACCGCCTGCTGAATCGTCTGAACCACTGTTTTTCTAGTCATCATCTGCATGGTGTGAGCAAGCTGCCTTGTCCCCACAATCTGACTGATCCCGCCCCCAGCCTTCGCAATCTCTTCTATTTCCCGGCTTCCTAGCTCACCTATCGTGCCATAATCTATAACGCCAACAACATTGACCGTAATCCCTTCCTCGTTCGCTTCAGAAGCAGCGAGTACTGGGCTTGTCCCTACATTTGAACAACCGTCGGTTATCAACAAAATTTGCTTCATTCGATATCCCTCCGCTTCATAACTCTCCAACTCTATGAATAGCATTGCCAGATTGGAGAGAGTTCAAACAGAGTAGAGAGAATTAACTCACCGTTCGTGGTCGTTCCATTCGATTAATGCCAGGCACGCGAAGTGTAGCCCACTCCGGGCGATAATGCTCTACTTTGCCTACAACCACAGTCATATCATCATAGATCTCATGTTGCTGATATCGAATAACACTTTCAAGCAAGCAGTCTGCCACATCTTGCGGATCGTCACTGTCAATCTCTTGAATAAGTCGCTTCATCCATAATTCTTTGTTGACGGCATAGCCGGGTGCATCATAGATGCCATCGGTCATCATGATCAGAATATCCCCAGGCTGAAGCTGTACCGTTACCAGATCGACCTCAATATCCTTGATAATACCAATAGGCAAATTACTAGCTGATACCTGAATAACCTCCTGCCCTCGTTTAATAAAGCTTGGCGTCGAACCAATTTTCATAAATGTGGTCTCTGCCGTATATTCATCAATCAAAGCCATGTCTACTGTGGCATACATCTCTTCAGGTGACCGAAGCATAAGCACAGAATTTACTGACTTGATTGCCAGCTTCTCATCCATTCCCGATTGAAGTAATTGTTCCAGGATATTCAGCGCTGCACTGCTCTCCATGCGTGCACGTTCCCCATTGCCCATACCATCGCTTAGCGCCACTGCAAAAGTACCATTGCCCAGTTCAACCGTACTGAAACTATCCCCTGATAACAGATCTCCCCCTTTGGCAGCCGCAGCTACCCCTGTGCTGATCTCAAATGTTTTGGCTGACCCGAAGGTTACCGTCGCTAAGCCTTGCCGAGCATCCATCATCGTTTCATGCAGCACCGCAATGTGCTCGTCTAATACATCCGATATTAATGGCGCAATCATCTTGCGGCATTCATCGAACCCACGTGTATACGCATGTACAATTTCAATTTCAACATTCCCTGCTTCCAGATTTATAATTTCAATGGAATGGATAGACAGCCCCAGTGATTCAAGCGCATCTCGAATCTGCTCCTCCTGTTGAACCATCTCCTCACTTTCACGTTGAATTTCCCTCGCTAAATCCTCCATGACTTGGGATACGCCAGATAGCTGCTCTGCCACGAGCTGCCGACTATCGACGATCTGACGCTTCCATTGCATGTTATGCTGATACAGCCCATATTGGGCTCTCATTACCTCAAGTACCTCCTCAGGCTTGGCACAGACCCGGTTCCATTCAGCTGGAATCTGCTTGCCAGACATTTCAGGATTAGCTTCAATGGAGCTCATGACATCGGTCATATATTTGTACGTCTGAATAAACTTTGCATCCCAGCACTGAGCCCGTTTGAAGCAATTAGCACATGATCCCTCTGCCACAGCATTCATAAAATGCTCCATCCCGCCTTCATTCTGTGCCGCTTCTCCCGTGCCCGACATCTGATCAAAGCTACGTGACAATTGCCGAAACACTTGAGAAAAACGGGTTACTCGCTCTGCGGTTACATCGCGTATTCGCTTCGCATATTCATGCTGCGACTTGGTATGATCCTGCGTGCCCGGCACATATTTGGATATGGCCGTCATCATGCTTTTTGGCGTTAACATAAATAGCACGATGGCTGCGCAGGTCTCCCATAACGAATTCATAACATCACCTGGTCCGCCTAAATATATCGCCAGGATCGATGATCCAAGCAGCATGCCTAACGCTACCCCTGCTCGTTTCCCCTCTCGTAGCATCCCTGCCAGCATCCCTGCAAAAGCGAGAAGACTCATCTGATATATGGCTGTCATATCAGCCAGGCTCAGGATAAGCCCTGTAATAACTCCCACTGAAGCACCAAGGGGGGCTCCGCCCACTAGCGCAAAGATTAGAATCAGATATCGGGAGAGCATATGCTCGACAGATAAAGACTGTATCGTCCACCCAACTGCTCCTGTCATGACAGAAGCTAGCAAGATGATTAGGCAGAGGATCTCCTCGTTCTTTAGGTTGAACTTTTTTTTGCGGTACGTAAAAATCGGTATCGCCTGAATAAACACTAGCGTAAGCACGAAGCTGAGTACGGAATCCATCGTAAGCATCAGCATGGCGTACCAACTGAACGATGGCCCAATGACAACAGCGAACAACTTGACCATAAAAGTAGTCGTAAACACCATCGCTGGCGCATAAGATAATTCAGCACGGTCATAAGACTCTAAACCTCTAAAAAAGAGATAGAAGATAGCGATTTCTGTGGCAACGATGAGTGGGACTGGAAATGGGGCAAAGAGACTTCCCGCTAACAATGCAGCACCGACGGGAATAATGTAATCTCTACGCATGAACGCAATGACTGCGAAGTAGGCGATAGCAAACGGTGACAATTCATTTAGTATCATTGCCTTGCCAAGCAGGAAACCCATAAATGTGAGCAGGATTACCCATTTACGTGTAGCTACGACCTGGACAGCCTTGCGGGAACTAATCCACTGTTTGAGGCGCACCGACAGCTCCTCCCGAGCTTCTGTACTCCCTTTACCAGCTTTCATTCCCGGAAATTGAATGACATTCCACTTTTCCATCATCCCAAGGCACCCCATTCGCATAATTGTTATTTTCGTGTTTCGTTCTCGATGTTTCTGATTATAGATAGATTGAGAGACGTAGTTTGTCATAATAGGTGGGTAGGATTCAAAAAGTTTACGACAAAAGAAATACGACTGGCGCGGAGGAGACAATACCCCGACCTTACTGCCATTTCTTCTGTTTGGACGTTCTAAAGCGAGAACCAATATGTCTGATTATGAACCGTCATGTCTCCAGCATAAGCTCGTATTAACCGGGATACCTGCGGAATGTCATGGAAACATGTCGGTAAAAAATGGTAGACGACAAATGTTCTTATATCTTCTTCAGCCTAGCGCAGAAAATCGGTGAGACCGAGCATAAGTTTACAAAAAAGACGACTAATCCCGTCCATCGTACAAGGACGACAGTAAACCTCAAAATGCGTAAATATGTTGTTGCCACATACACATACCTCTACAATTTCGAATAAAAGAGCATGCAAAAAAGCCGTTGTCCCTTAGGACAACGGCTTTTCTTATATTAGATATCAGGTTGAGACAGACTATACGCGCTTAGCTCCACGGCCTCCGCGTTTGCCTTCTGTGTTTTTCTTGAGCGAAGAAATCCGCTCTTCACTATCTTTCAGGAAGCGTGACATTTTATCCTCAAATGAAGGTTTGCCTGCTGCGGGCTTGAAAGAACGGCCTCCGCGGTCACGGTTAAATCCGCCGCCACCACCACGACCTTGGCCACCACTTGGGCCTCCGCCGCTGAATCGTTCGCGATCTCCTCCACTGCGTTCCGGTCTTGGAGCTCTCGGAGGTCTGGATTGGGTTTGTTGCTCAACCGGTTTGTCAACAGCTTGCTTAATGGAAAGTCCGATCTTGCCATCCTTGTCAACGTTGATAACCTTTACTGTAACTTGGTCATTCAGCTTCAGGTGGTCGTTGACATCTTTGACGTAATTGTCGGCGATTTCCGAGATGTGAACGAGACCCGTGACACCTCCTGACAGATCCACAAATGCTCCAAAATGCGTGATTCCTGTCACCTTGCCCTCTAACTTGGTGCCCACTTCAATTGCCATAGAATAAAATGATCCTCCCTTAAAAATATACAACCCGATTTTTTGAATGCCAAAATCAATGCTGTGCTGGTTTAATTATACCTTATGCCGCAAACCAAGGTCAACTAAGCACTACCCTATAAGGGAGCCTATTTTTTCCGGTATGACGGCTTCAGATATATGAGTTATAACCCTTGCTCCGTAATGAGCCTAATTCCATCAGTTACCTGACTCTTCCACCTTAATTGGTGTCTCTTCAGGTAAATAGTAACCTTTTTTGCGCGCCAGTTGTCCTATGTATTCAGGGTCTTTCAACCGACTGACCTCATACTTCAACTGATCTAGCCTTTTCAACGTATCTTCCTTAGAAGCTTGCTGTGTAGCTAGATGTGAGCTCTTGTCCGAAATCTGCGCACTCTGAACAAGGAAGGTGTATCCTGCCCAAATGACAAAAACAATCACAAATGTCATCCAAAGCATTAGACGTCTTCGTGCACCCGCAGATTTAACCTGACCTGTTGGAACCGTGGATCTACCCACAGGCTTTTTACCCATTATCGGACCTCCTTAAAACAAGCGTCTCCATATCGCTGCAATACTTGCACCCGCACGGATCAAAAAGCGTGGCGTTACCCAATATTTCAGGAGCGGCCTAAACATCCAGCGGAACAACTTACCGAATGGTACCAAACATTGCAATACCAACTTGCCGAGGAATAGCAGGATCGCGAGCAAAAAACCTAACAGCACACGAACTAACTTGTACACTCCTTTAGCTGGCATAACGATCAGGATGTTAAGGATATGTCCACACCAATGAATCAGCGTTCTTGCGAGTTTAATTAACATTACCACAAAACGCTGGGTTGTAACACTTAAAAGCCAAAAATAGAAGCAAACCCCTAAAATCAGCCCCAAAAAGACATAAAACCGCAGTTGTCCGTAGTTCCCGGCGTATAGCATCCGAAAAACGAACAGCGCGGAGGCAACCCAATATAATAGATCGAGCGTGTGGATGCTCCATCTTGGAAACCGAAGTTGACCGGACAGTACCCGGTAACTGTCATAGGCCACTCCCATCATGGCTCCCGAAAGCAGCATCCACATCAATGTGATCCATTGTGTTTCTGGACTCATCGGAACATCTTACCAAACAGGCCTTTACTGTTCTTACTCTGAGAACCGGGATCCAGATATTGAAGTGAGCTTACCGTGCCCTCAATGGACAGCAGACCTTCCTCCAGGCTCAGATTTTTGATATGTAAATTGTGCCCCCGGATGGTCAGATGCCCAAGTTCAGTCTGAAGCAAAAATTCTTCACTGTCGAAGCTCTCCACATTGGAGACGCCTGTCAGATCTAACAGTTTCCGATTTTGCATGCTCAAATGATGCTGTTTAGCCTTCCCGTGCTCAACCATGGCATGTACCCCTCCTTCATACACCTAGCTTATGGAGCAGAAGTACGGAATAGAACCAAAGGATTGTGCACTGAAGCATTACTATCTAACATTACAAAAACGCCCTCCCCGAGATGGGAAAGACGTTTCTATTCAAAGGTTATTCATTTGTAAAAGGGGATGCTGGGCAGTGCTGTTACCAGTCCAGCCCGTTGTCCTTGGCAATCGGCTCTTCCTTAACCAAGGTATAGAGGCTGCTCGCCTCATCCTTCTTGGTGCTCTCTGCTAGACGTTCCACCTTCACTGTAACTAGCTTCTGACCAAACTGAACGGTAAGCTCATCGCCCACTTTGACAGCGGCGCTAGGTTTCGCTTCACGTCCGTTTACCAGAACACGTCCCTGTTCAGAGACGTCTTTGGCTACTGTGCGGCGTTTAATCAGCCGGGAGACCTTCAGGAATTTATCAAGACGCATTATTTTACGGCTTCTTTAAGTTTGTTACCTGCTTTGAATGCAGGAACGATGGACTCAGGAATCACGATCTCATTCCCTGTTTGTGGGTTACGGCCAGTACGACCGGAACGTTTGCGGGTCTCAAAAGTGCCAAAGCCGATCAATTGTACTTTGTCTCCGCTAGCAAGTGCATCTGTAATTTCTCCCAAAAAGCCGTTCAATACGGATTCAACGTCCTTTTTAGTCAAACCGCTTTTGGTGGAAATGTTGTTAATCAGATCTGTTTTGTTCATTTTTAAAAGCCTCCCAAATTGAAAAAAAAGTATCTGCGATGCCTTGGCAACGTATCGTTGCTGTTGACCCCGCGTATGGTTACTACACATGTATTCTGGCTTGGTACCTGAATTCCTGCCTTGGTTCACGACTTTTTTTCTTTCGTGCAGTTACTTGTCCAACAGCAGTCTAAGTCCAGTACCCTAAACAGCCAAGGTTTAATCATGTATGTCTACCCATTCAAACGAAACACTTGTTCGTATCATAACACACTAGCTGCAATCTTGGAATACGTTTTCCCAATATGAGCCAAAACAAAAGTTTGTTATAGCCCTGCCTTCTTAGCTGCCTGCCAGTATTGCTCCATCTCGTCTACATTGCTATCTGCAAGGGTACGACCCTGTTCATGCAATTGTGCCTCAATGTATTGGAAGCGTTGTGTGAATTTGCGGTTTGTCGCCGCAAGTGCCTCTTCTGGATCGGTATGAATGAATCGCGCCACGTTGGCAGCAGCAAATAACAAATCACCTAGCTCCAGCTTCTGTTCTTCTGCAGTTTGATTCTGCTGTACAGCTTCTTTCAGCTCAGCCAACTCTTCTTCAATTTTGCTAAATACACCATTAACGTCATCCCAGTCGAAGCCTACCTTAGCTGCTTTCTTCTGTAACTTATATCCCTTCATCAGAGCAGGCAGGTCGCGTGGTATTCCGTCTAATACGGAATCATTCTGTTGATCTAGCCCCTTGCGCTTTTTCTCCTCTGCCTTCATCTGTTCCCAGTTTTGTAGAGCTTCATTCGCATCCTCTGCCTGATTCTCACCAAATACATGCGGATGACGGAAGATGAGCTTATCATTCAGCCCTTCAATAACGTCATACACATTAAATGTACCTACCTCTTCCTCCATCTGGGAGTGAAGTAGAATCTGAAGTAACAGATCACCCAGCTCTTCCTTCATGTGGTCGGGATCGTCTTCATCGATGGTTTCAATGACCTCATAGGTTTCTTCAATCAGGTTTTTGCGAATAGACTGATGCGTCTGTTCCTGATCCCACGGACAGCCGCCGGGACTACGCAGAATGTTGACAATCTCATGCAAACGGGCAAACGACCGCCGCCGCAATGCATCATCTGTATTTTTGGGCACATAAATGAGTGAAAGGTTGCCATAACCCTCGATGCGATCCAGATCGTGGAGCGGTATCTTGTGAATGACCTCTTGTCCCTGAACCCCCAGGGCATGTCCAACAAATACAGGATAATCGTCTGGGTACACGTCCATCAAACACAGCTTCACATCTGACGCGGTAAATACGTCATAGACTTGTCCAATGAGCGTATGCAGTTGTGGCTGCACTAGTTCCGTGTTCAAACTGCTGGCGTCCAGAAGCTGGAACCCCTCTATCGGGTCAAAGCCTAGTCGTATAAATGCCTCGTCGAGGAAACTCTCACCGCCCATCACTCGAAGTGAGATCCCCATCTGTGGGCAACGTTCCTTCAACAGGCGTACACTCGCCTCTGCCACCATAGGATGACCTGGTACAGCGTATACGATCTCTGTTCCGGGCTCGCCTTGCCGAGCCGCTTCAATTAGACGATTTGCGATCTCATCGTACACCTCAGGGAAGGAGTCCTTTGCCTCGTAGATGGCGTCAAACGATGTCATCTGCAGCCCTTCCTGCTTCAGATCATGCAATACGGGATGATCCAATGTGCGGACATACAATATGGCCGCTTGCTTCATCTTTTTGATAATACCTACAGTTAGTTGATCTGCATCTCCTGATCCAAGACCTACCACGGTTAAAGCTGCACTCATCGTTCCAGTCCTCCATCCGAACCAACCTGCCGGCGTAAATTTCTTGATATGTGAACCCATCCCATAAGTGAGTCATGAAAATGAAATGGATCAGCCTAAGAAGTTTCACGCAAGGCAGCGCTCTATAATTAAACGTATTATACCAGAATCAGGCGGTATCCTATAATTTGCGATTTTACTGATGTATTTCTTCAAGTTCTGAATCTGTTGGATAATGATTACATCGCATTCATTTTAACAGTAACCGGCAATCCAACCTGTGAAGGATTAAAGGCCTCTGTGTAGCTGCTCTGACAGGCTGGTTTAGTGCAGCACCCGCAGGCTGCGTAAAACTTTGGCTAGGCGTGGCCCAACCTTGGGCACAGCCATCAGCTCTGCAGCGGTGAGCAGACCTGTGTGCGCGGCCGCCAGCACAAACACGGCTGCGCCTGCGGCTACGCCAAGCAGGCTGACGCCTACCGCGGCGATCCTGCGGTCAGCCGCGATTCCCATGCCACCGAGCAGCGCTTCGGTGGCCCAGGCCATGCCTGCCGCCGCCAAGCTCATGGCGGCAATAACCAGCGCCGGCTTCGCCAGGACGGCGCTAGGGGCTAGGCGCAGGGCGCTGTATCGCGCCAGTAGCGCCACATTCAGGGCAGCCGCCAGCATATAGGCGGCTGCGCCAGCCATGGCCGCGCCGACGATGCCCAGCGTCGGCACAAGCCAGACGTTCAGCAGCACCTTGACGCCTGCGGCGGCCAGCATGCTGAACGCGGGCGCGCGCACGCTGCCAAGGCCTTGCAGCAGCGCTGCTGCAATGATGCTGACGGTGCTGCCTGCTGCCGTCAGCGCCATGTATCGCAGTGCTTCGGTGCCTGCAGCATCACCGTACAGCATGCGGTTAATCGGCTCCGCCAGCACCGCGAGTCCTGCGGATGCTGCCAAGCCGATCAACCAGAACCAGCGCAGCGCCAGGCTCGCTTGCTGCCTCACGGCTTCTGACCCGCCACGAAGCTTGGCTTCGGCCATTGCCGGAATAAAGAGCACCGAAAGTGACATTGCTAACATCGTCACCATCTGAACGAGCGGTAATCCACGGTTATATATGCCGAACGAGACCATAGACTGTAGCTCGTTTAATCCCTCTTGTTGTAATAACCGCGGTACGGTGAACGTGTCCACCAGATTCATTAAAGGCACAGCCAGAGATCCAAGGCAGACCGGGATTGCATAAACAAGCAAGGCTCGGATCCACTCTCTATTGGAACGCTGATGCTCAGCAGCGCCAACTATTCGATCTTTTGCATCTACACCCACCGCTTCATCTGCGTTCAACACGTTACTTTCGATCGACATCGTTGAACCAGTAAGCTTCAAATCATCAACCGTAGCTACTTCAGAACTCAGCTCGTTCCTACTGCCTTGATCTTCAGGACTCTTAGCTTGAATCTTTTTCGAAATTAGCTTCCGATGGCGGAATCCATACATAAGCATCGCCAGTAGACCAGCTACACCACCCGCAAACGAACCCATCATCGCCCCAGCGGCAATCTTATCTAGCGAAGCCTCACGTGCCATGAGCCACAGCAGCAGCACAATCATCACTGTGACTCGAATGATCTGTTCTACGACCTGTGATACGGCTGTAGGCACCATCTGCTGCATCCCCTGAAAATACCCGCGCAGTCCCGTCATCAATGGAACGACCAGTAAAGCCAGTGCGGCAGCACGGATCGATGGGATAACATGTCCATTCCCGATCCATTTTCCGATCCATGGAGCCCCTGTATACATCAAGACTGCTAACACTAATCCGATTCCACCTAGCAGCATAGATGACAATCGTATGATTCGCCTTCCCTCTTCCGGTCTACCAAGTACGTGCTGTTCAGCCACGAATTTGGATATGGCCACAGGTAGCCCAGCAGCCCCAATGGTAATCACCATCATATAGAACGGATACACCGTGTTATATATACCAAAGACGCCGTCTCCGCCTAGATTCTGTAGCGGAATTTTCTGAAAGGCACCAATGATTTTGGAGATAATGGCGGCAAGTCCTAGCACAAATGCGCCCTGCAGCAGCCTTGATCCTGTTGATGGCTGTTTCATAAGTCCCTCCTGCGTATCCATACATCTGGATCAATAACAATCTCTTGTTATTATAACTGGCTGGAGCTGCGTAGACGAATTCCGTTTTTCTGCCTATATTGTCTGCGATTTAGAACATTCACAAAATAAAAACTCCTGTCTGCCTATAGGCACCAGGAGTTGTTTTAACTTATTGTTCCATCTGTTTACCGAGAAAACCAGCGGCAGTCTCTGACATTTTAATTTCCATCTGTGACATCTTCACCGACTCATCCTTATTGAACAAAACGACGGTTCCGATCGGATCTCCACCGGATATGATTGGCGCAATAACAAAGGAAGATAACGTCTCGTCATGATCTTTGCTAATTTCATAAGATCCATTATTGGTCTCGATAATGGTTTTACGGTTTTCCATACAGTTCTCAACCAACTGGCCTACCTGCTTGTCCAAATATTCCTTCTTGGAGCCACCAGCTACCGTGATGATCGTATCCCGGTCAGAGATTAACGTAACATGACCTGTACTTTCATACAAGGACTCCGCATATTCCTTAGCAAAATCACCAAGCTCACCAATCGGGGAGTACTTTTTAAGAATAACTTCTCCATCTCGATCCACAAAGATTTCAAGCGGATCTCCTTCACGGATACGTAGCGTACGACGAATTTCTTTTGGAATGACCACACGACCCAGGTCATCTATACGACGGACAATACCAGTAGCTTTCATTTACATGTTGCCCCACTTTCTCGAGAAGATTTTTCAACTACTGTTCCTTAATGGGTAGAGGAAAGTCCCAGAACGTTTAGTGTGATATCTTGACCATAGTATTCATCTGTTCCCATTTCCTTATACATGATTTGTAGAATATAGTTATGTTCTTTCGCAAGAAAATGACCATCTACCTATTCACTCTGAGATTGAATATAAAAAGGAGTAAGGGAGGCTAAAAGTCCCCCTTACTCCTTATCATGCTTGTCCACAATTGCAGCTATGCAACGGTTAATCCCTTACTTGCTGCTTGAATCTGTACCTTCACTTGTTGTTGCGTCTTTATCTGTTGTACCTGCATCTGTTTTGGTATCTGTACCTTTGGTATCATCCGTTTTGGATTCACCTTCGGTTCCCGTTTGTGTATCTGTTCCTGTTCCTTCTGTACCTTCTGTACCTTCTGTGCTGCCTTCTTCAGCTTTATCTGTTTTTGGCAGGTTCACTTCTTTTACGAGTTTATCCAGTTCGCCACCTGTCATGAACGTATCGATTTTGGCAGCTGCAATAGAACTCTTGATGCTGTCTTTTTGCTCTGCTGTCATTTTGTCATACGCATCTGTGCGTGCTTCTACTTTCATGACATGGTAGCCGTACTCCGTTTCCACTGGATCACTGATTTTATTCAAAGGCAACGTTATTGCTGCTTGTTTGAATGCTTCTACCCACTGAGCAACAGCCGCGTTCTCGTACAAACCGCCTTTGTCTGCAGATCCTGGATCTTCAGAATACTCCTTCGCAACTTCTGCGAAATCTGCTCCTCCATCCAGTTTAGCTTTTACTTCTTCAGCAATTTTAAGTGCATCTTCTTTTTTGCGCTCTTTTTGTGTTTTTGGATCCGTGAAGTTGATCAGTACATGACGAACGGAAGCCGTCGTATACTGCTCTTTATTTTTATCAAACTCAGCCTTCATGTCGTCTTCTGTTACGCCGGTCTCTTTATCCTTAATCACGGTCATGATTCGAGTCATATAATCCTTAATGTTATCATCCGTGAGGTTCTGCGCCTTCAGCATTTCCGGCCATTGTTCTTCTGGAACTTGAGCCTTCATTTTGTCGAATTGCTCAGTAGCTACTTTGGAACCTTCCGTTTTAGCTTCATCGCTCGCATTTTCACTCAGATATTTGTATGCAATTTCTTGGCGAACCAAGTAGTCTTTGAAGTCATCCATGTCCATCATTTGTGCATATTCTGGATACAGGAATTTCATCACACGCTGTTCCATGTCGAATTCATTGGCTGTAATTGTACCGCCATCATACGTTGCTACAACTGCACTTGTGTCTGTTGATTCTGGTGTTGTTGCTTCTTCCTTCTTACCACATGCTGCTAGCAGTGATAAAGACAGCACTGCAATCATACCCACGGACAGTACTTTCTTCACTGTTTTATACTTTTGTAACATCTTTTAGTTCCCCCTTTGATTTAAAAGCACTTTTCATGGATTCCAGGAATTTCTCCACTAGTTCCATGAGTTGCTTGTCCCCAAGCCCTTTGCCTTTGACATGAATAAGCATATGGGGTCCTTGTTCAAATTGTACACGTCTTTCGAACTGATTTCCAATGTGTGCAATATTGGAGAGCTCGAATGCGTGCTCACGACCTTCATAGAACTTCACCGTAAGGTCATCCCCACGCTGTGTGATAGACTCAATTCCATAGATTTTGCCGTACACTTTGAGCCTCGCCACAGCCATGAGGTTAATAACAGCTTCTGGCAGATCACCGAAACGATCCACTAACTCATCTTCCAGCTCCATTGCATCATCGAAGGAAGAGATAACAGCCACCTTTTTGTAAATTTCAATCTTCTGAATGCTGTCGTAAATATAATCAGACGGCAAATATGCATCAATACTAAGGTCAAGCGTTGTATTCCATTGGTCGGAAAGTACAGGCTCTTCACCCAGCATCGTCACTTTCCGTTTGTTAATTTCCTCAGCAAGCATCTGAGAATACAGATCAAATCCCACGGAAGCAATGAAACCATGCTGCTCTGCTCCAAGTAGGTTACCTGCACCTCGAATTGACAAGTCGCGCATTGCAATCTTGAATCCAGAGCCCAGCTCGGTAAACTCTTTGATCGATTGCATACGTTTCTCTGCCACTTCAGTCAGTACCTTATCCCGTTGGTACGTAAAGTACGCATAAGCAATCCGGTTGGATCGACCCACGCGTCCACGCAACTGGTACAACTGGGAGAGTCCCATTTTGTCTGCGTCATGGACAATTAACGTATTTACGTTTGGAATATCGACACCTGTCTCGATGATACTGGTGCTGACCAGTACATCGTACTCGCCATCCAAGAAGTCTAGAATCGTCTTCTCCAGCTCCGTCTCGGACATCTGACCGTGTCCCACGCCAACCTTAGCTTCTGGAACCAACTCAGAAATTTCGGCAGCCATTTCCTGGATACCTTGAACACGATTGTACAGATAATAGACCTGACCACCACGAGCTAATTCACGCTCAATTGCTTCTCGAACCAGCGCTTGACTGTGTTCAACCACATAGGTCTGCACAGGGAACCGGTTCTCTGGCGGTGTCTCAATGACAGACAGATCACGGACTCCAAGCATAGACATGTGTAATGTACGTGGAATTGGCGTTGCCGTAAGGGTCAACACATCCACGTTTGTTTTGAGTTTTTTCAACTTTTCCTTATGCGTTACACCGAAGCGCTGCTCCTCATCCACGATGAGCAATCCCAGATCCTTGAACACAAGATCCTGTGACAATAAGCGATGTGTGCCGATAACAATGTCAACGGTACCCTGCTTGATACCCTTGGCTGTTTCATTTTGTTCTTTGCGAGAACGGAATCGGCTAAGCACGTTGATGTTGAATGGGTAACCTGAGAAACGTTCACGGAAGGTCTCATAGTGCTGTTGTGCCAAAATTGTGGTAGGCACGAGCACAGCAACCTGTTTCCCTTCAATCGCTGCTTTGAAAGCTGCACGAATAGCAACCTCGGTTTTGCCGTATCCGACATCCCCACACAATAAACGATCCATCGGACGATTTTGTTCCATGTCTTTCTTGATTTCTTCAATTGCACGCATCTGGTCACGAGTCTCATCATACGGGAACATGTCCTCGAACTCCTGCTGTTCTGCAGAGTCCTTCTCGAAGCCGTATCCCTTGGACGTTTGCCGCTCCGCATAAAGTTTGATTAGATCGTCGGCAATATCCTGTACCGATGAACGAACTTTGTTTTTTACCCGTGTCCACTCGTTGCCACCGAGCTTATAGATCTTAGGCTCCTTCTCTTCTGAGCCCACATATTTCTGAATCAGATCAATCTGCTCGATCGGTACAGACAGTTTGTCTCCACCCGCATACAAAATATGCATATAGTCTTTATGGATACCAGCTACCTCAAGGGTACCGATCCCCATGTATTTACCAATACCGTGATTTTGGTGAACGACATAATCGCCCACTTTCAGCTCACTATATGATTTAATTCGCTCCGCATTGTCTACGTTTCGAATTGGTTTCCGTACTTTCCGTTGCTTCTGGGAGAACATCTCCCCTTCCGTAACAACGGCCAGTTGAATGGATGGCATCTCGAATCCTGTTTGCAAATTACCAATGAGCATCTCAGGTTCTGGTATGTCATAATCCAGCAATACACGACGCATACGGTCGAGTCTTTCCTCACCACTCGCCAGCATCAATACATGAACTCCAGCCTTCTGCCAGCGCTCCATCTCTGCCTTAAGTACATTCATTTGCCCGTGGAAATCCTGCATACCTCGGCTGATAAAGTTCAGAATGTTCTGTGGCTGCGTGTGTGGAACCTGACGTAAGAAGATGGACATAAATATTGTCTGGAATGGACGTTCATACAGAAGCTCATCTCCATCAGCCGATAAATGCAGGTCAGGTAGTGTCTTACCATTTTGCATCAAATGCAGATTCCATTCAGATTCATCCCGATCCAACTGTTTAGATGTCTCGGCAAGTCTTGCAGGCTCATCGAGTACAAGTAACGTATCCTCAGGCATGTAATCGTAAATGGTCTTGTGCTCCGGATAGAGTGGTGAGATATATTTATACATCTCTGAGAAGTATACATGCTGACGAAGCATCTCAATTTCGCGATGAATCTCTTCACGAAGTCGCAGCTTCGCCTGCCGATCTGTCATCTTCTCAAGCTGTTGTTCCAGCAAAATAACGGCCGCATCTGCAGCCTTCTCCATGCGTTCACGATCTGCGATCAACTCTTTGCACGGCAATACAACGACTTCTTCTATCCGCTCAATAGAGCGCTGATCCGTAGGATCAAAGGTTCGAATCGAATCAATCTCATCGTCAAATAACTCCACCCGGTAAGCAATCGGTGATGTAACCGGATAGAAGTCAATGATTCCACCACGTACGCTCATCTCACCCCGGGATTCTACGCGTTCTACGCGCTCGTAACCTAGCTTCACCATTTCCAGCAGGAAGGCATCTAGCTCAAGCGTGCTTCCTTGTTTGACTGTGATTTGGGCTTTTGCCATGATCTCTGGAAGTGGAAGATATCGCTGTACTCCGGAAAAAGGAATAACAACAACGCCCCGAAAACCTTGGGCGCAGCGAACCAACACATCAATACGCTGACCTAGTGTTTCCGGACTGGAAACAGCAGCTTCAGCGGCGACAAGTTCATTGGCAGGATAGAGCAATACCTGATCAGGTGAAAGCGCTTCCTGTAAATCTTCTGCAATTTTTTGTGCAGAAAACATATTGTGCGTAACGACGAGCAAAGGCCGGTTCATCTCTTGATGTAAGGCAGCCAGCATGATTTGACGTGCTGATCCGGATAGACCGGATACCAACTGCTCTTTCATCCCGGATGTAATACCGGCGGTTATGGATCCGAAGTCAGGATCTTTGGAAAAAGCTTGTATAAGTGCTTGTAACAAAAGGGGCACCTCTCTTATAACTTACTTGGTTATCTAGCGCACAAAGCGCAATACAACATTCTTAGAATTGGATACAAATCCCTTTTTACCCTGTTTCATCATAAAGGATTATTCGCTGTTTTGCCACATCGGCTTGATGTGCCTTGACGTTGATCAACCAAAATACGATTCCAGTTCAACTGAAAAGAAGCCTCAGCAGGCTGCCAAGGCTATAAAGGTGGAGCAGTATTCCGCTACCTCCATCATCTGTCATTACGTATTGTCACTACCACGTCACCCTATTGAAGAGGACTAGCGAGCAGACTCAGCTCAGGATTAAGTTCCAGTGCTTCTTTGCAATAGTCACATGTAATCCGAACGGTGATATCTCCACCCGAATTATACGCTATTATATCCCTACGCTCGTCGGGGGTCAAGAAATGAAAGCCCAATTGCGCTTCCGTTATACCGGTAGAATCGATTTGTCCTATAAAGGTACGGCAATGCCTGCATACATAATTCACTGACATGTTTATGCCTCCTGAACCTAGTTTATACATCCAGTATGCCCATTTAGACTGAATCGAACCCAGTTTATGATCATTTTTGCCAATAATGCCAGGCCGTGTCTGACAACTCGCTGAAGTGCATCTTTTACCGCCTTTTCGCCCCCTGCTGCGTCACTTCCCCTTGACGTGCCCCGGCACGCCTGCGGAAAACTTCCTTGCCTGGAACGAAAATTCGCCAAAATCTGCTCCCTTCGGAGTTTTCAGACACGCCCTAGAATCAACTACCCATTGAATTTAGCCATCGTTTGCTCAAACGTATGATTCAGGCTATGTTCAAGTGCGTCACAGGTCTGCTCAATTGTTTGTTCTAGTGCTTCCTTTTCCTTCTTCATGAATGTCGAAAGAACATAGTCTACAATGGCATGTCCAGGTTCTGGACGGGATATTCCCATGCGTACCCGGTTAAACTGCTGTGTACCTGTGTGCTGAATAATAGACTTAATTCCGTTATGCCCACCTGCACTACCTTGATAACGCAATCTCACTTTACCAATTTCCGTGTCCATGTCATCATACACAACGATTAGATCTTCTAGACTCACCTTATAAAAATCCATATAGGCTCGTACCGACTCACCGGACAGATTCATGAATGTCATGGGTTTAATCAATACCGTTTTGACACCGCCAATGTTGCCCTCTCCAATTAAAGCTTTGCATTTACTTTGGGTAATGGAGATATTATGACGATCTGCCAGTCGATCGAGCGCCATAAAGCCAATATTATGACGGGTTTTGGCGTAGTTAGAGCCCGGATTTCCGAGGCCAACAATCCACTTCATCTCGTTTCCTCCTTGGCATCACTTGAGCTGTAGCATAGACTTCATTTGTTATATTTCATATAATATCTAGAAAGTGAAGTTCTTTTTTACGATATAATTTCAACTGTTCCATGTTTGGATGATCTTATATACGTGTTTACATCATATATTTTATTAACCCAGGAAGGTGAGCGGGTTTTGCGCGAAGACACTGGACAACTGACTCAACATAGCGATTTTATCTATCATCTTGAATATCACGTACCTGTACAGGTATACGACCGCGACACTCATATTGAGATTGGATTAATTACACGCTTCGATAATCAATTTGTCGAAATTGCCGACACGCTTTTCCATCGGCGCCGATTCCGTTTCATTTCCCGCCCAGGCTATTAGATATATAAGTTTAGTTCAAACATATATAGAAGATAACCGGGCGGTTAATTCCACTTTTATAATACGGCACGCCGACAGGGGTTACATTTTCCATTGATCCGGAAAACGTAACCCCTCTACTACTTTATGCAGACATCCTTATTCAATTTCAAACAGCTTGCTGATTGATAATTCCTCATGAACCCGGATAATTGCTTCTCCGAGCAAAGGCGCTACAGACAACACTTTGAGTTTGCTTGTCGGGTTAGCATGCGTAATTGGAATTGTATCCGTTACGATGACTTCCTTCAATGGTGCATTCTCCAAACGTTCCATAGCAGGGCCAGACAATACTGGGTGAGTACAGCATGCGTATACTTCCTTCACGCCGCCTTCCATCAAGGCATTTGCCCCCAATACAATCGTTCCTGCCGTATCGATGATATCATCGATCAGGATTGCCGTCTTGCCTTCAATGTTACCAATGATGTTCATGACTTCACTGACATTAGGCTCAGGACGACGTTTATCGATAATCGCCAGTGGTGCGTTCAGGAAGTCAGCGAGTTTCCGTGCACGTACTACGCCACCATGGTCAGGTGATACGACAACTGGATTTTCGATCTGTTTCGACCGGAAATATTGTGCCAGAATCGGTACACCAAGCAGATGGTCAACTGGAATATCGAAAAATCCTTGAATTTGCATTGCGTGAAGATCCATCGCGATTACACGCGTTGCGCCTGCTTTTTCAATCAGATTAGCTACCAGCTTCGCTGTAATTGGATCACGGGAACGTGCTTTGCGATCTTGTCTAGCGTAGCCATAGTAAGGAATTACAACGTTAATCGTCTTGGCAGAAGCACGTTTAAGTGCATCAATCATGACGAGCATTTCCATCAAGTTGTCGTTAACTGGCAAACAAGTTGACTGCACGATATAAACGTGACAACCCCGTACGCTCTCGGAGAGCTTCACTTGGATCTCACCATCGCTGAAGCTAGTTGTGTGAGATTCACCCATAGGAATTCCGATATAATCAGCAATTTGATGGGCAAGCTTTGGGTTAGAATTGCAAGTAAATATTTTTAATTTCGAATCAAAATAAGTCATAAAATAAAAACCCTCCGTGCTGGTTCATTGGAATCTATAAGCGTCTGCGACATGTCGGCACCTCCCGAAGATCGGGAGGCAATTGTTATCAAAACCCCTTATTCGGGTTTGGCGTTTTGTTTCTTGGCTTTGGCACGTCCGCGGATCTTCTCCGCATAACCAGGTTTGTTCTCCTGGCGTGGACGAGCAATGGCGAGATCATTCTCGGGAACGGAATGGGTAACGGTGGAACCTGCAACGACATAAGCGCCTTTTCCTACCGTAATGGGTGCAATCAAGTTGACGTTGCTGCCTACAAAGGCATCATCTTCAATGGTTGTCACAGCTTTATTATAACCATCATAATTGACCGTTATTGCACCACAACCAACATTTACGTTTTTCCCTACTTGTGCATCCCCAATATAACTAAGGTGAGACACTTTGGAGCCTTCATCAATTGTAGCATTTTTCACTTCAACAAAGTCACCAATTTTTACGTTGCGACCTAATTTAGTTCCTGGACGCAAATTAGCAAATGGACCTACAGTAGCCTCGGCACCAACATCAGCACTCGACAACACAGAATGTTTAATTGTAACTCCATCCTGAATGATGCTGTCTTCGATATCTGCATGCGGACCAATATGGCAAGCTTCACCAATGGAGGTTGTGCCCTTAAGCATAGTTCCTGGGTACAGTACTGTGTCTGATCCAATCGTAACATCCGCTCCGATATATGTCGATGACGGATCAATGATCGTAACACCGTTCAACATATGTTTAACGGCTAAACGTTCACGCATGAATGCTTCCGCTTGTGAAAGAGCGAGTCTATCATTTACCCCAATGGATTCTGCAATATCATCTGACATGTAGGCTTCAACCACTTCTCCATCGTTGCGGAATATGCCAACAACATCCGTAAGGTAGTACTCTCCTTGGGCATTCTGATTCGTTACTTTCTCCAACGCTGCAAACAGTTTCGCATTGTCGAAGCAGTAAGTACCTGTGTTAATCTCCTTCACAGCATCTTCTTGCTCGTTACAATCCTTCTGCTCCACAATTCGTTGTACAGAACCATCTTCTCCGCGAATAACGCGTCCGTATCCTTTGGGATTGTCCAATTCAGCTGTAAGTACGGTAGCTGCTGCACCGCGACTCTCATGAAGTTTCATTAGACCTTCCAGCGTTTCACTCGTTACAAGCGGAGTGTCTCCGCAGACTACAATCGTTGATCCGGCTTCATTGCCGAGCAGAGATTTCACCTGTTGAACTGCATGACCTGTTCCCAGCTGTTCAGCCTGAAGAGCATATTCTGCTTTTGAACCCAAAAATGACTGCACCGCTTCGGCACCGTGACCCACCACGACTACACTGCGTTCTACACCTGCGCGTAGAGCCGCATCAAGCACATGACCCACCATCGGTTTACCACATACGGGATGCAGTACTTTGTACAATTTGGATTTCATCCGTTTTCCTTGCCCTGCGGCAAGAACAATAGCCATTCGTTTCAAAATTCACGACCTCCTGTTCTGAAAATCCCATCGTTCTCGGGTTGCATATCCCTATTCGATGAGTATCGTTCAGCCGGCTCTGCGCCGGTCTTGTTCATCGCTTGCTGTCCTGTATTCACGCGTAACAACGCGGACACCAACCATCGTGACCTTATATGTATACGCCGTGTACCTGCGAGCTTAACCGAATCCCATGATTCCTAAGATGCCGCCCTGTCACCAAGCGCACGCTGCGCTTTTTTGTTCTTCAACATTCATAACCAATGGGTTATGAAACACTACTCTGCGAATAAACTCAATACTGAATATATCTTATTCCGGTCAAAAAGAAAAGAGAGCCATAAGACATGGCTCTCTTTTCCTTCGAACCCCAATAATGTTCTCAGGCACCTTCTTCAATGACTTCTTCCTCAGTAGCAGCGCGATCATATTCAGTCAATACAGCCGCCTGAATCTTCTCACGAGTACCGGAAGAGATCGGGTGGGCGATATCACGGAACTCTCCGTCAGGAGTCCGCTTGCTCGGCATAGCAACAAACATTCCGTTGTTACCATCAATGACACGAATGTCATGAACGACGAATTCGTTATCGATGGTAATGGATGCGATAGCCTTCATTCTCCCCTCCGAGTTAACGCGGCGGAGTCTGACATCCGTAATTTGCATGTGTGTGTTCACCACCTTTTTCCATCAGAACTTGGTGTATAATTCCACACAGCCTATACGAACTCCTTCTTTTTATAACCACAAAAATGTCCTAATTTCAGGAATTTTTTTATTTAATACACAATTCGACAACGTTAGTGCCAGGTCGATGGAAAAGAAGCTTTCCCGACACGCTATTCGTCATCTTTCTACAGATCAAAATAGTTGCCAGGCTTGACAGAAATGTGTCTGCTCTTCGCATCTACTGCAGTCAACTTCGCCAAGGATACATAATCGGTCAATAGGCGTTCTTCTGAATCGATAGAACCAGATTCAACCAAGACCCCTACCCCAGCTACAGTCGCATTAAACTCGGCCAACAGATCGATCATCCCCTGAACCGTGCCCCCAGCTTTCATGAAGTCATCCACGATAAGTACCCGCGAATGTTCACGCATCGCCCGGCGCGATAGGGACATCGTATGCAAGCTTTTATGTGAGCCCGATACATAATTGATACTTACGGCTGATCCTTCCGTAGCCTGATGGTCCCTGCGCACGAGCACAACAGGTAGGTTGAGCTGGGCACCCGTCGCATATGCGAGTGGTATGCCTTTGGTCTCTACCGTCATAACTACATCAATGCCCATATTACCAAATGCAGTGGCAAAAATTTTGCCTGCTTCATTCATTAATGCAGGTTGACCAAGCAAATCCGACATGTAGAGGTATCCACCAGGCAGAATCCGATCCGGTTGCTCCAATTGGGTACTGAGTCGCTCAGCAAAAGTAAGAGCCAGTTCTCTGGACACCTTAGGAATCCACTTGACTCCCCCAGCTGCTCCGGCCAACGTTTGCAGTTCTCCTGACCCACCTTCTTCGAACACTTCCTTGATAATCGCCAAATCTTCACTGATTGACGACTTCGCAGCTCCATAACGTTCGGCAAATGTGGTGAGCGGAATCACCGTATGCGGTCTAGACAATAAGTACTGCGTCATTTCAACCAGCCTTGCGCTTCGTTTTAATTTCTTCACAGAGATCCATCCTCACGATCACGGAAAACATCCAAATCCGAATAATTATATAAAAATATATCACCTTTATACGTGTTTGTACATCATAAAAGTATGTGTTCAAAAAGCGAACGCTTTGAACAACCACCAAAAGTTCGTGTTCAAAAAGAACGGTTTTCAGTACCGAGAAGGTGGGATAAAGGTAGAAATGGAGTAGTGAAGCGTAAGCAGAACTACGTGAGCAACTACATTGTTTCCGAAAGAAACAAACTTCGTAAGCATCCACTTATTTCGGCTGAATCCCATCTTCAATGCTGAGATGCTGTCAAGCATCCTTTGTAATCAAAAGCGGCCTTTTTGAACAACTGCTAAAAGCGAATGCTATGTCAGCATTCGCACAGCATATACTTCTTTACAGAAGCCACGAAGACCATTATAGATCCGGGCGACCTTAGACTCCTTCGACACCAACCCAAACACAGTTGGGCCACTTCCGGACATTAATACGCCATCTGCTCCCAATTTGATCATGGCTTCCTTCAGATGCAGTACCTCTGGATATAACTTCAGGGTTACATCCTCAAGCACATTCCCCATCTGTCCACATACCTCAGCAAACGACTGATTGCGAATCGCCTGTTCCATTTTGGCAGCGCTCGGATGTCGAACAATCTTGTCACTGCGGAAACGACCATACACATCTGCTGTAGATACATTAATAGGCGGCTTGGCCAGTATGACCCAACATTGCGGTGGATTCGGGATTGGCGTCAGCTTCTCACCTCGACCTGTTGCTAGAGCTGTACCTCCAGTAATGCAAAATGGTACATCTGATCCAAGTTCAGCTCCAAGCTCTTGTAGCTCCTGATCGGGAATATTAAGACGCCAGAGACGATTCAAGCCACGCAGCGTTGCTGCTGCATCGCTACTGCCGCCTGCAAGACCGGCAGCCACTGGAATCTTTTTATCCAGATGAATATGCACCCCTGATCGAACATCATAACGTTCTTTGATCAGCCTTGCCGCCTGAAAAGCCAGGTTTTTCTCATCTAGCGGAATATATCCAGCCTGACTAGAGATGAAGATCGTATCCCGAGGAAGCTCGGAGAATTCTAACCGATCAGCCAAATCGACCATAGTCATGATCATTTCAACTTCATGGAATCCATCATTTCTTTTATGTAAAACGTCCAGCATTAAATTAATTTTAGCAGGCGCTTTTTCGTAAATTTTCAAGACGTTCACCCGTCCTCACCTTTTCCCTAAGACAACTTAACATATTATATCAAAATAGGGCTGTCAAGTCATTTCTATTCCGCATCTATGGGGAAAAAGCGAGGTGATCCTGATGGATTGCCCCGCTCTCCAAACCAGATGAAATTTAAATTAGGATTTGCGTGCTGCCTGCTCAGCGAGTTGGATCGCTCGCTTCACCATGTTGCCCGCATCTTTGGCTTTGATACCGCCCCAGCCTTCTTGCTGAACAGTATCGTAGAAACCGAGGTCTTTGGCCAGCTCGTATTTAAGCTCCTCTGACATCACACTTCTTCTTCTGCGGCTCATGCAACCATCCCCCTTAGATTAAGCTCATCAATTAGTCCAGTTCGTTAATGCAGAAATGACGGACGAACAGGCTCAAGCTGGTGAAGAAGCAATCCTTAGGATCACTTGAACCTGTATATGTAGTATGTCGTAACTACCTAAACCTCATTCCTAAATTGATGGAGTGGTGGGATTCCTCTTTTATGAAAATAAAAAAGCGATCCGCCTTGTGGGGCGAATCGCTTGTAAAACGATGCTTACGGCTCCATATAAGAACTATGCGTCTGGCTGCCTGGATCAAATACCATGACTTCCACCGACTCCGTAAGTATATCTGCATAACTATAAGATACTCGCTTGAAAGTTTCTTGTTCCTCATCAAGCTTAACAATAAAAACAGAAGGGTACGTTTCTTCCAATACACCCGTACGCTCGATAGTCTTACGGCGGCCACCATTAGCCCGCAACATAATTTTCTGACCTATATGAGCGTCGAGATTGCGTTTGATATCCAACAGCGTATTTTTAGCCATTGTCGACGACCACCTCTTTTCTTGTCCATTATACCTTAATTTACAGTCTATGTCAAACTAAAACTAATTATTATATCAGCATCGAAAAGTTTCTGTCAATGAATTTTTTTGAAAATAAAAAAAGCCCCGAACTGGGACTTTCTTCGTACATACTCAAACCGCAGACGGGTTCACTTTTAACGTAGATAAATCGTTCAATCCAGGTAATCCGACACGGTAACTGCCCCGCGTTTCGACGCCACCCACGCCTTGGCTTCCGCTAATCGTATTATGCAGAATGTCATTCATGTTCACCGTATCTCTAACTGAAGTAAAGGAGGCTTTGGCTGCCACATATACCGGATCAAGCGCATGAATCAGTATTCTGCCTGGTGAACTAGCGAAGTTCGCCCCTGCTCGCAGCAGAGCCTCAAAATGAGACTGACACGCCCCTGCGACGATGGTGAGTGCATCCAGGTGACGTTCGTACTGCCTTGCAACCTGAATCGCTGCCACGAAGTTCTGAGAGTTCTTATAGCTTCCCAGACTATACAGATCGTACGGCTGGCGAGTCTTCAGCACGCCATCATGTCCTGTAATAACCACAATGTCCGGCCTAACCTTGGGTAAAAGATGATACAACGTATCAGCCATAGCAGACTCATGTACATACTGTCCCTCCGCTGGAACGCGAAGCTGTTCGTAGAGATTCATACTTTTTTTCAAATAGTTTGGATCTCCGTCCAGGTGAAGCACTTTGCCAGGCATTTCGAAATATGCAGGTTCTTGCTGTTGGGTCCATTCCTGACCCAATCCTTCTCTATTCCGCTCCGCCTGTTCCATCCGATTCTGCTGTAGACGAGAGAGCGTCTGGTGAGCCTTAACATGCGCCTGTCGAGTCTTAGCGCTCTGCGGTTCATATGGAACCTGTATCAAATCATCCACCGGGGAATCAGCGAGCAGCCGGAACTCGGTACCTTTAATAACAGCACTGTCCACCTGAAGGCCTTCCACCCGAAAAGTCACATCTCCTCCGTATGACTTCCGAACGACCAAGTCTCCGATATTCATCAACATAATCACCTCTAACCCATCGTATGGGCTAGCACCCGGATTGGTTCATCCGATTTTACTACATTACCTTGCAGACCTAAGATTTAACAAATGACAGTTCACAAGAAGGCAATTCTAAAAAAATGCATTGTCTATACTAAAATGACTATAGCGCTGCACGTACTCCAGCTTCCCACATCACCGTACTTAACGTTGCATACTCCTCCAAGCTAAGAGTCTCACCACGTCTAGATGGCTGAATGCCTGCTTGCTCCAATAATTGGTCAGCCTGCTCCCGGTTATCCTTTGTGAAAAAGCGAGATTTCAGATTGTTAGAAATGGTCTTTCTACGCTGTGCAAAAGAAGCCTGTACCACCTCGAAGAAGTGTGCTTCATCTGGAACCTGTACTGGAGGTTGTTCCCGAACCTTAAGTTTAATAACCGCCGATTCCACATTAGGCTGAGGAATAAATACGGTCGGTGGAACAACACAGACGAGCTCAGGGACGCTGTAGTATTGTACGGCAATACTTAAGCTACCGTACTCCTTGGAGCCAGGTGCGGAAGCCATTCGTTCTGCTACTTCCTTCTGAATCATGACCACGATGCTGTCCACGGGCAGTTTTTCTTCCAGTAGCTTCATCATGATTGGTGTTGTCACATAATAAGGCAAGTTCGCAACAACGCTGACTTTGTCTACTTGACCAAAATCCGTTCGGAATAACTCCTCCAGATCCAGCTTCAATACATCTCCATGATGAACACGTACATTGGGATAAGGCTCCATCACTTCACCTAAGATCGGTAAGAGCCGCTGATCAATCTCTACTGCCGTTACAGGGCCCGCAACCCTAGCAAGCCGCTCCGTTAGTGCTCCAATTCCAGGTCCAATCTCAAGTGCACCTTTGGACTCGTCCAAATCTGCAGCGTTAACAATCTTGTTCAATATATTTTGATCAATTAGGAAGTTCTGTCCTAGACTCTTCTTAAATGAAAATCCATGCTTCTGAATAATCTCTTTCGTTCGTTTGGGTGTTGCGATTTCCAACGTCTCTTCCATACCCTTCATTTACTTCACAATCCTTCACATTCGATTTGCGATAATGCGGCAGAGAATTCTTCTCGGGTGATCTGAAACACACTTAACCGCTTGTGGAACTGCTTACCATTACAATATCCGATGCCGAGTATGTTCCCCATCTCCATACGACGTGCGGCAGCCTGTGGATGCACAATGAGTCCAGCAGCGATGAGGTCCTCCCAATCAATCAGACTCGGTGCCCCCTCATAGGACGTATGCACACGTGCTAGGGCATGGCGAATGGCTTCTGGCGAAGCGTTCTCGACTCCGATATCTCCTTTGCGCGTTGCGTCAGCCTCAGGAATGAAGGCGTGCTTACAACCTGGTACCTTATTGGCGATGATTTTCCGTATCCGCTCACCAGCATGATCTGGGTCGGTCAGAACAATGACACCTCTCCGCTCCTGAGCAAGTGCAATACGCTTCAGAATCCGCTGATTAATGGCTGAGCCGCCTGTTTCAATGGTATCCGCCTGAACGGCGCGTCGAATCGCCACCGTATCGTCACGGCCTTCAACCACGATCACTTCTTTTATCATGTTCCAATTCTTCCTTTCTAACGCAAAAAGAAGAGGAATATCCCTCTTCTCTGGCAAACGGCGGGCGAGACTGAATTCAGACCCTCCCGCCGCATATTCCGCATGAATCATTCATGCCTTATATTTTATAGCATTCCCATTTCAAAGTAAAACGATTTTAGTTCGCTTCCGGCTTCACCGGACCGATCACATAGACCGTCTTGCCTTTTTTGCGACCGAAGTTAATGGCATGCTTCACACTGTCATAATATACGTCAATCTTATTACCTTTGATAGCTCCGCCCGTATCTTCAGCACGACGGAAACCGAGACCTTCAATGTATACCCACCAGCCGATTGGAATGACTTTCGGATCCACCGCAATGGTGCGACCTTCTGTTACCCGAGTACCGGAGGCTGTTTTGGTGCCAATGCCAGGCTCTTCTGAAGAGTATGCTGTCATAGACACATTTTTGAGAACTTTAGAATATTTAAAAGAAGTACCTGAAACGGTAATGACTTTGCTGCCCGAGGCAGAGGGTTTATCCGAGTTCGATGATGCCGTTTTTGTTGCTGTTTTTGTCTTCGAAGTGCTAGCCGATACTGTTTGGATCTCAGGCTCCTTCACGACAGGTGCAGGTTTAGCTTTGGTTCCGACAGCGATGACTTTATCTACACGATTCGTCGCAACCGACTTACCAACCATCTTTTTGGAGACTAATTCTCCATCTTGGAACACTTTCTCAATGTGTTGTACGAGTGTACCTTCTTTACCACTTACGATGACGCGGTTATCACCTTTGTACAAGCTTGGGTCAGCCGTTTTGATGACTTTGAATGCGATGGGCTGTTCCACATCAACTGTACGCTTTGTTACACGCACTACACGGATTTTCATATCCTCTTTGATTGAACTTCCGAGTGCAGGGTAAACTTTATCATTACTTGCAATTTCAATACCTGACTTTTGAATGACCTCTTCTACCGAAGCATCGGTTGTATACAGAGTCTTGGTGTCTCCGTCTGCCGTAATATTTACTGGAATGGCCCGCTCAATAACGATGCGGTCTCCATCTGCAATCGCCCCATTTAAGGGCATGGATACCTGATCGTGAGGGCTGACTGTGATTGACTGCTCCTCTAACAATTCTTGAAGCATTCCTGTACGAGTCTCTACTGCCTGAGCTTTGCCATCGATAACCAGCGAAATTTGTTTTCCGGCCTGACCATATACGACTAACAAGATCATGATTGTAAGCGCAATTGAGAATATCGCGATCAATGCCATTTGACGCATGTTCTCATGCTTCCACCGTAACGCGAAAGACTTACTGGATGATCGTGACTCATGGGTCTCTTCTGTTTGGAATGTGCCCACTTCTCCGTCCTCCTTCATAGCCTCGCCGTCTAGAGTAATGCATGATGTCTTTGACGCGACTATACCTGATTTTCTACAGAACAAGGATTAGATCAACCTAGCCGGTTCTGCACCATGAATCAATCTTCGCAACATGATGTCATCCTCCTGAATACTTACCGTATGATGACAGTATTTCTTTTATTCAAAAACAAAAAAAGCCAAAGAAAGAGTGTAAGAGGACTCTTTCGTGGCTTCCGAATGATTTTGAATATCGGAAATTCATGCACGAGGTTGCCTCTCTTTTTCCGCTTGCGAGGTTAGCTGTCGGGTTCGGGCGAAAGAGAGCCGCCCTATCTCCGGTCACCCGCTCATGGCGGATGCCCTTGAATTCACCCCGAGACCCAAAGAAGAAATCAAATAGTGCTTCGCAGATCATTCCGCTGCTTTTGGGTCAGCGAACGATGCGCACCGGCTATATTCACCGATGTTTAAGCCCTATTGGTTCCCCCGCTCTCCGATAACGGAGACTCAGCGAGATCGATTCATGAAAGTAATGTTGTTCATCGGAAAGTGTCCCTTTGTTCATCCCCCGAACATCTGTCCAATTTTCCGCACAACAATTCACTGAAAAGATGATATCCTGTTTCGATGCATGTTGTAAAGCGTTGTTCAAGTACGTTTTTCTAAATATTTGGTTAAAATATTGTAATATTCTTGATTTATTTGGATCAAAAAGCAAATTACCTCCGCATAGCTCACTTTTTCATCCCATTTGCTCTAGTTTTTAACGAATACCAAATCGTTCCATGGCATTTTTGGTGGTTATTGCGGCAATTTCCTCTAGCGAAATGCCTTTAATTTCCGCAGCTGCTTCTGCAACCAGACGTACATGCGCTGTCTCATTTCGTTTACCGCGAAATGGATGTGGAGTCAAATAAGGAGCATCGGTTTCAAGGAAGAATCGATCCATCGGAACCTTCTCCAGTACCTCTTTGGGTTGCTTCGCATTTTTGAACGTAATCGGCCCCCCGAACGAGAGGTGAAACCCGAGATCTAGACATTGTTTCGCTGTTTCCCAGCTACCTGAGAAGGAGTGCATTACTCCGCCAACGTCCCCAGCCTTTTCTTCCCGCAAAATTTTCACGATGTCCTCATGCGCATCCCGATTATGAATGACGATGGGCATGTTCAACTCACGAGCTAGTCCAATCTGTTGTCGTAATACACGCTGTTGCACATCCTTTGGTGATGTATCCCAATGATAATCTAAACCAATTTCGCCAATCGCAACGACTTTTTCATGCTTGCATAAAGATGCAATCCATTCCAAGTCACCCTCTTGCATCGTAATCGCGTCCACGGGATGCCACCCAACAGCTGCGTAAATAAAGTCATATGTCTCGGCTAATTTCATAGTGGATGGGATCGTTTCTCGGTTAAAACCGACATTAATCATACGGCTAATTCCTGCATCAACAGCTCTTTGAATCATAGCTTCACGATCCTCGTCGAATTGGGGCGCATCTAGATGGGTATGGGTGTCGAATAACATCATGTTTCGTTCTCCCTTTCTGTCGAATCAGAATAAATAGGCTGTCTATTCACGCTTATGCAATGTGCAACCATATCTGATTAATTTTATTTGAAAAAAGTAAATTTTTAGGGTGGATAAAATTAGCCTATACAGGTTTTTTCAATCCATTTGACCCTAACTAACTACAATATGTGGGATGAATCGCTCACAACATACTCTATATGTAGATCTGTTTAGGGATATATAATTTTATAAAAAAACCTAAGATTACAAAATTATGTCGATCTACATATCCTCTCCATTAAAGCAGATTACTGTATCATGAGAACATCTCAGGTTAGAAATGCTTTTTAGCATAGCTACTTTGGCATAAAGCCGCACCACCCAATCATGAGAAGTAGGGGCGCAAATGAGATGGCAGCTCATGAAGAATGGTATCAACCTTATTCTGCGGATAGTATAAATGATGCTTTCCACGATGAATGCCACTGATTGAACGGACAATATCGGAAACCTCTGACAACTCATGCAGCTGGTCCTGCCGATCTAGCAACAAGATCTGCTTATCCGTCGATTCATTCGGACGAAACACATCATACGGAAGATCGGTCGGAAAATCAATTTCAAGATCATACTCAGGATTTAATCCTGCCTTGGCGAAAGCTTCACGCATCTCTTCAATCGTCTCTACATCGATCTGTTCAACCTCTACATACTTATATAGTCTGCGATCCATAAATCGTTCGCACAACTCACTTAGAACAGCATCGTCTTCTTTGCGCCATTGCATGAATGCCGTTTGGATCAATGCCTCATCCAGTTGCAGATACTCATGAACAGCAAGTTCGCCTTCAAACAACTGCGGCAGAGGATCTAACATGAAACGGAAATTAAATCCCTGCTGCACCAGCGTTTTAGCTCGTTTGAAAATTTGACGCAATATAATCTCAGAACTGCGGGTAACTGGATGGAAGTAGATCTGCCAATACATCTGGTACCTTGACATCAAGTAATCCTCAACAGCATGCATACCCGACTCTTTGACCACAATTCGTCCGTGGTATGGACGGAGCATACGCAAAATCCGATCAAGGTCAATCGTACCATAGTTAACACCTGTGAAATATGCATCGCGGAGTAAGTAATCCATGCGATCAGCATCAAGCGGGCTTGTAACCAAATTGACCACAATAGGTTTTTCGTACGTTTTTTGTATCACCGATGCTATTTTCTCTGGAAAGTCTGGCGCATACCGTCTTAAGATAGCCCCTACCTCGGTATCGCCCATAATGATGCGGCAAGTCCAATCTTCATGATTCATATCAAAAGCTTCTTCAATTGAGTGAGAGAACGGGCCATGGCCCAAATCATGCAGTAAGGCAGCACAGAGAGCCACAATCTTCTCCTCTTTCGGCCAATCCGAATAATGACTTCTTTCAAATTGTGAAATAATTTTACGTGTAATCTCGTACACACCTAGCGAATGTGAAAAACGGCTGTGTTCTGCTCCATGAAATGTTAGATAAGATGTGCCTAGTTGGCGAATACGACGCAGGCGTTGAAATTCGGGGGTATTGATCAACTGCCAAATAATCGGGTCTTGCACATGGATATAATTATGTACGGGATCTTTGAATACCTTTTCCTCCGTTAAGCGCTGTTCCATAATTGTCACTCCTTTTGATTTATTTTAATTTGTTTTGTCGTTTCTGCCCCGAAATCCATCATCGATTCGACACTGTTTGTCGAATACTGTCGAAGACAGGGGTTATAATGTTTTCCAAATCGACAAAGCTGACATTCGTGTTTAAATGTGAAAAATAGCTTCCAATCCCTTACCCATCTTAATTTTATCAAAAACAGCCTTAATTTTAAGCTAATTTTAAGGTTGACTGTTTTGGGAATCGTTGGTATGATGGGTATCATAAAACATAAAATAATGTCGAATAATGACAATGATAAGTAGCTGAGAGGAGCACTGATTATAATGATGAAATCAACAGGTATTGTAAGAAAAGTCGACGAACTGGGACGGGTAGTTATTCCAATCGAATTGCGCCGTACGTTGGGTATTGGCGAAAAGGATGCTCTTGAGATCTATGTTGATGGTGAGCGCATCATGTTGAAAAAATACGAGCCAGCTTGTATCTTCTGTGGTAATGCTGAGAACGTAACTTACTTCAAAGGTAAAATCGTTTGTAACGAATGTATTTCCGAGATCCCTGCACCTGTGACAAAATAAGAAAAATCAGGTATAATGGACTTATTCAATAGTTATTTCTAACCTTTTTATATTCCTTACTTGCCTTCCCGGTGTGAACCCCACCGTTGGAAGGTCTTTTTTTGTTCCTTTACCCAAAAAAAGCCTACTTGTCTTGCCACTGAGGCGAATGCGAAGTAAGCGGTGGATCCGATATGACAATATAAAGAGGTATAATGTTAATGCTATATACATATTTAATTATTTTCCACCGCATCTTCATTTTAATATTTCTTTAAGTTTCCAATTAAGGTTGCTTTAAGGTTTAGTTTTGTCAGTCTGTACATAGATTGGGTTGAATTTATAATAAAGCGTTATACACGTCTCTCTTCGTTAACCCTCGATCTGTTGCCGTTTTCTTCATCGCATCCTTACGACCTAGACCCTCGGACTCATAATGGGCTACATGCTCTTCCAACGAAAGCAGTTGCCACCATGCTTCACGTTCTGCTTTTCGTTCATGCTCCTTGATTCCATCGACCAGAAGACAGTACTCTCCGAGCGGTGGATGCTCTTCAAGCCATTCGATACATTCTCGAATGCTACCTCTTGCAAACTCCTCATGGCGCTTAGTCAATTCTCGAGCCAAAACTACCGGACGATCGCCTAAGATCTCTTCCAAATGAGATAGTGTTTTACGAATGCGATGAGGTGACTCATAAAACAACAAAGTGCCGTTTGATTCGTCAAAAGCCTCCAACACTTTTCGCATATCCTTTTTCTCTCGTGGCAGAAAACCACCAAAGGTGAATCGTTCTGTCGGTAATCCCGATACGATCAAAGCAGACAATGCTGCATTCGGTCCTGGGATCGGAATAACACGAATTCCAGCTTCAATGGCGAGCTGCACAAGGTCAGAACCTGGGTCAGAAATAGCCGGTAAACCTGCATCACTGACGAGTGCCAAATTTTTTCCTTCTATTATATAGCGTATTAGTTCAGGTCCACTTGCGGCCTTATTATGCTCATGGTAACTAAACAGCATGGAAGGTGTAATATCAAAATGGGTTAAGAGCTTTCTCGTCTGTCTAGTATCCTCGGCCGCGATGATATCACACTGCTTCAACGTATTGATGGCTCTGAAGGTCATATCATCCAAGTTACCAATTGGGGTTCCAACCAAATATAAATTTCCTGAGCCTTCCGATAAATCTACATAGCTTTTCTGAACTTTCAATGTCATCTATAGCCCTCCTTCCACGGGGTGTGGTTTGTGCTGTGAGCCATAGTAGATATCCATAATCTCCTCACAGTAGGTTCCCTCTTCATTGTACACAATGAGTGGTGGAAGCATCCGTACTTCTGGCTTTCCATCCTTAGAAGCTTCTATTAATACCATATTTGCTTCCAGATGTGAACGAGGGTGAACCATTCGAATCCGCTTGGGTTCCAGTTTGTATTCCCGCATGAGAGAAATGATCTCGGCAATACGCTGAGGACGATGAACCATCGAAACTTTTCCGCCATTGCGAAGCAGTCTACTACATGCTTGAATTACTTCTTCTAATGTACATCCGACCTCGTGGCGTGCCATAGCCTGATGGGTATTCATCTTCAGATCACTACCATTCAGTGGCATGTATGGTGGATTAACCGTTATTGCATCGTAAGCTGCATGTCCGGTCACTTTGACAAGCTCGCGCAAATCCCCTTCACGAATGGTGATCGACTCGCCCAGTCCATTGAGCTGCACACTACGTCTTGCCATATCTGCTAATCGTGGCTGAATCTCAATCGCCTCCAAATTAGCCTGTGTGCGTGTCGTTAACAAAATCGGAACGACCCCGTTACCTGTACATAGATCAAGCACCCGACCACGTTTAGGTACAGAGGCAAACCTCGCTAATAACACAGCATCCATGGAAAAGCTAAACACTTCGTCACTTTGAATAATCTTCAGATCGTGAGAGAGCAAGTCATCAATCCGCTCTGACTCATGTAACATTACTGAATTTTCTGTCATATGATGCACTCATCCTCCGGTAAGCTATGCTTCGTTACATTCTTTAACCTCAAAATGCTTTAACCTTAAAAAAAACCGTAGGGTATCTTCCCTACGGTCACTTCATTTATTAAGAAAAGACAGGCAGAACAGACAATCGCCTTCCGTCCGTAAATGTCCATAATAGACATTGCAGATATGGAAGCCTTCGTGATACAACCGAGCTAAGTTATCATACCCTTCACCTACAACATCTTCTCCGGTAGCCGGCCCTGCGGGCCTTGCGATCGGAGCTAGTGCAGAAGCAGCAGGCAGATCAGCTGGAGCTTCACGCTTAAGCAGTTTACGTAACTGCTCATTCTCAATCGTAAGCCGCTGATTATCCTCAAGCAGCTCTTTGACAATCATTTTTAACTCACCTAAATCACTGTGCAACTGACCCAATTGAGTTTCCATTTCATGAATGTGCGTAAACAGATTTTTCTTTTCCAAGTTTCCACCCCGAAGCAACCTTTATGGTTTACTTGATAACGACGTCATCCAGCGGAAGTTCTTTGACTTTACTGATGTCGAACAGTTGAACATGGACTGTGCGATTACCGGCGTTGATCCCAACAACTTTTCCTTCACCCATTGAGGTGACGACCAACTTGCCTACAGCCGGAAGTTCTTCTCTCACACTTTCATAGTTATCATGCTCAAACTTCAGACAGCACATGAGTCTTCCGCACAACCCGGAAATTTTCGTCGGATTCAGTGACAGGCTCTGATCTTTAGCCATCTTAATTGATACCGGCTCAAAGTCTCCCAGCCAGGAAGAACAACATAATACACGGCCGCAAGGTCCGATTCCTCCAAGCATTTTCGCCTCATCTCGAACTCCAATCTGACGAAGCTCAATCCGCGTTCGAAAAATGCTTGCTAGATCCTTGACCAGCTCTCGGAAATCAACTCTTCCTTCAGCTGTAAAATAAAAAATAATTTTATTGCGATCAAACGTAAATTCCACATCGACCAGCTTCATTTTGAGAGCATGGTCTTTGATTTTATTTAAACAAGTACCGAATGCTTCTTTGGCTGCACGCTTGTTCTCGTCTACCACACGAGCATCTGTCTCACCTGCTACGCGGATGACTTTCTTCAGCGGCAATACCACATCGGACTCGCCTACTTCCTTCTTACCAACTACAACCTTACCGTACTCTACCCCCCGCGCTGTCTCCACGATAACGCAGTTTTCTTTCTCAATGGGAAGGTCCAGGGGATCGAAGTAATAAATTTTGCCCGCTTTTTTGAAACGGACACCCACTACACTATACAAAAAATTAACCCCCTTGTAAGCCAATCCCACTTCGTCTGAAGCCCTATCTTCTTAAGGAACCCCCCGAAGTTATAACCGTTTGCATATGATTGGAACAAACCTGTCCTCTCCCAGTCTTATGCCAAACCGATCAAAAATTGCTCCAGACAAAGCTGGCCATTGACATTGAAACGCAATTTTTTTCTACATGCCGCGGCCGAATCCATATAGGAGACCCACTGATCTGTACTCCGGGTTCTGGCCAATTGAGACAGCATGTCCAACTGATCTATAAAAACGATATGTTCATGCCTACCGTACTGAATATAGAGCATATCTCTAAACCATAAATGGAATAGACTAAGCATCATATCCAGATGTTCTGAGAGTCCGGTTTTGAAAAGCTTCTGCTGTGCAGAGATCAACGATGTACTTCCTCTACCCAGGGACTCCTTCCCTAATTGTAACATTACGTTTCTAATTTCTGCAAACCAATTCTGCTGGAGAATTTCTCTACATGCTTCCAAACCTGACGCTAAATGGACTGCAGAACGAGCTAGATTAGCTGGGTGTCCTTCCGAAATCAATATTTGAAGCATTTCTTCCGGATTGAGCGCGTTAAATGGAACGAGTTGCGCACGTGAACGAATGGTTGGTAGCATTGCCTGCCCGTTATCGGTAATCAGGATACCTACTGCAGGTACCTGAGGCTCTTCCAGAAACTTCAGCAAACTATTAGCCGCTTGAACCGTCATTTTTTCAGCCTGCTCTATAATGTACACTTTAGGATGTCCAGCCTCTGAACGATAAGAGAAAATGCGCTGTAAATCCCGAATTTGATCAATTTTGATGTTGTTTCCATCTGGAGCAAGCATAGTTAGATCAGGATGATTGCCATGCTCTACCTTTCGACATTCTAAACATTGACCGCAGGCATCGTCCTCTAGCTCTGTACAGAATATCGCCTTGGCAAACGTAATCGCTGTCTGCAATTGCCCGCTGCCAGATGGCCCGCTGAACAAATATGCATGGCTGACCGCCTCACGCCTTAAGCTGCTCTGTAACATCTGCTTCGCTGCCTGCTGACCCATAATTTGTTGAAAAGACATACTTCCTCCTCAGAAGCTTAAATTAATAAGCATTCCCCGAATTTCACCGACTTGTTGAAGCAGTGTAATTTTTCCATCCTCAGTCTCAAGCAGCTCATCTGCCATTATTAACAGGGCTGCATCGACTTCATCAATCAATTTATACCGTTTACCCCGTCCTCTGCGATCCCATCCCCGAGTTTCTTTCATAGAGACACCGCGACGAACCGTTTCCTCTAAAAACCGCTTTACGAGCTGCTTATAAGCTTTGAGTTCGCGGATCGTCATGGATCGAGACAAGCGGTCACCCTGCATTTGAATCTCACTTAATCTACGGTTCAATTCAGCCTGTGACGCTCGTTCACCCTGGTGATTCATCATATCAGAGAAGTTTTTGGATTGAACCGGCTTAGAGCTAGAATCAGAAGAACTGATACCGCTCTGCATTGGCCGGAACCCAGGATTGATTTTCATGGATACGCCCGCTTTCTATTATAATACGTGTTATCAAAATACGTCCTCTGTAGGGCAATCGCCCATCAGCACAGTGCGCATTGCGCCTGTGCGTGAAATTAGCCTTTATTATGAGCTGTATAAACCTCTATATATAATGGTAGAGAAAATTCACCATCATGTGCAATTTATTCATTTCTAGAATAGTCAGCCTTCGTCCAAGAAGAGCCGTCCTATATAGTTGAGGTTGTTCAAAAAGCTTTTGAACATGCACTATTATGGATTATTTTTCTTGGACAAAGAATGTCGATTGTTGATCTTAAGAAAGACGTAACTTTTCTCTATTATGCCTTGAGGCATGATTCATCCAAGGCGTATTAGAGATTACGCTTAATTCCTCTTAAAAGTGCTCAAAACGATCAACTGGCAGAACAAACACGGTTGCTCCCCCGACTTGAACTTCAACAGGTAGCGGCAGGTAAGAGTCGGTTGTTCCACTCATTGGCGTAACTGGCGTTACGAGCTGTTCACGAACCTTACAACTGCTGCGAATGACGTTCATTACGGATTCGACCTGACCATCATCGACACCGATCATAAACGTCGTGTTGCCTGCCTTCAAAAACCCACCGGTACTGGCCAGCTTCGTAGCTCTATAATTCGCTTTGACCAGGGCGCTGGATAATCGGTTGCTGTCTTTATCCTGTATAATCGCAACAATTAGTTTCATCCTGCATAACCTCCTTCAATAATAAGCACTTCATAAATGCCATGTTTATATATTAGACAATTACTCGTCAAAATCCTTCAAAATCCCTGCCTTAAGCGACAAAATCATTGAAGCAGCAACCTCATCTGGCTTGCGGGAAGCATCAATAATTTGAATCCGATCTGGGAATTGTTCCTTTAGAAGAAAATAACCCTCACGTACTTTTCGATGAAACTCTAAACTTTCCAAGTCTAGACGGTTTACTTCACGTCCATTATGAGCATTGATCCGGGCAAGCCCTTCTTCAGGTTCAATATCCAGATACAGCGTCACATCTGGCATTAGGTCACCGATCGCAAACTTATTAATAGACCACACGGATTCCATGCCAAGTCCACGAGCATATCCTTGGTAAGCCAGACTGCTGTCAACAAACCGGTCACAGACTACCATCTTACCTGCCTTCAGTGCTGGCTCCACTTTCTCTGCCAGATGCTGACTACGAGCAGCCGCATAGAGCAGTGCTTCGGTTCGTGAATCCATTGACGTATGAAGAGGGTCAAGGATGATGGAACGTATTTTCTCAGCAATCTCAATCCCACCAGGCTCACGAGTAACTAGCAATGGTATACCCTGTTCTTCCAAGTAAGAACCTAACCTGCTGATCATCGTTGTTTTTCCGGAACCCTCTCCCCCTTCCAGCGTAATGAATTTACCTCTGCCCTGCATATGCTTCCCTGCTTTCTATATCGATTATTGCGTCTAAATGTGTGATCGTGAGTACTGTGTAATGAATATGCTCTGTGTAAGTTCAGCTACATAACTTCTACGACTGATCTCTGATAATAAAAACTCATCCAGATTGCCGTTAGTTAAATTCACATAGCTGAATTTATCATGTCTTACACTGGGCTACATACTCCAGACTATGAAGTAGCCTGCTTGAAGGTGTATGACCATGCACCCAGAAGCCTCACTGTCTACTTTTGTACAAGCTTCTATTTATATTACTATACATGATCAATGGCTGATGGTCAGCAATTCCCTTATAATCATGTTCAAAAAGGACGGTTTTCAGTACCGAGAAGATGGGATGAAGCTAGAAATGGAGTAGCGGAGCGTAGACCAAACTACGTGAGCAACTCATTGTTTGCGAAGAAAACAAACTTCGTAACTATCCACTTATTTTGGCTGAATCCCATACTCGACGCTGAGATGCCTCTAATACAGCACCCATACCCAGAGCGGAAGCATCATTGATCCAATAATCGCACTCATAATCATCGAAACAGAGCTTAATGCCACAGCATTCTCCCCATACTCGAAAGATCTAGCCATTCCCAGTGCATGAGATGCTGAACCTAGACCAACCCCATAGGCATGGCTGCTCTTTATTTTTGCCCACCTTAGCAGCATGGGACCCAGTAATATACCGGAGAAACCCGCGATCATCACAAACAGTGAAGTAAAAGAGGCATTTCCTCCAACCTGATCAGCAAGCTGAATAGCAACAGGTGTAGTTACCGATTTGGGCAAAATGGCGATGACCATCTCTTTCGGGTATCCTAGCACAATTGCCACCGATGCACCTGTAAACATGCCTGTAACGCTACCTATAATGGTGCCACCTATAACGGGAAGGATATTCTTTTTTAACACATGGATATGTTTGGATAAGAGAAACGCCAAGGAAACAACAGCAGGGCCGAGCAGTTCCTGAATCCATTGCCCCCCAAGCATGTACGTATCTAACGGGATATCTGTGATAACCAAAATTAGAACAATGACAGCCGTTGTCGTTAGAACAGGCATAACAATAGGCCATTTGAATCGGCGATACATATATGTCGCTCCCACATACATCACAACCGTCAATATAATCATTCCTAATCCAAGGAGGATTGATGACACGAGAGTTCCTCCTTCTGTTGATGCTTCTCCCTCCAAGCCATAATCCAATGACTGGTTAAGGCAGATAACAGACAAGTAATTAGTGTACTTACAATTAGGCCAAGGACAAGTAAGATGGTATTGGCTCGGAAGAAATCGAAATGATTAATAATACCGACAGTTGGTGGCACAAATAACAATTGCAGATTGGACTGAAGCCAAGACGAGCCTTCTTCACCCCAGCTTATTTTGATCCAGCCTAGTTGAATAACAATGAACAATACTAACATCCCTATGATGCTACCCGTAAGCGGTAGATTCAGTATGGTTTGAATCATGTTTCCTATCCAATAGAAGCCATACATATATATGACTTGTAGGACTATTCCTGTATATTTTTTTAGCGGAATACCCAACGATGTACCTTCTTTCTCTCTATTGAAAATAAATAACTCTCTCTATTGGTTCTTCATTACCTTCATCGTTTGCAGAGAAGCATCGGTTACGCCATGGAACTTAGCTCCCTCATCCCGCAGAAGCTGTATACGTGCAAGTATTGTGGGGCTTATACGCTCCCCAGGATATATGAGAGGAATACCTGGAGGGTATGGAATAACCATCTCTGCAGAATAGCGCCCAGCACATTCATTAATAGGTACTTCTATTGTGTGCTCTTCTCTAATGGGCTGGAGTGAAAATGGGATCGGCTCTGAGTAGGTTACCTTTTCTTGAAAATTGTTCCACGTGGAAATGTAATGCTTCTCTTCTCTCATATGTTCCCCTGATTCCTCAGGAGAAAGTATACGTCTCTCAGTAGGAGCCAAGCTGATGTCCTGCAAAGCCTGTAACACCTGCTGGGCATCCTCCTCTGTAGAGCCCAAACTGAAGAGCAAGACGACGTATCGTTCGTCGCTCATCTCGGGTATGCAGCCGCGCGCTTCAAGCTGCTGCTGCAAGCCATAACCGCTCAGTATTCCTAATCCGTCATAAATGACGGCCTTGAATGGATCCTGAGCGGTGTATCCTGCGGCGGCGTGGCCCAGCTCTGCCGCCGATTGTCCGTGCATCTGCTCTGGCTGTGCAGCAGATGCACGGAAGGTTTGGTCAGCCGGTTCCACCTCGGCTGACAGCTCTTGCTGCTGCAGCGCCGCAGGCTGCAGCAATCGAAAGCGCGGCAGCTCCGCGAGGCCGCGCTTGAAGGTGCTCACGGCGGCGAGCCCCGCCGTGAAAGTCTGCGCGCCCTGCACATGCAGGAGCCGGCGCGCAAGATCGAGCGAAGCCATCACCGGGTATGATGGGCTTGAGCTCTGCACCATGGCCAGTCGCTGACGCAGCAGGGAACGGTTAATCCGTGTTCCCTGAACATGCAGCATGGCTCCCATGGTGAAGGCAGACAGCATCTTATGCGTAGACTGCACTACACCGTCCGCTCCGCAGGACAGTGCAGATGCAGGCAGCTCCGGATGCTGCCCATAATGCGCGCCATGCGCTTCATCCACGAGCAACGGCATACCGGCCTCGTGGCAAATACGGGCTATAGGCGTTAGATCAGCGCCCATCCCATAATAGTTAGGCAAAGTGACAAGTAGTCCCTTTGCTTCGGGATATACCTGGACAGCTGCTTGCACCGTCTGAACAGACGGCATAACGGCAAGTCCAGACGTAGGATCAACCCAAGGCTCTAGGAATACAGCCTTGGCACCGGCGAGCATCAGCCCATGAATAACGGACTTGTGTACATTACGTTGTACCAGTACGATACTTTCCGGCTCATCACACACGGTTAAGAGTAACGATAGATTGCCAGCCGTGCTCCCCCCGACCAAAAAGAAACTTTCCTCAGCACCATAACAATCCGCTGCCAACTGCTGCGCCTCCAAAATAACTCCCTCAGGATGATGCAAATCATCCGTACCCGAGATTTCTGTCACATCCATACGCATCATCTCTAGGAATGCTCTCGTGGGTACAATATTGAATTGGGGCTGCCCCTCCTGATCCTTCTCTTCCCATAGAGTAGTATCTTGTAAAGGCACCTGTCTATCACCGGTACTTACATGCTCTCCCTCTACTATATGTAGTTGTGATTGCTCTAAGGGCTCTCTCCCTAAATGACTCTTATTAAGCTTTGCAACTTTATCATCAGAATGTGCGTTTTCTTCCTTTTGCAATACAGCTCGATATACTTGTCCATTTTTGTGTCCGGGTACATGAAATGATCGTTGTCCAGAGTCCCGATACGCAAGTAATGCTTCATAAAGCGGTGCACGATGTGATTTCAATTTCATATCTTAACCTTCCCATACGCTCAGTATTTTAATAAATCTAGTGCTAATCCATCTTTCTTTTAAGATTAAAAATAACACTGACTCCATAACTCTTCCTATATGATCTACGAAGCTCTCCACCAATGATCCTCTATCCGTTGAACTCAATTGATTTCTTAACTCAATCTCCATTTTAGCATATCCCTTTTTACCGCACTCATGAGATGATTTCCCCTCTTTCTCACTCATACCCTTGAATACACAGAAAAAAGACCCTCCCGGGGTCTCGATCATACCTACACCTATATATTGTTTTGTTTTCTTTAAGCGTTCTTTTGCACCCATATTTGCTTCATCTGATGGACAAAATAATTGTACTTCGCATCCTGCGCATCGGTATGAACCATCTCAGCTTCACAAGTATCACATATAAATTCGGATACAATAAAAATGCCGTCTCGTTTACGTTGCTCGCATATGATACATGTGTGTTCGGTGTGTTCTTCCATCAACCATCCCACCTTGTTTTACGTTTACTATCAGTATTGCACAGTTTCTATTATTTTAAACCTTTTCATAGTGCATTTCTTTTACAAAATATATATATTCACTTCCCCCCTCTTGGGTGTCTGTACCTATAATAAACATCACCATCATTTTAAAAAGCGTCTATTCATGCATGTTCTACGATCTTAGGGCTGGATTAGGCAGTCTACGTGCTTATGTTTTAAACGTTAAATATCACCTTTTAGGATGCGCTCCAAAACTAATATTCTATTACCTTAAAAAATCTTGTATTTTCAGCCGATATATAATACATCACCATTGGAAACTGACAGTCTGTCTCATCGGGAGTATAATTGATTCTAGACTCAATAAGGTTAAACATCTTGTACATCATCCCACCATGACTTACAAGGTTCATATAAGCATAAGGATTCACACCACAACTAGATTGAAGCATCTTTGCACATTAACGTGATCCCTGAAGGAGGATTTGTCCACGTATGGTCGCTGAACCGGAGAATAAAGCTACATTCTATCAATACCGGCTTCTGAAAAAAAAGGTCATCGCTCGTAGTGTCATCTACAGCTATCTCTGCTTGCCTATTATCATGCTTTTCTTTAACTTACTCGCATTCTCCTGGATGGGTCTGTTATCTTTTGTACTAGCAGGCCCCATTACAATTTGGATTCACTATGTCATCGCCAGGACGATACTCCTTCTAGTGCGTAGCTCTTATACCAAACGCTGGCGCTGGAGCCTCCGTATGCCTTGGCTTGGGTATATTCCTGACCAGCATTTCAGCTACCGTATGTTTGTTCGCGTACATCTTAATATTTGCTGGATTGGCCTATGCATCATCACAGTATGTCTGATCTGGTCACCGCTATCCTTTACGTTTGCGTTAATATTCTGGCATACCTGGCTGCTTGTACCTCGCTTATATGTAATTCTGTTTCTTTCCAGAGAACGCAAAGATGGTCTGATTAAATTGACTAATCAAGATGTCTCTTATTATCTTCAATAATGAATCCGGTCTCATGCAGATTGAGATCAATTTTAAGTACTACATATTGTTTTCACTATTGTCGCTTATCTACTACCCTAATTTAAAATTGAATCACTCCATATTCAAGATAAGTAATCGACCAACATAAAAAAGGTTATCCACTGTGGATAACCTTTTTTCCTTTCGCTTAAATACTCCTTTATCCACACGTTGGGTACAAGCCATCAGAGTTATCCCCACCAATTAGTTTAGATAATGTCCCGTATCTTCCTGCCTCTATAGCTCACTCTCCCCTCAACCTAAGGTGACTGCTACTGCCAGTAACAAACCGGAGGAAGATAGAGATGACGTCAAATCTTATGCCCCTTATGCCTGGGCTTCACACAGATCCCAACCGTATCTTATACAGCTTCTGCACCTTGCCTTCTCTGTTTCTCTCTATGCCCTTCATATCGGGAATATGATTACCTTAATGCTTCTGTCTTCGCCCTACTCCATCTGCGCTTATTTCCCTTTTAGCTACCTTAGTCTTGAGAAAATTGTTAAACGTCATTGGGCTTACTTGTCCAATCTTAAGGTTCTTTAATATTAAACTCTCAAGTGTATCCTCTCGCATTAAATAAAGTCCACTACTTCCAAACAAAAAAGCACTCGTCAATGTAACGAGCGCTTTTATATATAGGCTTGATTTCATCAATCTAAACTACTTCATGATCATGCACGGACATCGCTAGTCCTCGTCATCCAATGATTTCACAGTCGTTTGGGCTGTATCATTCTTTGGAACCATTAGCGTAAAGAATCCATCATGCACAGCTAACTGTACGATATGTCCCTCTTTAGCAAATACACGTAGGGAGCTTGAGGTATTGGAATTACGCTTAGCTTGCTCCTCTGTCCAGCCCCAATTTTTGATTTCGTTTAGATATACTTCAGGCAAGCTTGTGCTTTCACTGATACCAGACAATGTATATCGTACATAATCCATATCCGAATTACCTTCAGATTGGTCAGATTTATTGGCTACCTTGGGAACGGGGAATCCTTTCTCATTAACCGCTCCTTCATAAGAAGTCCATGCGACTCCTGTTTCACCGCAAGCGGTTAGTATAACCAACATGCAGATCATTAGAAATGAACATAGTCCGAGTCTTCGCCGACTTAACACACACACCCTCCTTTTCACAGCTGCACATTCCAGCTCTGTGTTGAGGTACTTTTAGCATAATTAACATAGTCCTATTATACTGGTTTTGAGCTTTCTTTCCGTAACAAAACTGTTACCTTCTTTTCGTTAGAAAATGTCAAAACGATATCATATTTTCAGAAAAGAGCAATAAACAAATAAAAACCACCACCGAATAACATCGGCAGTGGTTCTTTGCTTGGCGGCGTCCTACTCTCCCAGGACCCTGCGGTCCAAGTACCATCGGCGCTAGAGGGCTTAACGGTCGTGTTCGGGA
>NZ_JAKRNP010000018.1:0-75850 GCF_022346845.1 Paenibacillus sp. ACRSA | reverse complement strand
GCTCCAGATCTACCCTACTACTCCAATAATCGACTCAACATGGATTGCAGAAGTAGCCATGAGCAGCAACGTAGTGGAGGGGACGGAATTGATTCTGGAGAAGCGGAGCGGTCGCGTTTGTTCCCGGATTTCCCCCTTACGAGGGGAATCCAAGAAATCCGGAGACAACCAGCGATCGGAAGAACAATCCATCCCCGAAACGTCCACCAAGCTGCTCCAGATCTACCCTACTACTCCAATAATCGACTCAACATGGATTGCAGAAGTAGCCATGAGCAGCAACGTAGTGGAGGGGACGGAATTGATTCTGGAGAAGCGGAGCGGTCGCGTTTGTCGCCGGATTTCCCCCTTACGAGGGGAATTCAAGAAATCGGGGGACAACCAGCGATCGAAAGAACGATCCGTCCCCGGAACGCCACCATGCTACTCAAACCCTACTTCTGCTCCCGTGGCTTAGTCGATAAACCCTTCCATGATTATGGTTGGCACACCATTAGCCTGCCAAGCGCCTTTGCCGTAGCCACTGTTATAACCTGGTGTGGCCTGAGGCTCCCAGTAGAACACACCTTTACCTTTGCCATTCGGTAAATTACGAATTTGATTTTTCATCGATGCCACCAAACTCTTTCCAATTGCCGGTTGATTGTTATCCATACCGATTTCGGAGATCATGATCTCCTTACCATAACGAGTAATCAGATTTTTGGCATTGTTTATCGTATTGGTTACTGCAGTATTCCATCCGGATGGAGAAGGGTACAGGGACATAGCAATCATGTCAAAATTAGCACCGTTGCTGATCAGACCTCCAATATTCCATACATACAGATTATTATCGTCCCCATTGGCGAGATGAACCACTGTTTTGGTGCCGCTGCTAATGGACTTTACAGCGTTATGACCTGTATTCACAAGCCATGCGTAGTTTTTCATATTGTTGGAGGCTTTGCCATCCTCCCATAACATACCGTTATTCGTTTCATTACCGATCTGTACCCAGTCAGGAGTCACGCCCTTACTTTGCATCGTAGTCATTACATCGCGTGTATGATTCCAGACAGCGTCCATCAGCTGTTGGAAGGTATAGTTTTTCCACGCAGCCGGTTTGGTCTGTTTGCCCGGGTCTGCCCAAGAATCACTGTAGTGTAGCGTCAACATTACGCTCATGCCTGCATTTTTGGCACGTTGCGCCAGAGAAGCAGCACGATCCTTATTCATGTAACCGTTACCATAATCATTTGAAGGATTAACGAATACGCGGATGCGAACCGAATTGATCTGATAATCTTTTTTCAAAATATCAATGATGTCTCGCTGAACACCGTTCTTATCTTTCCATTTGTAACCTTGGGCTTCCATCCCGGGAACCCAACTAATGTCCGCACCTTTGGCAAAACTAGGTGCCGCGCTAACTTGCTGACCAGGAGGCAGCATAATGGAGGTGAACAACAGCACAAAAGCCAAAGCAATGGATTTTTTGAAACCCCTTACAAATTTAAACATTACAAAATCCCTCCTTGTATTGGGTATCTAAGATACGTCCTAATTATAGTGGGGGTGGATTGTTAAACTATAGGGTTTATTTCCAATATTTTGGTTGTTTTCTCAACTTTTCTACGAAAAAAAGGCAAACAAAAAGCCGTCCGAAGACGGCTTTTCTACCCGTGGCGCTTTTTGAAACATTGATCCGTATCCCGCGCCTCCAACTAGGCTCTTTTATTTTGAGCTAGTGGATCGGGTAAGGGACACGTTCAACATGTGATTAGAAATGTTGACGCACCTCCTTTCCTTGTGGCAAGAGTATACAACACTTTGTTTCGGAAAGCTAGTCTTTTTATCATCTTTTTTTAGGAGAAATTACAAATATCTGCTATGGCTCACGAAGGTGCCTAATGACACCATTAGCAATGCAGTGGTAACTCATTCAACGAAGCTTTATTTCTCCGTTTGGAACATCGTAATATCGCGCGCATAATGACTCTTCGTACCATTATCATTGCGAATACGTACGCTCTCTTCACCGATGCGTTCGACGATTCCCCGGCCAACCTCACAGTATACGCCTGCTGGATCCTCCTGCCATGCTGTTACGACACATTGGGAGAGGGCTGCAGTGAAAAATTCTATATTTTTTTGTAACGTTCTTGGTTTGTTCGATTTCATTATATACTCCTTTAAGATATGCTTATTTATAAGAGGACAGTTGCCGACCTATTTCACACTGTACATCACTTTACTCTGTCTGCTGATCTTTGTAAAGGGATGGAAAAAGTTCGGTTAATCAGGTATCATTTACATAAATTTTACACTGCATTTACATTGCGCTGACGCTTATATCCAATCACGGATAGTACAATTAGTGAAGAACATCTAACCAAGGATTGATATGCAACATATTCGGAGGGGCATTCATGCATAGAGATATCAAAACAGGCAACTATGTTAACCGTGATTTAAGTTGGGTCGAATTCAATCGACGTGTACTTCAAGAGGCTCAAGATCAGACAACTCCTTTATTGGAGCGTTTAAGATTTCTCGGTATTGTCGCTAGCAATCTGGACGAGTTCATGAGTGTAAGGGTAGCAGAGACCAAAGAAAAGATCAAAGCTGGATTTACGCAAAAAGATTTCTCGGGGTATACCCCTGCTGGTTTATATCGAAGACTGATTAAACGAACTGGAGCGATGGTTACCGAGCAGTATAAAACCTATCGGGAGCTCATTCGTCTCCTCGCCAAAAAGGGTGTCGTTTTACAAGAATATATTGATTTGAATGCGACGCAGCAGCGTGCGATGGATCAGTATTATCACGAGATTATTTTTCCTGTATTAACCCCTATGGCAATTGACCAGAGTCGTCCATTTCCATTGGTACACAATAAATCGGTATATCTGTCCGTGATGTTGCAGAAGGAAGGGGAGCAAGAGGACGAGCCGTTCTTGGCGATTGTTCAGGTGCCTTCTAATCTGCCACGGGTTGTGCCTATTCCACTTCGAGCCAATAGTAAAAAGAAAACGTTCATTCTGATTGAAGATCTAATCAAGCATCATATTCATACGCTCTTCAGCGGATATGTACCGCTTGCTGTACAAGAGTTCCGGGTAACTCGTAATGCGGATTTATCCATTAATGAAGAAGAGGCTGAAGATTTACTTGAAGCGATTGAGAAAGAACTGCGTCGTAGACGCCGGGGATCACCAGTACGACTGGAAGTCTGCAAGGATTTTAGACAAGATGCCCTGGATGAGTTGCAGGAAGAATTCGAGATCCAAGATCCGGTATACGAGATTGATGGACCACTAGACCTAAGTTTCCTGGCTGGATTTGTGGATAGTTTGGAAGGATTTACTCATCTGAAATATAGCCCTGTCAAACCGGTGTATCCGCCTGAGTTCCTTCCACGTGAAAGCCATTTTGAATTATTGCGTAGACGGGATGTACTTGTTCATCATCCCTATGAATCGTTTGAGCCTGTTACCGACTTTATATTGGAAGCTTCGGAAGATCCAAAAGTAATGGCGATCAAAATGACATTATATCGGGTTAACGGTGATTCTCGCTTAATACCAGCGCTAGCTTTGGCGGCAGAGAGTGGAAAGCAGGTTACGGTCGTTGTAGAGTTGAAGGCTCGCTTCGATGAAGAACGTAACATTGCTTGGGCTCGTAAGCTGGAGAAGGCAGGGTGTCACGTCGTCTATGGACTAGTTGGTTTGAAGACCCATGCCAAAATTATTCTTGTGGTACGAAGAGAACAACATGGCGTACGACGTTATGTTCACGTTGGAACAGGTAACTATAACGAGAGTACCGCCAAAGTATATACAGATGTAGGGCTGTTCACATCCAATCCGATCATTGGTGAGGATGCGTCAGGACTATTTAATGAAATTACGGGATATTCTGGACCTAAGGCATTACAAGCATTTAGAGTGGCGCCGGACGGCATGAAGGATGAGCTCTTTGCTCTGATTCGCCGAGAGAGAGAACATGCTCAGCAAGGGCGCAAGGCTCGAATCATTGCCAAAATCAACTCACTTTCTCACCAGGATATGATTGATGAGTTGTATATTGCATCTCAAGCTGGTGTGCAGATTGACCTCATTGTGCGCGGCGTATGTTGTTTACGCCCTGGGGTAGAGGGATTGAGTGAGAATATTCGCGTGATCAGTATTGTAGATCGTTTCCTGGAGCATTCAAGGTTGTTCTATTTTGAGAACGCCGGCAACCCGGATGTATTTCTCTCCAGTGCGGATTGGATGACACGAAATCTGCAACGTAGAATTGAATTGATGTGTCCGGTGTTTGATCCTGAACTGAAGCGAATGCTGGTCGACATTCTGAACTTATCTCTTAACGATAACGTCAAGGCTAGAGAGCTTATGCCTGGCGGTAACTATGTATTTGTAAAAAACGAAAAACCCCCGCTGAGAAGTCAGACGGAGGCAATGGGTATTATTCCTTGGAAGCCTGCTGAATGGAGTATACTGACGTAACTCCCCAAGCCTCTTCCAGATCTTTGAGGGCATCTTCTAGACCGCTAAGTTCCATTAACGGCTCTGCTGCACAGATGAAATGCATCTGCAGCGAGCCGTTTTTTGTCGTGGCCGTAACAGCAGAGATACTCTCTGAGCGATTAATGGCTTCCGAGGCACGTAAAATCGAGCCGAGTCGATGGGCATGACGCTCATCTGAATCATTTAGAATGTCCTTATGCTTATTCAGCAATTGGGGCGTTCTTTTTTTGGGGTGGTAATCAGCTGCAATTGCAGTCAGCACCGTCTCTCGGTGAGAAAGTCCGTAAATCCCTGCATTCATAATCCAATAGGAGGAGTGCTGGGTATACCGGAAATAATTGATCTGCTTACCTGCGCCATGCAGCATGGAGGCTGTATATAGAATCCGTGCATCCGCTGGTTCTGGAGCTTCACCCTTTAATGCACGGTATAGAACAACCGCATCCTGATGCACGCGTTTCAGATGCTTCTCAGGAACCGGGGGGCCAAAATGGATGAAATTACGAACGCTGATTTCTAGTGCATTAGGTGCTTCAGGACATAGCGGTGACATCAAATCTCGAAGGATTCCGTCACGCAAGCCTGCTCCACTAACCACATAATGATCCCCTTGGATCATATCGAAGACCGTACGTAGAATAAGAATGCCTGGAACGATGATATCTGCTCGATCCTTGGCTAGACCCGGTACCTTTTTGCGCTGTGCTGAAGTGAGATGAGGCAGGGATTTGCACATGTTATCCATAGAAGCAGCGCTGATCTCGTAGTGATGGCTTACAGGCAACGAATATTGCGTTCGCTTTTGCTCAATTTTGGCCAAGGTACGCATGGTGCCACCAAGACCGATTAAGGGAAGTCCAGGATGCTGTCTGACCCAATCATGTTCGCTTAGTGCCTCAGCAACTTGATTACATAGTGCCTCAATATGATCGTTTGACCAAGTATCCTCGCCACCATAGCGTGCATAGGAATTAACAGCACCGATGGGAAGGGAGATGCTATGTAGTCTTTTTCTGTCTCGAAATACTGTGATCTCTGTACTGCCGCCGCCAATATCCACGACATAACCATCAGCCAGATCAATGGACTGGATGACCCCAAGGAATCCATAATAGGCCTCTTGATCTCCGGATACACATTCAACTTCAAGTCCTGTTTCCTGTTCGATCCACCCGATAATCTCTTGAGCATTCGTAGCATTACGAATAGCTGCGGTAGCCGCGGCGCGGATACGATTAGTTTGGAATGCTTCACATTTCGCCTTGAATTGCTTCAAAACGGTAATAGCCTTATCCAATGAAGGACGATGAATCTGTCCGTTTGCTTCAACTGCATTGCTCAGGCGAGCAGCATATTTATCTTCATGGATATTCCGGTATGCTCCATCTTGATCCAGTTCGTAGATGACAAGACGGATTGAGTTCGAGCCAATATCGATAATGCCAAGCGTTTCGTTTTCTTTCATATGCATCTCCTTCTATCAGTTTGTGTTCAAAAAGGTTGGTTGCTAGAATTTTTGAACAACCTCTATTTAGAGGTGATCTACCCGAAATGAAGCAGTGCTGCCAAAGCTTCCGGTGAGCCTGGAGGCGTGGCGGAGAAGGGCGTAGTTAGCATGACAACAATGATGAAGACGATAAAACAAGCAAATAGAATACAGCTTAGGGCAAAGCCGCGGTTACGTTTCTTCATAAACAGTCGAATGCCTGTTACAAACAGCAGTATAGTTACAGCTACCAGAACGATGGACATTGCAACATAGGCTACGCCGTATAGTGATTCGAAAAATGACTCCATTTTCTTCTGAACGCTCCTTAGACCCTCATATTTAAGCCTTGCTAAACCATTCTTTAGTAGCATACGACAGATTGAAGCGTTTGAAAAGCAACCCGGGCGTCTGTCCGTTTCCTTGAACAAGCCTATAGACTTTTTCACTACAAAAGGGGCCTTAGCCTTGGACAGACATCCAAGAAAAGAGGTCTCCTGTTGAGTATGTATAAAGAAGAACCATGGCACAGGAAAGGAGATCAGTCGATGTCGAGACAACTTGCGAGCAAGTGGCTAAAGACAGCAGCCCTATTGAAATATCCAGTAGCAGCCGTTCATATTCCACAGACGATGGCGTTCAATGCAAGAAATCTACAACTTATGCTTGGCCGTTATGGCATGGTATATATTAAACCGATTGTGGGTGGAGGAGGTTACGGTGTAATCAGAGTATCCACAAGCGGAGGAAGTTATCGTTATACCCATATGAAAGTAACAAGATCATTTACCAACTACGGTCAGATGTATCGTTCTCTAATGCGAGTAAAAGCTAAACGCAGATACTTGATTCAACAAGGAATCCATTTAGCTACGATTCAAGGTAGACCTGTAGATTACAGGGTGAAAGTAGTTAAGACTGAACGAGGTTGGGTTTTCCGAGCAGTAGTGGGACGTTTGGCTCGTCCAGGGCTGTGCGTTACCAATATAAGCAAGGGAGGAACCATGCTGTCTGGCAGAAGAGCACTACAGATGTCACTCCCTCATATCTCGAGCAGACATAAACGTCGTGAAATGCGTGCTTTAACCCTCACATGTACACGTATTATGGAAGTTCAATTTCCAGGGGTAGGACAGCTTGGGTTTGATTACGGTCTAGATTACAGCGGAAAGATATGGATTCTTGAAGTGAATACCAGACCCCAGTGAATTGTGAAAAACACTAAATAAATCCAAATGTGAATCCGATAATATTAGTAGATAAAACTGTGAGAAAACGTTTGAAATGACATCACTTCGGGTAAAGTACACGCAACTACTCCTGAAACTATGAATTATTGCCAAAAAAATTCGATGTTAAACGTTCTGGTAGAAACGGACGAATCCTGTGCATAAATACTATCCACATTATACACGTTGTTTAATCAACATTTTTACCATTTATCAACAAACTATGCACAGGATTTCCACAAAACCTTGTGGATAACAGAACGCTTGTTCTCTATATGAATCTCTGATATGATAGTTTTGAGGAAAATAAAGGAAAGGTTGTGGCGGGAAATGGCTATGTTATCCGATGAGATGTTGTTGGATTCCTACCATAAGGCGATTGAACTTGATCTCGAGAGAGATTTCATCGCGCTGCTTTTGGCAGAAATTCATAAGCGCAAACTGGGTACTGACGTATCTGCCATTCTTCACTAGAGATCCTCATTGCAGGCAATGTTTACAGGTTTCCGGACATGTCCCACATTGCGACAGGCTGTATAGTGCCTGTCTGACAGTGGTGACAGTACATGAGATGAATGCAACTGCTTCCTTCTTCATCTGAAGTGCTGGAAGTAATTGAAGTCGCATAAGGACTATATGGTCCGGTGTAGTCGTTTAATTTGCCGCATTCTGATAGTCCCTGAAGGCAGTGGGGACAAGCCTGCTCGGGTACAACCAGACCGTTACACAGCGGGCATATATAAGACAAGGGTATCCCTCCTGAATATGTAGTGTTCAGGAGTAAGATACCCTTTTTTGTAGCTTTTATGTTATTCAAGTAGTCTGCAATTACCCTAGTGCTTCTCAGTAAGGATAACGATCCTTTTTTAACTTGATTTATTTGGTCTGTCCGAACGGATTAGCGTTTCATGTTACTGCTATGTCCTGGGGACAATTTAGCATCTGGATCGAAGTATACCTTGGCGTTGTTGACTGCTGTTGGCGCTTCACCAAATCCTACGGCAATCAGTTTAAGCTTACCAGGGTACGTTGTGATATCGCCGGCTGCGAAGATACCTGGGATTGATGTTTCCATCCGTGAGTCAACAACGATGGAGTTGCTATCAATCTCGATACCCCACTCTGCGATTGGACCGAGGGAGGACACAAAACCGAAATTGACGATGACGTCATCTACTTCGATTTCTTGAGTTTCCTTCGTTTTGACATGAGCAAGCGTAACCTTAGTGATCGTTTCATCCCCGTGAAGCTCAGTGATCTCGGTAGGTGTAACCACATTAACCTTAGAGTTCATGAGGTTCTCTACACTGTGCTCGTGTGCGCGGAATTTATCACGACGATGGATCAGAGTTACTTGCTCTGCGATCGGCTCGAGCATAAGTGCCCAGTCTACAGCGGAGTCTCCACCACCACTGATGAGTACTTTTTTGCCAGCAAAGGCATTAAGATCGCTGATGAAGTAGTGCAGGTTCGTTTTTTCGAACTTCGCTGCACCTTCAAGCTCCAAACGACGTGGTTCAAATGCACCTACACCCGCTGTAATGATAACAGCTTTGGCATGATATTCATTCTCATCGGTCTTTACGATGAAATGCTGTTCTTCTTTTTTCTCCACGGATACCACTTTTTCTTCAAGGCGGATATTCGGGTTGAAGTGACTCATTTGCTCAATCAGGTTGTTTACGAGTTCTTGAGCAGTGACTTTCGGGAATCCAGCCACATCATAGATATATTTTTCCGGATACAAAGCTGCAAGTTGTCCACCCAGCTGGGGCATACTTTCAACCAGAGTAACGGAAGCTTGCCGCATTCCACCATAAAATGCGGCGAATAGTCCTGCAGGGCCGCCACCAATAATAAGTAAATCAGTCATTTCATGACCGTTAGTTTGTGCAGTCAACAATCAACAACACCTTTCGTATTTTAATAGGTAGTTAGCAGGAAGAAATATGCACGATACATATTGTAACCAGCGTAGGTACCGAACTGTCTTTCCTATTATAAACGGTGTATTCTGGGTTGCAAAGTTAGCTGCATCACTAATCTGAGAAGAAATGATGAAGATCACATGAGAATAGGGTGAAATTGGAAATGAAAGGTTATGAAAAATAACAAAAAAACCCTTGATCTTTACCAGAAATACAGATATCCTTGACCTGTACTATGTGTTTTTTTGTCTAATATAAATCTTCTTTTTTTGTGGGTTGAAGAATAAGTACAACATGTTGAATCTTGTGTATAATTTCACAATTTTGTGGAGCTCCATGAGTGGTTCTTCCATTTAAAATACAATTTTCGCATGACAATATAAATTGTTGTAGAATGCTGGAGTAAAAATTCAAATAAATTCGCGAAGTTAACATTTGTCGTCATAATGGATAAGACCTCATCCATATTTTTAATTAAATGCATGTTGTAATGATCCACACGAATGGCTGATGCGAGCGAAACCGGAAGGGGTAAAGACATGAGCAGTATTCCCAAAATCGTCATCCTTGGCGCGGGTTATGGCGGAATCCTGACAGCCCAAAGGCTTCAGAAAGAATTAAATTATAACGAGGCCGACGTCACATTAGTGAATCGGCATGATTATCACTATATAACTACACATCTACATATGCCGGCAGCCGGTACAGATACAATTGAACACGCAAGGGTCTCCATTTCGAAGCTGATTGATGAATTCAAAATTGATTTGGTCAAATCGAATGTGAAAGAGATTCGTTTACAGGATCGCAAAATCATTTTGGAGGATGGTACATTATCCTATGATTACCTCATTATTGGTTTAGGCGGTGAACCGGAGACGTTTGGCATTCCAGGTATGCTGGATCATGCAATGACTATTCGCAGCATTAACTCGGTCAGATTGATTCGTGAGCATATTGAATATCAATTTGCCATGTACAAAAATGACAACAAACGTAATCGAATCAACTTCGTTGTAGGTGGGGCAGGCTTCAGTGGTGTTGAATTCGTAGCTGAGCTTGCGGATCGTATCCCTAAGTTGTGCAAAGAATTCGACGTGAATCCCAAAAATGTACACATTTATAATGTGGAAGCAGCGCCTTCAGCTCTACCAGGCTTCGATCCAGAACTTGTTGAACATGCAATGAACGTGCTGAAGAAAAAAGGAGTTACCTTCAAGATCGGCGTTCCGATCAAACAGTGTCTACCTGACGGAGTTATTGTCGGCGAAGGGGAAAAGATCGATGCTGCTACCGTCGTTTGGACGGGTGGTATTCGAGGGAATGCATTGTTGGAGCAGGCAGGTCTTGAAGTTATGCGTGGACGGGTGAAGGTGGATGAATATCTGCGTGCACCTGGTCATGAGGATGTGTATGTGATTGGTGACAACTCACTTGTATTCAACGAGGAAGGGCGTCCTTATCCTCCGACAGCTCAGATTGCAATGCAACAAGGAGTGAACTGTGCGATCAATGTCGTTGCAACCATTCGCAAAAAAGAGCGGCAGCCTTTTGTATTTACGAGCAAAGGTACGGTGGCATCCTTAGGAAAAGGTGAAGCAATCGCTGTTGTGGGCGGAAAGAAATATAAAGGCTGGAAAGCAGCACAGCTGAAGAAACTGGTTGATCTCCGGTATTTGTTTATCATTGGTGGCATTCCCCTGGTTCTGAAGAAAGGGCGGTTCTTTGGATGAGACATTGCAGTGTTCAAGTTCGAGGGCTATTAACAAGGGATGAGCTGGATCGGTATAACGCCTTAATGCAGGTTGGGGGGTATCTGGAGGATCAGAATCAGTATGATCTAGCCTATATCGTGCAAAAAGAAGTAGATATTCTTATACTGCCTGCAATCGAGCGCCTGAAGGAGAAGAGCCGAGACCGAGATCGTGCAACGGCTGAGTTTCTGGAGTCATTGAAAGCGGTTGATGATGAGGATTGAATAGTGTAGCTTACAACCGTTACGAGTAAGAAATAAAAGCACCGCGTTCCATTCTGATGAAGGATGGCTTCGCGGTGCTTTGTGTATTTTACAGTTTCAACATATCTTCCAGTGATGACTCATTCAGCAGACTACCGACATAGAAGGAGCCGAATTCCCCATAACGAGCACTTACTTCATCAAAACGCATCTCGTAAACGAGTTTCTTGAATTGCAATGCATCGTCCGCAAACAGGGTAACGCCCCATTCCCAATCGTCGAATCCGACAGAACCGGTAATAATTTGTTTAACTTTGCCCGCATAGCTGCGACCAATCATGCCGTGACTGCGCATCATCGTACGGCGCTCATCCATGGACAGCATATACCAGTTATCATTCAACTCGCGTTTTTTGTTCATTGGATAGAAGCATATATATTGGCGTTGTGGCAGGACAGGTTTCAGGCGAGCGATGATCTCTGGGTTCTGCATTGGATCTTCGCCTTCCTTGCCGAGGTAGTTACTAAGCTCAACTACGCTGACATAGGAATAAGATTTGGTCGTATATTGAGCGAACATCGTTTTGTTGAACGCATTTTCAACCGCCTTCAGGTCTTCCAGCGTCTCACGTAGGTGCATCATGACCAGGTCAGCTTTTTGTCCAACAACGGTATACACGACGGTGCTTCCTTTGGATGAGTCCTCGACCTCTTTCCATTCTTTCCAAAATTCTTGAAGCTCGTCCAGAGCGACAGCGCGCTCCTCGTCGTCGGCTGCTTTCCAAGCGGCCCAGTTAATAGATCTGAAATCATGCAGGGCGTACCAGCCCTCCAGAGTTGATGCTGCTTCGTTCATGGGTATTGTTCCTCCTGCAGAATATATTTCCAAATCCCTATAAGAGGTTATTCAAAAGTCAGCTTTGAACACGCACAATAAGGGATGGTTAATTTCTTAATCGTTTACATTGTATCCCAACAAGAAGCAGAAGGGCAAATGAACAGAACGTGAAGATAGGAAAATTTGTCCAGAAAGTTCGTTGCTTCGCCACATTTTTTACGGTAAACTAACTACGAGTTAGACAGTAACACGAGTCGGTCGAAAGATGAGGTGAACGTCACCCGATGCAGTTTATACCTGTGCTGGTATTAATGGTATTATTTTTCGTAATGATGTTCGGGATCGGTTTCATTCTGAATATGTTGATGAAGACAACCTGGTTTCCCTCATACTTGTTTGTGATCGTCATTCTGCCTATAGTCGTGTATTCGTTATGGGATCAGACTGTGCCGCTTACGTCACATCTAGGATCATTTCAGATCGTAGATTATCTCACAGGTGTGGCTGGTCTTGCTGGAGCCGTCATCAGCGGTTGGACCATACGTAAACTCCGTCTAGGCGGGTACAAAATGTTCTAAGACATGTTGTTCTAAGAGATGATCAAGAGGCGTTGCATACGGATGTAGATGAGAAGCTCTGACCTTTATCGTAACCGCTTACGTGGGCGAAAGGAAGGGCTTTTTGGCTTGGCTAAAAAGTGGAATAGTGAAGAAAGAAAGCTTCATATACATATAAGAGTATGTTCTCAAGATGTTCACTTGTGTTGTCAGTATCATATTTATATAGTATTCTAGCAACTCTACGAAAACGTGAATGATGTCGACGTAGGACGAAACGGAGCGAGAACGGGTTCGTTTTTTACCTGTTTTTGAACATTTGATCATTCTATATTTGTGATAGAATAGATAAACACACTTTTGGAGGCTATTCAAAAGATTCGCTTTTGAACATATATTTGAACATGACTTTTGGGGAGAAGGAGATCAAGCCATGCGCATGAAGAATTTGCTGCATTATACTGAACATCATCGATACTGCGTATACAGGGAGTTTGGACTTAGTGCCCTGGATGACCGTATGCTTACCGGAGCGTACCAGCCTATGGTAGGTGCCTTTGCGGTTGGCTTGTATCGACTGTTATTTCAGCATCTTCCCGGTGAACAGGTTGGCTATTCCCCGCTTGAACAACAACGAAGATTGTTCATGACGCTCGGGCTTGAGCCCAGTGAGAAGGGGCGTAAATATTTGATCGAACAAGCTTCCAAATTGGAAGCTGTAGGTCTGCTTCAGACCTCGCGTTTATATATTCCGGAAAATGATGATTACATTTATGAATATGAGCTGCAGCCACCACTGTCGCCCTCGGAATTTTTCCGTACACAGCATTTGACACTGCTGCTTCGTGACAAAATTGGCAAGTTTGCTGTGCTTTCCCTACGTTCTGGATTCTCGGCAGTAGAGAATGGCGATGCGCCTTATCCGGCAGCGAATAAAGAGAATATTTCCGTACCTTTTTACGATATATTTGAACTCAATACTCATGTCATTGATTATGAGTTGGAGCAAGCCTTGTCCGAAGTATCTACTTCGGCTCAGCGTAGCGGGACAACCCTTGCTGCAGAAGAGAACAGCTTGAATTATGCCGACATTATTTTACGTTTTCCACGCGAATCTGTGAATCGGCGTCATGTGGAGAAACTGAGATTCGATCATGAACAGCTTGGCATCGTGAATTATGTTGTGAACAAGTTTAGTCTCAGTGTGCAGGATGTATGCCGTTTATTGGATGAAGATGATATCTTCAGTCCTCAGGGACAACTGCTTCTAGATGATCTTCAGCATAGGGCGAGCTTACAGTTCAGACAGACGAAGAAACGTCAGGAACAGCAGACTGTGCAGGCAGCGAAGGTCGTTGCACTTCGCCAGCATCTGGATGAACCAGAGCAACAGAGTGATTCGGAGGAGCCACCTGTAGAGCATGTGGTGCAGATGGAGTATTACGTTGAAGTCCCTCCACAATTCGCAACCAAATGTGACATTCACCAATATAATATGATGTTGCGTAACGAACCATATACACGACTTCTTCAGACATTTTTTCCTGGAGCAGTACCGGATAATCTAGTTGATATTTTTGAGAAAATCGATCTAAGCTACAAGTTGCCAGGAGAAGTCATTAATGTACTGATTCATTACTTGATGCAGCTTCTTGTCTCTGGCGGTGAGCAACGGATCAACCGTAATTTTGTTGAGGCCATCGCGTCCAACATGCTGCTGAAGCAAGTGAATTCGTACGAGAAGGCGGTTCAATATATTCGCGATCAGTCGAAGGTGAAAGGCAAGCAGGCTTCTGGTGCAGCAGGAACCCGTACCCGTACATACGGCAAAGGAGCCAAAGCCAAGCCGGAAATTCCGATTGTGCAAGATATGACAGCCGACGGCGATGCCGTGTCTGAGGAAGAATTTGAAGAGATGATGAGGTTCGCTCAGCAGATGCAGGCGAATAAACAAAAAGGCACTTCATAGCAGGATATTCTAAAGACAGCTTCTTCCTGAGAGGAACCGCCTATTATAAGAGCACAACATACAGCCCTTCAACTTCCTGATCGAAGTGAAGGGCTGTATGTTTTCTCACGTTATATTACAAGGTGTTCAAACAATATCTCAGACGATCCTGATCAATGTTACCTCAGAATCGTTGTCGCCTGATTGCCTGCGTAATCTTCGATAACCAGCTTCAATGAGCTATTACTGGATGCTGGTGTGAAGGTCAGTTCACTCAGCTTCGTTCTGCCCCGAATGATATACGGGAACTTCTGTGTAACATAAGTGACACCAAATTCGCGTGCTATTCCATTTTCATACACATAGATTTTGTACCAGTCCTCCAGATCAGGCAAGGCAAGTGTGTATTTTCCTTCTTTTACTGTAACCTTATCTTTGGGGTATGGGGTAACTTGGAGATCTGCCAGTTTACCAGTATAGGTTACCGGAGCATGATCACCAACGGCGATATTTAATACGTAATGTTCACCATTGGTCGGAAGTCCTGTCAGTTTGGCGGACGGTTTGCTATTTTTAATTTGGAGTGTCTTAGTAAAAGGTTCATTGGTATATTCCGTTTCCAGTGTAAGCTGGATGGAATCATTACCTTTAGATTTCTTAGGTTTCTTCCAGCTAACGATAGCATCACCATTCGACTGGAACTTCACGTCAATATCTTGAACTGCAGTATTTAAATTATAAGGTAGAACGGCTTCTTCACTCTCGGTACCGTCTGCCCCTACAGCTCGTATGGATAGTTCACCAGACCGCTGTTGAAGTGATTTAATGTAAAACGTGGAATCATAAGCACCGCCAACAAATGCACCATTTTCATATATATTATATTGCTTGACCTCTGAATAGTCCTTCATATCCCATGCGACGACCAGTTCATCGGTATTGGTTAGCGCTTTGGTAATATGGAATCCATTGGGAGCGTCGGGTACAATCGCTGAACCGTCAGTTATCCGGATCTGACCAATGTTCATCTGATAATTTTCAATGGTTGTATGGTTCGGATCAAAGGAAAGTCCAAAAGCGGCAATCGTCTTACCTTGATATGCATTTAAATCCAGTGAAACAGTCTCCCAGCCTGCTGTACGTTTCCCCGAATGAGGGACATTAACGTAGACTACGTTCTCGGGTGCGTCTTGGAAGATTAGTCCTACGCGTAGAGAGGAAGCATCATCAGTAGACGGCTTGTTATATGTTAAGTCCAGTTTCGATTGCGCGTTGACGGACAGATCAGTCTTATACAATCGAAGGAAGTTGTCTGCGCTGAGTGTACCATTTACAACAAGAGAGCTGCCACCTTGGAATGCGCCAATGGTGTCATAGTTATATCTAGTGCCTTTTTCATAGGTTGGACCATAGTCGAAATCTACACTGAGTTTGCTGCCTTGGCTTTCCATCCACCATTGCCAGGTGACAGGAATGTCCTGAATGTTGATGTTGGACCATTCTTTATCATTGGATACAGCACCATTCAGATAATACTGTAGGCCATGCCCAGTATTGAAGTTGGTTGCAAAGTTGGAGCCTTCAATGACGGAGCGCTCGGTAAGGTATGCGGCAATACCATCCCAGTTGGCACCAGATGCATACACATCTGAAAGGTTAGCTGTGGCGTTGCGCCGTGCATTCGTAGGATCCTGATTCGGACCAGACCACCAAGCACGATCACGAACAAAGGTCATCCATTGGTACTCATCCTCTGCCCGATGATTGGTGCTACCGTCACCCATCTCCTCATCTAGAGCATTATGGGTGAAGTCTGCACCTAAGGTTGCAATGCTGTTCATCGGTTGGCCGTTCTCATCCAAGTTGTTACGTAGATCATAGGATTGCTTCCAGCGTCCAAACTTGTCATGCCCACCTTCAACACCAGCGAATACCGTTTCTAGTGGATCAAGTCCTAGGCTGATGGCATGGTCTCGTGAATCGCGAAGCATATTGTGGTTCCACACATAATTCAAAAAGATTGAATCAGAGACTCTACCTAGAATCGAATCTTGGACAAAGGGACTGTTGAGTCCGTTAAACTCGTTCTGATATTGAATTTTGCCGGTTGTATTAATAGTGGAATCGTACCACTGCACATATAAACCTTGATCTCTAAGATACTTCATGAATTTTTTGTACGATGGGATATCCTCTGGAGCTACACCACGGGCAACCTCCTCCTGATTGAAGAAATATCCGTCATAGTTATAGTATTCCGCCATCTCGGCTAATTTCTCAGCTACAGGGAAGTTACCGTTTTCGTCTTGGATGAGCATTTGTTTATAAGTCTGAGGGCCGCGGTCATTATCGGAGAAAAAGATGTTAGCAATGGACTTCACGCCATTCTTGTGAGCTGCGTTGGTGTACGCTGGGTTGGGAATGTTCAGAATGCCAAATTCAAAATACTTTTCCGTCCATTCCTTGCTTGGGTCGTACAACTCTTCAGGAACTCCAGCTGACGCCATGCCGTGCCAGTAGCTGTAGTAGTCCGTATACTGCCAATAATTAAAGAGGTATTGACTGAATTCGTTGGTATATGGCGTGCTATCAAAGAAGGCATTACCATAATCACCACTCATCGTGAATAGTTGGGTGTCTGGATTAAGCTCGGGATAAGCTTGTGTGGCAGCAAATGCCTCATTACGCGGTTGCAAGGGAACATGGGCACGAAGTAGTTCTCCATAGATATCACTTTCGGGTGTCCAGTTCAGAATCTGAGCAGCGGTATACCCATGCTGATAGGGCTGATTAACCCCCTTGGCACTTTCGCCAGTATAAGGGAGCGTGTCTCCTGCATACACAGACGAGGCTAGAACCTGTCCGAGAAGTGCAGTTGTGAGCATCATGGACGTTACTTTGGGCATGAAGCCTTTCGGTTTGATTTTACGTGTCATGCTGTTCCTCCTTCAAGTGGGATGAATGTAAGGCTTTCTTTTACAGAAAGCTAAACTTACTGGTTAACGATAGTGTATAAAAGCGTTTTCAAATAGGGCGAAATTAAAGAAACACATGTATAAATTAAAGAAAAGTTCAAGGTGTTCGGTCTATGTCAGGAGGCGAATGATATAATTCAATACAGAAAAACAGCATCGGAGGGAACTCGCGACTTGAAAATTGTTAGCGTTTACAATAATTTCTTCAAAAATAATATGTTTATGAAAATGCTGTTCATCTTCTCGATGATTTCAATTGTTACGATCATAACGCTGTCTTATCTTATCTTTCTATCTGTATCTGATTCGACTATTCGCCGGGAGCTGGCCATTCAGAAAGCCGCGATGGAGCATGTGGATCGAACCATTCATCAGCAATTTGAAGCAGTGCAGAACATGGTGAGGGACATGCATCAGAATGAGGCATTATCCACCAATATCACCTACCTGATGAACCACACATATGCGGAGTATGTTCAACATTTAACGAATGGTTATTACGCCAATCAAGATGATTATTCGGCAGATGTGCTTAAGCATTTTCAGAATATCATGGATCGCAATGCAGAGATTAATCATCTGATGTTATACAGTGCTGAGCAGCAGGATCTGTCTGTCTTTAATCAAAACAAGCAGTTCCGCAAGCTGAGTACCAATGCTGCTCACTCTTACATCCCTGACGTGATGGCGATGGAGACGCCTAATATCAGTGCCCCGAATCTATGGATTCGTAAAGAGATTAAGCAATGGGACCCTGCTCTGTATGCCATTCGTGTTCCGATTAATGACTCGCATACGCTTCGCAATCTTGGGCAGTTTCTTGTGTTCTTTGATTCAAAAGGAATCGGTAATGCGCTCGATAATTATGACAGCAATCTAAAGGGAGACATCGTGGTGCTATCAGCCAAAGGCACAGTGTTATTTGACTCCAACAATAATTATTACGGAAAGAAGTACCCTTATGTGAATATGGCTGATTCACTGTTTGACCAGACAGATATGGATGAAATGAAAAAAGAGCAGAACATGTATGTCAATAAGTTCGTCTCGGCAGATCAGGGTTATGTCGTTATTGGCACGGTTCCTGTGGAAGAAATGGCTGAAGCCTATGCGGGTATTCGAAATACCATCTTCTCCATTAGTGTCGTATGTCTTTTGTTCGCTGTACTCGTTCCCGCATTTTTCATTATCAACTTTGCGAAGCGTACCCGGCGGATTATTCGCTTCACCCAAAAAGTGAAATACGGGAATTTGCAAGCACGTATTGTTGATGCAAGGGATGATGAGCTTGGGCAAATTTCGCATAGCTTCAACGATATGTTGGACGAGCTCAACCTATACATTGAACGAGTGTACAAAGCGGAGATCAAACAGAAGGAGACAGAGCTCGTCGCGCTACAGGCACGTATTAATCCGCATTTTCTCTATAATACGCTTGAAGTTATTCGAATGAGGGCCATATCTCAGGGGGCTAGAGATGTGGGTGAGATGATCTACAGTCTATCTGTACTGTTCAAGAGCTTGGTACAACAGAAGAAAAATTACACATTGAAAGATGAGATGGAGGCTTGCCGTTTATATTTGGAGTTATTTCGTATCCGCTACAAGGATATATTCATCTATACAATCCAGATGGATTCTATTTTTTATCAGTATCCCGTGGTCAAGCTTTCTCTACAGCCGATTATTGAAAATTATGTCGTTCATGGAATTCGCACAGAACGCTCGGACAATCGGTTATCCATCATTGTGCAAGAGAAGGGCGATATCGTACAGGTAGAGGTTAGAGACAACGGAAAGGGCATTGAGCCTTCACGTTTGACAGAGATTTTGGAAGAGTTAGAACGTCCTGAAGAGTCAGGTCAGATGTTTGGTCTGCGAAGTGTCCATAGTCGGTTGCGCTACTTATATGGGCCCGAGTTCGGAATTACGATAGAGAGCACTTTAGGAGAAGGGACACGAATCACGGTGCGTTATCCACATACAGAAAGGAAGGGTGTGTAACATGTATAAAGTATTTATTGTAGATGATGAGCCATTCATCATTGAAGGGTTATACGATATTGTGGACTGGTCTTCATTTGGGTTAGAGATCGTGAATCATGCGGGTAATGGGCAAGCAGCCCTCGAAGCACTATCTTCTCAATCTGTGGATATTCTCATTACGGATATATCGATGCCCATGATGAATGGCTTAGATCTAATTCGCGAAGCAAGACGACTGCAACCTGAGGTTAAAGTGATTATTCTAAGTGGTTTCAATGAATTCGAATACTTAAAAGAAGGCATGAAACTTGGCATTGAGAATTATCTACTTAAACCGATTAATGTGGAAGAATTGGAATCGACGCTGGCCAATACGGCTTCCAAACTAGATCGTGCCGTTTCACCTAAATTAAATAATGACGCCTATGGTATCCAGATTCTGAAGGACAATATTCTGCACCGCTGGTTAACAGGACAGATTGCAGATACTGAATTTGAGGAACGTGCTCGGTTTATGAACATTTCGCTAGGAGCGTCATATGTTGCCGTTGCCATCCTGCGCAATAAGGATCAAGAGCCCACCTCAGACGTCGTATTTGAACAAGTGGAGCAGTTGCTAAGGAACAAGCCTAATTTCAGCGTGTTTCATGATATCGATGGAGATATTGTCATTGTTGCCAATGTTGATGGAGATGATGAACAGAGGTTGATGGAGAGGATAAAGGGATTATATGAAGCAATCTCGGTAACACATCCTGCACTGCGGATCGGGATGGGACGATTGATGCAAGGATTATATCATGCACCGTCCAGTTATGCAGATGCCAAGACAGCACTTCAGTATGTCATGATCTATCCCGATCTGAAAATTATTGATTATGCCGTGTTAGACAAATGTGGAAATCAGGCAGCTACGTTCTTTATTGATTGGAGGGATTATGCCAAGCTTATTCTGTCCCGCAATGGCGAACAGCTTGCTAACCGCATTCGCACAGATTTTGAACAACACCGTGATGGACTCACGCCAGGGGAGCTTCAGAATACCGCACTGGAAGTTGTTATTCGTTTCAAAATGGAGCTAGAAGCGATTAAACATTCGGATGAAACGGCGATGTATCAAGAGGGGCTTCGTCTTGTATTAGATAGCATTACCTTTGATGAACTGGTGTTAGCCATTCAGCAGGTTGGTCTAAAGACCATTCAATCCTTGTTACAGGATTTGAAAAATCCGATCGTGAATCAGGTGCTTCAGCATATCGACAAACATTACGCAGACGAGCTCTCCCTGAAGCTGCTAGGAGCCCATTATCATTTGCATCCAGTATATCTAGGGCAATTATTTCATAAGGAGACAGGTGAGACTTTTGCTGAATACCTCAATAAATACCGGATTGAACGTGCGAAGGAGCAGTTACGCAATTCCAATCTGAAGGTTCATGAGATCGCCCGGAATGTAGGGTATTGGGAGACCGGATATTTCTACAAACAATTCCGCAAGTATGTGGGTATTTCGCCGACTGATTTTAAAGTGTTTGGATGATGTAGGATTGAAGAGCGAAGTGACAGAATAAAAAAGACATTCAGATAAACAGTGGCATGAAAAGAATTAGGTGCCATATGTTACCTGGCATGTCTCTTTTTTTGTAAGCGTTTTATTAAAAAAAGAAAAAATTGAATGATATAGTCTGTTTCTCTTTAATTTGTACCTCGAAACCTTAAGTTTATCTTCTTTTTGTAAATGCTTTCATTCGATAAGGTTAATGTAGTTAGTTTGTAATGCTGAAGGGAACACGAAAAGGGAGGGTCATAAAAATGAGTAAATCAAAAAAACGTTTCTCACTCGTTCTTGCATTGTTAATGGCTGTTACGCTTGTTCTTAGTGCATGCGGGGGGAGCAACGAGACATCAGAATCCGGAGGAGCGGGAGATGACTCGGTCGAGTTGATCTGGTACACCATTGGTACACCGCAAAAGGATGTTAATAAAGTGATGGAGGAAGTTAGCAAGTACACCAAAGAAAAGATTAATGCCACAGTGACAATGAAGATGGTTGACTGGGGTGATTATCCACAGAAGATGCAGGTTAACGTAGCGTCTGGTGAACCAATGGATATCTTGTTTACTGCTTCTGGCGGATTCGATTATGTCCTAAATGCGAGAAAAGGTGCGTTCATGGAACTAGATGAACTGCTTCCTGAATTCGGTAAGGAGCTTACGGATACAATCGATCCAGCCTTCCTTAGTGGCTCCAAGGTAGACGGACACAATTACGGTATTCCAGCCAACAAAGAGCTGCCGCAGCAAGAGGTATGGCGTTTCAACAAAACGCTGTTAGATAAATACAAGCTGGATATGTCCGGTATTCGTACGTTAGACAGTTTAGAGCCTCTGCTCAAAACGATTAAGGAAAATGAGCCAAGTGTTACACCGTTTGGCATGGATAAGAACTACGTTCCATATGTGCCATATGATTATGTTATTCAGAACCTTCCAATGGCAATCAAACTGGATACAACCGACTACAAACTTGTGAATATCTTAGAAACACCTGAGATGCAAGAGGCACTTACTACCATGAATAAATATTATAAGGCAGGTTATGTATCGCCAGAAGCGGCAACAACTGGCTCCACGAACGACCTTACCACATCAGGCAACTGGTTCCTAGATCGTGCACAGACACAACCGATGGCAGATAATCAATGGTCTGCAAGCTATGGATATCCGGTTGTTTCCACACCAGCAAGTGATGCAATTATTACGAATACATCGGTACAAGGATCGATTATGGCCATCTCAGCGAACTCGGAATATCCAGAGAAAGCAATGGAATTCTTGAACCTGCTGAATACAGATCCGGTTCTCCGCAATATGGTTGACTCCGGGATTGAGGGCACTCATTACAAAAAAGTAGATGACACCCACATGGAGAATCTGCCTGAATCGAAAAACTACGATATGCCTTCATACTCCCTCGGGAATAACATGCTGCTGTATCTGAACAGCAATGACCCGGATAACAAATGGGATGAGTTCAAAAAGTTTAATGCTGAAGGTGTGAATTCTCCAATCCTCAGCTTCAACTTTGATGCAAGCAATGTATCCGCCGAACTTACGGCTGTACAGAACGTGAAAGAGCAATATTGGGCAGCTTTGATGACAGGCACACTAGACCCGGCAACCAATCTAGATCAGGTGATTGAGAAATTCAATCAAGCCGGACTGGAGAAGGTAATGGCTGAAGCCCAAAGCCAACTGGATGCCTGGAGAGCGGAAAACAAGTAAACGTAATTCGTAAGGATCGGGCGGCTGCTAATTGCGTCCGATCTTTTTTTATTCAGAGCTTGAAGGAGGATATCCACAATGACTACATTTTTAAAAAATCTGATTAAAAACCGAGTCATGCTGTTCATGGTACTGCCTGGTGCCATCTGGTTTTTCTTCTTCTCTTATCTGCCACTCGTGGGCACGGTGGCTGCTTTCAAGGAATATCGAGTCAGTCGCGAAGGCTTCTGGGCAAGTCTGATGAAGAGTGAATGGGTAGGCTGGGACAATTTCAAATTTCTATTCAGTACAAATGACGCATGGCTGATTACGCGAAATACCCTCTTTTATAATATCGCCATTATTTTTTTAGGGCTGGTTTTTGCAGTAGGGTTAGCCATTCTACTCTCGGAGCTCGTTAACAAACGGTTAGCTAAGTTATATCAAACAGGGATGTTCCTTCCCTACTTTTTGTCCTGGGTTATCGTTGGTTACTTCGTCTTCAGCTTCCTGAGCATGGATCGAGGCATGTTGAATCAGATTATTGGTTGGTTTGGCATGGAGCCGATTCAGTGGTACTCCGAGGCGAAGTATTGGCCGTATATTCTGGTTTTTGTCGCATTATGGAAAACCATTGGTTACAACAGCATCGTGTATCTGGCATCTATTCTGGGGATTGATCGTTCGCTGTATGAAGCAGCCATGATTGATGGAGCGAACAAATGGCAGCAGATTCGCAACATTACGATCCCATTGCTGTCACCGATCATTACCATTATGACCTTGCTGGCCGTAGGTCGCATCTTCTATGCCGACTTTGGACTGTTCTATCAGGTGCCAAGGGACTCGGGTACACTCTTCTCGGTTACGAATGTTATTGATACGTATGTCTATCGCGGCTTGAAAACAAGCGGAGAGATTGGAATGAGTACAGCAGCGGGATTGTATCAGTCGGTTGTGGGCTTTGTGCTTGTCATCATCTCCAACTATGTCGTTCGCAAAATCGATAAAGACAGCAGTTTATTCTAGGACGAGGAAAGGAGTGAACCATTATGGCTCAAGCTCAACTTGTAAAAAAACGCGACTTCCACCATGTATCCAGTGGCTGGAACGTGATGATGAACCTCATTGCCGGTCTATTCGCTCTGATCTGTGTATTTCCATTTATTTTTGTCGTTATTATCTCGTTTACGGACGAGAAGGTGCTGGCTCGTGACGGGTATCGACTGATTCCTGCAGAATGGAGCCTTGCGGCCTATCAGTTTGTCTGGCAGAGTGGCGACACATTGCTACGTGCTTATGGTGTGACTATTTTGGTGACCGTGCTTGGTACGATCATCAGTCTAATTCTCATGTCTCTGTACGCTTATGCGATCTCACGTAAGAGCTTCCGTTATCGGAGATTCTTCTCCATTTTTGCTATTCTGACGATGTTGTTTAACGGCGGGATGATCCCGACCTATATGGTTGTATCCCAATTGCTTGGACTAAAGGATACCGTATGGGCACTTATACTGCCGCTTGCGATGAATGCCTTCTATATTATGATTCTTCGTACATTCTACTCTACGAGTGTGCCGGATGCCGTTATTGAGTCAGCACGAATTGATGGTGCTGGTGAATTCTATACGTTTTTGAAAATTGTTATCCCGTTATCCTTGCCAGGTCTGGCGACCATTGGACTGTTTAGTACACTGGGCTACTGGAACGATTGGTTTAATGCGCTCTTATACATTGATAACCCCAATCTGGTTCCTCTGCAATCGATGCTGATGCGGATTGAATCAAGCATTCAGTTTATCCAGCAAAACTCGGCCAACAGTTCAATGAGTCTAGCGGCGATGCAGTCTATTCCACAGGATACGTCGCGGATGGCGATGGTTGTGCTTGCAACGTTGCCGATTATATTCGCTTATCCATTCTTCCAGCGTTATTTCGTGCAAGGATTGACGGTGGGAGCAGTCAAAGAGTAGTCAAAACAGTAGTTGAATGACTCGATTGGATTGGAGAGATTACAGAATGATGATATATAAGGATACCAGCAAATCTGCAGCTGAACGGGTAGAGCACTTACTAAGCATAATGACGATTGAGGAAAAGGTAGGACAGCTTGTTCAACCCTTCGGCTGGCAGACCTACACGAATAATGAGGGAAACATCGAGCTGACTGAGTCATTCAAAAAGCAAGTGAAACAAGGGGGCATTGGTTCCCTTTATGGTGTACTTCGAGCAGACCCGTGGACTGGCGTGACCCTAGAGAACGGATTATCTGCGAAAGAAGGAGCAGAAGCGGTTAATCTGATTCAACGTTATGCTATCGAGCAATCTAGACTAGGCATTCCCATCCTCATCGGTGAAGAATGCTCCCATGGGCATATGGCGATTGATGGAACCGTTTATCCCGTTCCTCTTCTGCTGGGGAGCACTTGGAACGTAGATCTGTATCGAGAGATGTGCCGTGCAGTGGCACGAGAGACTCGTGCTCAGGGTGGTGCAGTCACGTACTCACCGGTACTGGATGTCGTGCGTGATCCACGCTGGGGACGAACTGAGGAATGTTTCGGTGAAGATCCGTATCTCATCGGGGAATTGGCCGTTGCTTCGGTACAGGGGCTTCAGGGTGAGAGCCTTGCCCGCGAAGATGCGGTAGCTGCGACGTTGAAGCATTTTGTTGGTTATGGTAGCTCAGAAGGCGGGCGTAATGCAGGACCTGTGCATATGGGCTGGCGCGAGCTGCTGGAAGTCGATCTGTATCCTTTTCGTAAAGCGGTGGAGGCTGGTGCGGCCTCTATTATGCCTGCTTACAACGAAATTGATGGTATACCTTGTACGGTAAATAGCGAATTACTCGATCGCATATTGCGTAGAGATTGGGGCTTTGAGGGTCTGGTCATTACAGACTGTGGGGCAATTAACATGCTGGCAAGTGGGCATGATGTTGCGTCCGACGGATTGCATGCATCGGTTCAAGCGATTGAGGCTGGCATTGATATGGAAATGTCTGGCGAGATGTTTGGACAGTATCTGGTGCAGGCTGTGACCGAAGGGAAGCTTGAAGTAAACGTTCTGAATCAGGCTGTACGTCGTGTACTGGCACTGAAGTTCAGATTAGGACTGTTTGAGCAGCCTTATGTGGATGCGGATCAAGCGGCTGAAGTGATTGGAAATGAGCAGCATATCAAGCTTGCTCGTCAATTAGCCGCGGAAGGGGTTGTATTACTCAAAAATGAAGCCGCTACACTCCCGTTATCTACAGCAACGGTGGGACGGATTGCCGTTATTGGACCCAATGCGGATCAAGCATACAATCAGCTTGGCGATTACACATCGCCCCAACCGAAGTCCAAAGTGGCGACGGTGTTGGATGGTATTCGGAGTAAGCTAAGTGGCAGAGCGAACAACTCCGGCGAAACAGACGTCAAGGGACATATGCATACTCAACAGAAGCTAGCGCAACATGCCGTGCGCTCGAACGCTTTGCAAGATACGGATACAGAGCAAGTGCTCTATGCACCAGGGTGCCGTATTCGAGGGGATTCAAGAGAAGGATTTGAACGAGCAATCGCAGTGGCAAGTGAAGCAGATACGGTCATTATGGTCGTGGGTGGATCGAGCGCTCGTGATTTTGGAGAGGGCACGATAGACCTGAAGACAGGCGCTTCGAAGGTGTCTGATAACACATGGAATGATATGGAGTGCGGCGAAGGCATTGACCGTATGACTTTAGGGCTTGCCGGTGTACAACTGGAACTCATTCAGGAGATCCATAAGCTTGGCAAAACACTGGTTGTGGTCTACATCAATGGTCGCCCGATCGCAGAGCCGTGGGTTGATGAACATGCCGATGCCATACTGGAGGCTTGGTACCCAGGCCAAGAGGGAGGACATGCAATTGCTGACATTCTGTTTGGTGACGTGAATCCTTCAGGTCGTTTGACAATCTCTATCCCCAAGCATGTAGGTCAGCTTCCGGTCTATTATAACGGTAAACGGTCTCGTGGCAAGCGTTATCTAGAAGAGGATTTGCAGCCACGTTACTCCTTCGGATATGGCCTCAGCTACACGACCTTTGAATACAGCGAGCCGCAGCTTAGTGCGAAGTCAATGACTACGGGTGAATCAGTTACTGTATCGGTGCATGTGACCAACACAGGCAATTATGCAGGAGCCGAGGTAGTCCAACTGTACATTTCCGATGTCATAAGCTCCATTACCCGGCCAGCGAAGGAACTTAAGGGGTTTGTCAAAGTGAATTTGAAGCCGAGTGAGACACGAAATATTGAATTTTCTATCGAGGCAGAGCAGCTTCAATATATTGGACGCGAGCTGAAGCATGTTGTTGAAGCGGGACAATTCCACATTCATATCGGTCGCAACGTAAACGATACCCAGATGGTCGAGCTGACCGTAGAGGAGGCGTAAATCTTGGAACGTATCAGACGATTTATTCGTGAGTTATCCGAACAGCAGTGGCTGGAGCAATTGCAGTTGCGCAGTTGGGACATTCACCGTGCTTATTATAATGTACCGGGGGACTACAAGGATCAGGGTGTGTATCTGGAAGGGCAGGATTTCGAACGGTTTCCGAGCAAGCAGGGAACAACCTATTTCTTCAGAACACGTATAGAGATTCCTAACTCTTGGCGGGATGCGCCGTACGGACTGGTCTTTGAAACTGGAGGAGAAGGTTTGTTACGGGTAAATGGACGCTCATATCAAGGGCTGGATCGCAATCATACCTACGTTACGCTTGATCCGTCCCAAGTCGGAATCTCCCCTGAACTGGAAATTGAGATGTTCGATCCAGTTCCTGAACCTGTAGATCCCTTGAATCAACAGGCAGTCATTCAACCACCGATAACTTCGATTACCAGCTTGCTGGTGAGACCGAATGAAGCGGTTCGTAGTCTGATGTACACAGTCACTATTGTACGTGATTCGGCTACATTGCTGCCGGAGAGTGACTTTCGACGGGTACGGTTGCTGGAAGCATTGTATCAGTCCATGGATCAATTCGTTGGTTTGACGGATGAAGAGATTAGACAGGGAGAACACATTCGTGAGATTGAGAAGAACTTGAGGCATCAAGTTCATCAGATCGGCGGTAATGCGGAAGGGCTGGAGCATATGGTGGGACAGTCACACATTGATATCGCTTGGCTGTGGCCTGTACGCGAGACGGTACGCAAAACAAGTCGGACCTTCTCCACTGTGGATGCACTAATGAATGAATACCCTGGATATGTCTATTCCCAGAGTCAGCCTTTGCTGTATGCCTTCCTGAAAGAGCATGACCCTGAACTATATGAACGGGTGAAGCAGCGGATTGCGGAGGATCGGTGGGAGTTAGTTGGTGGCATGTGGGTTGAGCCGGATCTGAACATTCCAAGCGGTGAATCATTGATTCGTCAGATGTTATATGGTCAACGTTTTTATATGGAGGAGTTTGGCAAGACATCGAATATTGAGTGGCTGCCGGATACGTTTGGATACTGTGCTTCTCTTCCCCAGATTCTGAAGCATGGGAATGTCAATTATTTCATGACCACGAAGCTGGGCTGGAACGACACGAATGTATTCCCCTATGATCTCTTTCACTGGGTTGGTATAGACGGTACAGCGATTTTGTCCTACCTCAATCATGGAGTTAATGAACATACCTTGCCGAAGGATATCCACGACCACTGGCAGTCATACCGGGAGAAAGCAGCACATCCCGAGCAAATGCTCTTATACGGACATGGTGATGGTGGTGGCGGGGTAACACGCGAGATGCTGGAGTACGTGGATCGTGCGAGTCTTATGGTAGGCCAACCTGCAAGTCGATATAGCACAGCCGGAGCCTTTTTTGCTGGGATTGAACAGGAACAGCCCGTTCTTCCAAAGTGGCATGGCGACCTGTATTTGGAGCTGCACCGAGGAACTTATACGACCCATGCACGCAACAAACGTAATAACCGCAAAGCAGAAGTGCTGTATCGTGAAGCCGAGTTATGGAGCACTCTCGCTTTCCCGGATATGAGTGCAGACACGGAAGCTGAGATGCGTTCGACACTACATGATGGCTGGAAGCTAATATTGCTGAATCAATTCCACGATATTATTCCAGGCTCGGCCATTACAGAATCTTATGTCACCTCAGATGAGGAATACAGGCAAGTATTTGAACTAGGTACGACTGCTCTACATCAAGGTATCACAGCATTGATGAAAAGAATGGACACACAAGGGCCAGCTGGCTCTGCAGCCTACGTTGTGTTTAACAGTCTCGGGTGGAAACGCAATGCGATCGTTCGTCTTCCATTCCATGATGGCTTTGATCGATATGCCATAGATGGAGAAGGTCAGCGTTTGCAATCAGATCTGGAAGAGAATGGAATATCCATTTTTGTGACAGATATCCCGGCGTTTGGATATAAGACGATCTGGCTGGTACCGGAAAATACAAGGGATACCCATGTACGAGAACTGGCGAATCATGCTGGGCAACCGAGTTTTAACGATACATGGGAAACGGCGTTTTACCATGTACAGTTTAACGAACGAGGAGAGATCACTCGTTTATGGGATAAGCACGCAGAGCGAGAGATACTGAAACCAGGTGAACGAGGCAACCAATTTCATTTTTTCCATGACCGTCCGACACTCTGGGATGCTTGGGATATTGATAACCGTTATGAAGATCAGATCGCTGGTGAAGTGCAGCTGTTGGAGAAAAAGCTCGTGCTGGCGGGAACGACGAAGGATGTACTGCGCTTTCAATGGAAGCTTCACCAATCGGTGATTACGCAGGATGTTGTCTTTTATCACGACTCACCTCAGATCGATTTCGAGACCCATGTGGACTGGAATGAAGAACATAAGCTGCTGAAAGTGAGCTTCCCAATTGATGTAGTAACGTCCAAGGCTACATTTGAAATTCCGTTTGGCGCATTGGAACGACCAACCCATCGTAACACGAGTTGGCAGCAAGCCCAGTATGAAGTCTGTGGACATCGCTTCGCAGATGTATCGGAATACGGTTATGGCGTGAGCCTGCTTAATGATTGCAAATACGGCTATGACGTGCAGGGTAGCACGATGCGTTTATCTCTGCTGCGTGCTCCGAAATGGCCTGACCGAACAGCTGACCTTGGAGAGCATACATTCACATATTCACTGTACCCGCATGAAGGAGATTGGCAGCAAGCACATATCGTCCGTCAAGCAGCCGAACTGAATCATGAACTAACTGTCCAGCATACAGAACAGAGTGAAGGTGATCTTCCGGCAAGAGGAAGCTGGATCCAATTGGATAGTCATCATGTCGTGCTGGATACCGTTAAACCGGCAGAGGACGGCTACGGACAGGTGCTTCGTTTCTATGAATCTTCAGGTACCCGGGAACGTGTAACTCTGCAATGGTCGCATGGGTTGGAGCAAGCCTGTCTCTCCAATGCTTTGGAGGAGGTTGGCGAGCCATTAGATATCACCAATGGTCAGATCACTTTGACCTTTGCCCCTTACGAGATTAAAACGGTGCTATTGCGCTAAACGTTTTTCAACTTTTTATAGGAGAACGATTTTTCTCTTTTTATATACATCATTCAATTTATTTAAAGGAGTGCATTCATCTATGGAACAATTCAGATTACCGAAAATACCGATGCCACCTGTTGCTGTGCCACAATCCATTCAGGCGGTACTGGAAGAGGCGGAACAGAAGCTGGCTCACCGACCGAAGCTGCTTCAGTTATTCAAGAACTGTTTTCCCAATACCATTGAGACAACAACGAAGTTAATGGAGGATGGTACCACATTTGTTATTACTGGGGATATTCCAGCTTCCTGGCTGCGTGATTCCGTGGAACAGGTGATACACTATCTTCCGTTTGCGAAGGAAGACGAGGATCTGCAACGCATTATTGGCGGGCTGATTAAGCGTCACATCCAATATGTTCACATTGATCCGTATGCGAATGCCTTCAACGAAACAGCTAATGACTGGCACTGGAATACAACGGACGAGACGGACATGTCTCCATGGGTGTGGGAACGCAAATTTGAGATTGATTCACTATGCTTCGTTGTGAGATTGGCGTATTTATATTGGAAGGAAACCGAACTGACGGATATTTTTGATTCCAGCTTCAAAGCAGCGATGCGTAAAATTGTTGATTTGTTCAAAGTAGAACAGCATCATATGGAGCAATCACCGTATCGTTTCACCCGTAATAATGGCATCCCAACAGACTCTCTGCGTAATCATGGTAAAGGTATGCCTGTTAATTATACGGGGATGATCTGGTCAGGCTTCCGTTCCAGTGACGATGCGTGTGATTTTCACTACAACATTCCAGGCAATATGTTTGCGGTTGTTGCTTTGCGTCAAATGCAGGAGTTTGCAGAATGGGTGTTCAGAGATATGGCATTGTTGCAGGAGCTTAAGGATCTGGAACAGGATGTGGATCATGGTATTCAATTGTACGGTATTTATCGACATCCTGAATTTGGACCTATCTATGCGTACGAGACAGATGGTTATGGGAACTACTGTCTGATGGACGATGCGGGTACACCTGGACTCATGTCTATTCCATATCTCGGTTACGTCACAGCGGATGATCCAATTTATCAAAATACTCGCCGGTTTGCTCTAAGTAAAGAGAATCCTTTCTATTATGAAGGCAAAGTTGCCAAAGGAATCGGCAGCCCGCACACACCACCGAATTACATCTGGCATATGGGCTTGTCGATGCAAGGATTGACTGCACAATCAGACGAGGAAAAGCTGGAGATCATTCGTATGCTTGAAGCGACGGATGCGGATACCGGTTATATGCATGAAGGCTTTCATGCGGATGATCCAACCATTTTTACACGAAAATGGTTTGCATGGTCGAACAGCCTGTTCTCCCAGTTAATTTATAAATCGATGAAGGCTGGTCTGCTATGAGTAATGCACAGATGAATAGACCAACATTAATCCTTTTTGCTGATCCTAATTTTCCGGTAGAAAGTGCTCTACCTTCTCAGCAGGCTTTAAATACATGGCAAGCGACACAAGAGATTGTTGTTGTAGATGCGCATCAACTAGCTGAGCTGCTAAATTCCACCGCAGGTGAAGGCTGTCTAGTGAATCTGCACGCACCCTATTTCCCCAAATCAGCATGGACAGCCATTATCGCTTACCTGCAGCAGGGGGGAAGTCTGATCAGTGTCGGAGGTGCGCCGTTTAAGCGACCTGTGCGAGATGAGTCCGGAGTATGGATCGTGGAATCGGAGCAAACGGCATATCATCAAGAACTGTACATCCATGAGGCATTAAGTGTATCTTCAGCCAAAGTTCAAACGATCACTGCCACAGAACAAATTCCTCTTCTTGCTGACAAAGAGGGACTGTTTCAGATCGCTGACACATGGAATCTAGTTCCGCATACGACCAAAAACAGCGATCTACCTCACCAGATGGGCTCGGCTGGAACGATGAGTACACAGATCTACCCGCTGCTGTGTGGATGGAGTAAGGACGAACGTAAAATCTCAGCTCCTGTTGTGTTATGGGAAAATTCACGCAGTACGTTTAGTGGTTCACGCTGGATGTTTGTCCATGTGCCACTTACGACCTCCTTCTGGGAGCAAGATGGTGCGACGGAGATTGTGAGATGGGCACAGTTCTGTGCCAAAGGAGTAACGGAGCTGTCTCTCAAACCGAATTATGCTACTTATGAGCTTGGTGAAAGACCAACCTTGACTCTCCAAGGTCAAGTATTACAGCGTACAGGGCAGAGATATATGTCGAGGGAATCTTGGACATTTGATGTAACAATTGAACGGGAGAATCGCACGAAACGCACATCTGAGAATGTATGGAGTCACCAGATTGAGATGGAGCTGTCCAGTGAACAGCAATTCATTCGCCTGCCCCTTCCAATAAACGTGGAACCTGGACTGTATCGAATTGTATGCCGTGCAGAGGCAACGGACGGAGAAGTTCGAATTCTGCGCCAAGGCTTCTGGGGACAGGATACTCCATTGCTAGAAGAGGGGGAAGTCATCGCTCGTAGTAGAGATTACTTTGCAAAAGACGGTCGACCGTTGCCTGTAGTAGGCATGACCTATATGACCTCTGATGTAGCACGTAAATTCCTGTTCTTGCCGAATGCAGACGTATGGGATCGGGATATGGCACAGATGGCGAAAGCGGGGATTAACTGGATTCGGACGGGAATCTGGACAGCCTATCGCAATATGATGCAGGTGGATGGTCATATGGCAGAGGATGTGCTTCGTGCGATTGATGCCTTCCTGTTAACGGCTAAGCGTCACGGCCTGCAGGTAACCTTCACTTTCTTCTCCTTCACACCAGAGACATGGGAAGGAACGAATCCATATTTGGATCCGCAAAGTGTTGAGGCACAGAAGCGTTTCATCCGCAGTATCGTCAGTCGGCATAGAAATACCACACATGTGGATTGGGATCTGATTAACGAGCCATCGATGTTTGACCCGGTACGTATTTTCTCAGATGGTCCGCGCTCGGCTAGGGATTCCCATGAACAGCAGGCTTTTGTGGAGTGGCTGCAACAGCGGCATGAATCGATTGAAATGCTTCAGGAGGCATGGAACATGTCACCTCAGCAGCTTCCCCATTTTGCAGCCGCGGTCATTCCAGAGCCGGAAGACATTAATTTTGACGTACAGGATATGCACAAGGCGAAGAAAGGAACGCGCTGGCTTGATTATTGTCTCTTTTCTATGGAGATGCACAATGCATGGGTTCAAGAACTTGTTCATGCAATTAAGGATATGGTACCCCACCATTTGGTCACCGTTGGACAGGATGAAGCTCTTGGCGCACAGCGTCCTTCTCCATTCTTTTATGAGCGTGAGGTGGACTACACAACGGTACATTCTTGGTGGCTGAACGATGATCTGATCTGGGATGGCATTTTTACCAAAACGCCACATAAGCCCAATCTCATCCAGGAGACGGGCATCATGTATGTGGAAACACCGGACGGAAGAGCCAAACGCACAGAGGCAGAACTCCATAACATTCTTGAACGCAAATACGCTTATGCATTTGCTACAGGGGGTGCAGGAGCGGTGCAATGGATCTGGAATACCAACTTTTATATGGATAATGCGAATGAGTCCCATATCGGAGCACTTCGCGCAGATGGTACGGAGAAACCAGAGGCGAATGTATCGTACGCTTATGGACAATTTATCCATGAGGTTCGTGATCTCTTCGAGGATCGGGAGCTTGAGGAGATTGCAGTAGTGTTCCCCTATTCGAACGACTTTTCGAACCGTTCCCTTGCTTATGATGCTACAACCAAGCTCACTCGTGTGATGTCCTATGATCTCAATCTACCATTCCGCGCCGTATCGGAGTATCACCTCGAAGCGTTGGAGCAGCAACCACCGAAGCTAGTGATTGTACCGAGTCCACACAATATGGATCGTGATGCATTACGTCAATTGTTTGCGTATACGGAGCAAAAAGGAATAAGTCTGCTTATCACTGGGCCACTTGGGTTGGATGCCTACTGGAAGCCAAATGACTTTGCAGATCATATCGTGGGTAAACGCACATTGGGTAACGTACAGCGGGAAGAAATGTTAAGTCTTAGTGGAGTAAATCACCGTGTGACTTATGGACGGCGTCGCATTGCTGAAGTGGTGAAGGAGACGTTATCTGGTCGGGATTATGGCAAGCCGGATGAGGTAACCGTTAAGACCTGGGGAAAAGGTAAGTTGATCTGGACGCCGCTACCGCTGGAATTAAACGGACGGGATGAGCCACTGGCAGCATTGTATCGTTATGCAATTGATATTGCCAGTGTGCACACGGAACTGGAATGGAGTGCTGGGGGAGACATTGCGGGGATTTACGGTCGGAAGCTGAGTTTTCCAAAAGGGAATGTATTTGTGTTTGTATCAGAGTCTTCAATGAATCATCAAGTACAAGTAAGAGACAAACGTTCTGGTGTTTCATATACGTTCCAACTGGAGAAAGACCGTTCCGTGCTGTTTGCCACAGACTCAGATGGCAAGTTGCTTGCAGTATATCGTCCTGATGAGGTTGAGATTATACAACAAGACGGAGAGGTAGGATAACACGATGACCCAACACCATACAGATTCAGCCACACAAGCAGACCAAGATTTAACTACGGGATCAGGAAGTAGACCTCGAAAGTCGAAGACAGCACATATTATCTCACATACGCACTGGGATCGTGAGTGGTACCTGCCGTATGAAAAGCATCATATGCGTTTAGTGCAACTGGTAGATTCGCTGTTGGATCAATTGGATGAGGGACTGGATTACAAAAGCTTTTATCTGGATGGACAGACCATTATTATTGAGGATTATCTTCAGGTTCGTCCAGAACAGAAGGAACGACTGGAGAAACATATCCGTAACGGAAGAATTGTCATTGGTCCTTGGTACATTTTGCAGGATGCATTCCTAACGAGTGGGGAAGCCAATGTGCGTAATATGCAAGTTGGGCATCAGGATGCCAAGCGTTATGGCACACCCTCGAAGATCGGTTATTTTCCTGATACGTTTGGACTGGTTGGACAGACCCCGCAGCTCATGCTGCAATCGGGGATTGATAATGTCTTCTTTGGTCGTGGCGTTAAACCTACAGGTTTTAACAATACGGTATCGGATGAAGGATATGAATCCAGTTTCTCCGAGCTGATGTGGGAAGGACCGGATGGATCGAAAGTGCTAGGGGTTTTGTTTGCTAACTGGTACTCGAACGGGAATGAGGTTCCGGTGGATGAGGCGTCAGCTCGGAAGTTTTGGGAAACCAAGCTTGCAGACGCCGAGAAATATGCTTCGACCAATGAGTTGTTGTACATGAACGGTTGTGATCATCAGCCGATCCAGCGGGATCTGCCAGAAGCCATTCGGATGGCGGAACAGTTATACCCGAATATCGAGTTTGTTCACTCCAATTTTCCAGATTATCTAGAAGCACTGAAAGGAAATGCTGAACATGAGCTATCCACGGTAAAAGGCGAACTGCGTAGCCAGCGTACCGATGGCTGGGGAACCCTTGTGAATACAGCCTCTGCTCGTGTGTATCTCAAACAAATGAATCAATTGGGGCAAGCGATGCTGGAAAAAGTGGCTGAGCCACTGGCGTCCTATGCGTATCTGCTTGGACGTGCCTATCCGCATGATCAACTGACATATGCTTGGAAAACGTTAATGCAAAATCATCCCCATGATAGTATCTGTGGATGCAGTGTGGACGAGGTACATCGCGAGATGGTCACACGATTCGATAAAAGTCGTCATGTAGCCGAAGCCTTGGTTGAAGAGAGCAGTAGCCAGATTGCTAACTCAGTAGACACTTCAATCTTTAGCAACTATGGAGCGGAAGCATGCCCACTCATTACCTTCAATACGACAGGTTGGGAGCGTAGTGGTGTGGTACAGATGGAGCTGGATGCTGCCCGTAGATACTTCCGTGATGGCTATTCCTTGGAAGAGATGGCTCTTCAGATGAACGAAATCGATCTATCCAATCGTATTCTAGTTGATGAACATGGGGCATCCATCCCGTGCACAGTAGAGGATCTTGGTCTGCAATTCGGTTATGATCTACCAGATGATCGCTTTCGCCAGCCATACAGTTGCCGACGGGTCAGAATCACTTTCGAAGCCGAGAAGGTGCCTGCACTTGGCTTGAAGACATATGCCTGGGTTCGCAGTGAAGGGATATCTAATGAAGAAGTTCATGATGGACAACTTTCAAATGAAGCCACATTACAGCATAAAGAGCATGGTATGGAAAATGAACATCTATCAGTAGTCATTGCAGACAACGGTTCGTTCTCGATCACAGATAAACGGACAGGTCGCACATATCATGACCTTGGTATATACGAGGATGTTGGCGATATCGGGAATGAGTACATGTTCAAACAGCCAGAAAACGAAGTGGCTAGAACCACACAAGATCTTGTGGCGGAGATTCGAGTCATTGAGAATACAGTCTATCGTATCTCCTACGAAATGGTTCATCATTGGGAGGTTCCTGAGTCAGCAGATGAATTATTGGATCGTGAGCAGCGGGAATTGATCTATTATCCATACCGCAAATCAAAGCGTTCGGTAAGCATGATTCCGTTTAAGATTCGTACCGTTGTATCGCTCAGTCGAAGTGGAAAAGGAATTCACATGGAAACGACTTTTAACAATCAAGCGAAGGATCATCGGGTGCGGGCTCTTTTTCCAACAGATCTGAAGACGGCTGTTCACCATGCGGATTCCATGTTCGAGATCGCTACAAGGGATAATATGCCTGCACCAGAGTGGCAAAATCCTAGCAATACGCAGCATCAACAGAGCTTTGTAGATGTGAGTGAAGACCAGGCAGGATTAGTCGTTGCCAACCTGGGTCTGAACGAGTATGAAGTCCTTCAGGATGGACGCAATACGATTGCCGTTACCTTACTGCGAGCTGTCGGTGAACTCGGAGACTGGGGATTGTTCCCGACACCAGAAGCCCAATGTCTGGGAGAGCATTCGTTTCAACTGGAGATCATCCCGCATCATGGACGTGCTGCAGCCGCAGATGCATACATCGAGGCCTATCAGTTCCAAGTTCCGTGGACACGGATACAAACTGAAGTACATCCGGGTGATCTCACACCTAGTCATTCCCTACTTGCGTGGCAAGGAGAAGGATTGGCATTCTCATCCCTCAAGGTCAATGTGGATTCAGGCGACCTGATGCTTCGCTGGTACAACATGACAACAGAAGCGACTACACTGAGACTGGCTGTAACTTCTACAAGCTCGCTTCCATGGGAAGCCATGTATAAGAGCAATGTACTGGAGGAAGAGGGAGAGACGTATGAGGCTAGCCAGATTGAAGGGGCTTCATCTGTATCCTTTGCCAGCAAGGAATGGATCATGCAGACGGGAGCATGTGAAATTGTAACCGTGGGTCTTCGTCGCTGAAAGTCGCTGACAAATAAAAGCTTCATAGTATATAGATATTAATTAGTATCGTGAAAAGGGGTTATGTTGTTTTCCAGAGGTATCCGTTCAGTTTCAGTTGAGTTATTGGTTGCTTTTCTATAGAATGAACAGTAGAATTACAAAGCGAAAGAAGGTTACTGTGCCATCGTATTGGTATAAGTAACGCTTCATTGTTTATTCTATACAGATACCATTAAGGGGGCTTGAAGCCATGGAATCCTTGGGAGGACTGCTTCAGCAGCTTAACCCTTCCTTTCGTGAGCAGTCTCGGCGAATTGCGGCAGAATTGATGGATGATCCATACGTGCGTGAGTTCCGTGCGAGTCATCCTGAACTGAAAGATACACAGATGATGACTGATCTGAGCAAGCTGTTTCAGTATGCCAAAGATTCTAAGAACTGTGCGAACTGTCCGGGATTGGACAACTGTCCTAACGATTTTCAGGGTCATTTTTGCAAGCTGGAAGTAGAACATTTTAACGGCAAACCCGAAATTATAGATAAAAAAGCACCTTGTTCCAAGCATATTGCTCGGCAGAATGAACATCTGATTAAACAAAGAATACGTAGTTTCTATGTGGATGAGCGTGCCCTAAATGCGGGTTATGATGATGTGGAAATTATGGGCAAGGATCGGATGCGTGCACCGGCGGTAAATCGTGTTCTGCGTTATATTAATGAGACCAAGGAGAACGGATTGTCTCCTCAAGGGCTGTTCCTGGAAGGATCATTTGGAACAGGCAAGACGTTTCTCATGTGTTATTTGTTGCACGAACTGGCAGTCGCCGGTCATACAGGTGTTATCATTTATATGCCTGATTTTGTAGAGGATCTCAAATCTATGATTACGGATGGACAGAAGGTTAAGGAAACGACAGATATTCTGAAGAGCTGTGACCTGCTGATCTTTGATGATATTGGAGCTGAGAATCTGAATCCATGGGTTCGTGACCATGTGATGGGTTCCATACTGAACTACCGTATGAATCGCAAGCCTACGTTCTACACGTCGAATTACAACTTGGAGGGGCTAGAGAAACATCTGAGCTTCACGAGCAAAGACGGCGAGGAAATGAATAAGGGTCAGCGTTTGATGGATCGAATTCGTCCATTTGTAGATGTTGTATCTGTTCGTGGGGAGAATCAGCGGGGTAAACGTTGAGATTGCGAGGAATATATTTATAACCTGGTCTGTAACTGAAAAGTAAGCCCTTGTGAATTCCAGTATGGAAGTACAAGGGCTTATTTTTATACTCATTGTTAACTTATAGTGACATGTTCTTTCAAATGTGTTTAAAATCGAAATATATATTACTCGTTATTCTCAACTTCATACTCATCAACGTCAAAGGATAAAACTTTATCGAATATTATATACTCGGTTCTAGTTTTGAATGAACCCTTGTTCCAATTCTTACTGAATTTATACGTAGATGAGCCTGTGCCAGCTTCTTTCTTTTCATACCAATCGATAAAAGCTTGGGATTCTACCATTGTTAGATCATACTCCTTGATCTGTCCTCCGGATACATATATGGTTAGAAGTGCTCTAGTTTTATCAGATGCTTGCGGTGTAATATGGACCGTTTCACTTTTACCATATTCGTTTCCGGATGCATCAACGCCTGTTACATTAAAAGCATAGGTCTGTCCATTTGTTAAATTCAACACAGTGTACGTAGTTAAATAAACAGATGAAGAAATTAATTCATCGTTTTGATAAATATTATAAGAGACATTGTCGTTAGACAGAGCAGATGTCCAATTAAGAATTACTTGTTTATCTCCAGCGTTACCAGTTAAGTCAATAGGCATCACTGCTGTTTGAGGGATTAAGTTGACTTCGTTACTCTTATCGGATTCACTGTTATATGTATCAACTGCAGTGATTGTAAAATTGTAACTCGTGCCATTAGTTAAATTGCTTACAACATATGTTGTTGTAGGTGCGTCCACTTTGGCTAGAAAAACGCCATTCTGATAAATATTATAATAGGCTAGATCCGTATTTGTATTCTCTATCCATGTTAGTGTTACGAGTGAGTCACCTGCTGTGCCAACTAAACCTGCTGGTGTGTTAGGTGGATTAGTCCCTATTATTGTGCCAGTTACAGCTGTAGATCTCCCAGATTCATTACCGGTTGTATCAACTGCGCTGATTCGATATGAATAAGTGATACCAATCTCTCTTTCAATATCTACAAAATAACTACTAGTTAAAAGTTCTGTATTAATTTTTATGCCGTCTCTATAAATATTATAGCCAGCCAGATCAGCTTCCGTATTATCAGACCAATCAATTTCTATCTGTCTGTTCCCAGGGACTAAAACTACATTTTTAGGCACAGCAGGAGCTACATTATCTATGGGAGTTTGGGAAATGGTTGTTTTTGCACTTTCTTTACGACTATTCACTGATGTAACACTGAATTTATAAGATGTACCATTATTCAAATTATTCACGACGTAGCGACCAGATGTTATTGGAGTCGTATTTTGTTTAACGTTGTTTAGGTACACATTATATCCAGTTACTTCTGAGCTTGTGGAGGTGCTCCAACTAAGGCTTACTTTTTTATCACTAGCAACACCAGAGAGTTTTGTTGGAGTAGGAAGTGGTATGGGGCTTACACTAACAATATTGTTTATTGGTATGTCTGCTGTTCTGTCAACTCCATAGTAGGCATTAGTAACTGTCCCAACTTCAGTGAACTTCACATATCTGGCGGTTTTATCACTTCCTAATAATACTGTATGTCCATCACCTAAATTTTGAATAAATCCGCCGACTCGTTCTCCTTTATCATTAAAAATTTCAAATGATGATACTCCTGAACCTATAAATCTTAAACTTCCTAATGATACATTACTTCCAATATCTATGTACTTAGTTCCTGCAGCAGAAACGAATCCTGCTGGAGTGAGACATAGAACGACCAAAATCATGACTAACAAAGTTACAATCCTTTTTCTCATAAAATATTCCTCCATTACTTGTGAATAGGAGTATTATACCAAATAACAATTAGAAGTATAGTCTTAAAGAATCAATTATAGGAATTAATGGTTTATCTTTTTCTAATAATTATATGTGATATATATATATATATGTGTAAAAAAAGCCCGGTTTTCGCAATGCGAAAGCCAGGCTTTTTTGGATCTTGCGTGTGACTGTCGTGTTCTATTCGGTTAGGAATTTGAAGATAACCATACCGAAAAAGATCACTGTCATTAGGCCACCCATGCCAGCTACACCCGCAATTAGATCAAATAGATCGTTACGGGGTTCTTCGTTGACATGTTCACGCGGGTCACTGATCCGCACATTTGCATCCATGTGATTACCTCCCTTGGGGATAAACAGCTAAGGCTGAAACCCGGAGTAAGTTTAGTATACTTGGAAAAGAAAGCGTTTGTAAAGATTTTGCATTTACACCTTAAATCAATAATTATGAAGATTTGATGTTCGATAGATGAACATTGTTCCGTTCATTTCACAAGTCAAGAGTACATGTGTTATACTGGAAGTGTCGTTCACGACGTTACAGGTTATAATAACCGTAAGCATATATAAGGAGGACAATTATCATGGCTATTGTTAACGTATCCGATCAATCCTTTAACACTGAAGTCGAAGGAGAAGGAACGGTTCTTGTTGATTTCTGGGCGCCTTGGTGCGGTCCTTGTAAAATGCTCGCTCCAATCCTGGAAGAGCTGTCCACTGAAGTTGGCGATGCAGTGAAAATTGCAAAAGTCAATGTGGACGAAAATCCGGAATCTGCTTCTCGCTTTGGCGTAATGAGCATTCCAACATTGATCTTCTTCAAAGACGGTCAACCCGTTGATAAAGTGGTTGGTCTGAACTCTAAAGATGCACTCAAAGGAATTATTGAGAAACACCAATAAGACATTAGGCTTAACGTTCGCCTCCGGTTATATGCCGGGGGCGTTTTGCGTCGAATGCTATCATATAGGACAATATAAAGTATACTATTCATTATAAGTGCGTGTTCAAAAAGGGTGGTTTTCAGTACCAAGAAGATGGGATGAAGATAGAAATGGAGTAGCGGAGCGTAGGCAAGACTACATGAGCAACTACATGTTTCCGAAGGAAACAAGCTGCGTAAGCATCCACTTATTTCGGCTGAATTCCATATTCGACGCTGATCATGCCGTTAGGCATGCTTCGTAATCAAAAGCGGACTTTTTGAACAACCTCTATTAAAGGTACTTTTCGGGGAAGGAGGACTGACGGAGTGATGGACGGATTTATGACGGATTTACAAGAGCAAGAAAAAGCACTAGAGCAGATACGTCACAAGCTGGCGTTGTTGCCAGATATGTCTGGCTGTTATCTGATGAAGAACAAAGAAGGTACGATTATTTATGTAGGTAAAGCGAAGGTTCTGAAGAACCGGGTTAAGTCTTATTTTATGGGTAGTCATAATGGTAAAACGCAGCGTCTTGTATCTGAAATTCGCGATTTTGAATACATCGTAACTGGCAGTAACATGGAAGCACTTATTCTAGAATGTAATCTAATCAAGAAGCATATGCCGCGATATAACGTATTGCTTAAAGATGATAAGACCTTTCCCTACCTCAAAATTACGAATGAAAAGCATCCACGGCTTGAAGTAACACGACGGGTGCTCAAAGATAAAGCCAAATATTTTGGGCCGTATCCCAACTCGTATGCGGCACACCAAACGAAAAAACTGCTGGATCGGATGTATCCATTACGTAAATGCGGAGTGATGCCGAAGGAGGTCTGTCTCTATTTTCACATGGGTCAATGTCTTGCACCTTGTGTGGAGGAAGTTGGCAAAGAGCAGTATGATCAGATCTCGCAGGAGATTGGTTCCTTCCTAAGTGGTGGACATGAAGAGATTAAGAAGGATCTACAGCGCAAAATGCAGGAGGCAGCTGAGGATCTGTATTTTGAACGGGCTAAAGAGCTGCGTGATCAGGTTATTGCCATTGATGCAATTATGGAAAAACAGAAGATCACCATGGCGGACGCCAGAGACCGTGATGTATTTGGTTTCGCTATTGATAAAGGCTGGATGTGTGTCCAAATTCTATATATGCGTCAGGGTAAAATGATCGAACGTCACGTATCCACTTTTCCGTTCTACGGTGAAGCGTACGGTGATTTCATGTCCTACGTGACTCAGTATTACAGCGATAACCCGGCATTGCCGCAAGAGATTTTATTGCCTGACATGCCTAAAGACCTGGAAGTGGCTGACAATGTTCAGAGCGAGGCTGGCTCAGAAGCGGTTAGCTCTGCGGCAGTAACCACGGAGATGACGGAGGAGAGCATGCAGTGGCAGGTGAAAACCGACGAACCTCTTGTGGCAGAAACGTCTGCAACTTATGAAACTAATCTGGAGCCAGCACAGAATCAGTCAGCACCAGAGGAATCAACAGATCCTACGGAAGATTCCGAGCATAACGAATTGGAGTCAAATTCCTCAACGCGTGAATTGCAGCCCGCAGGTTTGGAAGAGCCAGCTCAGGCAGCTGCTGCGTTACAAGAATGGCTCGAGATCAAGGTTCACATTCCGCAACGCGGATTGAAACGGCAGATGATTACGATGGCTGTGGATAATGCACGCGTGGCGTTAGAAGAGAAATTCAGATTAATCGAACGTAACGAAGAACGGACATCCAAAGCTTCAGAAGGCCTAGGGCGCTGGATCGGGCTGGATCAGTTACGCCGAATTGAAGCGTTTGATAACTCGAACATTCAAGGCACCAGTCCGGTCTCTGCTATGATTGTGTTTACAGATGGCAAACCGGATAAGAAGGAATACCGTAAGTACAAGGTTCGTTCGGTTGAAGGTCCTGATGATTATGAGACGATGAGAGAGGTTATTCGTCGTAGATACGAACGGGTATTGAAAGAGAACCTGACTCAGCCTGATCTGATCGTAGTGGACGGAGGTAAAGGACAGATCTCTGCCGCAGTGGATGTGCTGGAGAACGAATTAGGGTTATTCATTCCGGTATGCGGTCTGGTGAAGGATGCCAAACACAAAACATCACAACTGATGATTGGCAATCCACCGGAGGTTATTTCATTACCGCGAGATAGCCAAGAATTTTATTTGCTGCAACGTATTCAAGAAGAGGTTCACCGATTCGCCATCTCGTTCCACCGAGAGCAACGTGGCAAATCAATGGTAACTTCACGTCTGGATTCCATTCCGGGCATTGGAGAGAAAAGACGTAAGCTTTTACTCAAGCACTTCGGCTCTTTACGCAAAATAAAAGAGGCCAGCGTCGAAGACTTCCGGCCTCTATCTATTGGTGACAAACTGGCAAATCAGATTATTGCAGCACTTCGTGATGAGGAGTCGTGACATACGGCTTCTCTTTTTTGTTTGGATTACATTTATAGATGATATAACCCACGATTGCAGGAAGTACAATCCAGAAGATACCTGCCGAAACATTGAATGCATCGCCCATGAAGACAAGGCTTAGACCCATCAAGAGGCTGTTGAATATCACATGGCTGAAGACAACCGCGATAAAGCCGTGACGTAGCATAATGAAACTGAACAGGAGTCCAATAACAGTTAATTCAATTGGACGTGTAATAACCGGATAGATCGGATACAAGGTATGTCCGAGCGCCCAGATAATGGTCGGAATGAGACAAGCGATAAAGGTGTTGCGCACGATCTTCTGCATCATGCGGATACCGAATAAACGATAGACGGTCTCTTCTCCGATCCCTGCCATCCAAGCCATGATTGGGAAGAGCCATGCATAGCTCATATTGTATGTGGATTGATCAGCAGATGTGGTTGACCAGGTTCCAATACTCCGCTCTAAGATGAAGAAGAGAATGGACTGCACGCCAAGCAAGATCAGTGCCCAGAGATAACCTGTATACATACTGTGAAGTACATATTTACCATATCCCGGTTCTTTGGCGCGAGGCCAAGGGTTCAGCCCGATTTTTCTCCACATTCCATCACCCGCAACGAGCGATAGATAGATCGTGGCACTCATGACGAGTGTGATTCCAATCTGAAAGATCATGAGGAAGCTGAGCATAAAGCTGTTTAATCCTTGAGATTTTAAGAGTGGCAGCATGTTCAACGTACCAATGACGGAAGCTGCAAAGTAAATCAAGGATAAGATAATGCCTCTCTTAAATGAAGTGTGTGCTCTTGTTAGAATACTGTAGATGATCGCCAGTACGCCGAGTACGAACGTCAAAAATGCATAACCACCATACGTCATGTAGTTAGCCTGACGCGTCTGATCTTTTACATACTCGGTATGGGACTCAGGAACAGAGAACACAGCTTCAAAGGAACGAACCGCGCCACTTTCAAACGTAAAGTTTAACTCTAGATTGGAATCCCCGATTTGTTTATCTAAGTCCGTATATTTAAGTCCACCGTCTCCGTTCTGTGTGTCTAACTGGAGCTTGGGAATTTCATATCCGAATTCGGTGAGTATACCTGATGCAAGACGTTCTTTCTGTTCTAAAGATATATTTCCTTCAGCCACACGAATGGTCGCATTGCGTTTCTGTTGATCTTCTTCAACATTAGCCGAAGCGTAGAGGGAAGAAGGAAGCTCGCGGGTAAATCCGACCACTTTGCCAGTCTTCATATGTACGTCGACATTTAAGTAACCGCCTCGATCGTTATCTACCAAACGTACGCGGTATACATCATAAGGGTAGGTAGTCTCCCATTGCTTATTGTAAGCATCTAATTGCTTCGTTTTGGTCATATACCCGTATATATCCGAATGGGTCTGGTACGTTACCAGAGGCTCTTCCTCACTGCTAGGAAGGGTATAATCGGCTACGGAAGCTGCAAATGACCTTGCTGATTGAGTTGCTTGTTCCTTGCTTATAACGGGTGTGGACGTGATGTCTGTCGTTTGAGATGAGGTAGCTGGAAAAATCTGAAAAACGAAAAACAGAATCAGGCCGATCGCCGCAAGCAACCCTAAACGCTTAAAGTTCGCTTTGAGTTCTAAAGGCTGCCCTAAGGGATTCATTTCGTATATTTCCTCCTTTATTAATATGGATATTAAAGTAAAGATATCACAGGCGAAGCCTTGAACGCCAATAAGGAAACGAGAAGCTGTGTAAATCATTGAAAATGAATGAAAATGATCGAAATAATCAGATCAATCCATCCCGATATCTGAGTTTTTCCCTTTTTGGCGAAATTCGATGCTATTTACTCAAAAATCGTTTTGTTTGCAAACGTCCGAGCGATTATAATTTTTGAAGCAAATGTGTAACAATCCGCATGTCTGCAACGTATTAAGGGAACGAATACAATATAGTTCAACATCTATGTATACGTTAAATCCGTAAAAATCATACCGTTTAGGTTGAAACTCCACATGGTGGAGTTGTTTTCATTTTAGAAGAGGTGGATGATCCATAAGTGAAATTAAATGTTCAATGGCTGAACCTATCCCCGCCTCGAATTCTGGTGCTCGGCTTCGCCGGGATCATTCTGCTAGGAACATTACTGTTGATGCTTCCAGCATCGAGTCAGAGCGGGGAAAGCCTTCCTTTTATTGATGCACTATTCACCGCAACATCAGCCGTATGTGTGACTGGGCTGGTAGTTGTAGACACAGGCACTCATTTCTCCGTGCTTGGGCAAGTCATTATAGCTTTGTTGATTCAGATCGGTGGACTCGGCTTCATGACGATGGCTACACTCGTAGCAATTGCATTTAAACGTAGAATTTCTTTGCGAGAACGGCTCATTTTACAAGAAGCAATGAACCAGAACACGATGGAAGGTATTGTAAGGCTTATTCGTAAAGTCGTGGCATATTCTCTCATTATTGAAGTGGTATGCGGTACATTATTCGCGATTCGTTGGTCATTTGGTATGCCGCTGGGTCAAGCCATGTATTACGGATACTGGCATGCGATATCGATGTTTAATAACGCAGGCTTTGATATGTTTGGTGATTTTAGCAGTTTGACGAGTTATGTCTACGATCCATTGGTAAACTTTACGGCAATGTTCCTCATTATTTCAGGGGGAATTGGCTTTGTGGTATTGTCCGACCTGATTGATTATCATAAAACCCGTAAGATCTCGCTGCACTCCAAGGTTGTACTGTTAACGACGGGTCTACTTATTATTTTGGGAGCTTTAGTGATCTTTGTCTTCGAATTTAACAATCCGCGAACACTTGGTGGACTGAATTGGGGTGGCAAAATTCTCGGTTCGTTCTTTCAATCGGTCACACCTCGAACAGCTGGTGCTAATACGGTGGATATTGCCGGCTTGAGGCAGGCTACGCAATTTTTCATGATTATATTAATGTTTATTGGGGCATCCCCTGGTTCAACAGGGGGTGGAATTAAGACGACTACGTTCATGATTATGATCGGTGCGGTTATTGCCATGATGCGTGGTCGGGAGGATATCGTCTTCTTTAGATACAGGCTAGTGCAGGAGCGGATCTTCAAAGCACTCACGATCACACTGCTTGCGCTGCTACTCATTATAACGGTAACGATGATACTGAGCACAACAGAGGATAGTAGTTTCTTAATGATTTTATTTGAGACAACATCGGCCTTTGGCACCGTAGGTTTATCCATGGGACTTACACTGAAGCTGACCACATTTGGCAAGCTATTAATTTGTTTTACCATGTTTGCAGGCCGACTCGGGCCGATTACGCTAGCGTATGCACTTGGACAGAAAAAGGGTAAGGAGTTATACAGGTACCCGGAAGGCAAAATGATTATTGGATAAGGGGTTCGTGAAGAACGATGAAAAAACAGCAGTTTGCAGTGATTGGGCTTGGACGGTTTGGCTCCAGCTTGGCACAGGAATTAATGGAACTTGGTTATGAGGTTCTGGGTATTGACAAAAACGAAGAGGTTGTCGAAGATATCAGTGAATTGGTCACGCATGCCGTTGTAGCTGATGCAACAGATGAGGAAGTGTTGCGCTCCCTCGGAATCCGGAATTTCGACTGCGGTATCGTAGCCATTGGGGACGATATTCAGACAAGTATCCTGACTGCGATTTTGTTAAAAGAGCTGGGTGTAAAAACGGTGGTGGCAAAAGCTATTTCTGTTCTTCATGGCCGTGCGCTGGATAAACTCGGCATCGACCGTGTCGTGTATCCTGAACGGGATATGGGAGTGCGGGTTGCCCATCAGCTGGTTACTCCGAATCTGCTGGATTACATCGAGCTATCCAATAACTACAGCATTGTTGAAATGAAAGTTCCTGACTGTCTGCATAATAAGACGCTGTCCTCACTGAATGCGCGTGTGCGCTTTGGATGCAGCATTGTTGCGTTGCAGAAGGAGGCGGGCGTTATAATCGCTCCTACGGCGCTAGACTCCCTCCACACTGGAGACATTATGGTTATTATCGGTACGAACGACAATATCGAGCGCTTTGAAGAAGAGGTAATTAGCCAGGAGGATTAAGGTTACCTCATGGCTGTGATTTAACTTATTGGATGTAACTAAGTATCCTAACGATTGAAACGTAAAATAAAGCGAATGCCTTGGTCGTTGGAGATGTTAAAAGAATGATTAGGTTTGGTAAATGGCTTTCGTGATTAAAGTGAAATAGGATACATGGAAACTAAGGCGTCGTTGTTCTCTTAGAGGATAGCGGCGTCTTTGCTGTAAACAGCGCAGCTGTTTCTTTTACCCACTGTCTGGATGTCTTGCTGAGATCTTCCTTGTGTCCATAAATCATGCTCGTGGTTCGCCTAGTCTGCTGCAACTCAGGCAGATAAACAGATACCAGGTCGTTGTCCGCAAGCAGTTGGGGACGAAGATATGATTTGGGTAGAAGAGCAGCCGCTTTGCATGTAGGTAATAGACGCACGATTGCTTCGAAGGAATCGATCTCCATGCGAATATCAGGCATAACAGCACAGCGATGGAACAGATCGTCTGTTAGTTTACGATACCATGTACCTTTAGAGAAGGTGATCATCGGTAGCTCGTGTAAGTTCTTCATCTCTGCTTCACGCCCAGACAACGGATGAGTTAGCGGCACAACAAGCTCTAGATGGTCGTCAAAGAGCGGAATGCAGTTTAACCCAGTTTCATTAATGGAAGAAGCAACAATACCAACATCGGCTTTTTTATCACGGACAAAAGAGACAACCTCATGGGTTTTACCTGTTAACAGCTTAAGCTCTGCGTTTGGATGTTTCTCCATAAATGCATTGACCAGAGGGGGTAACGTCGTTTGAAGTGTGGTTAGGCTGGCTCCTAGAGTGATGGTGCTCTGTTCCTCGTCTTTGTACTGGGCAAGCATGTTTAGAAACTTCTGTTGTTGCTGTTTCTGCTCAACGGCAAAAGTATAGGCGAGCTGCCCCACGCTAGTTAATTCAAGCCGTTTACCCCGACGATGAAAGAGAGCTACTCCGAGTTCATCCTCTAATTTAGCAATTTTACGAGATAAGGCAGGCTGTGATAGGTTCAACAGCTTGGATGCACGGTTTAGACTCGATTGTTCCACGACCGCTGCAAAGGCGTTTAAGTCCTCAAACATAGACGCTAACCTCGCTTCCATTTCAGATGTCTTTACGTCTGATTTCTTGTGCATATTGAAGGTAAGATCTGTCTTTGCGATTAAGCGTGATGCATATCCTTGAAAAAAGATTTTCGATGATGTATATGATACTCGTCCAATGTTTCAATGCTTATACCTATAGGTTATAACAATTAATAATTATATTGCAATTCCCTTATAAGAAAAAAAAGAGTAACATGAATTGTGACACAAGTTGTTCACACCTGACGAAAACGGAACAATTTGTCGAACCTTTCCCACAGGAAAGGTTTGTGTGTGATAGTGAACTAATTTATGAAAACGTTGTATTTAGCGAAAGGGGATCGACATTTTATGAAAGGGTTTTACTCCAGAAAGCTGCACTCCTTGCTCGGCGTCATTCCGCTCAGTTTGTTTTTTCTTGAGCATTTGGTGACAAACTTCACAGCAGTTGAAGGCGGCACAGAAGGGTTTTACAAAGCTGTTGCATTTCTGAATGGCTTGCCTCTTGTTATTGTTATTGAGGCTACACTCATTTGGCTGCCGTTGTTCTTTCACGGTGTTTACGGTCTTTATATTGCCTATCAGGCCAAACCTAATGTGGGTAGGTACGGCAATGAACGTAACTGGCGCTACACGTTGCAGCGGGTCAGTGGTGTCATTACGTTTGTATTCGTTATCTGGCACGTATGGGAGACGCGTGTACAAATTGCGCTGGGGAACGTAACGCATGAAGAGATCGGCGGTGTCATTCATGATGCTGTGACGAACCCGATAACCTTTGCTATATATATGATCAGCGTGGTTGCGGCGTCATATCACTTTGCCAATGGCCTTTGGTCGTTCCTCGTTAGTTGGGGGATTACAGTTGGCCCGCGTGCGCAACGTGTATCCTCTTACGTATGCATGAGCTTGTTCGGTATTGTTTCTATCATGTTTATTGCTTCATTATTTGCTTTCCGTAGCATTGATTTCCAAGTTGCAACTTCAATGATTGACGCAGTTAAATCAGTTCTAATCTAAGCATTTAGCTATACTTGCTGACTTATAAAGGAGTGAACAACAATGGCATCATCTAATGTAATTATTGTGGGCGGCGGTCTCGCAGGTTTGATGGCGGCGATCAAATCGGCTGAAGCCGGAGTTCATGTTCATTTATTTTCACTAGTACCCGTTAAAAGATCTCACTCCGTGTGTGCCCAGGGCGGCATCAACGGTGCGGTAAATACCAAAGGTGAGGGAGATTCTCCTTGGGTACACTTTGACGATACGGTATACGGCGGCGACTTCCTCGCGAACCAGCCACCAGTTAAGGCGATGTGTGAAGCAGCGCCAGGCATTATCCACTTGATGGACAGAATGGGCGTTATGTTTAACCGCACACCGGAAGGTTTGCTTGATTTCCGTCGTTTCGGAGGTACGAAGCATCACCGTACAGCATTCGCAGGAGCAACGACAGGACAACAGTTGCTGTATGCTCTAGACGAACAGGTGCGTCGCTGGGAAGCAGCGGGGCTAGTTACGAAGTATGAAAACTGGGAATTCCTACAGGCTGTTGTCGATGATGAAGGTGTGTGCCGAGGCATTGTAGCACAAGACTTGAAAACGATGAAGGTTCAGACGTTCCCGGCCGAAGCAGTTATTCTTGCGAGCGGTGGCCCAGGTATCATTTTCGGAAAAACAACCAACTCCGTAATTAACACAGGTACAGCGGCAAGTGCCGTGTATCAACAAGGCGTAAATTACGCAAACGGTGAGTTCATTCAGATTCACCCAACAGCTATTCCGGGTGATGACAAGCTCCGTCTTATGTCAGAATCTGCACGTGGTGAAGGTGGACGGATCTGGACATACAAAGACGGTAAGCCATGGTACTTCCTAGAAGAGAAGTATCCATCCTATGGTAACCTTGTACCGCGTGACATCGCGACTCGTGAGATCTTCAGCGTCTGCGTAGATATGGGTCTTGGAGTCAACGGCGAGAACATGGTATACCTCGATCTGTCTCATAAAGATCCCAAAGAGCTGGATGTGAAGCTCGGTGGAATTATCGAGATCTATGAGAAGTTCATGGGTGACGATCCACGTAAAATCCCAATGAAAATCTTCCCGGCAGTCCACTATTCCATGGGCGGTATGTGGGTAGATTACAACCAAATGACGAACATTCCGGGACTGTTTGCAGCCGGTGAGTGTGAGTATCAATACCACGGAGCGAACCGACTTGGTGCGAACTCTTTGGTGTCGGCCATTTACGGTGGTATGGTTGCTGGACCAAAAGCGGCAGAATATATCAAAGGACTCAAAAAATCGTCTGCTGATATTTCTTCCTCCGTCTTCGATAACTATACGAAACAACAAACGGATAAATACGAAGGCATCATGAAGATGCAAGGTAATGAGAATGCCTACGTTATTCATAAAGAGCTTGGCGAGTGGATGACAGCCAACATGACGGTTGTGCGTTACAATGACAAGCTTGAAGCAACCATTGGCAAGATCAAGGAATTGAAAGAACGTTATGGCAAAATCAATATGTATGACACTTCAGGTTGGAACAACCCTGGTGCGGCATTTACCCGTCAGTTGTGGAACATGCTTGAATTGGCTGAAGCCATGACGTTGGGCGCATTGCTGCGTAACGAAAGCCGCGGCGCACATTACAAACCTGAGTTCACGGAACGTAACGATGAGGAATTCCTCAAAACGACCATCGCAAGTTGGTCGAAGGAAGGTCCACAAATCTCGTACGAGCCGGTAGACGTGTCCCTGATCCCACCACGGATTCGCGACTACTCCAAAGACTAATCGTGGTAGGTTCAGAAACTACCTTTTGATAACCGAAGGATGACTGACACAGCGTCAGCACTTCAGCATTAATCAAATTAATTATAATCCAGCATGATTGGATTATCGTTTTAGGAAAGTGACGCACGTGCACGACGTAGCGGAGGGAGCGGAAATGACCTAGAGAAGCGAAGCGTCCGCCTTTGCTCCCCCATTTTATTCGATAAAATTTCATTCAGTAAAAATGGGGGAGCAACAGCGGTCGGCAGGACATTCCGCACCCGAAGCGTCACCTGTGAACGAAGCACTTTGCTTATCTTGCAATACAATCATCGTCACCAAGGAGGGGACTACGATATGGCGGAACCAGCAACAGCGAACAAAACCGTCAAGTTTATCATCACACGTCAGGATAGCCCAGAATCAGCTTCGTATAACGAAGAGTTCGAACTTCCGTACCGTCCCAATATGAATGTGATCAGCGCCCTGATGGAGATTCAGCGGAACCCTGTTAATACAGAGGGCAAGTCGATTGCTCCAGTATGTTGGGAATCAAACTGTCTGGAAGAGGTTTGTGGAGCATGCTCCATGGTGATCAACGGTAAACCGCGTCAAGCGTGTGCTGCATTGATCGATAAGTTGGAGCAACCGGTTCGTATCGAACCAATGAAAACATTCCCGGTGGTGCGTGACCTTGTCATTGACCGTAACCGGATGTTTAACGCCCTGAAACGGGTAAAAGCATGGATTCCAATTGACGGTACCTATGACCTTGGTCCAGGTCCGCGTATGCCAGAGAAGAAGCGTCAGTGGGCATATGAATTATCCAAATGTATGACATGCGGTGTTTGTTTGGAAGCTTGTCCTAACGTGAATGAAAAGACAGACTTTATCGGACCAGCAGCACTTTCACAAGTGCGTCTGTTCAATGCTCACCCAACAGGTGAGATGAACGCCGAGGATCGTCTGGAAGCGTTGATGGAGGATGGAGGAATCGAGGGCTGCGGTAACTCGCAGAACTGTGTGCAATCCTGTCCTAAGGGCATTCCATTGACAACTTCTATTGCGGAAATGAACAAACAAACAACGAAGCATATGTTCAAACGTTGGTTGGGCGTATAATCGTAACTAATTCAGCTTTCAACCGAATATGAATAGATAAGAAGTCGTGTTCTCCGATCTTGGTTGTTTGGGGACATGGCTTCTTTTTGTAATGGGGCGAAGGAACCGAGCTTATGATGCAGAATATGCTATAATGAGGGGATGGATTGCGTGCGGAAGGAGGAGAGGGAACATGGCAAGGGTGCCGTATAAGAGCAATAAGGAAACGCCAATGAGGCGTGGAGTCGATAAGAATGAGACAGAGCAGCCCCTTTTTCCTGGTCAGGAAAAGGATCATGATCCCTCCCGGCGAAGTACAAGGTTACGGACAATTCTAATGACAGCTATCGCAACTGTGTTTACAGGTGGGTATGCGCTATGGGAGCCGCGACGTGTGGAAGTAAAGCAGGTGCAATTGAATCTCCCTAAACTTCCCAGTGCCTTTGATGGGTTGCGACTAATTCAGTTTAGTGATGCTCATATCGGGTTCCATACTGGCGTGAAGCAGATCGAGAAGCTGGCGGTTATGATTCAAGAACAGCAGCCGGATCTGATATGTTTTACGGGAGATATTGTGGAGCGAGATGCAGAACCTATGCGGGAGTGTATTCCGGCTCTGTCTTCCATGCATGCTAAGTTTGGAAAGTTTGCAATATTCGGTAATCATGATTACCGGGGGAAGCAGCAAGAAGAAGTGGAGAAGATGTTTGAGCAGGCAGGCTTTACCTTACTTCGGAATGCTCATGTAGTTATCCAACATCATGAGGATCAAATAGCTATCGTAGGATTAGATGATGCATTAACGGGCAAGCCTAATTTGGCTACAGCTACGGAAGGTCTGGATAAAGACATCTGGAAAGTGTTACTCATGCATGAACCCGACTATGCGGATAGAGCAGCTACAAATGGTTTTGGGTTGCAGTTGTCTGGGCACAGCCACGGCGGTCAGGTTCGTTTTCCGTGGATTGGGGCATTATCTGCTCCTCGCGGTGCACAGAAATTTGTGCAGGGATTGTATTATGTCGGTTGGACAAAAATGCCAGTGTATGTGAATCGAGGGTTCGGAATGACCCACCTCCCAATTCGATTTTTGTGCAGACCCGAAGTCACTGTATTTCATTTGCAGAGTCATCAAACATAATAGACTACATGAATATGCAAGTTATGAATGGAGGTTAGCCAGGATGGAACGAATTGCGATTGTATCCGATATTCACGGCAATATGACGGCATGGGAAGCAGTATTGAACGATATTCGGAGTCGCGGGCTGAAGCGAATCTTTTGTCTTGGCGACCTCGTAGGCAAAGGGCCTGATCCGATTCAGGTGGTTGATCAGGTGAGAGAAACATGTGAACAAGTCGTTCGGGGTAACTGGGATGAGCTGGTTGCCGTGAATCGGGATAATGAGAACTTTACTTGGCAAGCAGACAAGCTTGGGCAGGAACGACTGGACTACTTAGCGAATCTTCCATTTAGCCATCAATTTGAGTTAAGTGGTCGTACGATTCGATTGGTACACGCTTCACCACAAAGCGTATATCACCGCGTACAACCATGGGATGAAATGGACAAACGTATAGCGATGTTTGATGCCCCGGCGAATGAGCCTGAACTCGGACAGGCGGATATCGTAGGTTATGGCGACGTACACAATGCGTATCTACAGCACTTGAATGGGAAAGTTCTGTTCAATGTAGGGAGTGTGGGCAACCCACTGGATATTCCTCAGGCATCGTATTGTATTCTTGAGGGAGAGAGCAACGGAGATATAAACCAAACCATTAATATTCAATTTGTCCGTGTTCCCTATGATATTGAGCAGGAAGTTCAAGTTGCACAACAAGCAGGGGTGCCAGCACTTGAGTTATACATTCGAGAGATTCGAACAGGTGTTTATCGTGGTTTACAGGAGAAAAGTATGACAGAGGAATAACAGCTTATCGCGTGTTGGCATAATAACGTAAGACGTGTAGGATCAACACGATATGTAGTCGTCCTTTTTGAATTGGATAGCAATTATTATACTTCCGGATCATCTCCAGAGCATGCTTGTCTTACCGGACTCAAACCCGATAGGCAAAAGGAGCGATTGTCATGCTGACCCGAAAAATGCTAAGTCAGGGATTGCCTGTACTATGGACAGAACGCCTTGTGCTTCGATCGTTACGTCAGAATGATTTTGGCACATTGTCGGAATTGTTTTCCGATCCACAGATCATCCGCTATGTGAACAGGGGGAACCAGCCAACACCGGTTCGTGCCCGGAGATTATTGAATCAGATTCGTAGTAGTAGTGCGAAGCTTGAATCGCTACATTACGGGATATGTTGGAAAGGTAGAGAACCGCTCATTGGGATCATTTCGTTTCAGCATTGGAATGAACAGCAGGGTACAGCGCAGATTGGATACATCGTGAGCAGATCTTGTTGGGGCTTAGGGATAGCTACGGAGGCGCTGCGACGGATGATTGAATTTGGTTTTGCGGAGCTAGACTTGTCGAAAGTGGAAGCACGTTGTTACGAAGCTAACGTATCATCTGAGCGTGTATTACACAAAAGTGGTATGACTTATGAACGGACGTTGCCTTCTTTTGGTTCAGTGGAGAATGACGCCACCAGTGAAAGTGATACGTTGATGGACGTTAAAGTATACAGCATGTACAGAGAGCAACAGGTTCAAGTCATTATGGAGGATAACTTCCAGACCGTGGTCTTCGACAAGCCTCAGGTGACATAGAATAAGATAGTTGAAACATCTAATTTGTACTTCAAATAATTTGTTACACAAATGAAATATAGCTGCAATTGAACTCTAACAGACAGCGGGTAAACTTATCTCATGACCCCCTTTTTGATAAATATATTATGCTGTTGGAACCCGTGCGAACGGGTTCATTTTTTTTTGCTCTCATATAAAATCGATCACAACGAAAACACAGAACCCCACTATGGAATGAGCTTCCATGTGGGGTCTTGGCATGCTGTAAGCGGACTGTGCCATTATAAAGGAACAATCTGCATCTGTTTTTGTTTGAAATATACCCATTCTGTAAATCCAATCTCCAGCAAGCGAGTACGCACTTCTTCCAGCTCGTCCCCTACACGCTGAGGTTTGTGAGCATCTGATCCAAACGTTACTTTCACACCGTAGTGCTGGGCACGTTCGAGAATGGCATCTGAAGGGTACCAGCCTCCGCTAAGCTTTGTTTTGCCTGACGTATTAATCTCAATCGCTACGTTCGAAGCAGCAATCACCTGTAACGTCTCATCAATGGCCTCATCTGCAATAATATCGGAGAAGGAAGGGTAGTTGCCCTTCATTGCATCGATGTGACCTAAGATCTGAAACATTCCACTTTGAGCAGACTCCCGAATCAAGGAATAATAACTCGTTTTCACTTCAACTTTGCGTGCGTCGCTAAGTCCTTTCCACCGCGTCTTATTGAAGATACTGACATCCTCGGTATGATGGACAGATCCAATAATATAGTCAAAAGGGTACTGCCCAAGGGTGTCGCGATACAGCTCCGCATGGATAGGGAAATAATCGGATTCAATGCCGAGTAACACGTCAATCTTGCCCGCATATTCTTGTTTCAGTGACAGGACTTCTTCGACATAGTTACGTAATTCCGATTTTGCCATTGCAATGCGCGGAAACGCCTGCTCCTCTTCACTACCAAAGTACGGCGTATGGTCGGAGATACCGATGGCTTGAAGTCCAGCCTCAATACCTGCATCAATATAGTCACGAATGTTACCGTCTGCATGACCACAACGAAAATGATGTGTATGAAGATCAAATTTCATTAGAAATCCTTCCTTTCTCATAGCTCATTTGTCATTCAGAACTGATGAACTGCGTCTCAGGCATACCTTTTAGATCACTTAGAAATTGCTGCATGGCAGAGTTGAGGTACCGGCTAGATTTGTAAATGACGCCGACGGGATGACTGACCTCTAATTCACTTAGTGGGATCATTCGCAGCGTACCTTGCCGCAGCTCATGCGCGACAGATTGCTTAGATATCACAGCCGCTCCCAGATTGATCTCAACCATACGTTTGACTTCTTCACTACTCGATAACTCCATAACAATATTGGGTTGAATATCATACTTTTTGAATACAGCTTCTGTAAAACGTCGCCCCACAGTATCAGGGGACAATAGAATCAGCGGGGTGTTACGCAATACGTCCACGGCAGCGTGCTTTTGCTTTGCCAGGGGATGGGCAGGAGAAACGACGAGTTCAAACGTATCGTAATACAACACAGCGGTATTCAGATTCGGATTACGTTCCGTAAGATAACCGATACCGATGTCGACCAAACCATTTTCGACCTGAGTATAAATTTGTGAGGACGGTAGGGACTGAATGCTCGTTTTGATTAGAGGGAACTGATCCTGAAAGTAGGACAATACCCTTGGTAAAATTTGAATGGCGATGGATGTCGTTGTAGCGAGTACAATCCTTCCCTGCGGTGTTTCATCCAGATCGGACAGCTTCTGTTTCAATTCATCCACAATATCCAGCATGCGCTCAGCATGCTCCAGAAATACTTGGCCACGGTCAGTGAGTGTGACAGGTTGATTACGATCTACAAGAACGGTGTTGAATTCATCCTCCAGACTTTTGATCTGGGCAGAGACGGCAGGCTGAGTGAGATTCAGTAATTCTCCCGCTTTGCGGAAACTCATCGTTTTGGATATCGTAATCAGCGTCTCCAGTTGGCTGATATTCATGTATTTCCTCCTAGCGGGCAAAGTATCGACTACATATTAAGCTTGTGAGTGGAATCCGTAACGTTTCATAGTTCCGTTATCTTAAATTATAGGTGATTCAAGGGAACAGGGCAATAAATCTAACATCACGAAGTTTTCAGAACATATGAATTTATAAAATGAGTTGTTCAAATAAGAAAAGCGACTGACTAAGCGTCAGCCGCCTGAAGATCATTCCGATATCAATGTCATGATCTGTTAAGTGGTAAACCTATGTTACTTGCGTTCCATAACGGCAAAATAATTTTCTTCATCATCGGCAAAGTTAAATACTCTTCCAAAAGGCAAATCCACTAATTCGCCAACGGTAATCTCTTTATCTTTGAAATCCTGATAGAGCTGATCAATGTTCGGGGTGAAAAACATAAGAGAAGGTGTGCCTAGATTAACGCCGGGCGACATTTTGGCAACGACCTGCTTGTCTTGAAGAACAAGGCTCGTTTCAGCATCCGGGGTTGCGGCAATTTCATACCATTTCATTTCCGGGCTGAGGCTCTCTTCTGCGATGACATGGAAACCTGCCTTTTCTGTCCAAAACTGTAGAGCCTGTTCCTGGTTGTTGACATACAGCATGATTTGACCGACTTGATTAATCATTTAATGATTCACTCCCTAGTTAAATGATGGCATGGCTTATGAGGAACTTATTTATAAGAACCTCGCTATAGACCGACGATCTGGAGAGCAAAAAACAACCTGAGAAAGGATTAAAATCTCTCCTATTCTTCTATACCATAGCAGGCGGTAGAAGTCATGTTTTTTTCATGATGAAAGGCTTCTGATCTGATCTTCCCGAAAATAATGCTTAAGAACTTATTTCCGATTTATAACATTTTATTTTTTAGTCTTTTCAATAAAACAGTAAAATAGTCCTAAATCCCTTTGCATGGGCTTAGTAAGTAAAAAATTACCTGAATAATATACAAAAAACCCTGTTGTTTCGCTAAAATTAGCTATAAACATTTGCCACATAGATGACGATAAATTATAGTACACATTCATTGATGAATTCATGATGTATTCTTGTACGTGATAAAGTATAATAAATTTATAGAATATGGGACTTTTGGTGTGTGACCAATAACCCAGTGCGAGGGGGACATAAACAGTGAAAGCGGAAGTGATTAATCCTTTCCTGGAATCAGCACGCAACGTATTTGAACAGCTCATCCAGGTTTCGCCTTCCACCGGAAGTCTTGGCGTGAAAAATGTAGAGTACATTGCTGACCATGTCTGGATCGTCATTGGAATGACTGGACAAATGAGCGGAAATATTGTATTTGGCATTCAAGAGTCGGTTGCTTTGAAAATTGTTTCAGCCATGATGGGCGGTTTTGTTATCACGGAAATGGACGATATGAGTAAAAGTGCAATCTCCGAGCTAGGTAATATGATCAGTGGTAACGCAAGTACCATTTTGTCCAATCAAGGTGTGGTTGTGGATATTACACCTCCACAAGTCATGAAATCGGAACATTTGACTGCATTTAGTGCAACGAAAGCATTGAGCATTCCATTGTTGATGGATGGCATTGGTGAGATGGATATTCAGGTGATGATCTCGTAGAATAGAATCATAGGCCTCAAGGGGCAATATGTGTTCACTACGGGAGGACATCAGATATGCTGAAAGATCAGGTTGTATTCATCACTGGCGCGTCGAGTGGGATTGGCGCACTCTGTGCTCAGATGCTGATAGAAGAAGGAGCCATTCCTATCTTGGCTGCCCGTTCGCGGGACAAGCTTGAAGAGATTGGTGCTTCGCTGAATGGGCAACATGAACTCCTTACGCTGGATGTCACCAATGACGAGCAGGTACAGGCAGCGATAAGTAACATGTTAGAGAAGTATGGACGAATCGATATATTGTTGAACAATGCGGGATATGGAAAGTTTGCTGCAATGACGGATATGACCGTGCAGGAATTCGATGAAATGATGGACGTGAACTACATGGGCATTGTTCGTTGCACGAAGGCTGTGTTGCCGCACATGCTGAAGCGTGGCACAGGACAGATTGTGAATGTAGCCTCCATGGCTGGCAAAATCGGAACGGCAAAGTCAGCTTCCTATACAGCAACCAAACATGCTGTACTCGGGTTCAGTAACGCTCTACGTCAGGAGTTGCGTAAAACGGGAGTAAAGGTGACCACCATTAATCCTGGGCCGATTGATACACCGTTCTTCCATCGTGCAGATCCATCTGGCAATTATGTCAACAATGTACGCTGGATGATGTTGAAACCTGAGGATGTTGCAAGACATATGGTTCAGGCGATGAAAAAGCGTAAAGAAGAAGTGAATTTGCCTCGAATGGCATCTGCCGGGATATGGCTGTATCAGTTGTTCCCACGTCTTGCGGATCGCTTGTCACATGGTTTCATGAATCAGAAGTGAGCGACGGATACGAACCATCGAGTGACAGCGTGTTCAAGTATAATATAGTAATGGACATCACGGTTGAATTATGGGAAGCTCCGCCGAGGAGCTTTTCTTTTTTTTGGTTAAGATTTGGTTCATAGCTGCTTTTCGCATATAATGAAAGTTAATGTGATGAGAGGCTTATCCCACGGAAAAATAAAAGAATAAAATTAAAGGATGGACATACATGACGAATACATTTGCTTCAATTGGCGTAGCAGAGGATCTTGAGAAAGTACTTGCCGGACATGGCATTAATGAACCTTCTCCTGTGCAGGCGCAGACCATACCAGTGATTTTGGAAGGGCGAGATGTCGTAGCTAAATCCCAGACGGGAACAGGCAAAACACTTGCTTATTTGTTGCCTCTTCTGCAAACGATCAAAAGTGATGTAAAGGGCACACAGAAACTTATTATCGCCCCTACACAAGAATTGGCTATGCAGATTGTACGTGAAGCACAGCGTTATGGAGAAGAACGTAAAATTGGTGTTCTAGGCTTAATTGGAGGCGCAGCGGTGAAACGTCAGATTGAGAAGCTGCGTGAGCATCCAGCACTTGTTGTGGGAACACCGGGACGATTGAAAGAATTGATTACATTGAAAAAGTTGAAAATGCATAACGTCTCCACAATTGTCATTGATGAGGCAGACCAAGTATTCCAGCTTGGTGGTGTGAGTGACGTTGATTTTGTTCTACGCAGTGCACTCCGCGATCGTCAGCTTATTTTCTTATCAGCAACGATTGATGAACATACGGCTGGTCTTGCCAAGCGAGAGATGAAGGAGCCTGTTCATATCGGAATTGAACCAGAGCGTGCAACCGCAGCAGGGCTTGAGCATTTTTATTTTGTCGAGGAAACACGGAACAAAATTGATATGCTGCGTCGTCTCGTTAGACAGTACAATCCGGATCGTGCTATTGTCTTCGTGAATGCTACGGAAGATATCGGTGAAGTTGAAGCCAAAATGAATCATTTGGGTCTATCCGCAGCCGCGCTATATGGGGATGCTGATAAGGTTACACGGAGCAATGTCTTGTCCGCGTTCCGTAACGGTAAAATCCAATTGTTGATTGCGAGTGAGGTTGCCGCGAGAGGATTGGATATCGAAGGATTGCCGATGGTTATCAATTATGATCCTGCGTTTGATTCAGAGTATTATGTTCACCGCGCAGGTCGTACTGGACGTATGGGACGAAGTGGTATTGTGCTGTCCATTGTAGATGAAACACAGATCTTTATTATGCGTAAATTTGCACGTGAGCTGGGGATTGAGCTTACAGAGCGTGTGTTGTTCGGTGGTAAAGTGTTAGAAGCAGATCCACGTCCTGACACGCGACCAGAAGGGCATTCCTTCAGTCGGAAGCCAGGCTCCGCAAAAGGTCGCAAACCGGGACAGGCAACACGTAATGGTGGTGCAAGAGCAGTGATATCGAATCAACGTGATGTTGGTAACAAACCAGCCGGTAATACAGGAAGAACGGATCGCAACCAGGATCGCAAGAACAAGGGAGCGCCAAAATGGAGCAAGGGGAACACACCGCGTTCCGAAGAATAAAACCTGACGAAAGAGGTGCAGGGATTCATGAGTAATGTTCAATCCCCGGTATTGGAAATCAGCGGGTTAAGTGGAGGATACAGTGCCAAGCGGCCTGTCCTCCACGGCATTGATCTGAAAGTTGGACGCGGAGAAATGGTCGGACTGATCGGATTAAATGGCGCTGGTAAAAGTACAACGATGAAACATATCTTAGGTTTGATGACCCCACAACAGGGTGAAGTCCGCGTAATGGGTAAGACGAGGGAAGAGGATGCTCAGATCTACCAATCCGCGATGGCTTTTGTTCCAGAGTCACCAGAATTGTACGACGAGATGACAGTCATGGAGCACTTGGAATTCACAGCAAGAGCGTATGGCGTCTCGGAAGCCGATTTCAAGCAACGTACGGAAAAACTGCTAGATTTATTCCGTATGCGGGAGAAAAGTACCAGTCTGTCAACTCACTTGTCCAAAGGAATGCGGCAGAAGGTTATGATTATGTGTGCATTTGTAGCAGGGCCACCACTCTATATCATTGATGAACCTTTCTTGGGGCTCGATCCACTTGGGATTCGTTCATTGCTGGATTTCATGCTGGAGATGAAAGCATCCGGATCATCCATCCTGCTCAGCTCGCATATTCTCTCGACCATAGAGAACTATTGTGATCGGTTCATTGTTCTGCATCGTGGACAGGTCATCGCTCATGGAACTCTGGAGGAGCTGCGTTCTCAATACGGAGAGTCGAATACAACGCTTGAGCATATGTTCTATTCCCTCGTACAAGGCAGGGATTGAGTATGGATCTGAGGCTGTTATGGAAGCAAAGACGCACGGGCTTTTGGAATAAAATTCTGCCTTATCTGGGATATGTCATTCAGAGCGGGGTAGCGATGGTATTTCTATTTCTTATCATTGCCTTCTCCGCTTGGTACACCTCATTTGTACAGAACATACCTGCGGGCTTTCCGATTCGCTGGATTACATTGCTTCTGCTTACCCCTTTGGTGTTATATAGCGGATATCGTACATATCTTCATCCAGCAGATATCGTATTTTTACGTCCCCAGGAACATCGGATGCATGAATATTTGAAGAACAGCTTTGCCCGTGGCGTAATCTACAAAACGTTGGGTATGCTGCTCATCTTCTTTACGCTGTGGCCACTCTATGTAAGGGCAGATCAGGACGCTAAACCTTTCACCTGGTTTCTCCTGCTCTTACTCGTGTGGAAGGGACTATCAAGCTACGGTGCATGGCAAGAGCTACGTATGGTTCAGGTGGGGGCATCCAGGGCATTTCGTTTGCTTCGCTGGGCAACCGCCATTCTTGCTGTGGCCGCTTGGGTATGGCAGCCACCAGCGCGCAGTATTTGGTTTTTGCTGTTGCTGGCTGCGGTCTATCTAGTAGCTCTGCGCATACCTGTGAAGCATCGGGTGGCTTGGGAACGTCTGATTCAGGTTGAGCAAGGTCAAGCAGGCCGAGTGATGCGAACGTTGGGGTGGTTCGTAGACGTACCTTCCTCAGGACAAAGGGTCAGCTCGAGGCGCTGGCTTAGCAAATGGGGAAGTGGACTTGCGTGGAGTGCAGGAAAAGCGTACCGCTACCTTATTACGAAGACGTTCATTCGCACAGAGGTATTCTCCATTGTTGTACGTTTAATTGTGCTCGGCATGCTGTTGTCTTGGTGGACGGCAGGTACTTATTTTGGCATCGGCGCATACCTAGTGTTCCTATTGCTGGTTGGTGTGCAGTTGGGGGCACTTCGTCGTAGTCACGCTGAATCATTCTGGATTATGATCTATCCGATCTCGGGTGAGAGCCGCCGTTCACAAGTGCTGGGCTTCATTTCGAATCTGCATGCGTTGTCTGCTCTGCTGATGTGGTTGCCGATGCTATCGAGTGGGATCGGTGGATTCACGATAGCGGGAGCAGGGTTGATTTTGGGCGTGCTGGTTATTGTGTTGATGCGACGTTCGCAAAGTAAGAAGTGGCTGAAGGAAGAAGAAGAGGAGTAGACTGCACTCTTATGCATTCCTGACTTTGACGAGCAATAATGATGTGTAAGGCTCAATGTCAGTAGTTAGAATGCGTAGTAGTATTGCCAACGGCATTTACTAGGTGATTTGCTTGCATCGTATAGTTTGTATTAAAGTAAGCCTCTTACGGTGGTTGCCGTAAGGGGCTTTTTTGCATGCTTACGATACCTATCGTGTATACCTACCTTATTTTTTGAATACCGCGATGTCTTAAATGGATGTATATCCAGTACGGTTACGAAGAAAAAGCCCGTAAAGGTAGGGGGTTCTGACATCCCTACGCAGTGCGGGCGGCTAGAATTACAGATCAACATGGACAATGTCGCATATTGATCGTACATAAACTGTGGTGTGAGAGGTCGGCTACCCACGAATGGATAGCCGCCTACTGACGTGTTGTCTGACATATCCCTATGCCTCTAACAACACGGACAGATCGTGTGTAAGGTTGAATTCATCGTGCAGAATGAATACAACAGATCGGGACTAGTAGAGGAACGACTTAGTGATGATTACAAGCAGGATGAACAATACAAGAATCGCACCTGTGTTTGTAAATCCTCCGAATCCGTATCCATAACCGCCTCTTGTTTCTTCAACTCCAGACATGGTCATTCCCCTTTCAGTTCGTTGTTGGCACGCCCTTGCGTACACCGTATATTATGTGACTTGGGTGTTGGCTGATTGGGCCTTTGCCTTGTATTCCTGAGGAAATAACCATTTTGGGCGGTGTATGCTAAGAAGATAACCGATAATATTGAGTAAAAGCGGTAGGGACGGTAGGGGATCTAACGGTTCGATCTGCTATCAATCTTTACACAGATAACATGCCAAATACCCCTCTAAATGATGAATACATCACCAAGAGGGGGGGGGGCTTGTAGGAAGGTTAGGTTCATAATGAACCTAACCTATTTATATTAGTCACATCGCAATAACATACTAAGTTAAGTGGCTTGTAATTCCTGAACTCCACGGTAAATGGTATCGAAGAGATCTTCCAAGTTGGATTCTTCAATACAGGAGAACGCGATTCGCAGATCAGTCTCACCCAGCGCAATTGTCCCGACGCCGTATTGTTGTAACAAATGGGTACGGAGTGCCTCAGCGCTGACTTCTTTCAGCTTCAGACACATGAAGTAACCGGAGTTGAACGGATAATACTCCCATACATCTCCATACTTGCCGCTATCGAGAAGAGCCTTCACCTTGTTGGCACGGCCTTTCATAATTTCAAACTTCTCCTGCTTCTGAGCTTCGAACTCTGGTGCTTTCAATGCATCGAGTACAAATGTCTGAGAAGGGTGCGGCCCACTGGAGATGGTCGCCCGGATAATACCGAGAGTCTTTTGTTCCATGGCATGCAGCACAGCAGCATCTTCGTGGGCATACGTGATAAAGCCTACGCGGAAGCCCCATACGAATTCCTCTTTCGTTGCGCCATCGATTTTGATAGTCAGCACACGAGGGTGGATGCCTGCGAGTTTGCCAAACAAGGACTCGTGAATCGAATTTTCAAAGAAAAGTCCGAAGTAAGCATCATCTGTTACAACGACTACATTGACACCTGCTTCAGCTGCTTGATGAATCGTATTCACAATCGCATCTGCTTCTTCTGGGCCTGGCGTGTAACCTGTTGGATTGTTCGGGAAGTTGAGTAATACGATTGCTTTGCCCTTGTCTTTCTGAGCAAGCAACGCTTCGAGCAACCCCGCACTGTTGAAGTTTAACTGATCATCAAACAGTGGATAATGAACCAACTGAGCATGACGGCGAATTCCGAAAGTCAGCTCATAATTTTCCCAGTTTTTGTCTGGATATATAACAGCGTCGCCTTCATCTGCGAACAAATCGGCTACAATACTGAGTCCATGAGTTAATGCATTCGTTACAATTGGGTTGCCGAAAGACTTACCTGCCAATGAAGGGGTCTCTTTCAACATCTTCTCTTTCCAAACACTCCGCAATTCAGGCTTGCCTGCAGGAGGAGCATATGGGTATAGGTCCTTTGGTTGGAATGCGGACAGCTTCTCCTGAATCACCGGTAGATGCATAGGCACTCCGCCTTCTAGGGCGATACCAATCGTGGCATTATAGGTTTTGGCCAGACTTGCTGCTTCAGCAGACTGACTCAAGATACCTTCTTTCGGGAAATAAATTTCTTTGCCGAGCTGCGACAGCATCGAGTAGACGTGACTGCTGCCTGCCTGAATACTTTCGTTCAACTGTTCAGCCAGTGGATTCATTCTTTTCATCCTTCCAAGTCTTTGGGATTCAACTGCCTAACATTATAACACCTTGACATCCCCCCGTCACGGAAATTACGCATAATGACAGTTATAACACTTTACCGCGTTGTTGTGGTTTGAAAATAGGGGTTTATTACTGATGAAAAGGGCAGTATTTTCGCATCATTTCAGCGGTCTCTGTATCCCTTCCTTCGTTCCGAGCTTCCAGTTTACTACTGAGATCCTCGAACTCTTCAGACGAGAGATTTTGACCGAATTTGAACTTGGCGGTTAGACGCTCTGGCGTAATTTGCACAACGGCTACAGCTTTGAGTTGCCCAGTGTAACGTGAGTCCGCTGCATCGATAGGGACATAGCCACCTTGTGGCTGGAGTTTCTCCATGAATCGTTGTAGAACCCTACCTTTTATCTCTAAGTCTTTTACCGGCTCTGCTTGACCAAACGCCATGACGCTCTTGAAAAAGGAGGTTGCCGGACAAGCCAGCTCTGGATCAGTAAAATAGGAAGGAATCAGCGAAAACTCCTCGGCAACTGTAAAACTAACCGAAGTATTCTGCTTAATCTGTTTCATTTTCTCTCCAGCAAGGCTGCCATGAAAATAAAAACAGCCGTCCATATAAACAAAATTCAGTGGCGTCACCCGAGGCTGTCCATCTGGGCTGATCGTTCCCAGAAAACCAAAGGAGCATTGGTCTAGAAAGGTAATGATCTCTTGTTCTTCTTCTACTGTAAATTCTTTTCGTCTCATCGTTGTTCCCCCTGAATTGGTTTTTTAATCGAAAAGGTTGCTTTATCCTAACAATAGAGCGTACATTGACATATAAATAGATCCAATTTACATTCGAATTTATAGTCCAATTTAGTAAAGCTGAGAGATACAAAGGAGACGCATGATGGAACTCTGGTTACCGATGGATACATATGAGCAGCAGCACCGATACAAATATGTCGCACTATACCATGCATTGCGTGATGCTATACATGCAGGCACGTTGACCGGAGGAACAAGACTGCCCTCCACACGTGAACTCGCAGTTCAGTACAGTATGTCACGCGGTTCTGTAGCACAGGTGTATGATATGCTGCTTGCAGATGGTTACGTTGAGGCTTATCGAGGGAAAGGCACATTTGTGACAGACACATTAACGACAGCGACTAAAAAGGGTACGGAAGCCAAGATTGTCCTGTCTGCATGGGGAGAGCGAGTGGCAGCATTGGATACTCAAAAGGGAGATACGCCTGCCCTGGCACAAGGGAAATCCATCATTAACTTTCAGGTGCAGCGCATGCCAGCAGAGCATTTCCCGGAGTCAGAGTGGAAGAGTGCATTGGCGGCTGTTCATCGCAGCGATTGGCGTGAACATAGCAGTGCCGCAGGAGACCTAGAGCTGCGAGAAGCGATTGCCTCTCATCTTAGATGGACACGGGGCATAGATGCGGATGCCTCTCAGATCGTATTATTCAGCGGTTCCATGCAGGGAATTGTACTGCTAGCGCAGTTACTAATCTCAGAGGGAGAAGCAGCCGTATTAGAAAACCCAGGATACCAAGGCATAGCTCATGCAGTGAAATCTTGCGGCGGTGTTATTATTCCAACGGACATTGATGCTCAAGGCATTATTCCTAAAGACTGGCGAGCACAGGTGTTATTTGTAACACCTACCAGGCAATTTCCAACAGGCGCTGTTCTTGGTCTTGAACGACGTAAGGCATTACTTACGTGGGCAAGCAAACGAAATGCCGTCATTATTGAGGATGATTATGATAGTGAATTTCGATGGGGAGGAAGACCGATTGAACCACTCAAAGTGCTTGATCGGGAACAACGTGTTGTCTACGTAGGCTCTTTCTCACAAACGATGGTAGCTTCGTTCCGGCTTGGTTATGCAGTGCTGCCTCCAGCGCTCGTAGATCCCCTTCTCGCGGCTAAAGCGTTGTATGAACCTGTACCACCTGCATTGCTCGAACAGCGCGCACTCGCAAAGTGGATGATGCGGGGAGGGTATTTGCGGCATTTACGACGTTTAACCCGGTTGTATGGGGAGCGACATGCCTTTTTTGTTCGTGAGATGCAGCAGCAATTGCCCCAAGCATTTACCATGCAGCCAGGGGATGCAGGACTGCATATTTATGCGTCTTGGAATGGTGATCGCGAGCGTTATATCCGGTTCAAAACGTTAGCTCAGGAGGATGGTGTATTATTCCGTGATGCGGCACGTTATCAGCTCACACCAGGTCATCCTGCAGTCTGTTTTGGCTTCGCACATTTGGAGGAGGATGAGATTGCGGAGGGCATTAACCGAATGCGAATCGCTTGGGAGAAGAGTACATTTTCGTTTCGATGAATTCCGCTGTATAATAGAATAAGACATTTTGCTCCCATAGGGGCAGAGAATATATATATGAGTATATTGCATCATTTCAACGGGGTTTGCGTACACGGATTGGGTAACCTGAGATGAACAATTCGTAAACCTATGCCCCAAACGATAGGAATGGGTACGATGCAATGGCTAGAGATTAACATTCAAGGGGGAGTGGCGACATGCTGCAGGCATCGCCGTCATCATTTGTTATTTTGCCCGCTGTCGCCAAAATAGTCTGCGAACCGGGATGGAAGTGGCAGAAGCGGGAAAAACCGATGCAGAATTATGATTTATTTTATGTGTGGAGCGGTGAGGGGACTGTTGTGCTGAATGACCAGCCTTACGAGGTGGGTAAAGGAAGTTGTTTCCTATTTAGACCAGGAGATCATACAAGTGCTACACATAATAGACAGAAACCGCTTGTACTGACGTATATCCATTTTGATGTGGATGTGGACGTTACGGATGTGCCTCAGTCCTATCGTGAAGTCCAGGAGACGGTGGAGTTTGAACATTTGTTGGCACGGTATGTAAGATTGTTCCTATCCGACGTATACGGTCGCACCGAAGAGAGTCGGTTGATCTTGAAACAGTTGATGATTCATCTATTGCGTGCGGATACGGAAGCACCTGTCGAGAAAAAGGTGAGTAACCAGCTATCGGATGTGATTCAGGAAGTGGCGAATTATGTTCGTCAGCATCCGGGGATCACGCATCGTGTGGAGGATTTGGCTGCACGAGCTGGGCTGTCTCCGCGTTATTTCTCGATTAAGTTTAAAGAGTTAGTTGGTTCTTCCGTACAATCGTATATCATTCGTATGCGTATTGAGCGTGCTGAGCATCTGCTCGTGCATACAGGCATGAATGTCACCGAAGTGGCGGATGCTTTAGGTTATCGGGATATCTTCTTTTTCAGTCGTCAGTTCAAGCAGTATACAGGCAAAAGTCCTTCCGAGATTCGTTAGGGCGTGTTTGAAACTCTGAAGGATGCAAATTTTGCCGAATTTTTGTTCCAAGCAAGGAAGTTTTTCGCAGGCGTGCCGGGGCACGTCAAGGGAAAGTGACGCAGCAGGGGACGAAAAGGGGTAAAAGATGCACTTCAGTGAGTTTTCAGATACGTCCTAGGTCTTCATGCCAGGATGCAGCATAACGTTTCAAGTCTGGGAGTCAGGGGTAAGTAAAAAGCATTCCAGATGAACAAACGAAGGGGGGACTTAGGATGAACGGAAAACGGCGGATCCGCAACCGGGGATGCTCTACAAAAGGATGCTTTATTTTCCGGAACCGTCTGCGTCGATCGAAACCCGCAGATGAGTTGCAAGACGTATGGTTTTAAGGAGATATCAGTCGATCAATGATTACGGAGTGAGGCTTCGTAATGCTTGTATACATGAAGTGTAATGAATGTATCATGCTATCATGATACATAGACTAATCTAAAAAGGATGGCGGAGACCCTGATTACAGGTGTTCCGCCATCCTTTTTAATTGTGCATGAGATCGGCCTGTCTTATGAGTATCAGTGAATTGGTTTCAAGCGGCCGAGCAATGTTCCCATTTTGACGGAATCTCCCGGCTGTAAGCCAGGTGTAGGTTCGAATGTACCACTTTGCGTTAGGAGAACCACCGTAGAGCCGAATTCAAAATAGGCTAAATCATCACCCTGTGCCCATGTGCTGGTGTCTGCATCAGCATACTGAATACTGCTCACATTCATCGCACCGACCTTAACCACAGCTACTTCTCCATAATCATGGGCGATGTACGTAATCAGCCGTTCGTTGCGACTCAGCACGGATCTCATATGTGTCAGACCAAAATCATTCACGGGGTAAACTTTCCCCTTGATATGTTCGCTCTCAATCCTGCGTCCGCTAACAGGTGCATGAATGCGGTGATAGTCGCGAGGGCTGAGATACAGGACGAAGGCATAACCATGTTTGTACTTCTCCAGATGTGGTGAATGATTCAACAATTCAGCAAGTGTATAGTTTTGTCCCTTAACATTCAGGAGTGTTCCTGCGGATATTGGACCCGCTGCCGTAATTTTGGCATCTACTGGACTAATTAGCGCATGTTCCGAAAGGTCTAATGGGCGCATGCCTGGTTTTAATTTGCGAGTAAAAAAATCATTCAGTGAACGGTATTCCTTCCAGTCTTTCTCTGCTTCCTGAACAGGGATGTCGTAGGTCCGGACAAAATAAGGAATAAATGCCTTGCTTCCTCTGCTCTTGGAGAAGGCTCCCACAGTTCGCGAGATCCATTTGCGAGAAGAAAGCTCAGTCATTAACCGTAACAGCGTTTTTGCCATGAATATCCCCCTTAGGGTTAATGCGAACATCAAGGCCGGTAGGACCCGGCCGTTCTGCATAATATTGACACAGAATGCCACCGAAATCAATACGGGTACTTACGGTACGTCTGTGGTTGTCTAGGGATACGTGAATTCTGCTCTAGTAGAAGACGGCCATATGCCATCGGTTCATGGTAACTTGCCCTCCATTGTTCCCCCAGACCGGCTTTACGGAAACCGTAACGCTGATCCCGTCCATTACATTCAATAAAATAAATCTGTCCGTCGCGGGCGATGCCTAAATCAAGACCTAGATCCGCAAGATGAGGAAGGCTTGCCGCCAGCGTTTTGGCGATACGCAGTGAGACTAAGCGGATTCTGGATTCCAGTTGTGCGAGCTCGAAGTTATTCACATCAGAGCCTAACACCTCATCCAGCGTCATGACCTTACCGCCTTGTGCGATATTGGTGACAAAGGTATGTGTCGGAGCAGCTTTGGCGAATAGTCCAGTCACTCCCCATAGACCATCCATTCCACGTTGTACCGAAACACGCAGATCCACCGGTCTTCCTTCGTATCGGATGAGAGGAATACGCTCTTCAATAAGGTGTGCATACCGGAAAATTCGGCGCAGGATGGCTGAGGGTAGCTGCCCCTTGGTTAGTCGAAAGGTGGCCCAGCCTTTGCGAGAAGCTCTCGTTTCACGGGTTAATTTCCAATGCCCGTCTTGCTTGAATATTCGGATAATGCCATGCCCAATACTTCCGCTACATGGCTTAATGATCAAATCATTATAATGCTCCATCATATCCGTTAACGATTCAGGTGTGGCTCTCACGGCATGAGGCAGATGCTCTCTCAGTAATGGTTCCTGACGGAGCATGTCGTGAATGTGATCCTTACGGTAACGATTACGAACGTTATATACCTGAATACCTTGCAAAAGTAAGGTAGTAACTTGATGCTGTTCCGCTCGGCGGAGCTGAAGCGCACGGTTATGAATGACTGTGGGTAAGGGCATTTTTTGCCTGACGTATCCGTCTTCTTTTTTTACATAGGCTATACAGGTTTTTGTGTTGAAATCGATATCTTCGAGCCGCAAAAAACAAGGGATCAATCCGTGGCTGGCTGCTGCCTGCTCATAATTCGCGAGTGATTCCTGACCGGTTCTTCCGGCGGGTATCCCTCGGTACATGCGTGAATCGAACATAATGCCGATCGTCTCTTGTGGCATGACCGCTCCTCCTTCAAAGTTATCAAGGCACTGGTTCGTCCGTTCATGGCATACCCGTACTTATATGATATCGTATGACAGTTTTGCTCGGAGGGCATGGACAGCAGCCTTTTTCGATGTAACCGTACGCAGCCTATTTCACTTCATGGGGTTCATCTGATCCGTTCTTACTTGTACATGATGGCTCGCTATGGATAAAAGTCCGGATTAGAAGTGGCAGATGCCTAGATTGAAGCATATGATGCCGGAGACGAACGTGAGAGGAAGGAGCAAGCTGCATGAGTAAAAGAGGCAAAAAGAAGGTTCTTACGCCGAAACTGCGGCATGTGAGCCCGAAGTTTAAGGAATTGGAACTGACGGATCGCCGTATCGGCTCGATAAAATCGGATCCGTTCTTGCACAAGGAAGAACGGCTGGAGACATCTGTACCTGCTCCTAGAGCCATTCAAAATCAGACACCTGTAGAAACCTCGCCAGTATCAGCGGATCAAGCTGCAGATGGAACAAACGCAAAAGAAGTTAAGCCAGAAGTGGAAGCAGAAGCGAAATCAGAAGTAAAAGCAGAAGTAAAAGCAGAAGTAAAAGCAGAAGCAGTACAACCTGAACCCAAAGTGGCAAAGGAACCGGAGATACCAGCACCCGTAGAAGAAACCAAGCAAATTCAAGTTAGCAGTGTAGCGCCTAGTGTTCTAGAAGAATCGAAGGAAACGACAAGTCAGGATCGCCGATATATCTTGAATCAGAATCAGATGCCAGGCTCAACGGGGGCATACATCTATACGGATGACTTGAGTGAGTATGCGGTAACAGAGAGTAGACTTGCACCGTTCTCGGTAGATGCATCCAAGTTAAAACCTGGAGCTGTTGGCAGCGAGGCATTACAAGATTATGCAGTGACCAGTATTCATATCGCAGATGGTGCGATTGTATCTGCTAAACTTGCCGAGGCATCCGTATCAGAGGAACATTTAATTGATGGCTCGGTATCTGGTTACAAAATACGTAATGCTTCTGTTGGCGGAGAGAAAATAAGAGATGGCAGTATCACATCGCAAAAGCTGGGCAACCAGGTCATTGATGCGGCCAAAATTGCGGATGGTTCGATTGGCACTAGGCATCTTAGTCGCATGCTCGTCACGGAGGAGTTAATCAAAAACCAAGCCGTTACTGGAGATAAAATTGCCATCAGCGGTGTAGATACTCGCCACCTGACAGGCGGAGCGGTGCATACATCCAAGTTAGCGGACGAAGCAGTGACAACAGCTAAAATTCGTGAGGGAGCGGTCACTAGCAGCAAGATCGAAGAACAATCGGTGGAATCTCGTCATATTCAGTCAGGTGCGATCAAGCAGACTCATCTGGCTGAAGGAGCAATCAATCGTTCCCAGCTCGCGGCAGGTAGTATTGGAAGTGAGCAGATTGAAGACGGTGCAATTGAAGCAAGACATCTGGCTGAAGGCTCGCTGAGCGGAAGACATCTGGTGGATGGCGCAATTGGATCCAATCAGCTTCGGACTGCTGCTGTAGGTAGGGAACAGATCGGTACGGGCGAAGTGACCAATGAACATCTGGTGGATGGTGCCGTGACCAGCAGTAAATTGGCAGATCAATCTGTAGGGACAGCCAAACTGCTGGAACAGTCCATTACAGCTTCTAAGATTGCGGATCAGAGTATCGTTGCTTCCAAAATTGCCGATGAGGCAGTGCATGGGAAGCATATCGCAAAAGGCTCTATTCGTGCAGAGCATATTGCCAACCGGGGGATCTCACCTGTGCATGTGGATAATGCAGCGATCCATTCCATCCATATTGCGAGTGGAAGTATTGAGGCTACGCATTTAGCCACAGACAGTGTGTCTGCGGATGCGATTGCACCCGGGGCTGTCTCCACATCGCATCTGACGGAGTCTGCGGTAGGTACGTATGAGCTGCAGGATGGAGCGGTAACCGACGCAAAGCTTGCGGATGAAAGTATAACGGAAGAAAAATTAGGCTCGGCATCGATCAGCAGCAGAGCTATTGCGCCAGGAAGTGTGTCATCATCTCATCTTGCTCACGGCGGAGTGACGGGTGCTCATCTTGCGCCAGGTAGCGTGGGTTCCGATGCTCTTCGACCATATGCAGTGAAAGCGGAGCATTTAACCGAGCATGCCGTAGGCGTACCTCATCTACAGCCAGGAAGTGTGCAAACGGATGCCATATCTCGTGGTGCGGTTACTACAGATAAATTGGCTCCAGGAAGCGTGACTTCCAGCCAGATTGCTGGAGGCAGCATCTTCCCACCACATCTCACAGATCATTCGGTTACTTCACCAAAATTATCACCTGAGAGCGTTGCTACAGATAAATTAGCAGATTTGGCTGTGACCTCAGCTAAGCTCGCAGATGGTAGCGTCACATCCAGTAAAATCATGGCTGAGAGTATTACGGCTAAGCATATTCCGGCGGGAACGATTCGTGGTTATCATCTGAAGCAACACTCGGTATCACTGGAGCATCTGGCAGATGAGATCCGGTCACCAGAATTATTTGCAGATGGAAGTATTACAGGCAATAAATTACGTCCTGGTTCAGTCAATGCAGAACATCTGGTTGCAGATTCCGTATCTTCGGACACATTACAACATGATTCAGTGAGCAGTGAGCATCTGCAGCCATCCGCAGTAACATCCATTCATCTGGCTGATGGCAGTATCAAGTCGGATCATCTGAGCAATCAGATCGTTCATTCACAACATCTGAAGGCAGATAGTGTTCATGGGGAACATATCAATGAGCAGGCCATTACATCCCATCATATTCTACCCGGGTCCGTTCAGACGGATCATCTGGCACCGTTATCGGTAACAGAAGCGCACCTGCAACCAGGCTTGATTAGTGGTTTGCACCTCAAGGCCGATTCAATTAGCACCGTTCAGCTTCAGCAAGACGCAGTACAATCACGCCATATTCATGATGGAGCTATTTTTGCCCATCATATCCATGAACGGAGTATTGGCACAGCTCATCTGGAAGAAGAATCGGTCAGCACGATTATTTTGCAAGAGGAATCCGTGACTCGCTCTAAGCTGGCAAGTGGCAGTGTAGATGGCAGCAAATTGGTGCCAGGAGCCGTATCTGGTGTGCATTTGTTGGGAGAGAGCGTACAGTCGGCTCACATTCAGGACGGAGCCATTCGAACAGATCATATTCAAGCACAAAGTATTAATGCAGATCACATTCAGAGTGGTGCGGTTCAAGGAGATCACATTCAGGAGCAAAGCATCAGCGGAGAACACATTCAAGTACAGAGTATTGATGCTTCTCATCTGGAAGTGGGAAGTGTAACAACCGAGGCTTTGCAGAGCGGAGCCGTGACGTTGGATAAACTCGCTGAGGGCAGTGTAGATGGCAGCAAATTGACGCCAGGAGCAGTATCGGGTGAGCATCTGACGGAAGAGAGTGTGCAATCAGCTCATATTCAGGATGGAGCTATCCAAGCAGGTCATATCCAAACGGACAGCATCTACGGAGATCACATCCAGAGTGGTGCGGTTCAAGGAGACCACATCCAAGCACAAAGCATCAACGCAGGACACATTCAGAACGGAGCTGTTCAAGAAGAGCACATCCAAGAGCAGAGTATCCGTGCGGATCACATTCAAGAACAAAGCATTCGCGCGTCACATCTGGAAGTGGGGAGTGTAACAACAGAGGCTTTGGAGAGCGGAGCCGTGACGTTGGATAAACTTGCTGAGGGCAGTGTAGATGGCAGCAAATTGACGCCAGGAGCAGTGTCGGGTGAGCATCTGACGGAAGAGAGTGTGCAATCAG
>NZ_JAKRNP010000017.1:0-86267 GCF_022346845.1 Paenibacillus sp. ACRSA | reverse complement strand
AGTGTCGGGTGAGCATCTGACGGAAGAGAGTGTGCAATCAGCTCATATTCAGGATGGAGCTATCCAAGCAGGTCATATCCAAACGGACAGCATCTACGGAGATCACATTCAGAGTGGTGCGGTTCAAGGAGACCACATCCAAGAGCAGAGTATCCGTGCGGATCACATTCAAGAACAGAGCATTCGCGCGTCACATCTGGAAGTGGGAAGTGTAACAACGGAGGCTTTGGAGAGCGGAGCCGTGACGTTGGATAAACTTGCTGAGGGCAGTGTAGATGGCAGCAAATTGACGCCAGGAGCAGTGTCGGGTGAGCATCTGACGGAAGAGAGTGTGCAATCAGCTCATATTCAGGATGGAGCTATCCAAGCAGGTCATATCCAAACGGACAGCATCTACGGAGATCACATTCAGAGTGGTGCGATTCAAGGAGACCACATCCAAGCACAAAGCATTAACGCAGGACACATTCAGAGCGGAGCCGTTCAAGGAAATCACATCCAAGCGCAAAGCATCAACGCAGCTCACATTCAAGACGGAGCTATCACGGTAGATAAACTTGCGGGTGGTGCCATTGACGGAAGTAAGCTCCGTGAGCAGAGCATCACATCCCATCATTTAAATGTAGGGATTGTGAATACTGCACATTTAAGCGAGGATATTTGGACTGCGATTCGTCAGGTAAGTGGAGAGACGCTAGAGCAGTTTGAAGCCACCAAACGGCAGGAAGCTCCTGCAATTGTAGAAGAACATCACCTGAATCAACCCAACTTGCTCAATCAACCCGACCACTCAGAACATCTGCATCTTGTTAACCAGCTCAATGTACTGAATGAGTCGGATCAACAAACACAATTTACGTTAGTCGATCAACAACAGCAACTTACGCGATTGGAAGAACAAACCGTCGCACATGCCGAGGCGATCCAATTACTTCAGACATCTGTCCAGGAGTGGAAAGAACAGCCTGTTACAGAATCAAAGACTGATATATCGACAGGCGAATGGATTCAGACAGAAGGAGAACTTTCCGGTGTAACCGAGACGGATAGCGGCAATCATACGTTCCAGCTCAATGAACAGTCTGTCCAACAAGCGCATTTGTGTGACAACATCGTGGGTAGCGAACAGTTACAGGCAGGAGCGGTTCAGCCTCAACATCTATCCTTCCAACCTGTACGTAGTGTTAGCCGCCAACTGGTTGTGCAACAATTCGGTATGGAGGCATTTATCCTGCCAGAGAATGAAGAATGTGTAGAGGTGACGGTTGCATTCGAAGAGTCATTTGCATCAGAGCATTACGTTATTGTTGCGATGAGCAATGACCGTGGGTTCCAGGTATCCCTGCTGTCTCAGAGCGAGGATGAGGCGGTGCTGGAGGTATCACGTGCGGTAGGCTGCAAGCATACGTATGGTTTGTTATCATGGATCGCTGCTGGACCTTCTGTATAAGAGGTTGTTCATAACGCCCGCTGTTGAACACGTACTATATATATTTCTACATGTTAACAAGCAAAAGCGGTTCCCGGATTTGTCCAGGACACCGCTTTTGTTGATTATTAGGGTTGATCCGTTCGGACAGTGAGGGGTGTCAGAACGATAATTAGGAGACAAAGTTATAGTTTAATGAGTTCCATAGAAGTGAATCATCGATTAGCCTTTTTGCAGTAAAACAGATCATTATAGTCCTACAGCTTGATATGCTTTGGTAATCGCTGTTGCCTCAGCGGAATTAGCACCGTACAGATCTTTGGCTGCTTGAATGGTTGCTGTTTTGGCAGCGGCAAACTTGGACGTTGGAGTCAAATAATTCACAAGTGTGCTGTAGAAAATTTTTACAGCTTTGTCACGTCCGATCCCAGTTACTGTTACACCATTATGTGTACCGCCTTGCGCTGCGAGATAATAAGCTTTATTGATAATTCCACTATTAATATGAACACCACCATTATCCTGTGAACCGATGTAACGATCGCTGTACTTATCAGGTTGTCCATACAAGGTAGGATTGGAGAGGGAACGCAAAGCATCACCCGGAATGTTAGGAGTATAGATGGCATCACCAAGCAACCAGTTTTTACTTTCAATGGTGTTCCCCATGATATCAGCGAAAGCTTCATTTAATGCACCAGGTTCATTACGGTATTCGAGATTAGCTGTGTATTCAATGACACCGTGAGTCAATTCATGACCTACCACATCGAGATCACCAGATAGGGAAGTGAAGGTTGTACCGTCCCCATCACCAAAGACAATTTGCACACCGTTCCAGAACGCATTGTTATAGTTGGAACCATAATGCACGGTAGATCTGATCTGCAATCCATTGCCATCGAGTCCATTACGATTGAATTTATTTTTATAGAAATCATAGGTGGCAGCAGCATAGGCATGCGCATCAACTGCCGCGCGGTCTGTCCAGATATTGTCTGAATCTGTGAGCAAAGTACCCGGTAGAGAGGAACGATTGTTGGCTGTATACGTCTGAATGCCTTTTCCACGCGTGGTATCTTTTAATTGATACGTACTTCCCGATTGCGTTGTGGTAAGGGTCTTCGTATCACCAAGGACGCCTGTACCTGTACCAGTGGCGAAGTTAATGAGGTCAAACTGCGATACGATGCTGCCATCAACGGCATTAATGAAGTATTTTGTCCGCAGCGGGGCGGGTTCAAGCACATTGACTTCGGTAATATACACGAGATAGGTTTGCCCATCCTCTTCATGGTGATAGATGTTCAATTCAGCTTGAGGGTCTTTTTGTGCTTCGCCCAGCTCTCCAATACGGGAAGTGGCTTCTTCAGAGGCAATACGGATCGCATCCTCAGCACTAATTTCTGCTACACCATCGTTCGGGATAGATTGTTCTTCAACTGGAGGAAGATCACCAAGCGCGGAGGAAACGGCTCCTGTTTTGTCTAGATGAATCGTCTGCTCTGCACCGTAGACAGGAATGCCCTTAATGTATTGTTTCAAACGGAAGTGTCTTATGCCCGAAGTGTCGGTGGTTCTTTTAATAATTTTGAGCTGGGACGTTACATCCGAATTCAGGAATTGTTCTTGTTGCCCAAGGAAATTGAAGATGGTTTCGTCGGAGCCGCTGTTCAAAGGAATCCCCTCCTCAGATACGTATGGCGCTTGCAATGGAATGGATTGATCTGACAACGGAGCTGCTCCTGCAGAAGATACGGAAGCGAGCAAAAGTGCTCCTCCAAGAATTGTTGGCATAACTTTGGCAAATTTCATAGTAAACTCTCCATTCATTCAATTTTGGTGGGAATCATATCATGCCATTCTTGGGTGGAGTTCCGACTGCGACGTGGGCAGCGCGGAGCGTGGGGCTAATCCTGAAGCGCGGAATGTTACACAGACGGTTATAAGTCAATCGTTCGGACAGCTTGTCTCATACCAGATTGGCAAGGTCACTGTTTCCGATCCGGTCGCTTGTTCCATATCGTCTATTACCTTTCCTCTTTCGGATGCCAAGGGGTATTGTCAACTTGCGAAGCAGAAGAAGTCTTACGGAGCCGGGGTGTTCGTACCAGGTTCGCGTAACCGGGAAGTAGCAGGTATATCGTGAACGGCATCCCTCCTCTCAAGTGATGTAAAGCAATGAAAGAAACGAATGACAGAATTGTCCTAAGGTTAATTAAAAGTAAAACATATTGGGATCGTTTGTTCTGTATAAGGATTATTTTGTAAGTTGAAGGCTTGAACGTATAGTATCACAATGTAAAAGTTTGGAAAAGAAGAAATTTTAGATTTTGCCCAAAATTATGTCTAAAGTAGGGGATAAGCAACCTTTTACCGATATTTTGACGGAATTTGTCTGGAAGGAGCGGAGGGAAAGCGGATTTTGCTGGGAGAAGCGCCCGCCAATCAAGGACAAACGCCGTTTCCACTTCTCCACGAATACATAGAATAACGTGTACTCCCTTGCATGCTGATGATTTTCACTGGGAGGTGATGTGGTTGCAAAATCGCCGTAGTATCGCTCGGACGGGTACCAAACCAAGTTCCAAACGAAGTAGGTCACATCAACAAAAACAGCGATTGAAATCGATGCGTAAAAAAGGTACAAAGACCTATAGGTATGTCATTCCAGCTATGGAGCAATCAGAGCATAGCCCTTTGCTTTCGGTAATTATTCCAGCAATGAACGAAGAGAAAACAATAGGTAAGGTGGTTCGTTTGGCTCGCCGTGTATGCCGGGATTCGGAAGTGATTGTAGTGGTCAATGGCTCTACAGACGGTACAGCAAGAGTTGCAAGAGCGGCAGGTGCTCGTGTAATCCATTATACAAAGGCTCTAGGTCATGACGGCGGTCGTCAAGCGGGCGCGACGGTGGCTCGTGGCAACATATTATTATTCACCGATGCAGACATTCCGATCTCTCCAGAGCACTTAGCGCCTTATGTGCGAGCGATTATGGATGGAACAGACGTTGCCCTGAACGACTATAACGGCCCGATTACACGAATCCCTATACATCCGGTAGTAGAAGCCAAACATGTTTTGAACAGTATGTTAACGAGACCGGATCTGGAAGGAGCCTCGATGACAGCCATTCCACATGCGATAAGTCGTAAGGCTCTGGAGGTTATAGGTGCTGAAAGTCTAGAGATTCCTCCACTGGCACATGTCAAAGCAGTGGTCGGTGGGTTGCAGGTGCGCGCAGTGCACCATGTGCCTGTAGGCAGAATGAATGCAGTTCGGTCACGCAAACGAAGAGGTGCCGATCTATTAAGCCAAGTGATCTTAACGGATCATCTAACGGCGATCAAATGGATGACAGATACCCTTGGTTCCCGTGGAGGACATTCCGATCTGGAGCGGGTACGTAGCCTAGCGAGGTGAGCATGTTGTAATCATTCACGGACGGTTTCCAGGCGGCGCGCGATAGAGCATAAGGTGGATTCACATTGATCCTTGCTGGACGGCGGAACGGAGAATACCCTTGCTCTAAGTTATCGTATTCGGAAACTTGTAGGATGAATGCTGCAATATGCTGGAGGTGACAAAATGAGAGCCCGTATCGTTGGCGTTCGCCATCAGCGAACACGAAAGAGAGGTATGCGAGGAAGACGAGGGCAAGTGTTGAAGAAACAAATCATGAAGCTGGAAACGAATCGAGCAGTGTTCCAGCAGTCATGGAAATATGGTGAAGAAGCGGGGCGGCATAGCTCGGGTGATATCGATTCCATGGAGCAACAGGCACATCTTGCTTGGCACAAATGCTGGCCTGTTATATCTGAGCAGTTGGGTAATTACGAGGATGTAATGCAGGCAGGGAAGGCATTTATGCAGGGCTATGCCCATTCGTCTGGACGCTCATTGAATATCGTTCCTATGCATCTTCACCGTAGTGCGGCTGCTGTAGTCAGTGCCTGTAACGAAGAGGCCACGTTGGCTCAAGTCATTGTCCAACTGAAACGACTTCCCCTGACAGAGATCGTTGTTATATTAAACGGAACAACCGATCATAGCCTGGAACGGGTGCTTGCTCATTCAAGAGTGACCCTTGTCTATGAGCCGAATCGCGCAGGTCATGATGTTGGCCGTGCACTAGGTGCTAAGGTAACGACAGCAGAATCCGTTTTGTTTGTCGATGGAGATATGGTCATCGCGGCAGAGCAACTGGTACCTTTTCTGTATGCGGTTGATCGCGGAGACGATGTGGCGCTTAACGATCTGTCCTCCTTATTGCCTGCATTTGCACGACAAGATGAGGTTACTCGAATGAAGGCATACCTCAATCGGACACTGGGGAGAGCTGATCTTCAATCGAATTCTCTAACGGCTGTGCCCCATGCATTATCTCGGCGTATGATCCAGGCAGTAAATCCAGAGTCTCTTGTTGTTCCACCTAAAGCACAGGCTCTCGCCATTCAACATGGATTAAGAGTAACGGCACCTAGTCAGGTTGACGTCATTCGATCTAATCGTCTTCGTTCCACCAATGTAGGTAGCGGCAATCCAGTGGCTAAGCTCATTATTGGAGATCATCTTGAAGCGATAGCCGAGTGGCTGAACTTGGCGGGGCAAGAGGTGCTAGCACCTACGTTATCCCGAAGCGAAGTGGCTTACAGGAGGAACACCTGATGACATGTACGAGTATTATAATTCCAACCTATAACGGATTAGATTTATTGCAATCCTGCATTGCGTCGATCCGTCAATATACAGGTGCTCATACCCCTTACGAGATTGTTGTTGTGGATAATGGTTCAACGGATGGCACGGCTGCTTATTGTGCCAAGGAACATCTAAGATTTGTCCGGTTGCCTGAAAATCGTGGATTTCCTGCTGCCTGCAATGCAGGGCTGCGTGTAGCTATCGGAGATGAGCTTCTCCTCTTGAATAATGACGTTACGGTGACCTCCTGCTGGCTCGAAAATTTACGAACTGCCCTCTATAGTGATGAGCAGGTTGGAATTACAGGCCCTGTCACTAATTACGCCAGCGGCATTCAGCAGGTCAAGGTGGATTTTCACAGCATAGAGCATTTTCAGGAGCTGGCGAGAGCCAACAATGTAACTGATCCACAGAAGTGGATAGAGGTTAAACGGATCGTTGGGTTATGTATGCTTATTCGGAGACGAGTACTCGATTCGATTGGCTTACTTGACGAGGCGTATTCGCCGGGACATTATGAGGATGATGATTATTGTTATCGCGCCCGGATGAAGGGCTTTCGCTTGCGGGTATGCGGTGATGTTCTAGTTCATCATCAAGGTAGTGCAAGTTTTCTGAAGACGGATTCGGATACATGGAAACAGCTACTAGAGCGTAATCGCTCGATTTTCATTAACAAATGGCAGGTCGATCCTCTTGATTATATTGAGACATCCGATGAAGGAGGCAACGTGAAATGAAAGGTGTTATTCTTGCTGGCGGAACAGGAACAAGATTGTACCCTCTGACGCGGCTGATCAATAAGCATCTGCTTCCAGTCGGTAAACATCCGATGATTGTGTATGGAATCGACAGGCTCCGTCAGGCGGGGATTGAAGATATTTTGATCGTGATGGGTAAGCAGTCGGCCGGTCTATATACCGATTTCTTGGGTGGCGGGGCAGAGCTGGGTGTTCGTTTGACTTATCGTATCCAAGAGAAAGCAGGGGGCATTGCAGAGGCTTTGGACTTGGCGAGATCTTTTATTTTACCGGGAGAACGATTTGTTGTGCTGTTGGGTGACAATCTGTTCAGTGATGATCTGAAACCGTATGTTGATCGATATGTACAACAACCTGAAGGAACAGCCCGTGTGTTGCTGAAGAAAGTGGATGACGCCAGACGATATGGCGTACCGGAATTTGATCCTCAGCACCCAGAGCGTATTACGCATATTGAAGAAAAACCGAGTCATCCAAAGACATCCTACTGTGTCACTGGAATTTATATGTACGATGATCATGTGTTCAACCTCATTGGTAACATTGCGCCTTCAGCGCGTGGTGAGCTTGAAATCACTGATGTGAATAATCATTATGCTGCCGCAGGTGGGCTTGAGTACGACATTTTGCAAAAATATTGGAGCGATGCGGGTACGTTTGAATCCCTACAGGAAGCGTCGGTTCGAATGAAAGGTCAACTGCCATAAAATGATTGTTCTGATGCTGCTGTGCGGTGCCCTATGGGAGAGCAGATGATCCTGCGCCGGAGCTTTGCGCAGTGGCACTCCTAACGAAGATCAGGGGAGGAAATGCCGTGAAAGTAGCCAAACGCAACAGTCTTGCTGGAGCCTGGGTAACCGGCAAGTCCAGGGGTACCCATCCGGCAGCATTTCAGGGTCAAGGACATCGAATAGGCACAGGAAATAGGATATCTACTCGCCCACGTGTGGGGATGAGCAACGCTACGGAGCGAACGACAGCCAACCGAGCAGGGGAGACGCTGGTCCATGCGCAAGCAGGTGCTTCTCTCCACCAGGGTGAACCTCGCGAACAGGGTTCGAGTGGAGAAGTCGTGGTAAGGAGCAGAGCCGTAAAGAAGCCCAAGCGCAAGGCTGGCGCGAGCGCTCGTGCTGGTGCCCCGACCAAAGTGCGGGGCACCAGCTCTGCGCTGCCAGGTCGCAGACGGGCTGCGCGCAAGCCCGCAGGCGGGCGAGCTGCTGCACGCTCGCGCCCTGGCTCACGGGCAAGCGCAGGGCGCAAGCCCGGAGCAGCGCCAAGCGGGCGAGCCATCGCCGCCCGCAGCACCCAGCGCACGGCTTCGCGCCGTGCGCCCACGCCAGCACCGCAGGCCAGCACGCCATGGGCGTTGCCTGCCAGCGGTGCTGCCGCGGGGCGGGAAGGCGCTGCCCCAGGTATGGGCAGCGCACAGGGCTTGCCGCCAGCGCAGCACGCAGTGCAGGCGGCGGCCGTGCCCGGCGGCTATGCCGAGGGCTACCGCGACGGTGTGTTCGCGGGCGGGGAGGCGCTGGTGGCGCAGCACATCCCGCCGGATCATATTCTGCCTGCCGTTGCGGCGGCAGATCTGATCGCGGCGGGATTCCGCCAATATGCGCCCAGTCTAGCAAGGCTGTCCAGCCCTCATGAGGTGGCTGAACAGCTTGTGGGCGCATTGGATGCCCAGCGCCCGCTTTCCGTCGTTCGCCTAGGCGATGGCGAACTGTTGGCCCTGGCAGCCGATACGGTGCTGCCAGGCGAGGAGGTGCAGGAACTGGCACCGTTTCTGCCATATGCAGGGGTGGCGCGTTCTACACCTGAGATTCGGGCTTCGCTCGCCGAAGCCATTCAAGGTGCAGATTGTGTCGGAGTTCCGATCTCGCGGGCGCCGACATTCCAAGGGTTACTTTTTCCTGTCTTACAGCACTTTGGGATCGATTGGTCACGTCTGAAGCTGACCAGCTCCACCATCAATTACGGATTGCATCAGTCAGGTCTATTGCTGCCTATTCTACATGGGCGACGTGTACTGTTAATCGGCAGCAAGGCTCATGAGCTAGGGGTACTGCTTCAAACTCATGGGGTACATGTTGCGGGGGTTATCGGTTCTGTCGCGGGATATTCAGATATTCCGAGAGTGATGCAGCAGACAGCAGAGGTCGCTTTTGACATTGCGCTCGTTGCAGCCGGGATTCCGGCCGTTATATTGTGTCGCCGAATTGCAGGAGAACTTGGCAAGGTTGCATTGGATTTTGGACATTTAGCAGACAAATTGGTTACGGGAGAGCTTCATCTCTAATGAATGCCGAGGGCAGCGCTTGATTGACTGCACTCGGCTCTCATTGAAGAGAAATGGAGGGGAAAGTATGAGGAGCAATAGTCATACATCTAGCGGTTCAGGGAAAAGTGCTGTCGGAATGACTGCAGCTACACGCAGTCTGGAATCGAAACGTGTTACTCTACACTCGGTAAACAAACGTGTAAGGCAAAAGTCTAAGCGCAGAGGTACCGGGCGACGAGCCGCCCAAGGTGCGAAATTATATAAGCAGGGTTATCGCAGAGGTTACGATCAAGGAGTAGCGCAGGGGCAGAGCTCGTTCGGTCTAGTTTTTGAAGGAGTAAGCATCATTATCCCTACTTACAATCAACGTGATTATGTACTGAAATGTATTGCGAGCATTGAAAAACATACACCAGCTCCCTATGAGATTATCGTCGTAGATAATGATTCCAAAGACGGTACAGCACAAGCCTTGCTTCGCATTGGTGGTGTAGTTAGAGTTGCTGCATTGGATGTGAACCGTGGATTTGCTGGCGGGGTAAACTATGGCTTGATGATGGCACGAGGAAGACATATCGTAGTGCTGAACAATGATACCTTGGTCACACCTGGCTGGCTCGATAACATGATGACATGTCTGGAGAGTGATCCGAAGATTGGAGTGGTTGGGCCAGTAACGAACTACATTGGCGGTGATCAGCAGATCGAGGTTCCTTATCGTGAAGTGGAGGATATGTGGTCATTTGCGAGCAAACATAATCGGCCGGATGCGAATAAGCATCGGTTAACAGATCGATTGGTTGGGTTCTGCTGGCTGTTCACGCGGGAGGTATGGGAGCGTGTCGGTTATCTGGATGAAGGCTATGCCGTTGGCAACTTCGAGGACGATGATTGGATCATCCGTGTGAAGCTGGCGGGATATGAACTTGCGGTAGCTGGGGATGCATTCATCCATCATTTCGGAAGTGTGAGCATGAAGGCGTTAGGTGAGCAGGATTACGTGGTCGTAAATCAAGACAACGAGCATTTTTTCTCGAAGAAATGGGGAGATCCTCATACGCTTGTTGCAGAAACAAACAAACTTGCGCTTCGTGAAATGCTTCCAGCCGGCTCGCAGAATAAGAAGCAAATGGATTCAAGACAGCGTATATCCACTCAGGGAAGCGCTGACCCTGCATTATCATTTAGACGTAGCAGCGTATTCTATCCAGAGGGTTCGTTCATATCGGATGCCAAAGGAGAGGTCTACACCTTAGTTGGTGGACAGCGCCGCAAATTAAATATCCCTGTCCCACGCGGTATTTCTCCCGTTCAGATTGCTAAACCTGAACTGCTCAGCATTCCTTCGGTAGAGGCAGTTGAATCAATAAACGAAATACAGGCGTGGCCGCTGGAAGCTCATCAGCTGCGGAGCTCATCTATGGAGGGCTCAGGAAATCTTTGGCCGAATGGAACGATTGTTGCAGCAGCAGATGCACCTGAGACCTGTTACCAGATTAGCGGTGGCAAACGTAGAAGGTTTGTAACGACCTATGCATTCGAGCGTTGGGGTATACATTCTGCACATATTGTGCACGTGCCTGCAGAACAATTACGCTTGATGGAAGAAGGCTGGCCGATTATTGCCCCGCCGCAGCTCTTGAACGAAGACTTATAATGATTCGAGTAGCGATTGTGGGTTGTTGGTTCGCTTGATGTGGGGTGAAGTGCTGTGCGCACGGCTATCGAATTACGCCGCCTTCATTCCACATTCAATGATTACATACAGTAACTAGTTACGATGAAGACGGCTTACTGCAGCTAGCTGGAAAAGTGCATTCTTGTATGAACAGGCTAATCCGTAATGACGGGTTAGTCCTTTTTTTATGCTTGTTTTCGTATGGTTACTACGCTCAACAGACGGTTCAAATGTATGCAGGCCTGTGATCTAATCCCCCCCGTATGAATCAGAATATGTCCTGTTCCCGAGAAGTGGGTGAAGCCGAATTATATATGCGAGTAAGGTAGCTCTTCTTTTGCAAAAGAGCCAAAAATTAAATTTTTAAATTTAATCTTTCTATCCGGTTATAGGTTTATTCTATTAGCATATGGATTGACGCCTGATAGGCGCGGGAGTACATTTATAGCCATAATTCTTATTTAACAGATAGGAATTGATGGTCTGGGGTAGTGACCCCTGATCATAACTTTGAATCCAATCAGGAGGTATGTCGATGTCTTCTTCACCAAAAAAAGTCGTGCTCTGGAGCAAAACAGGTTGTCATTTCTGCGGGGAGGTTAAGGCATTTTTGACCGAGCAGAATCAGCCTTTTGAGAACATTGAAGTACAAGGCAATGACGTATTGAGAGATGTGTTGGAAGCCAAGTATGGCATCCGCCATGTACCTGTTATTGAGGTAGGCAGAGATGGAAAGTATGAAGCCTTGCTAGAGGCGGATTTGGAAAAACTGGCAGAGCTTCTTGAACGCCAGGACGAAGCGGCAGCCGTTTAAGTTGATCGTAATAGATCCTTTTGTAAAAGCAAATTTTCTCGGCTGCGATGGGCTGTCATCACGGCGTAGAGTAGTCGGGAGAGTTAATTTTGATCTATACATGGCTAAGGTAAAGTGTTCCTTTGGGCTATCCAATGCACATATAGAAAAGTTCTATAAGAAACACAGTTGACCCATTAGCAGGGCAGTGATAAGATTTGTGAAATTAAAACAAACCAAACTCATAGGAATAGTTAACTTTTATTTTTTTCTCATACGGATGAATAGTCGGAAAGCCTGAGAGAACAGCGTTTGGGACGGTTGCTCTGCGAACGTGGGTCATTATCAATAACTTCTAGATTAACGAATATTAGTGGTTATCCCATCATTTAATCAGAGAGAGGCGGAAGCGGATATGACGGCAAAACGTAGTTTGAAGTTTGGAGCGATTGTACACGGGGTTGGAGGTAGCATGACCACTTGGAGACATCCAGATGTGCAGGCGGATGCAAGTGTGAGCTTTGATTTTTATAAACGCCAAACACTAAAAGCAGAAGAAGGCAAGTTCGATCTGGTATTCATTGCAGACGGTCTATACATTACAGAGAAATCTATTCCCCATTTTCTAAATCGATTTGAGCCAATCAGCATTCTGTCTGCGTTAGCTGCAATTACGTCCAAAATTGGTCTAGTTGGAACCCTATCGACGTCATATAGTGATCCTTTCACGGTCGCTAGACAGTTCGGTTCACTTGATCTCATCAGTGATGGTCGTGCTGGATGGAATGTTGTAACTTCCCCGCTAGAAGGCTCGGCCAAAAACTATAGTAAAAGCAATCATCCAACCCATCCCGAGCGTTACCGGATTGCTACAGAGTATTTGCAGGTGACTAAAGGGCTGTGGGATTCATGGGAAGATGATGCATTTGTAAGGGATAAAGAAAGTGGCGTATTCTTCGACTCATCCAAGCTGCATACGCTCAATCATGAGGGCGAGTTCTTCTCCGTTCAAGGTCCACTCAATATTGCCCGTTCACGTCAAGGTCAGCCTGTCATTTTCCAAGCAGGTTCTTCCGAAGATGGCAAGACACTAGCCGCACAAGAGGCGGATGCAGTCTTCACTGGGCATGATACGATTGAAGAGGCTCAAGCATTCTATAAGGATGTCAAAACTCGTGCTGCTTCTTATGGTCGTAAACCAGAAGATATCGTGATCCTTCCGGGAATTAATCCTATTGTGGGACGTACTGAGGAAGAAGCGGAGCGTAAATATGAGGAAATTGCAAATCTAGTTACGATTGAGAAAGCACTTGATTACTTAGGTCGTTTCTTCGAGCATCATGACTTCTCCCAATATCCACTCGACGAACCATTCCCCGAGTTGCATGGCATTGGAAGCAACAGTTTCCGCAGTGGCACAGATAAAATGAAGCAGAATGCCAAAGAGCATGGCCTTACCTTGCGCGAAGTAGCTCTTCGAGCAGCGACACCTAAAAGTAAGTTTATTGGAACACCTGAACAGGTGGCAGACAAAGTTCAAGAATGGTTCGAAGCCGAAGCGGCAGATGGATTTATTATCGCTTCTGAGCTACCAAGCGGACTGTCTGATTTCGTAGAACTCGTTGTTCCAATTCTGCAAGAGCGTGGACTCTACCGTACTGAATATGAGCATGATACATTGCGCGGCAATTTGGGCGTGCAGATTCCAGCTAATCGGTACACTGTAGCCCGCCAACAAGCCGAACCACAACCTAATTAGAGTAATGATATTGATTTCTTAACGGCTTAAAACCAAGTTATCTTATAGGTTATATTGATTAATGATTCAATGACACCTGTATACACAGAGGGGGAAGCGATATGAGCAGGTCTATTCGATGGATGAAATATATGGCTTTGGCAGCAGCACTAATACTGGTATTATCCGGATGCGGAGCTGGCAGCACATCAGACGGAGCTGCTCAAGCTTCGGGTGGCGAGCAGTCTGCACCAGCAGAAGGCGGCAATCTGACGTATGCACTGGCTACATCTCCTGATACGCTTGATCCTCATCGAAGCGGGTTAGCGGTAACGGTACGTGCAATTCGGACGATCTATGACAACCTGGTGGTTCAACTGCCAGATGGCTCCATTAAGCCTTGGTTAGCCAAAGAGTGGAGCGTATCGGACGACGGCACAAGTTACACGTTCAAGCTACGGGATGACGTGAAATTCCATGACGGCACGCCGTTTAATGCGGAAGCGGTCAAGTATAATTTGGATCGCGTTATCGATCCAGCTACCAAAGCTGCCAATTCTCTAGCTCTCATTAGACCGTATAGCTCCTCCGAGGTCATTGATGAATACACAATTAAAGTTAATTTGGCACAGCCATCACAGGCATTCCTTGGTAACCTAAGTCAAGCATTGCTCGGCATTGTGTCTCCAACTGCTGCGAAGAAATATGGAGATCAATTGGGGAAAAACCCAGTAGGTACCGGGCCGTACACGTTTGTAAAATGGGATGAAAATGCGGATATCGTTGTTGCCAAAAATAAAGATTATGCATGGGCACCTGAGACCGTAGAAAATCAGGTTGCACCTCACCTGGATACAATCACATTCAAAATTGTACCTGAAGAAGCGACGCGCATCGGAAGTGTACAAAGTGGTCAGGTGCTCGCGGCCGAGACGGTTCCACCGCAAAATATTGCGGCACTGAAGGGTGATCCGAATCAACAGCTGTTGCAGGCGAATACCGTGGGACTGCCTTACACCCTCTTTTTCAATCTACGCAAAGCACCTTGGGATAATGTGAAAGTTCGTCAGGCCGTTCAATCTGCCGTGGATGTGGAGACCATTGTCAAAACGCTGTACCTAGGTAACTACGAACGTGCTTGGTCTGCGCTATCTCCAGGAATTTTGGGATACGATGCTTCGTTAGAAGGTAGCATTAATCCGGATATCAACAAGGCGAATCAATTGCTGGATGAAGAGGGATGGGTTAAAGTAACGGACGGGATCCGTGCTAAGGATGGGAAGAAGCTGACACTTCGTTATGTGGATGGTTCGCCTAACCGGGAAAAACGCAATGATATTGCGGCTATTATTCAACAACAGTTGAAACAGGTGGGCATTGCGGTTGAGGTTGAGATTACGAAAGATATTGCCACTGTCATATATCAGAACTGGGATTATGATCTATACGGTAATAGTCAGGTGAATTCCGATCCTAATGCCTTGTATGCCTTCTATCATACGAGTGCGGAAGGGGAGCGTCCAACGTTGTCTGGCCTGTCTGACCCTGAAATTGACAAACTGCTGGAGCAAGGAGCGGTTGAGACCGATCCGGACAAACGGGTGGAAATCTACCATCAGGTTCAGCAATATTTGATTGATCAGGCAGTCATTTTGCCAATCTACGTCTTCCCTTATACTGTCGCTGCATCCAAGACGGTTCAAGGTGTGAAGTTTGATGCACTGGGATACCCTTTGTTCAATGATGTAACCATTCAGCCATAACATGCAGCATGTTACGTATTCAGGAAGGAGACGACCCGGTATGGTTCAAACGGTACTGACACGGCTAGCAACATCACTTTTCGTTATTTTCGGAGCTTCGGTGCTGGTGTACTGCATCATGTATCTTCTGCCGGGTGATCCGGTTCTGCTGATGTTAGATCCATCCTCTGCTACACCGGAAATGATCCAGAACTTGCGGGTTCAGCTAGGTCTGGATCAGCCGTTCTACGTCCAGTTCGCACATTATTTTGGAGATATGCTCCGTGGGGATTTTGGTAAATCGATGATCAATTCCGACCCGGTGCTGCCTAAAATTTTGGAGCATTTCCCTGCAACACTGGCTCTGACGGCGCTTAGTTCTCTAATCGCAATCACAATTGGCATTACTCTAGGTGTGTTGTCAGCGATTCATCGTAATGGAGTGATTGACTTTGTTGCTCGCCTTGTAGGATTATTCGGGATTTCAATGCCTACCTTCTGGACGGGAATTCTGCTCATTCTTTTGTTCTCCGTGCAGCTTGGTTGGTTTCCGGCGATGGGTTCAGATGGATTCAGTTCACTGGTGCTGCCAGCAGCAACACTAGGTTTAGTAGGTGCAGGATTTATCGTGCGAATGGTACGTAACAGCATGCTGGAAGTGATCAATGAGCCGTTTATCGTGGCATTGCGAGCCAAGGGGCTCTCAGAACGAGTCATTATGTATGGTCATGCACTACGAAATGCATTGATCCCGGCCGTAACGGTTATCGGTATGCTTATTGGTGATCTACTCGCAGGTACAGTTGTCGTTGAGACGGTCTTCTCCAGACAAGGAATTGGTCGAATTATTGCAGATGCCCTTATGTCTAAAGACTTGCCCGTGGTGCAAGGTGTCGTATTCTTTACAGCGATCATCTATGTCGTGTTGAACTTGCTCGTGGACATATCATATGCGTACATTGATCCAAGAGTAAGACGTACAGTGCGAGCTTAATCGGAAGGAGGAGTCTTCATGAGCATGAAACCATTGGTTGGTGACAAAGAGGCATGGTTGGGGCGTAGGGGACGCATTCGCTTATGGAATCGCCAGTCATGGCAGCCACGCTTCTCGCTCGCCATCTCGCGATCATTCTTCTATGCTGCACTACTGATTGTGGTATTTACGATTGCTTGTGCCATTGTACCGGGCTGGATTGCACCTTATTCGCCAACGGAGATGTTGACCGATGCCATCCTCCAGGCTCCCTCTATAGCTCACTTGTTCGGAACGGATTATTTTGGCAGAGATATCTTTAGTGTGGTTGTGTATGGTAGCCGAGATTCGTTGCTGATTGGTTTCGCTTCTGTTCTCGTAGGCGGTCTTGTAGGTAGCGCGCTCGGGATTATATCCGGTTATATCGGCGGTATTGTAGATTCAATCCTCATGCGTGCAGTGGATATATTAATGGCTGTACCTGGTGTGCTGCTTGCTTTGTCTGTGGCAGCCGCTCTGGGGCCAGGACTGCTTAACATTGCTTTGGCGGTTGCGGTAGCCTCTATTCCGGGGTATGCACGGGTTATGCGTGGGCAGGTCATGTCGGTCAAAGGACTTCCTTTTATCACCGCAACACGCTCACTTGGTGGTTCCAATACACGTATTTTCTGGCGTCATGTGCTTCCGCATTCCTTATCACCGTTGTTGGTTATGGCAACGCTTGGGGTGGGAACGTCCATTTTGACCGGATCTGGGCTTAGCTTTCTAGGCCTCGGGGTATTGAAGGAAATCCCTGATTGGGGAGCGTTACTCTCCCAAGGTCGAGGTTATTTGACAGTGGCTTGGTGGATCTGTACTTTCCCAGGGCTGGCTATTACGTTGTTTGTATTGGCGGTTAATCTAATTGGAGACGATATTCGTGATCGACTTGATCCCAAAGTGAATGGGGCGGCGTAGACACTAACGTTATTCTATCTTTTTGATACCAAAGACTGCAGGAAATTGAAGATGTTTTATATAAGGAGGAATTCATCATGTCACATGTTGTTATTATTGCAGGTTCTCCGTCCAAACGCTCACGTCTGACGGGACTAATTGATTACAGTGTAAGCCAGCTAAGCGAGGCAGGCATTACGGTTGAAGTTATTCATGTGGCAGACCTACCTGCTGAAGATTTGGTGCAGGCTCGATTCGACAGCACATTCATTCGGGATGCTCTAGCGGTAGTTGAAGCGGCAAACGCTGTGGTTGTGGCTACTCCGGTTTACAAGGCTGCATACTCAGGCGTATTGAAGTTGTTCTTGGATCTCATTCCTCAAGAAGGACTACGAGGCAAAGTGTCGCTTCCGTTAGTGATTGGTGGATCTATTGCACATCTGCTTGCGATTGATTATGCGTTGAAGCCTGTACTGACAGCTCTTGGAGGTAGACATATTCTTGGTGGAGTGTACGCAGTCGATCAAGGTATCGAACGGTTGGATGGAGATAAGTATGTATTATCGGCTGAGATTACAACACGTTTGGATCGGTCACTCGAAGAATTAAGATTGACACTGGAAAAGGATGGTATTACGATAGCCTAAAACCAAGTAATTAGATCGGTAAAATAAAATAAATTTTGAAGGTCAACTGATTGGAGCAGAGCGTCAGTGACGTGGATACGGAGGCACTTATGAATATTGAAAATATTGAAGCATTTGTATACATCAATCACTATGGAAGCTTCAATAAGGCTGCCGAAGTACTCTTTTTGTCCCAGCCTTCCGTGACCGCACGTATCCAGTCGCTCGAACGTGAACTCGGATGCAAGTTGTTTGACCGATTGGGCAAGCAGATTGTGCTAACGGAGGAGGGGCGTAAATTTCTCCCTTATGCACAGCAGGTGCTGCAAGTGATTCAGAAGGGCAGACAGAAAATCCAGCAACGCCGCACTACACCTGATGCGCTGCGTCTGGGGAGCACCGTTTCTGTCTCGAATTATGTCATACCCGATTTCTTGCCCAAGATTAAGGAAGCCTACCCGGAAGTCAGCATTAAACTAACGACGGCTCCGACCGACCAGTTGGTCGCCAAGTTATTGAATCAAGAAATTGATCTTGCTTTTGTACGTAAGGTCATGCATCCGGCAATTCGAACAGTTGCTTTTTATGAAGATCCGATCCAGTTGTATGTGTATAAAGGGCATCCGTTTATTGAACGTGGGCATGTCAGTATGGAGGCGATTCGAGAGGAGAGGTTGGTCTTCTTCGAATGCGGATCACTGGACTGGCTACGTATACACAGAGCTTTTGACTCACTGGAACACCCGCCGGATATTACATATCATGTGGATCATTCGGAAACGGCGAAGAAACTTGTTATGCAAGGCGCAGGTATTGCCTTTTTGCCTGCTCTTACGGTGAAGAAGGAAGTGGAAGAGCAGCAACTGTTCCCTATCCAGGTACACGAGGTTGCTGGGGTCTCCTTACAAATTAGTGTCGTTACGTTAAAAGAAGAACATTCTCCGTTTGCAGAACCTTTTGGGGAACTGTTGCGGCAGCTATAGCATTTTGGATATTCGTACTGCGGATCGTACGTTTGAACTCGAATGATTAATTTAGGGGGAACTTCACATGGGCATTCGTATTGGGATATTGGATCAGACGCCAATCTATGAAGGGGAAAAGCCAGCGGATGCATTTCGACATACGATTGAGCTTGCTCAGCGGGCGGAAGCGCTTGGATTTCATCGTTTCTGGGTATCAGAGCATCATGATTCAGAGCATGTGGCAGGCTCTTCACCGGAAGTGCTCATTGCCCATCTAATTGCTCATACCAAGCAGATTCGCTTGGGCTCCGGAGGTGTGATGCTTCAGCATTACACCCCTTACAAAGTGGCCGAGAATTTCAATATTTTAGCGGCACTCGGAGAGGGAAGAATTGATCTGGGTATTGGTCGTGCACCAGGAGGGCTGCCCCGCTCAACCCAAGCGCTACAACAGGGCATCCAAGATGCAGCCTCGCTTAAAGAGAAGATCGCTCAAGTAAGGAAATTTATTCATAACGAGCCTGAACAAGATCCGTCCCATCCTTTAGCTGGATTGAAAGCTTCACCTGTATCCGAAATTCCAGCCGAGTTGTATGTACTCGGGGCAAGTCCTGACAGTGCTGGTATGGCAGGAGAACTTGGATTGCCCTATGTGTTCTCCCTGTTTATTAATAGTAATCAAGAGGTGGCTCAAGAAGCCTTCCGAATCTATCGTGAGCAATTCGACCTTTCTACAGGGCGTGAGCCATATGCGGCGCTTGCTCTGTCGTTAATTGTGGCAGAGAGTGAGCAAGAGGCCGAGGAGTTGATCGGTGAGCATAGACCGATTAAGATTTTTTTGGAAAGTGGTAAGACGCTGACGGTACTTTCAGAGGAACAGGTAGCTGAATTTGCTAAACAAACGAATGAATCCTATCGAACCGAAGTGCTGGAACCAAGCGTGACCCGAGGTACGAAGGAAGTGGTGGGTAAAGCGTTGCGTGATTTCCAGCAAAAATTTGCTGTGGATGAGCTGATCGTAACGACGGCTACGCGTAATTTTTCTAAACGAATCCGTTCGTTTGAATTGTTGCGGGAAGCTCTGGAGGAGCAAGGATTATTGGGACATGTCGAAACCGCAAATGTTACGGAATCAGTGGTATAGCTAGGGCGAGTTTTCAAACACGTCCTAATCATTACAAAACCCGTACACGATCATGGAGAGAGGGAGCGATGATATGAGTGATCTGAAACTGTCTGAACAGCGTACAGGGCATGAATTACAGCAAGTGGAGCCAGAGCCTCATCTCGATCACAAGCCAGTAGCTCCTACAGAACAGGACGAAACATTGGCTGCTCGCTTGATTGAAATTCGGCGTCAGCTTCACCGTAATCCGGAGTTATCCGGAGAGGAATTCGAAACGACCGCAGCCATTCGAGGCTGGTTGGAAGAAGAGGGGATAACCGTTGCGACGGATTATAAATTGCGTACTGGATTGATCGCAGAGATCGGTGAGGGAGATGGCCCAATCGTTGCTCTGCGTGCGGATATTGATGCTCTGCCTTTACAAGAAGAGACGAAACTTGAATATGCATCCCAGGTTGATGGCAAAGCTCATGCCTGCGGTCACGATGCGCATACGGCTATTCTCATCGGTGCGGCACGGCTGCTCAAGCAGCGTGAAGCCCAGCTTCGGGGTAAGGTGAGACTTGTATTCCAGCCCTCTGAAGAGAAGGCAACAGGTGCAAGACAAGTCATTCAGAGTGGTGCGCTCAGCGACGTTGGTGCCATATTTGGTTTGCATAACAAACCGGATCTGCAGGTAGGTACAGTAGGCATTCGCGAGGGCGCACTTATGGCGTCAGCAGATGGGTTTGTTGTCAAGGTGGAGGGTGTAGGGACTCACGCGGCAGTGCCAGAGGCGGGCATCGATCCAATCGTCGTTGCTTCACACATCGTCACGGCACTGCAAGCAATCGTAAGTCGAAATGTTGGTGCGCAGGAAAGTGCCGTAGTCAGTGTAACTAAAATCCATAGTGGAACTGCATGGAATGTGATTCCTGATGAAGCAATTCTGGATGGAACGGTGCGTACTTTTGATGAGAAGGTACGGGCGCGGATTCGGGAACGTTTTAATCAGGTCGTCTCAGGTGTAGCGGCGGCTTATGGAACACGTGCATCGGTGCGCTGGATACAAGGTCCACCGGCAGTTGTGAATGATGCCTCGTTAGCGGCTGAAGCAGAACGGGTGGCTAGCCAAGTCGGATTGAAAAGTGTTAGACCATTGCCGTCTCCGGCAGGTGAGGATTTTGCCTTTTATCAAAAAGAAGTTCCGGGGCTATTTCTCTTCCTAGGTACTTCCGGACGCCATGAATGGCATCACCCGGCATTCGATCTTGATGAAAGAGCGCTCCCGCTTGGAGCACATCTCCTAGCAGCTCTTGCAGAACAGGCTCTTGAGAACCTACAGGCACAACAGCCGGTGGGTGACTAATTGCTCGACTAAAGGAATAGCACGAAATGTTAGAAAACAGATGGCAATAGAGTAGCCGATAAAGAATAGATTTTAAAGAACAGCTGCCAAAGAATAAATAATAAAAAGAACGACTTTGTAGGCTAATCCGCCTGTTCGGAGTAGGGAATCTGCCTGTTTACTGTACGTTTTCTTGCAAAAGGTCATGCCAAAAGGCTTTATGGACTAAGGGTTCCCATAAAGCCTTTTTGTGTTACTCACCACCGCACCGCGTGGTACTTATGATTATATATCGAAATATAACTCCTCAGCTTGAAGCGTTCGATTTCTTAATGATAACGTCCCCACTTGCATGCGCAGTGACCTGGCCATCCGCCTGCTCAATGAGCAAACGTCCATAACTGTCGACGCCTAAGCATTGCCCTTCAATCCATTCGCTGTTCTCCCGGTCAACCATGAATTGAATCTCTTCTCCAAAGTTAAACATTCGTTCTTGATACAGCGGGATCAGCGGCTCGAATCCATCCGTAATCCAAGATTGATGATAGTGCATTAGGCTCTGCACGAGCTGCTCTGCAAGTATCTCAGGACGAATCTCAGCGAATTCGGATAAGCATATGGTGGAGTAGGGCACATGCTCTGGTCGATATGCCACATTGATACCGATTCCGATGTACATCGCGGAGTGATCAGCTTCAACGAGCGTACCGGATAGTTTAGCTCCGTTAATGAGAATATCATTCGGCCATTTGATCTGCAGACGCTGATTGGCTGTAAGATACGGTTCAATAACATGATAAATCGCAAGCCCTGTCATCAATGCGATCGTTGGTCGAAGAGCCAGATTGGTGGATAGCGGCAAAACGGTAGTAAGTGCGAGGTTTCCCGGAGGTGTCTGCCATACCCTTCCGTATTGTCCTTTACCCGCAGTCTGATTCTGGGACATGACGGCGAAGCCTGGAGACTTACCGCTTTGGATCAGTCGCTTCGCTTCTATATTGGTGCTATCAATGGTGTCGTATTGTAATATGTCCATGGATGATCCCCCAATCATGTCTGATGCAACGCACCTGAACTAACGTTTGAATTATAACATGAACCTATCCCCGGACAAGAGAATTCCCTCTGTTCTGAATACTATGGATTGAAGTTGAGCGTTAGCCGGATACATCAATGCACAGGAAAATGGATTGTTTCATAACGGATAGAGCTCTTTTTTCTAAAATGGAAATATTTGTTGACGATCTGAAATGGCTATGCTATATTTTTCTCGTCTACTAATCGTAATAATTACGATTAATGTCGAATGGAGGAAAATAAGCTCACCTTTATATTCTGAGGATAAGAATAGGAGTAATCGCTGCGATGAAACAGGAGATCGAGTTTATCAAATTTAATCCGACCCAGAACATGACGATTCTGGTTCAGACGAATCATCCAGCCGAGAGCTACCCACACATTGCATCCCAACTGATGTCGTATGAACATGTGTACGCTGAACAGGTGGGATTCATTGAGAGATCCATGCAACAGGGAGCTGCTGCACATTTACAGATGGCGGGAGGAGAGTTTTGTGGCAATGCCTGTATGGCGCTGGCTGCACATATCGCATCAGAAGCTAGGCTGGAACAACATGATCAGATGCACGTTGTGCTTACGGCTTCCGGAACAGAGCAATTAATTGTGTGTCATGTGAAAAGGCAAGCCAGCGGATATGACTGCCAGGTGTCTATGCCAATCCCTGAACAGATTGAGCAACAATCCATTAAGTATGAAGGTATGGATCTGGAGATCATCATCGTGCGCTACCAAGAGTTTATCCATATCGTGATCGAAGTTGAAGAATTCGATGAGACGATGAAGAGAAGGGCTCAAGCCTTGGCTCGCTTACTTGGGCTAACGATGGGGGATAAGCTGATCGGTATTATGTTATACAAATCCCCGTCAGCGGAGTTAGCCCCACTCATCTATATACCTCAATTGGATAGTCTCATCTGGGAACGAGGGTGTGGTTCAGGTACGGCCTCCCTAGGAGCGTACCTTGCATGGAGCCAGCAACGAGATATCTCTCAGTACATTAAGCAGCCTGGTGGTGCCATTAAGGTGATAGCCAGGTGGCACGAAGCAGAACTTGGGAGCATTACGATTGAGGGAACGGTTGGCATTGTGGCACAAGGGAGAGCATTTATCGATGATCCAGTAAGCGTACTGTTACAGACACATCACACGTAACACGATGACAAGATGTAGGGGGATAAGAAATGGTCACATTGGTTCATTTTCAGAACTGTTTGCGTGAATACGCGATGAAATTCAAAGAGTTGGCAGACAAGTATGATCATACGCTGCATCATAGTTCAGAGCTTGAAGCTCTGATCAATCGCTATTCAGGGTTCGTGACAGATCCGGAGAACAAGGCAGCCTGGGAACAGCTTGCAGAGCAAGAACTGGACAGTCTCCATTCTCTCGTAGAGGAACTAAGGCAGCAGTCCGCCTACTGTGTAGCGATTATGGAGAAGTATCGTGCATTGCGATTACAGCGTGGCGATGTACAGATCGCGGATTACTTCAAGAACATCGAAGAATGCATTGATAAGGAGTTTGGCAGCTTTCACGTCACAGCGCAGTCCAAGGTATTGTTGGTGGGCTCGGGTTCATATCCCATGACTCCCTTGTACATCGCCAAGCGAACAGGAGCCGAGGTCGTGGGTATCGATATTGATGAAGAGGCAATTACGCTGGGACAGAAGGTTGTGGAGATCCTAGGAGCGGGCTTGAACATTCGTCTGGAACGCCTGTTGCTGGAACAGCTGGACTACACTCAAGAAGCAACACATATTATTTTCAGCTCTACGGTAGCGAATAAGTACGATTTGCTTGATCAATTGTATGACCTGACGAATGATCATGTCGTTGTAGCGATGAGATATGGCAACCAATTAAAATCCCTGTTCAATTATCCCATGCGGGAAACGGACAGTCGGAAATGGGAGCTCGCAGACACGGTGTTACGCCCTGACGATGTGTTCGATATTGCGCTATATCAAAAAGCATAGTTGTTACAACCACCTTTTACAAAAACGATTAAACCTGAACAGAGGTTGATCTTGCTTCGTTAGAGCTAGGAGCTAAGAGCGAAGGTGATTCTAATTTACAGGCAGTATGTTGAACCTTAAGGAGGCTCATATGGGAGGTTTTCAGCGAATTCTGATATCCGGAACAGGTCCTGTATCCATTCAGCTTGCCGTACTGTTCCAAACGTATCTCAACTGCTCCATCGGGATGGTGGGCAGAGAATCCGTTCGATCGGGATCGATATTTGCATCACTGGAACAGAACAACCAGCGCATTCAAGCGAGTATCCAAAATGAACAGCATCAACCGCTTGCTGGTGAGTGCACTGTCGATCAGGTGTTTCACGGCTACGATACCATTGAGGGTGAGTGGGATACGATGATTTTGGCTGTCACAGCAGATGCTTATATCGACGTATTGCGAGCAATGAAAGAACACTTCATTAAACAAGTGAAATGTATCGTTTTGGTGTCACCTACTTTTGGTTCCAATCGTCTGGTAAGCCAGTATATGAAACAGAGAAACGCGACTCCGGAAGTGATCAGCTTCTCTACGTATCTTGGAGATACCCGCTGGATGCACGAGCAACCGTCCAATCAGGTCATTACGACAGGAGTTAAGAAGAAGGTCTATATCGGTTCCACCCGATCTGCTTCTGAATATGTACACAACCTGTGCCGGTTGTACGACCGACTAGGAATTCACATGGAGGTCATGGCATCCCCGCTAGAGGCGGAAACGAGAAATATATCTCTATATGTGCACCCGGCTCTGTTCATGAATGACTTCTCACTTGAGGCGATCTTTGGGGAGTCCGATATCCAAACGTATGTGTACAAAATATATCCAGAAGGCCCGGTTACCCAATATTTGATTCGGGATCTGCGGGCTCAGTGGCAAGAGATCATGCAAATTACAGACAAACTCCATATTCAGGGAATCAACCTGCTGCAATTCATGACCGATGACAATTATCCGGTTCGATTAGAGAGTTTATCCCGCCACGATATCGAGAATTTTAATCAACTGCAAGCCATACATCAAGAGTATTTATTGTACATACGTTACACCTCATTGTTGATCGATCCTTTTTCTAAACCAAGTCCGGAAGGAACCTATTTTGACTTTTCGGCCGTGCCATTTCGGAAAATGTTTGTGAATCATGAGGGATATGTGGATATTCCCCGTATGCCCAAAGAAGATTATTATCGCATCAAAATCATCCAGGGTATTGCAAGACATATGGAGGTAAGCTGCCCGACCATTGATCAATTTATTGCTACATATGAGGCGAAGCTTCAGCAAGTAGCTCAAGCTCATAGTGGTCGGCGTTTATCCGATGCCTTTGACATTCAATCCTTTGCTGAGGACATTGAGATGATCTGCCAAGGAATTGCAAACCACAGGGATGGAATACATCACGATGTATAGCCTTGCTCCTTAGAGTCCGCAGTATAGTTACGAAGCATGCCGGCTGGCATGAATAAGTACATGAATAAGTACATGAATCAATTTCATAACTCATTAAAACGAGTTTTAAGTAACTAGATATAGCTAAATTGAACCGTTTTGATCCATATCTAGCTCTGATTGAAGCAGCTAAAGGTGTTATGAGATTGATTTCCATATCTATTTTTTTATCATCAGGAGGAAATGTTGTGAAGAAGAGTAGTCCAATCATTTATATGTTGATGTTGGTATCGATCCTAGTTCTTATTGCCGGTTGTGGGCAACCAAATGGAGCTTCGACAGAGTCAGCAGAGTCAGCCAACCTTGAAGTCAAGAACGAATTAATCTATGCGTCAGCCAAAGATATTAACGATATGAACCCTCACCTATATACAGGTTCCATGCCTGCCCAAGGGATGGTATACGAGTCTCTAGTGGAAAACACACCTGACGGAATTAAGCCATTGTTGGCTGAATCCTGGGATATCTCCGAGGATGGCAAGACATACACATTTCATTTGCGCCAAGGGGTGAAGTTTCATGATGGTGAGCCTTTTAACGCAGAGGCCGTGAAACAAAACATTGAAGCCGTACAGGCTAACGCTGAGAAACATGCCTGGATTAAACTGTCCACCAAAATTACGAATGTGGAAGTCATTGACGAGCACACCGTGGCGTTGACACTATCAGATGCCTACTATCCAGCAATGGTCGAATTGTCTATGACCCGACCATATGTGTTCATTTCACCGAAGGATTTTATTGACGGTGGAACCAAAGACGGCGTAAGCGGACACCATGGCACAGGGCCATACAAGCTTACCGCACATAAGGTTGAAGAGAGCGCTACTTTTGAAGCCAATGAAGAATACTGGGCAGGAGTCCCCAAAATTAAGAAAATCACGTCAAAGGTTCTTCCGGCAGGAGAGACCACATTTTTGGCACTACAAAAGGGAGAAATCAACGTTGTATTCACAGATGATCGGGGTGCGGACAGCATCGATGTTGAAGCGATGGAACGATTAGCTGAATCTGGCGATTATCAGGTTGTTCGAAGTGAGGCGATGAATACGAGCATGATCGTCGCTAATAGCAGTAGGCAAGGCAGTCCGGTACAAGAAACGGCAGTTCGGGAAGCAATCTGGTATGCCATTGACCGGGAGACGATCAGCAACGATATTTTCAATGGAACCCAGACGGTAGCGAACACACTATTCTCATCCAACGTTAACTATGCGAATGTCGATCTGAAGCTGCGAGAGTATAATCCAGAAACGGCAAAAGCACTATTGGATCAAGCAGGCTGGACAGCAGCAGAAGGGGGAGCTGTAAGAACGAAGAACGGTCAGTCTTTAACGATGAAACTATACTATGACAGCAACTCCTCCTCTCAGAAAATCCAAGCTGAAATAATCCAGCATGCAGGAAAAGAACTGGGGATTGGGCTGGAGCTTGTAGGTGAAGAATCCACTTCCATTGCGAATCGAAGAGCGACCGGGGAATATGATCTGTTGTTCAATCAGACCTGGGGACTGGCTTATGATCCTCAAAGCACCATTGCTGCGTTTACGTCCGATTCAGCGTACAAGCACACAACGAGTGGTATAGCACAAGCGAATGAACTGTATCGGAAGATCGACGAGGTTATGGTATCTACGGATGAGGCATCACGGAAGTCCTTATACGCCGATATTATGAAAATCGTGCATGATGAGGCGGTATTTATCCCGATTACGAACGGACGTGTGACAGTTGTTGCTCCCCAGAACCTGGAGGGCATTGGATTCAAACAGACGCAATATGAATTGCCTTTTGAACGGATGAATTTTAAATAGAGCGGAGATGGATATGGGAAGTTATATCGTCAAACGAATTCTGTTAGCTATCCCCTTACTGATTGTCATTTCATTTATAACGTTTGTGCTGATTAACCTATCGCCCTTGGAACCAGCAGTCGTGGTATTACAAGCACAGGAAGTTCCGCAGATTACGGCTGAGCTCATTGCCCAAACGAATAAAGAACTGGGTTTTGATCAGCCGTTTCTGATCCAATATATGAACTGGGCGATGGCCGTCATGCAGTTTGATTTTGGTCACTCGTATGTATCCGGTGAGTCTGTCTGGTCGCTAATTGGCCCAGCGTTTCTGAATACGTTGAAATTAACGTTAGTTTCCTCGGTATTTATTATTGCGTTATCGATACTACTAGGTGTGGTCTGTGCGATGCGGGAAGGAAAATGGCTGGATCAATCGGTCAGAGGCATTTCGTTTTTCCTTACGGCGATGCCGTCCTACTGGCTTGCAGCTATTATGATCTGGTACTTCTCCGTCAAGCTGGATCTATTGCCGACCAGTGGAATGGATTCGTATCACAGCTATATTCTGCCGGTTATTGTGATCACGGTTAGTTATACAGGCATTTATTTTAGAACCGTTCGAAGCTCCATGTTAAGCAATATGAATGAGGATTATGTGTTGTATGCGCGGGCAAGCGGTCTGAGTGAAAGGAAGGTCATGCTTCATATTTTGCGTAATTCACTGCAAGTGGCTGTATCGATCTTCTGTATGGCGATTCCAATTGTGCTGGGCAGCACCGTTGTTATTGAAAATGTGTTTGCTTGGCCAGGACTCGGCAGGCTTAGTGTGAAGTCTATTCTCAGCAGAGATTTTCCGATTATTCAGGCTTATGTGCTTATTTTGGCGGTCACCTTTGTACTGTTTAACACCCTTTCCGACATTATCAATGCTGCGATGAATCCAAGGTTAAGAAAGGAATTCTAATGCGAATACTGAAAAATCTGAGCAAAGACAAGCTTGCAATAACCTCGTTGTCCATCATCTTGGCTACGATTATTGTGGGCGTCTTTGCCCCTTTCATAGCACCGCATGATCCTGGAGCCGTAAACATGAAGCTTCGTTATGCTTCGTCATCCTGGACCTATCTGTTAGGCAATGATCACCTCGGCAGATGTGTATTATCAAGGCTCATTTACGGCATTCGTCCCAGTGTGTTATGGGTGCTCGTCGCTTTGGCGTTGTCTGTGCTGATCGGAGCCATTGTCGGCTTTGTAGCGGGTTATTTCAAGGGCAGAGTGGATGCGTGGATTATGCGAATCTGTGACATTATGCTGTCTTTCCCCGGTTATGTGATGACACTAGCTGTGGTGGGTATTTTGGGAGCCGGTCTGGAAAATATTTTGATTGCTTTTGTATGGATGAAATGGGCCTGGTTTGCCCGCGTCATTCGAACCTCTGTCATGCAGTTCACTGACATGGATTATGTGAAATTCGCCAAAGCTTCTGGCATACCTAACCTGAAAATCATCACCAGGCATATTGTGCCGGTTACCTTTGCGGATATTGCGGTCATCGCTAGTGGCGCGATGTGCTCCATGATGTTGCAAGTCTCGGGATTATCCTTCCTAGGGCTAGGTATTCAGGCACCTCATGCAGAGTGGGGCATGATGCTTAATGAAGCTAGAGAAGTTATGTTCTCTAGACCCGAATTAATGTTGGCACCTGGGCTGGCAATTGTGATCGTTGTGTCGGCATTTAATTTTTTATCGGATGCACTTCAGGTTGCTCTAGATCCTAAACTGATGACTTCGCAGGGTAAGTCTGTCCAGCATCACGAAAGCGAGGTGAGAAAGACAGCTTATGAATATAGTGGAGGTTAAAAACCTGAAAGTGTGGGACACCAATACAGGCAAAGTCATTATTCATGACAGTTCATTCGAAGTTAAGCAGGGAAGTTGCTTAGCGATTGTTGGTGAGAGTGGTAGTGGTAAATCTGTCACATGTAGGGCGCTAATGCGGCTGAATAAGCCGTGGATTCGTCAATCGGGCACGCTGTTGTTTCAGGGTGAGGATCTGAATGCGCTGACGGAACAAGAGATGAGGCGCAAGAGAGGCAAGCAGCTATGTATGATTTTGCAAAATGGTATGAGTGCATTCGATCCTTCCTGTGTGATTGGCGTCCATATTCGAGAGACACTGCAGCAGCATTTTGATTGGAATGTCCGTGAGATAGAGCGCCGAATCTGCAATGCGATGGAAAGTGTCATGCTGAAGAATCCTCTTGAGATCCTGAATCAGTATCCATATCAGTTGTCTGGCGGGATGCTGCAGCGGATCATGATTGCACTAGCATTGGTGCTCGAACCAGCTCTCATTATTGCGGACGAGCCAACCACAGCACTGGATACAATTTCTCAATACGAAGTGGTGGAACAATTAATTCAATTGCGTGAACGCATCGGCTGTTCCATGATATTTATCTCTCATGATCTGGGTGTTGTTAAGAAAATTGCGGACGATGTGATGGTCATGAAGGATGGAATCATTGTGGAGAGGGGCAGCATGCAGTCTGTACTGACGGAGCCAGCACATGCCTACACTCAGTATCTCGTATCTACCCGCTTGGAGCTGAGCAATCATTTCAAGACATTGATGCAGGAGGGCGTATAGATGCTGAAGGTGGATGGAGTGGGCAAATCGTATAACCAAGGCGGACTGTTCTCGAAACAACGACAGCAAATTCTCAGCAACGTTACCTTTGAGTGCAATCAAGGCGAATGTCTGGGTATCATCGGTGAGAGTGGGAGTGGGAAGTCTACCTTGGGACGATTGATTCTGGGCATTGAGAGGCCGGATCGTGGCCTGATCCAGTTTGAAGGAAGAAGTGTGAGTGATCGGCGCGTCCGGATCGGCAATATCAGCGCTGTGTTCCAGAATTATACGTCCTCTATGAATCCGTTTCTTACGGTAGAGGATGCCATTATGGAACCGATGCAAGCGCTGAAGAAGAGTGAGCAGGATATAGCGGGAAAGGTAGATCTGTTGCTGACTCAGGTTGGATTGGACTCCACCTACCGTTCCAAATATCCACATGAGCTATCCGGCGGGGAGGCACAGCGCGTCTGTATCGCCAGAGCAATCTCTACAGCTCCAAGGTGCATTGTATTTGATGAAGCGATCAGTTCTCTGGATGTGTCGGTTCAGATTCAGGTGCTTCAGCTATTGAAGGAACTGAAAGACATCTATAAGATGAGTTATGTCTTCATTACACACGATATTCAGGCGGCAGCCTATATCTGTGACCGGGTGATTATTTTCAGGGCAGGTCAGATCGAAGAAGTGATTCCTACCGAGCAACTCAGAGATGTTCAGTCAGATTATGCGAAGAAATTATTGAAACATCTTATTACATTTTAGGGGGTTATCCCGTTGTGAGCGGAGCAATGTCGTGGCCTTTTTTACGTTTGTACATATTGGTGCTTCTCTACTTCAGTGCCAATGCCATTCTTAATGTAATCATCCCGCTACAAGGAGAATTCTTTGGGGCTAGCAGCACAACCATTGGGCTAATCATGGGCGCGTATATGTTTACGACGATGTTTTTTAGACCATGGGCTGGCAAGATTATTCAAAAGCACGGGCCTATCAAAATCTTACGTATTATTCTGATTATTAACGGATTGGCTCTCGTTTTATATACGTTTACGGGTCTAGGTGGATATCTGCTTGCCCGGATTTTGCAGGGGATATCTACCGCGTTCTTTAGCATGGCTCTACAGATTGGTATTATCGATGCACTCCCGGAAAAAGATCGATCGCAGGGCATATCGTATTATTCGTTGTTTAGTTACATCCCGGGCATTGTGGGGCCAGTGCTCGCACTAGGTATTTGGCAGGCTGGCGGTATGGATTATTTCACGGTTGTGTTAATCGGAATTGCCATCTGTACGGGAGTCTTCGGTTATACCGCCAAAATAGAGAAAAATAAAGATCAGCCTGAAGGGAATGCACAGGATCAGTCTGTCAGTATGTGGGAGTCCTTTGGACAATTGGTGAAGAATTCACATTTGTTTCGTTGCAGCGTATTGATGCTTAGTGCATCCATTGTATTTGGAGCAATTACGACGTTTATTCCGCTCTATGCAAGTCAGATTCCGAGCGGTAATGCTGGCATCTATCTGATGCTTCAAGCGGGGACGGTGGTGCTGGCACGAATTGTGCTTAGGAAACGGATTCCTTCCGATGGACGATGGCATGCGCCATTTATCATGGGTACGATGTTTCTGCTCGCTTTAGCTGCGCTATGCGTAAGCATGTCGACCACAGGAGGGGTGGTTCCCTTTTATATCGGTGCGATTTTGATGGGCATTGCTCAAGCGATTCTGTATCCGACATTAACGACCTATCTGTCATTTGTATTACCTCAGCTGAACCGCAATGTATTGATCGGCTTGTTTATTGCGACAGCAGATCTGGGTATTTCTCTCGGTGGTGTAATCATGGGGCCACTGGCTGACTTATTTTCCTATTCAATGATGTACATGATCTGTGCTATTCTGGGAGCGGTGATGATCGTTTTTGCCTATGAACGGCGTAATGCGGTTACGGGTACATCTGTGAGCTGACTTCCAGAGAAAGTAGGTACGATGCATTGAAGGATTCTGAAATTGTGACATCCCATGGAAAGTTAAACCCGGCATCCTTATCTTTTTTTCGGTTTTATATGCTGGCCTTTTTATTTTTTGCAGCCAATGCTGCGCTGACCATTATTCTGCCTTTACGGAGCGAGGCAGCGGGGTTAAATCAGGCGGAGATTGGTCTCATGATGGGGGCATACATGTTCACGTGTATGCTATTAAGACCTTTTGCAGCGCAACTGCTGGGCAAGTATGGGCCGCTTCGTGTCATGAAGGGGTTACTGCTTCTGCATGCGGGAACGCTGCTGTTGTTTGTTGTGTTTGGTGTGGAGGCGTATCTGTGGCTGCGGGCATTGCAGGGTGTGGCAACAGCGTTTTTCTCGATGACGATGCAAGCGGGGATTGTAGAGAAGCTTGAGGATAAAGACCGTGCGCAAGGCTTGTCCATGTACACCTTATTTACGATGGTTCCCACGCTAGTGATCCCGATCCTTGCCATTCAGATTTGGGAGAATGCCAATGATCTGTGGTTCACTGTACTGATATTGGGGCTGGCTGCACTTCCCTTATTGATTGGTTACTCCGTGGATCTGCCCCAAAGTACAGTACAGAACAAATCGTACACTTTGGGCGATATGCTGCGTTCATTCAGCGGCATCTGGCGTAGTACACCCCTGTTAATTAGCAGTATAGTGATGCTCTTTGCTTCATGTGTGTTTGGAGCAACGGCGACGTTTCTTCCCTTGTATATGGTGTCCACGGGAGCAGCGAGTGCTGGGCTGTTTCTAACGATTCAAGGCTTAGTGGTTATTCTGTGCCGGTTCATCCTGCGCAAAAAAATCCCGTCGGACGGGAGCTGGAGTACCTGGCTGATGGCAGGATTACTGCTAAGTGCAGCACTGGGAACGCAGTTACTCAGCCTGCTGGAGACGATCGGATCACTCGTATATCTCTCGGCAGTGTTTAGCGGTTTTGCCGTAGCTTTGCTGTATCCAACATTGACGACTTATCTCTCCTTTGTGCTGCCTGCGGATTCCAGATATGTACTTATGGGCATCTTCATGTCGTCGTACGATCTGGGCTTCTCTCTCGGCGGACTCGCCATGGGCATCATTGTGCAAGTAAGCTCGTATTCGACGATGTTTATGATCTGTACACTGCTCTCCGTGGTGGCCTTGGTTCTGGTCGTGTTATTCCGTGAGCGGATGGAAGCAGGCAATAGGGACAGGTATGTGGTGGCGAACTGAACAGCAGAGTGAGTAGGTGTTTGTTTATATTTTTCTAGTGAAGACTTATGAACTGAAATTTCCTAGATCTATCGTTAGGTAGAAACCGCAGGAGAACAGGGCATAAGCCTTTTTTTTTATTCAAGATCAGGACCATATTGTAAAAAAAAAATTTGACAACAGCGACGAACAGGATTATAGTCTTTCTTGTTAATAGTAATAATTACTATTAAGGTTCATTAAGATGAACTGTACCTATAAGGAGTAGATATGCATGACACAAAAGCAAGTGCCGGTAACTGTACTCAGCGGTTACCTCGGTTCAGGTAAAACGACGGTTCTGAATCATATTCTGCATAATCGGCAAGGCTTGAAGGTTGCCGTGATTGTTAACGACATGAGTGAAGTGAACATTGATGCCGCATTCGTTCGAGGAGAAGCGACACTCTCGCGTACGGAAGAGAAGCTGGTGGAGTTGTCTAACGGCTGTATCTGCTGCACCTTGCGGGATGATCTGATGCAGGAGATCGAGAAGCTGGTAAATGAAGGCAGGTTCGACTATATCCTGATCGAATCAACGGGGATAAGTGAGCCAGTTCCTGTAGCACAGACCTTTACATACGCCGATGAAGAATCGGGTATTGATCTGACCCGTCTAGCTAAACTGGATTGCTTAGTAACCGTGGTCGATGCTAACCGGTTTTGGCATGATTTTGCGTCAGGACAGAGTCTTCTGGATCGGAATCAGGCTACCGGGGACGACGATACGCGTGATGTCGTAGACTTGTTGATCGATCAGATTGAAACGTGTGACGTACTGCTGCTGAACAAATGTGACCTAGTCGATGATGTGGAGTTGAATAAGCTTGAAGGTATCATTCGCAAGCTACAGCCTCATGCCAAAATTATCCGTACGGTGAACGGTCAAGTTCAGCCGTCTGAAATTTTGAACACAGGCCGCTTCGACTTCGAACGAGTGAGCATGTCTGCTGGATGGATTCAGGAACTGGAGAAAGAGACTCATACACCCGAAACCGAGGAATACGGCATAGGTTCCTTTGTGTACCGCCGGAGAAAACCATTCCATCCTTCCCGTCTAGCGGAATTTATGAGTTATTGGCCGGAAGAAGTTGTACGTGCAAAAGGTTTGGTCTGGCTTGCAGCTGAAGGAGATGTGGCAGCCAGTCTTAGCCAAGCCGGGCCATCCATCCAGTTTGGACCTGCGGGACACTGGGTAGCAGCGTTGCCGGAAGCGGATCGGGAAGAAATATGGCAGAGTGAGCCTGAGGTTCGAGCGAAGTGGGATGCCCAGTGGGGGGATCGCCAGACTGAGCTAGTAATGATCGGGATTGAGATGGACCGAGCCATCATAGAAGAAGAGCTGGATCAGTGTTTACTTAGTGATGATGAGATGCAATCCGATTGGACAGGGTTTGATAATCCACTGCCATGGCCTGTGGACGCCGTGGTTTAGAAGATAAGCTGAAACGATAAGGAGATGTAAATATGGCCAAAAAGTCAAAAGTTGTTCGTGAGAAAAAACGTCAAGCCATTGTAGCTCGATATGCAGAGCTGCGCCGTGAGCTCAAAGAAAAAGGAGATTACGAAGCGTTGCAGAAACTACCACGCAATGCCTCTCCTACTCGATTGAAAAATCGTTGTGAGGTTACAGGTCGGCCAAGAGGATACCTACGCAAATTCAAAGTATCACGGATTGTCTTCCGTGAACTGGCTCACAAAGGACAGATCCCGGGTGTGACAAAGTCAAGCTGGTAACGAATATGCCTATGTGTTCATAAGCGTGTTCATAAGTCGGTTTGGTTGTCTGTATTAGACCAGTTGGGGAGGTAATACCATGCTAGACTCCTTTACCGTTTGCCGAATTGAGTCCATACTGGACGGGTATATCCATGAGAAAGTACCTGCACCGCTGCGAACGATGGTGAAGTTGACCTATCGTATGGATCAGAATGAGCTAATTCTGACCGAAGAAAGACCAGCCCAGGAGCGTTACCGATGGGACAAGCTGGATATTGCCAGATTCGAGTGGGATGAGCATCGCTGGAAGGTGTTTGCCAAGGATAAGCATGATCGCTGGGATACAGTAGATGCGATACAACCTTGCCAGCATTTTGAGGATTTACTTGAACAGGTGGAACGAGATGAAGCAGGCGTGTTTTGGCGCTAATGCTTAGAACGGATAAATGCCGCTGCAATCCATGCAGCGGCATTTTTATTTTAATCATTTCCATCGCCAGTGAGATATGAACACGACATACATTGTAGTAAGCTGCTAAATGAACATACATGCATTACGTCCAGTTTAGATACTACACTTCGTATAAAATTTCCCCTGTACGTGAAACATCGTAGCCTTCAAACGTTTGCAGTTCCTGCCTAAATTCGGAGGATTGCAAGATACGTAATACCGAGTCTACCCACGCTTCGTTTCCTTGTTTTCTAAGCATAACTAGATCGTATCGTTCCTGCACAAGGGGGATAAAATCAACCTGGCCAATGAGCCGAACGGCCTTCTCAATTCCCACCCCTACATCAGCTTCACCTGTACTAACTTTCGCTGCGACGCCCATATGACTGGTTTCCTCTATATCGTATCCCGTCAATTGGGAGGGGGAGATGCCGTGGAGACGAAGCTGCTCATCCAGCAAAACCCGCGCGCCAGACCCCTTCTCACGATTAGCCAATCGGAGATCAGGCTGGTTCAGGTCACGCCAATCCTTAAGGCCACGCGGATTACCCCGTGGTACATAGAGGCCAGCTGGGCGTGACAGCAGGTTCACCACTACGTAAGACCAGCCAATCAAGATTTTGCGAATATAGGGTAAGTTGTACTCTCCTGTATCTCCATCAAGCAAATGAGTGCTGACGAGATCCGATTCACCGCGATACATCGAAATTAATCCGTCTAGGCTGCCCATGAATGAGCGGAGGGGACGGATATTCTGCGTTTGTTTCTCCATATGGCGCATGAGAATATCTAGGCTCACATCCTGACCCGTAATGACAAGATGGCGGGCAGACAGGTGGTTCTGCTGGGAGCTTGTAGGAGGATATACAGTCACGGTAGATGAAGAGCCTGGTGCGGATACCGGATGTAGAACCAAGTCTGTGTTCATTAAATCGGTATCCTTGTCGCCTGAACCTTGTGAACGAGCTGCTGATTCCGCGGCAGCAGTTCGATTAATGCCGGATTGGAGCTGTTTGGAGCGATGTTTATATGCCTCCAGATCGGTGGCGTCCACTCTCATCTGTTTGCCTACGCGGTAAGCAACAAGGTCTCCTTTTTTGATCAGGTCATAGACCGTCAGCTTGGATATTTTGAGTAGCTTCGATATTTCTTCGGTCGTATAGGATTGCTCCTCCGTCATTAGTGAAGATCCTCCTTCAAAGGTATATAAAATAAATAAATGTATACATAGGACACTCGCCATTTCGATGGCATAGTATGATGAAGTCATTTTCAAGAGAGAAAGGTATAGATGTATTTTAGGGTTAAATCATTTTTCTTCATCTATGGTATCGCATGATTCGTCTTAATCGATGTCTCTTGTACTATACCATTAATTGAGGGGAACCATAAACCAGAGAGCGTGCAATCATCCGATCTAAACGTCATTAAAAATAGAATGTGAGCTATGTCACCTTCCCATTTTAACGCTCTTGTGTATAATGAATTATAGTTAATTATATCTAGTTATAACGAAACATAACATTGGGGGAGAAAGAATGAGACAGAGAATCGGATATGTACTGGGAAGTATGTCACTTGGACTAGCTCTTGTATTGAGCGGATGTGGGGCGAACACAGGCACTCCAGATGCGTCCTCGGCAACGGGGTCCGCGGCGTCTACTACAGCATCAGGGGAGAACAGTACAACAGAGAATGTGGATCCGCAGGAAACGGTGGAGTTAACTATCTCGGCTGCTGCAAGTCTGACGGATGCGATGAAAGAAATTGAGACAAGCTTTGAAGCGGCTAACCCTAACATTAAACTGAATTTTAACTTTGGTGCTTCGGGTGCGTTACAGCAACAGATTGAGCAAGGAGCGCCATCTGATATTTTTGTCTCCGCTGCAAGTAAAAACTTAAATGCTCTCGTGGAAGAGAATTTGATTGCTGAAGCAGATCAGCAAAATTTACTCCAAAACTCATTAGTGGCTGTTGTCTCTGCTGATCGTGCGAATGAAGTGAGCAGTGAGAAGGATCTTACCTCAGATACAATTAAAACCATTGCGATCGGCATTCCAGAAAGTGTACCTGCAGGTACGTATGCCAAGGAAGCATTGACCAATGCGAAGATGTGGGATCAACTGGAGAGCAAGCTCGTACAGGGTAAGGATGTGAGACAAGTATTACAGTACGTTGAGACGGGGAATGCAGATGCTGGATTTGTATATAAAACAGATGCGTTGACCTCTGATCAGGTGAAGATTGCGTTTGAAGTAGACAAAAATAGCTACACACCAGCCAATTATCCAGTAGGAATCATTGAAGGCACGAAGCACCGGACAGAAGCGGAACAATTCTATACGTATTTGCAATCACCTGAGGTACTGGACGTGTTCGCCAAATACGGGTTCTCCATTCCGGAATGAATGTTAACGCCATAGACTGGTCGGTATTTTGGTCGCCGGTTCGACTATCGCTTCAGGTCGCTCTTCTATCCAGTGTCATTGCTGCCGTGCTTGGGATTGTTGTAGCTTGGAAGATGTCGCGTGCTTCGTTCCGGGGCAAAATTTTTCTGGAAACGTTCTTCATGCTTCCGCTTGTATTACCTCCAACCGTCGTTGGGTTCCTGTTACTTGTGCTGTTAGGACGTAAAAGTCTGCTTGGTCAATGGATTGAAGCCATCTTCTCGGCGCCAGTCATCTTCTCATGGTGGGCTGCGGTTATAGCTGCTGTTGTGGTCGCCTTTCCACTGGTCTATCAAACGATGAAATCTGGATTTTCCGGAATTGATCGGGATCTGGAAGCAGCAGGTCGATCCATTGGTGCGAATGAGTGGCAAGTATTCTGGTACATTTCCCTGCCATTGGCTGGTAGAGCATTGATGACCGCATTTATATTGGGGTTTGCTCGAGCTCTCGGTGAATTCGGCGCTACACTGATGATTGCAGGTAATATTCCAGGCAAAACGCAAACGGTGCCTACGGCAATCTATGTTGCTGTGGATTCCGGGAATCAGACGATGGCATGGGCGTGGACATGTACCATTGTCGTGATCTCATTTATGATGCTGTTCCTGACAAGACAATCGCGAAGCAGTAATGATTGATCCATGAAACGACAGGAGGAAATTAAGCAAACCCGCTGAAGAGGAAAGTTGTTTCCTTTAAGCGGGTTTTTGAGTTAGATCTGTATACGGATATTAAATTATGAGAGTAGAATCTTGGCGCTAACCTGTTTGCACAAATTGGGCAAGATCACGTTCAGGGTCTAACAAGCAGATAACACTCATGCTGAGTTACGTTATTCTGATAACCTCCAATGTGGCATGTCCTGCAGGAAACGGAATGTTTAGCGCACGAATCGTCTCGTATGCATCCAAAGTAACGGCAAGCAACGATTCAGCGTCTTCCAGTGTGGCTAGGCGATAATGTTCTGTCATCGGTAACCTTCCCTTCATGATGGAATAACAACTATTCGTTCAGATTATAGATTAGGTGTCATTCTATTATGGAACGGTTTCTGGGAGTAGCGAACTCTAATCCATTCTATCTATAAGTCAATTGAAAGCTTCTATATGTGGAAAAAAACAAAAAAAATCCAAATTTAACGCTTTCACCTCTCGCCTAAATGGGGTCTATCCTGTAAAATAGAAGTAACTGATTCCAGCCCAGCACTGAAATAAGGAGAGACGACGAATGAATACGAAACCTGATTGCGGCGTATCGTTGCAAATTGACGACTATCTGGATCTTTTGCATTTTGCCATCCAAATTCAGGATCAAGAGTGGCAGCAGTCCCTGATCCACCAGCTCAAAGTATTTCAGCCGGCGGGGGAGCAGCAACAACAACGATCACCTGAAGAAGAGCTTTGGACAAGGCTGGATCATATTAACAGCAAGTTAACAGGGCTATGTAACCAACTGCATGCTGCACACTCCAAGGACGAACGTGAGAAGTTTGAGGCACGTATCGGTTTACTTCAAGTGCAACGTGTAGAAGTGGCACGCAAGATTAAGTGGGCAAGCCGTAGAACATAGATAAGCAATATGAATCAAAGTCTCGTTGAAGTTTGGATAGAGACCAGATAAGTATGTCTTAGATCAGAGAGATGAAGATTAGATAGAAGCTATTCTCCCAAGTTAGTTCAAGGGAAGAATGGCTTTTTTCTATTGAACAGACAAGGGATGTAATCAAACATAGAGAAGTTCTATAACGTTATCAGGATGTCCTATTAACCTAGCACAAAGCATGCTGTCCGGTGGGCAGTATCAACGTGTAGGCATTGCGCGTGCTCTGGCATTGAATCCAGAAGTCATTCTATTTAATGAACCGACCTCGGCGCTTGAACTCGAATTGGTGGGTGAGGTGCTCTCTGTTATACGATTCATCGCCCAACAGGGGATTACGATGGTCGTCGTCATCCATGAGATGGGGTTTGCTCGCGAAGATGCGAATCGTGTCATCTTCATGGATGGAGGCGTTATTGTCGAAGAAGGAACGCCAGAGGATATTTTTGTACGACCTAAGCAGGAACGAACGAGACAATTCCTCAGCCGATATTCCTCCGATTGGAGTTACGTCATCTGATGATATAGGCGCAAGCTGGAGTAACTGACACTCCCGGCCCGGCATATGCTGTAGCAGGCAAATGCTGATAGGCCGGGTTTTTGTATGGGTTGAAGCAGGCCGTGACGGCAAGGAGGAGGAGTATGCAGAGCAAAGTCGATGAAATACTCACACATATTGCACATTCTCATCAGCAGCTTGCGCGCGTATTAGATGCTAAACGTCAGGTTGCTGTGCGCATGTCTGAAATTATTAATCATTTGCCGGATATGGAACCAGAGCTTGATGGTGTCGAAGGCATGCTGGACAGTTCAGGACAGATCAACAAAAGCATTATCTCTTACTTGGGAGGTCTTGCTGATCTAGAGGAAGCTGTAGCGGAAACGCTAAGTCAGGTCATGCGGGAGATCGCAGGCCAAGAAGAAGAATAAGCCCGGAAGGCGGGTGAACGAACATGAGTAGAGAGCAAAGCCTTATTCTCATGCTGGATGCTGCAGCAAAAATGCAATGGAACATTGCGCTGATTTTGGAAGCGAAGGCCATTGAAGCAGAGAAGGTGCGAAATTGGACACTCAATCATCTGAATGGGGATACCTTTGTGACCCATGGTGACCAAGTCGCAGAGCCACTGAAGATGCATGAGCAATTAGTGGAGATGTTGGAAGGGCTAACTCGGATGGAAACGGGACTCTGTAACAACTTAAAAGCTGTCATGATCCAGGATGAGGGTGGAGACAGCGGCGGTATGGATGGTGGCATGTTTGGCGGTATGGATCTGGGGGATCTCGGAAAATGAGTCTGTTGCGACGTGAGCAGGAGGCGAAACTGGCCCTTATTGAATCTATTGCGCATAGTCAGCAGGCGCTGGCTCGTATTCTGGACAGCGTCGCCAGCGTATCTGCTCATTCAGAGGTATCTGCCCGAAATCTTGCCGAGAACATCCGTCTACTAAGTCGCTACCAAGAAGAAATGTCTCGTATGGCGACAGGAATTCGATTAGCTCGTATTCGGTATGGCGAGCCGGGATTGCCTTGGCTCAAGCACCCAGACTATGCAATCCGCATCGTTCGGGATCTACAGGAGGAATGCTAATATGTTAAAGAAGAAAAAAGCACGATTAAGAACGAAACGTGCACTCTTGGCTCGTGGAGCTCGTCTGCGCAGAATTCGTAAGCTTCGCGCCCTCAAAGGGAAACGAATAGTACACAAACGCACCCTCAAAGGACGTAGTGCGTGGCTCAAAAAAAAGAAACGTGTGGTACGCCGGCATCGGAGTGTAAAACAAGCAGCACAACCATTCGTCCCGGCTACCCCTACCGATCCAAACCCGGACAACGCGTACAGCCAAGGATACACCGAAGCGTACAACGAGGGATTCAACGCGGGTTTCGCCAAGGGATTCGAGGACGGACATCAGTTAGCTTACAAAGCACAATAACCGAGTAACTATAAAAGACATTAGCCCGGGATGAACTTTCTTCCCGGGCTATTTGCTTGGCCGCATAAGCGGACATGCCCGTACAGGCGGATGTGGAGGGCAAGCGCCAATTTTGTGCCTTACAGGACACCCGTCCATGATGCATCTGACCCCGGGGCATATCCTTTAGAGGGAACACCAATCTCGGGGAGAAGCTGAAGAGGCATCTCCTGAAGGAAGACAGGGTGAAGAATGTGGCGAAGAAACGACACCGCGCGCTCAGCGAAGCGGAGGTAGCATACCGCGGCGGTTATGCAGAAGGCCGCCGATTCGGCGGTTGTCAGGCCATGTTGGAGCGCGTTCAACCGGTTGAGCCAGCGAAGCGTGATATGAAGGTGCTGTATATCCCACAGGGATTTGATGCCATTGATGGAGGCATCATCGAAGCACTGCAGCGGTCTGTTCGGGAGTGTGTTGTCGGAACGTCGACAATGATGCTGCAGGAAGCGAGCGAGCATCGACCTGATGTTGTGTTGGTCATGAATGGATTGCATGTATTTCCAGCAGATCACCTGGAGCAAGTAGAGGGTATACGTGCACTCGGCATTCGAACAGCCATCTGGTTCGTGGATGATCCGTACTTTACCGAGGATACGGTTCACATCTGCCAACATTATGATGTTGTGTTTACCCATGAGGAAGCTGCGATTCCCTTTTATCAAGCTCATGGAGCACGAAGCGTCATCTATTTACCACTTGCGGTGAATCCGGGTCTATTCCAGCCACGACGTACCGAACCACAGCATCAATACGACATTTGTTTTATCGGTACAGGATTCTGGAATCGAATTGCCTTGTTCGATGAACTCGCTCCGTTTTTGGCTGACAAGAAAGTATTTATTGCAGGGAGTCAATGGAATCGACTGACCCGTTTGGATATTCTGGGTCGATTCATTCGTGAAGGCTGGCTCGATCCCGGAGCAACAGTGGACTATTACAACGGTGCCAAAATTGTTATCAATGTCCACCGCACGTGCAAGAACGGCGAGGATAATCGAAATACACATCATCTCGAAGGTCGGTCAATTAATCCGCGCACTTACGAGATTAATGCGTGTGGCACGATGCAGATTACGGATGCACGGAGTGACCTTTCAAGGTATTATCGGCCAGGTTATGACATCGAAACCTTCACGACAGCAGCCGAGCTTCAGCACAAAATTGGTTATTACCTCCAGCACCATAAGGAACGTGAAGCTATCGCTTGGCGCGGACTGCTTACAACGTTAAACCAGCATACTTTTACACACCGTATGGCGCAATTGCTGGGGCATCTGTAGATATATCCTCTATAAATGCTGTTCCAAAAGCTTGCTTGTCAACGATTGGAGCACATACGAGGAGAACTATTACGGTGAAGTCATTTTATATAAGAAGGAGTGGCGGTATGTCTATCAAACACAGAAAGAACAAGCAATTCCATGCGCCTGTGCTTAGTTTGGCAGATCAGGCTCGCAAGAATGGACAGCATGCCGGATACGATGCAGGGAAAGAAGAGGGATACCTGCGCGGTCGTGCCAACTATATCGTCAATTGCGCACAGGAACCGCTGCCGTTTCGCCCCATCCACGTCCTCTACGTATCTTCAGGCAAAGGTTTCCCATATTCACCTCTTGATGAAGCCATCATGGCTACACTCCAGAGCATGGTGTCTCAAGTCACATTAACTGATCCGCGTCAGCCTGTGTCCGAGATTGCCCTGCAATCGCGTCCTGACCTGGTAATTGTGTTGGATGGCATGGATATTCCAATGGAGCATATTGATGCCATTCGCCAAGCCGGAATACCGACAGCGATCTGGCTTACCGATGATCCTTACTACACGGATATGACGCTTGAGACTGTAAAACATTTTGACCATATCTTCACACTGGAACTCAATTGCGTTGACCTCTATCGACAAAGTGGCTGTGCTTCTGTGCATTATCTGCCCTTTGCCGCATTCACGAATCATTACTTCCCGATTACAACACCTTCTCCACTACATCGCGAGGTTAGCTTTATCGGTTCGGCATACTGGAACCGGGTCTACTTCTTCAATCCAATCATGGCACAGCTGATGACACACCAAACTGTATTTAACGGGATTTGGTGGGATCGTCTGCCTGACTATACGTCCTATGGCGAGAAAATCGAACTTGGCCGCTGGATGACGCCGCAGGAAACCAATGATGTATACAACGGCACCAAAATCGTGATTAACCTACACCGTTCCCATGAGGATGATTCAGTGAACAATAACCATCTCAAAATTCCACCTGCTTCTCCGAATCCAAGAACATTCGAAATTTCGGCATCGGCAACCCTGCAACTTACGGATGCACGTGACGATCTTGCCCGTTTCTACAAACCAGGTGTAGAGATCGAGACGTATTCTTCTCCTCAGGAGTTGCTCGAAAAAGTTGAATATTATCTTGCCCATGAGAAAGAGCGGCGTGAAATTGCTCTTCGAGGCTTGGAACGGACACTCAAGGATCACACCTATGGCAAAAGAATCAATGAAATGCTGACCATTATCTTTCCTTAACTTTATAGCCGGAAGGAGGTGTGCACAGAACCCGTATGCTCGCATACGGCGCTCCGTGCGGCTATGGCAACTAAACCTAAACTAATGTTGTTCTCCCATGTGTGTAATACCCGCAGTATTACTGGGGCGGAGAAGCTGTTACTGCATTTTATAAGGGAAATGGGTGCGATCTTCGACTGTGTGCTGGTTGTTCCTCAGGAAGGGAAGCTTGCAGGGCTTGCACGGAGATTCGATATACCGGTCAAAGTTTGTTTTCTCCCAATGCTGCACGGTGTTTATATCCCTTATCATGGCATCGCAAACGATGCAGAGCAGCTTCGTCAAAGCCCTGCTTATCAGGAGGCGCTCTCCCTATTAAGGGAGTCGGCGCCTGACCTGGTGCTGACCAATACGTGTGTGAATGTCATGCCTGCGGTAGCTGCTAAATCACTGCAAATCCCGGTCATTTGGAAAATCACTGAAATCATACAGTCCAATGAAAACATCAACGAGGCTGTACAGATGATTGGTCGGTATTCGGATTGGATCATTGGTATATCTGAAACAGCCGGAACACCGTTTAAACAAGCGGGAATGGGCGACAAGCTGACCATCTTACCACCAACATGGGACCCGGGTTTACCTGATCCTGATCGTTGGCTGCACTTGCGAGAGCGGAAGCGGAAGGAACTGGGGATAAAGCCTTTCCAGAATTGTATTGGTTACATTTCTTCTTTTATCTATGATGCAAAGGGACTGAAGCCTTTTGTTGAGATGGCATTGCAATTGTGTGAAACCCATCCTCGTGCCCGATTTTGGATTATCGGTACGCCATCAGACAAAAAGTACTATGACGAATGCGTGACCCGGGTCAAGAAGTCAGGTTATTATCGAAGATTCACCTTTACCACATTTGAGGAAAATGTATCGCTGGCCTATACAGCTATGGATATCGTAGTCATTCCAAGCATGGTCAAAGAGGGCTTTGGCATGACCGCCCTAGAGGGGATGTACTTTGCCAAACCGGTTATCGCATTTGCCCAAGGTGGTCTTGCCGAATTGCTGGAGACGGTAGGAAGTGGAGAATTTCTGGCCCCTCCTGGAGATAGTAAAGCACTTACCGTCATGGCAACTAAACTGCTGAATGATTCAGAGTTTGCTTCCGATGTGGCTTGGCGCAACCGGACAGAAGCGGAACGATTGTATGGCATCGCAACCTATAGGACTGAGATGCATACGATGGTGACACAGTGGCTTAAACGTTTCCCTGCATGGTTCCCCTACATTCAGCCTCCGAACGGGCCGGTATACGCATGGGGAGAAGGAGAGCTGCGCACTGTGCTGATGATGAGACCGGATGCGGTTCGAGCATGTTTATTCCCACTCTCTGTGATCCACACCTTGCCACTCTCGTCACTGCCTCCACTGACAGTTGGATCTCATGAACCTATACAGAGAACTGTAGAACATGAAGCTCTACGAACGAGAAAAAGAAAATTAACCCGGAATCGAACAGGCCGCAGTCTACGACAGACTCTAGAACATTCTAGGGTGCGGGATGCCTCCAAACGCAGCAAAGGATCGGGCAAACGCAAAACGAAGCTGGGTCAGAAGAAGAAGCATAGCTCGCACAAAAAATCATCGGCTGTTCGCAAACGTGGGCTTACCAAGGCAAGGGGGAGCCGGGTTCGTCGTAGCATGTCGAATACACGATGAAGGCAGGGATTACGATGAAGATCATGACTGTGCTGGGCACGAGGCCTGAGATTATTCGGCTCAGCCTAATCATCTCCAAGCTGGATCAGTACGCATCGAAGCACATTCTGGTGCACACAGGACAGAACTTTACGGAAAGTCTGAGTGGTCTTTTTTTCAAAGAAATGGGTCTGCGTGCTCCAGATTATGTGCTTCAGGATGAGGCGGCCTCCCTAGGTCGCCAGTTATCCTCCATGTTTACTCAGATGGAAGATTTATTACTGCAAGAAAAGCCAGATAAAGTGCTGCTGCTTGGTGATACCAATAGTGCGCTCTGTGCTGTATTGGCAGAACGTATGGGGATTCCCGTCATTCATATGGAGGCCGGCAACCGCTGCTTCGATCTGGACGTACCAGAGGAGAAAAATCGCCGCGTCATTGATGCGATATCCACAATAAATATGCCTTATACCGAACAGAGCAAAAAACATCTGGTCAGTGAAGGCGTGCCCAGTCGGCGAATCGTGCTGACAGGCAATCCGATCTATGAAGTGATGCAACATTATAAAGCACAGGTGGACTCCAGTAAAATTTTGCGGAAATTAAAGCTGAAGTCCGGACAATATTTTCTTGTTACAGCGCACCGAGCTGAGAATGTAGATCATCCACCGCATTTATTGGAAATTATGAAGGGTTTGAATCATGTTGCTGAAGCGTATGGCCTCCGGGTGATCTGTAGTATTCATCCACGAACTGCTATTCGGATTGCAGAGCATCTGCAATTGGAGATGAATCCATTAGTGGAATTTCATGAGCCGTTCGGATTCTTCGACTTCGTGATGTTGGAACGTCATGCCCGACTCGCCCTTACGGATAGCGGTACTGTGCAAGAGGAGTGCTGCATTATGGGGGTTCCGACGGTAACGATGCGACGGACGACAGAACGTCCAGAGACGGTGGACTGTGGTAGCAATGTGGTGTCTGGGCTGGATGCTGCTCGCATCGCTGACTGTGTGAAGGTGATGACGGAGCTATCCAATGATTGGGAGTGCCCGCAAGGTTACAAGGCTACGGATGTATCCAGTAAAGTGGTCAAATTTCTGCTTGGAGGGAAAATGCATGTTTGAAAATAAGCGTATACTCGTGACTGGCGGCACTGGATCATGGGGTTATGAACTTGTGGCTCAACTGCTGCCTCAGCAACCCAAAGAAATTATCGTGTACTCACGTAATGAATCAAGCCAAGTGGCAATGAGCCGTGATTTTGAAGATCCTCGTCTGCATTTCCGTATCGGTGATATTCGGGACAAAGAAGCACTAACTGCAGCATGCCAGCAGGTGGACTATGTATTTCACTTAGCTGCACTCAAGCATGTTCCGGTATGTGAGGATCAGCCATATGAGGCGCTAAAAACCAATGTGATCGGTACCCAGAATGTGATTGAAGCGGCCATTGAGAACAAGGTGGAAAAAGTCATCTATATTTCAACCGACAAGGCAGCTAATCCGTCGAACTTCTATGGAATGACGAAGGCCATCGGCGAGAAGTTAATCGTATACGCTAATCTATTGCACAGCAATACACGCTTCGTAACTGTACGGGGAGGCAACGTGCTTGGTACGAACGGGAGCGTCGTTCATCTGTTCAAGAATCAGATCCGTCAAAAGGGTCAAGTATCGATTACCGATATGAACATGACACGTTTCTTTCTGACCCTGAAGGATGCAATCACTTTATTGTTCAAGGCTTCAGTGGAAAGTGTTGGTGGCGAAATATTTGTCATGACGATGCCTACCTGCAAAATTGTGGATCTCGCTGAAGTGCTGATTGAAGATTCCGGTGTTGAGAATGTTGGCATTGTAGAGCGTGGCACCCGCCCAGGTGAGAAAATCCATGAAATTCTGATGAGCGAGTTCGAGAGTATGACTACGGTCGTCTACGACGAGCAGTATTTGGTTATTTTGCCTACGCTCGGTATTCCAGGACTCAAGGAGCATTACACGAACTGCCCGCCAGTCTCCTTCAGTAGTTTTAGTTCCGAACATCAATTGATGACAAAAGAGGAGATTCGTGAAATTCTCAAGCGCGGAGGATTCTTGTCATGAAGTTGCTGATACTTGGGGGGAACGGAATGGCCGGCCATGTGATGGTCGACTATTTCCGCCGTCAAGGTGTGCACAGTGTATTTTATACAACTCGGGATGCTTCTGATCCGAATGGACTGTTACTGGATGTGAACGATAGTTTCATGGTGGATCGTTTGGTGGAAGCTGTGCACCCTGATGTGATCGTGAACGCTGTGGGTGTATTGAACAGTTTCGCGGATGTAGACAAAATCAATGCTTATCATATTAATGGTTTTCTTCCACACCGTTTACGCCGGGTTGCAGATACGATTGGCGCACGGCTCATCCATATCAGCACAGACTGTGTGTTCAGTGGAGACCGTGGAGGTTATACCGAGTCGGATGTTACGGATGGCACTTCTGCTTATGCCGTCACGAAGGCATTGGGTGAAATTCAAGACCCAGGGCACCTGACTATCCGTACGTCCATTATTGGTCCCGAAATCCGGAAGGGCGGCATTGGATTAATGAATTGGTTCATGTCCAGCACAGGGGAGGTTGGTGGATATACCCGTGTATTATGGAACGGGGTCACCACTCTTGAGCTGGCCAAATGGGTGGATCATTATCTAGCCTCTCCTGTCAGCGGATTGATCCATCTTGCCCATCCACATCCATTAAGCAAGCATGATCTGCTCGTGTTATTTAAGCAGATTTGGAACAAAGAGGATGTCGTCATTGTCCCTGATGATCGTATGGTGCAGGATCGCACGCTTGTATCAACACGCGTGGATGTGAAGACAGACCTTCCGGATTATTCTACGATGCTGAAGGAGCTGGCATTATGGATGGAGCAGAGCTAATAGGCAAGAAGGTGCTCATTACAGGTGCCTCAGGTTTTACAGGGCGACATGCCGTTGAATTTTTTCAGTCAGCTGGTGCAGTGGTCGTTGCAGTGGTCAGGCGTGAGTATGTTTATGCATTCCCTGTGGGCACACATGTCCATGTCTGTGATCTGAATGACAAAGAGCAAGTGCGTCAATTAATCGACGAGGTGCAGCCTGACTATGTGCTGCATCTCGCAGGTAAAAATTCCGTACCGGATTCATGGTCTGATCCGTTGCTTGTGCTGGAGACAAATGTGATGGCTGTGCTATATCTGCTGGACGCACTACGCAGCTGTCCTGCTGCCAGAACGGTCATTGTTGGTTCGCGGCTGAAGTACACCCCAGAACCCGGCAAAATTCCACAACCGCCACACCCATACAGTCTTAGCAAAGCTCTGGAGGAGATGGTGACCCTGTCGTGGATGTCTCTTTTTGGTCAGCAGATTATGGTGGCTGAACCGGGCAATCTGATCGGTGCCGGTCCTTCAACAGGAATTTGCTCCCTGCTCGCGCGTCATATTGTTGCCTGTGAGCAGGAGGGCAAGACGGAAGCCTTCCGCCTCTCAGGTCGGGAGAACACCCGTGATTTTCTGGATGTACGTGATGCGGTGCGAGCCTACGCTACATTGTTAGTTCACGGAACGACGGGTACGGTGTACCCTGTTGTCTCTGGGACGGAGCGTAGCCTGGGTGAGATCGCGGATACATTGTTGTCGATGACGAGTGCAAATGTACCTGTCCGCTGGGATGGAGCAACCTCAGGCCCAGACGGAGCTGGGGAAGAGGAACAATTGTCATTGCTACGCAAACTGGGCTGGCAGCCGCTCATTCCGTTTGCACAATCCCTTCAGGATATTCTAAATGATGTTCGGTTCCAGCAAGGGAGGGGAACGGATTGAACCCGAAGGTGTCTATTGTTATTCCGTTCTACAATTGTCCTTATGTGCCTCAGGCGATTCAAAGTGCCTTGAATCAGACATATGCTGAGACCGAGATCATTGTTGTTGACGATGGCTCGACGCAGTATGCCCATCTACTACATCCTTATCTTCCTTATATTCATGTGCTTGGCAAGAGCAATGGGGGAACTGCATCTGCACTGAACCACGGCATACGCCATGCATCAGGGGAATATGTTGCTTGGCTCAGTTCAGATGATCTGTTCTATCCAGACAAAATTCGGCAGCAGGTTCAGTTTATGCTAGAGCAGCAAGCGTTGGTTTCTCATACTAATTTTCACTATATTAATGAGCATGCTGCTGTGACCAAGTTGCTTGGCGGAGCAGAGCCGATGGCTCCTGTGGATTGGTTGCGCAGGTTCGTGAACGGTAACCCAGTGAATGGCTGCACCGTAATGATTCGTAAAGATCTATTCGGAGCCGTAGGTCTCTTCGACGAACATTTGCCATACACTCATGATCTGGATCTCTGGTTGCGAATGTTGCTGAATGGACACCATTTCCCGTATCTGAACGAGCCGCATACTGCCTATCGCTGGCACGAAGGTATGGGATCAATGAGGCACGCTACAGTTATTGGTCAAGAGGCCGCTATGGTATGGTCCAGATATCGAGATCCCTTGTTACAGCGAATCGCGGGCATGGGGGGATAGCGATAACTAGACAGTAACTTAAGGCAGATATGAGGTTAAACTTCGAGCGGGACGTTAGCTAGTTCAGGTTACTATGTATAATAAGCTATGTCTTGTGTGTCTATGACTCTGAATACGATGATTCCTGTGCTGTGTATGAACAGGAATCATCGTTTTTTATTTATTTTTGAAGTCGACAGAATGCCCCTTACTTCGACAAAGAAATACCTATAGTATGATTGTGAGCTTAATGGATTATATTTCCAACTTGTGAGCGTTTTGCTGTTTGAGAGGGAGGGATGTAGATATTCAATGAATAGTAGGAGAGATTATGTATTTGTGTCAAAAATACATGGCCGGTAAACAGAAAAAGCGTGGATTGAAGTTTATAATTTGAAAGCGCTTAATAAACGATACTTAGCTCTTCTTTGCCACCGTAAAGATGAATGACGTGATGATATCAGAATATCAAATGTTGAAGGGAGATCACTTGATTATGCCATATATGTACAAGCTATGGAACAAGTTAGGCGTCATGATGCTAGTTATGATGTTGGTGATTATCAGTGTGGGGAGTGGAAGTGCCCTAGGGGCAGCCAGTTCATCAACAACTTCCAATACAACTCGTGTGTCTGTACATGACCCATCGATTTACTATGATTCGGCAACAAATAGGTATTATATTTATGGTTCACATCTGGCGCAGGCAAGTAGTACGGATCTCAGAAACTGGTCTTACGAAGGGACACAAGGGTATACAAACAGTAGCTTGTACGCACCTTCTACTTTTGAAGGTTACTATTACCTAAAAAATAAAAATAGCGGCCTATATCTAGACGTAGCTAATGGATCAACTGCGGATGGAACGAGTATTCGACAATGGACTTATAATGGGTCCGATGCGCAGAAATTCAGAATCATGAATAACGGTAACGGGGATTATTACCTGCTTACCGGCAACTCGGCCTACAATAGTGCAATCGGTGTCAATGGTGGATCAGGGACGGACGGTGCTCTAGTTAGTCAGTCCGCGTATGTGGGAGGAAATCCACAACTGTTCCGAGTTCAACAAAACGCGGACGGTTCTGTTGCCCTACTGACGAAGGCATCTGGCTATACGGGTGCATTGGATGTGGCGAACGGCAGTACAACGGCTGGTACGGATGTGCAGCAATGGAACTATTGGGGTGGAGATATGCAGAAGTGGGAGTTGATCAAAGCAGGCGGAACGGGGAACGCATCCCGAAGCTCTGGAGCTAGTCTCGCTTCCGCTCTGGCTGTATCTTACGCTTGGGCTGGTTATAATGATCAGGACAGCTCTGGTGGCCATGCAGTATGGGCACCAGCATCACCAATCTATAATGCTTCATATACATGGGCCGACGGTTCTAAAGGTGCGTATATGTTGTACTACTCCACTTCTTCTACTTATATTCGTTCAGCCATTGGTTATGGTGTATCTAAGTCTGTAAAAGGGCCTTATGAATACATCGATACCATCATCTATTCTGGTTTCACCAATCAAAGTAATCCAATTACAACAACGTCGTCTCTTGGCACAAAAACCATTAATACCTGGTATCAACATACCAATATTCCTGAGTTAATCGACCAAGGGAAGTTTTCGGGTACCAGAAGTAGCTGGTTCTCTGGCAATGGTGCATATAATAATACCTTATTTCCTAATGCAATCGATCCTACCTTAACCTATGACAGCTCGGGAAAACTGTGGATGAGTTACGGATCTTGGTCCGGTGGGATATTTATTCTTCAAATTAATCCAGAGACTGGACAACCGATCTATCCAGGAACAGATAGTGGCGATACGGATCGTTACTTTGGTAAGCGCATCGCAGGAGGTTATGGGAAAACAGGAGAGGCTCCGTTCATTGAGTTCGATAAGGAAGCGGGATACTATTATCTATATGTAACCTATGGTGGTCTGGCGAATGAGGGTGGTTATCACATCCGTTTGTATCGTTCCACTACAATTAATGGAACATATACGGATGCTGCTGGCAATCAAGCCGTATATTCGTCAGCATCGGTTAATCAAGCCAATCGCGGCGTGAAGTTGTTCGGTAACTATACTCTGCCTGGCATCCCTCTTGGCTACAAATCAGGCGGGCATAATTCTGCGCTTATCGATACGGATGGCGCAAGGTACCTGATCTATCATACCCGGTTTAATAATGGAACCGAGTATCATGAGGTGCGTGCGCACCAGCAATTTTTGAATGCAGACAAGTGGCCTGTCACAGCGGTGTATGAATTTTTGGGAAGCAGCATCTCATCCACCGGATATAGTACAAGTGATATGACCGGAACATATCAGTTTGTTAACATGGGACTGGATGCGTCTATTAATGGCGTCGGTATGCTGCCAACCCAAAGTGTGACGCTGAATACCAATGGAACGATATCGGGTGCAGTAACAGGCACATGGTCAAACACTGCAGGAACTTATTACTGTACGATGGTCATCAACGGAGTGACTTATAAAGGGGTATTCTTCAAACAGAAAAATGAGTTGTCCAGCCATAACGAGGTGATGACCTTTTCTTTGATCGGCTCCAACAATCAATCCATTTGGGGCTCCAAATAGACATCAATTATTGCTATCAGCGTGCTTATAAAGCTTTAACTGTTTCGGTTCCTCTTGGATCTAGATATTCATTAGAGAATATCTGGACACGGCAGTCTAAAGTTGTACTTTTTTGACCCTACAGATGTCCCATACGAATTAGGGAGTATTTCATATACTAGGGAACGAGGAGTACTATTTTAGATTCGCAACCCAGAGGAGGGAAAGCCGGATGGAACCGAAGGTATCGATCGTCATTCCTTTTTACAACTGTGCGTACATTGATCAGGCCATCTACAGTGCCGTACATCAGACATATCCTCACACTGAGGTCATTGTTGTTGATGATGGTTCTACGCAGTATGTTGAGCGGGTACAGCCGTTTATGGATCAAATTACGTATATTCGCAAAGAAAATGGCGGCACTGCGACAGCTCTGAATGAAGGGATCAAAAGAGCAACCGGTGATTATTTTGTATGGCTTAGCTCGGATGATGTGATGTTACTGGATCGGGTAGAGAAGCAGTTGGGATTTATGTTGAAAGTGAAGGCGTTGTTCTGTCATGGAGCCTATCACTATGTGAATGCCGATAATGAATGGATGGATACCATCCGTCCTGAAGTCGGGAGCCGCTTGGAGGTGCTGCAGGTACTTCTGGAGGGGTGTCCAATTAACGGCTGTACCGTGATGCTGGAGATGGATGCTTTTCGAAAATTCGGCATGTTCGATACCGATTTCCGTTACACACATGATTATGAGATGTGGTTGAGGTTGTTCCCGGTCTATGAGCTGTTTTATTTCAATGATCCGTTAGTGTCTTATCGGGTGCATGAAAAGATGGGTACGAAGCGTCATTTCGATGAACTGAAGGCGGAGATGGAGCGAGTTCAGGCGAAACATCGTCCCACGTTGCTTAATCTGCTCCAGGTAGGCGGGTATTGGCAGTAAGCTAGGCCGTGGGTTAGGCGTATGAATTAGACAATGCGTAGGTAGGAATTGTAGCATTTAGTGATAAGTGAAGGAACGTCTCAGATAATAGGGCTCATGTGTATATTAACTCTGAGAGGTGCGAGAACAGTATTTATGTTAATGCCAATAGGAGTATTTCACTGTGTCGTGTGTAGAGCTGCGGCAAGATGGAATACTCTTTTTTTGACGTATCGGAATTCCCTGGACAATAAATTGGTGGAATCGCGGTTGACGAGGGAAACACAAAAAACCAAAGTCACAGAAAGCACAGAAAGCACAGAAAGCACAGAAATACCCTCTTCAGCAAGAGGGTAAGTGCTCAACAATATCATGTTGTTTGCATCGTTTTATTGGACTTGCATTGAATTTACGTAGAATCATTTACATTTAAAATTTCCATGGATTCTGGGTCAGGCAAGATATATCCCTTTGGCAGTTTTTGCATCAACGTATTCATGACATCGTATTCGACCTCAATATGCGGTGTGGAAACCGGAGTGGAGAACCAGCGATTATACAAATCACTGGGTACAAGGATCGTCATACGGAATGCCCTCCTCTCTGAATGGCTTCTTGGTAAACCTGTAACGTGCGCATTCCCATTTCTTCCAGTGAGCGATGCTGCTCGGCCCATGCTTTGGCCTGTATGCCAACTCGTTTGCGAGTAGCATCATCCTCTAATAGCGCATGTAACAAACTACAGAGAGAGTTAGCATCTTGGGGAGGCACGACCCATCCGGTGTTAGCCGGATCAACCATTTCAGGCATCCCTGCAGTGCCGCTAACGATGACAGGAACGCCTGCAAGCTGTGCTTCGGTCACGGAGAAAGGCTGGGTGTCTTGCAGACTAGGTTGCACATAGATGTCAGCACGGCGTAGGAAGGAAGGGATATTGTCCAGTTTTCCAAAAAAGACGACATCGTCTCCCACACCCATACGGGAAGCCTGATCACGCAGTTCCTCCATGAGATTGCCTTCTCCCGCAATCCAGCAGACCCAATCTGAACGTAGTGTTTTCAGACCAGCAAGAGCGTTAATCAGGACATGTACACCCTTGATGTACTCTAGTCTACCGGTAAAAGCGATTACTTTTTTACCTGCCGGTGGTTTCTGGCGGAATTTGACTGCTGCTGAAGCTCGATAAGATGGAAGATCAATGGCATAAGGAATAAGGCGGAATTGGGATTCTGGTACGTTTAGTTCTGTGAGGGTGCTCTTGATCCAGTGACTAGACACGAGAATCAGCTCGGATTGTGCAGCGCTTCTTTTCTCCAGAGACAGGAAGTACCGACCTCGTTTGGATTGTAAGTAGGTAGGGAGTGTAAGTTGTGGATTCGAATTTTGAGCATCGTAAAAAGTTTCACGCGCAAGCGCTCCATGATAGCTCGTTACGAGTGGCGTGTTACGGCGTAGAATACGCTTCATGGCTACCGCAGCTACAGGATCTTGAGCATGGATGATATCATAATGATTGACCCCAAGATACGCAGCAGCCATTTCAAAGGCATAACGATTAAGCTCATAATAAGCAAGAAGTGAGTCGGCGGTGAATTGAGGCAGGTCAGTGGGATTAAGCTTCGTTTGCAGCATCGGCCAAACTTTAGTTTTGGAGAAGGATTGATTCAGATTACGGACATAAACCTCATTGTTCGCAGTGTTCGTGCCCATGATATCAACCTCCACACCTAGTGATGTCAGGTGATCGGCCAATTGTCTTAGATATGTCCATATCCCACCCATTTGGGTTAATTCCCAATAGGTTACGAGCAGAACTCTCATAGGTACCTCCTTATCACGGCCTGCGCAGACCGTTCTGCTATCTTTGTATTCTATGAAAAACGAAGTGTCTGAGGCCGGGCATTTCTATGTATACGTGCAAAAATGGGTGAATACAACTGGCATTGGACGAGAGGTTGCATAAACTACATAAGGATGATCGGTGGAAATGGGAGGGAGGGCAAGTGTATGGCGGTGTATCTACTTGTGATGCATGAGAGTATGCTCCAAACGGCTATCCCAGTCAGATACGTAGATATTGAGGTAGCATGGGTAGGGGATGACGAAGCGGATGTATTTATAGGTGGAAGAAACGATGTAGGCGGAGAAATTTATCGTTATCTTTTTCAGATTGGATCAGAGCACCAGGGGTGCATGCGGAATTATGTCATTCCTAATTTGGATGTGACTTCCGCTGGCTGGGAACTTCGAATTATTACGAATTATTCCCGTCCTTATCATCTTGCAGTTCGTTTGTATTGCCGGAGCGCATACGGACAGACTCTGGGTGTGCTCACGGAGCACCAGATGACCAAGCTCGCAAATTAACAGTGAAACATTGTGAACGTGTAGTTCGATGATATAGCGGATACAACGTGTGACCAAACGGATGGAGCAGGTAGGACCTGGTTCATCTTTTTGCATCTGCATTAATCCAGTACAAGTACATAGCTTCCAAAAATGGATTGTGTAACGAGATATAGATGGAATGGATCATTTTGATCTATATCTCGTACATATTGAAGCAGTTAGCGGAAATAGAGTTGAAATGTACATATATAATTAATGACATTAAAAATATCTTGACAGCAAAGGTATTTTCGTTAAAATATACTATGATTAAAACAAAAGTTTAAAACGACAGTTTGAAACAATGGTTTGAAACATGTTGTGATTATAAGGCCGTTGGAGAGGCATGAGATGCCTCTAGGCCGGAAAAGAGAGTGAGAATTTGAAAGAGCAAACAGCAATTCCCCAGAATCCAGCGGAGTTTTCGATAAAAACGATTATTCTACCGCTGCTGGCCATCATTGTAGGTATGATTATGGTCATTCTGGACAGCACGGTGGTGAATGTGGCGATTCCTAATCTCGTTCAGTATTTCGAGACGGATCTCAAAACCATTCAATGGACTGTGACGGGATACACCTTGGCTTTGTCTGCTGTCATTCCCCTTGCTGGATGGTTAACCGACCGGTTCGGTTCCAAGAGAGTATTCTTATTTACAATTGCGATGTTTACACTAGGGTCTGTGTTGTGCTCAGCTGCACAATCCCCAGAGCAATTAATTATTTTCCGCATCATTCAGGGGCTTGGTGGAGGTATGGTCGCTCCGATTGGGATGGCTATGGTTTTCCGTCTGGCTCCCCCGGAGAGAAGAGGCTCCATTATGGGTATGCTGGGGATTCCGATGTTATTAGCTCCTGCATTAGGTCCAGTCTTATCCGGCTGGTTCATTGAGTCATTCAGTTGGCACTGGATTTTCCTTATTAATCTTCCGATCGGGATCGCTGCACTTATTCTATGTCTCAAATTTTTGCCCGATACGGATCGTGGACGGACACCTACACTTGACCTATTAGGTATGATTCTGGCACCCATTGCATTCTCTATGCTGGCTTATGGTGTTAGTGAAGGCGGGACAAGTTGGACGTCAGCAACTACACTAACGGGTGTAATCGTAGGTGGGGTAGCATTGATTTTGTTCATTATTGTAGAACTGCGTCACAAGCATCCATTGCTGGAACTACGGGTATTCAAATCATCTGATTTCTCACGCGGTATTATTCTTGCTTGGGTATCACAAGTGGCTCTCTTCGGAGCGATGATTCTGATTCCGCTCTACTTACAACAGATCAAAGGATACACTGCTCTGGAGACAGGGCTGATTCTGCTTCCACAGGCACTGGCTTCTGGTGTAGGTATGCCACTCGGTGGACGTCTGTTTGACAAGATTGGTGCGAGACCGCTGGCATTCACAGGTTTAGGCATCATTTCCGGAGCACTGTTTATCTTGTCTTCCATCACAGCGGAAACAAGTCTTGGACTGATCATTGTTAGTCTGGTCATGATGGGATTGGGTATGGGTCTTTCAATGATGCCACTGAATACACATGTATTGAACGCCGCTCCACGTAAGCTGGTAGGTCGTGTTACGCCGCTTACTGCTGCGGCTCAGCAAGTGGTTGTGTCCTTTGCAGTTGCAGGACTGACGGGTTTCTTGACTTCCCGAGTGGCTGATCATACAACAGGAACTGGCGGGGCGAGTGCAGTTAATGGATTGGTTGCCGGATACAACGACACGTTTTTCTTGGCAGCTTGTATTGCACTGTTTGGATGTCTCCTGAGTCTAATTCTTCGTAAACCGAAACAGATGAAAGAAGAGACGCTTGAGTCAGGAGATCAGCCTGATCCAGCAATGATGATGGGTCACTAATATCTTAATGATATGATCTGAAAATAAGATCTAATTTGATCTAAAAGCAAAAGAAACCGTTCCTTCTCAGATGGGAGAGTGATTCGCCATTGAGAAGGGAACGGTTTTTTTGTACGAACAAGTTAAAGTAATCTATTGTATTAGTGAGGCACTTGGGCTTGGAAGTCATTCCGGCTGGACTGATCAGCGTGGTAAAAGACCACATCTCCATCTTTTACAGGCAACGATCTCCCGCGATCATCGACTTGATTAGGAATGAAACCTTCTAATCGCCATTGATTCATGAGTGGTGCATGGATGTATTGCAGATGCGGAGCATCTGTCTTGCCATTGCGTAACGTTTCCAGATTGAAGTTAACCACGATATATCCATTTTTCAAGAATACGTCTGACTTCTCATCGAGTGCATTTTGTCTAGCCAGCGGTACAAGATCGGTTCCCTTGGGCACAGCATACACATCGGCTGGCAAGCTATACTCTCCATACCAGCGCTGAATTGCGGCATTGGCTCGATCTACGTTCACAGTAGCGGGAATGTTGGCCTTTGGTCCGATGAGTGTACGGATGGACGCAGGCAGGATCATCCAATCGTAGCGGCCTACCCATGTTTTCTGGTGTGAAATCTGGTCGACCAGTTGAACCATATATTCTGCCAGCGTCGTTTGATTACGTTCCTGTGCCGTTAGTTCATAGGTATATCGGTAACGTGCCGTATCTCCAAGTTCCGTACCCGGTACATTTCGAAGTCGTGAGTTCAGCACGACGAAACGTTTTTCTAGATCCTGCGGCGATCCGATCTGGATAAGGCGTTCCTGTCCACGGTGATAGTAGAGATCCACGGCCTGTCGTGAAGTGCCATCCTTACTAACAAAATCAAAGGTAGGTGTAATACGAACGCCATCGGTTGTGCCAAACATATTGCCTTTGGTCTTCAAGTCGAATTTGACATGATAACCCGTTTTCACCGCGATATTCCGGAATCCCTGCACAGGGTGACTCCCCGGATGAATAGGTAGCACAAATGGCGCAAGATTCCCTCGCGGATCTCCGTCGATCCCATTAGTTCCTGTCCAGTAGCTGACTCCACTAGCTGCCGAGCTACCCATTTGTTTGCGAAATACATTTTCCCAGTTATAATCCGAGATGTCAGTCACGTGAAAATCATATAACCGCCCAATGACTTCCACGGGTACTGTATCTGTAGCTACATGGTGAGCCAGATTGGTATTTGCGTCGGGTTGTGTTGTAAACGTCGAGGGTGCATTTTCCGCAATATTGCGGAATTTTACTTGGTAATGTCCTTCATCAACCCATACGGGGAGATAGAATCCGGTATCCAGTTGGTTCACCGGGATATCTACCCACGTTTCTGCAGGAATGAACTGGCTTCGATCAGCGTTGTAGACATCAAAGGGAAACTGAACTTGTTTGATCCGAAAATACTTGGCATAATCTCGGTTACCATACCCCGGATAACTGGCTACTTCCAAGTGTTGTCCCGAAGTTGGAATACGCACGATAAAGGGACGCTCTAGGATCAGTGCAGAACTGCTCGGGTCAGGCACCGTTTTCTGGTTATGCGGCTGATCATCCGAAACCCACGAGTAGTTAACGACAGGCGTGTGAACCGTGACGGTATTAATCCCAGGGATGGGCAACACCTTATTAGCCCCGCCATTCACATTGCCCGGAAGCAGGTTGTAAAAGATTTCACCAGAGCTCGTTGTATTTGCTTTGTTCAAAAGTGTGCTGCTAATCATGTTATTCGGCATATAGAGAACATCTCGACCAATCGGTGTTGGATCAGGAATGTTCGTTGGGGTAGGACCGTCTTTGGTCGCTTCCGCATCGTCCATAACCTTATTGTTGTTAAATATGACGAGGTCGTTATTGACTTTACTCTGAGGCGTGTTCGACTCCGCCATGCCTTTTAACAGTGAAGTATCATCCGGTACATCCGGTGGTGAGTTTAACCCGCCTGTTCGTTTCGGTGGTGTGTATGAGATCGCTGCTGTTGGTGCGGGCTTGACATGACTTTCCACCGCTTCATCGTTTTGGGATTCCAGTGTTGGCGGCGTATAGCCTGAAGGCATCATAGTGACCATTGTACCCGGGAGAGCATAGTTCTCCATGGTTGCTTTAGCGATGTTGTATACTTCCAGTTTGTTGATTTTCCAGTACGAATAATCTCTTGTAATCTGGAAGCTGTAAGGTTTGGTTACAGTGTCACCTGTTTTCACGGGTGGCCCAGGAGAACACGCCCCTTTGGGCGGGCAGACCTCTGGACCAGGTATCGTCCATTCTCGCGCATAGGTGAGGGTGACATTACAATCATACGTTGTCTTCCCCGTCATACGTGCCCAGGATTGGTCGAACAGATAGTTGTCCGCAATCGCATTGGTATACAACGATTCGGAGGTCGGGATGCCCTTAAGTACATCGAATCGCTCAGCGTCTCTGTTATCTGCTTTGATGACTCCGCGAGCATTCGGATCAAGGTCACTCCTATTCATCGTTGTCCCCTGTGAAGGTGGACCAATGTTAGGTGTACATGCACCACCACCGCCGGGATCCTCAGGCTTATCAGGGCCATCGTACTTAGCATAGATTTTCATTTCGGGATACTTGTAAATTTCACCATGAAACATAACATTCCATCCGTTATACCATCTTCGTACTAAGCCATTCTCGTTATCACTTACAACCTCTCCACCCGGTGCAAAGTTATCGAATGTAGCAAGAAATTCAAAATTGAGGATAACATTTCTTTTATTTGAATCATCTATGGCTATATCACGAACATCATGTATTTTAGCGGCTTGCATGCATATTTCTGGACATTTCCAATATGTCAAATCTTCTTTCTTTACAATCACCTTAGCAAGCTCTGACATCTCAAATTCCATCCCGGGTAGCGTAGGACTTGAGAAGTTTTCCTGAAAAGTTGAACCGACTGTGATAGTTCTTTCCGACCAAACCATATTGGTATTTGAACCTTGTTTCCATCCTGAAGTTGGTATATTTCCGACCGTTCCAAATGTCCACTCACCGCTACTAGGAGGGAAGGAGGCATTATTAGATTTTAGAAAATATCGTTGGCCTTTGTAATCATACATCCAATATCTCCCTGAAGGAGCTCGGAACCATGCGAAGTACCCTTGATATTGACCATTCGCCTTGGCTGACAGAGTGATCTTATCTCCTTGAATATTCCCTATATTCCAAGATGTATCGCTCACTTTGGTTAAGTTTTTCACCATTTTACCATTGTTATCGTATATAGCAACCGATGTAGCAATGGAGTTACCTTTCTTTGGAACAACTACTGTTGTGTATGCTAATTGGCTTGAAGGAATATAATGATTGTTCTCAGCATCTACCTTCCCAATATCACTGTACAATCTAACATCTCCAATAAACTCATAGTTGTTAGGGACGGCTGCAGATACTGTTAGGTTATATCCGAAATAATTCGTTATGGTGAGAAGGAGATAACTCACCATAACGAATGCTACAATTTTTTTCAACGCGTAATCACCTACTGATGATATTCTGGATTCAGTTTACCTTGGTATAGTGTAATAAAAGTTCCCTGCCAGTTACCCATGCCGCCAAACATATATCGGAAAGGCTTGTCCGACATAAAGTTTGTTTTAGGAAACAGTGTGCCTGTAGCAAATGTAAGAGTTCCATTTGAAATTTCAGAAATGTCTAAAAATGAATGGAATTGTTCGTACTTCGGATTCCACGGCATAATTCCATACGATCGATTAGGGTGTTTAGGGCTCGTAACTTTTTCAGACATGTTGTACCAATCATCATTTTGAAATGTCATTCTGCAAGGAAACAACTCTTTAACGTTCATTTTGCCTGATATTTTCGTTTCACTGATGCCCATGACAGCATACCCATCTGAGTCAAGAAGCTTATAATATTTGCCATTGCCAGCCCATGCATACTCCGTATCTTCAATTATTTTACGGTTCGGATCTTTGGGATCAGCAAGATCAATCGCAACGAGCTTAGTGATTCTGCAGACTGCCTTACCGTTGGGCGATGTACTTACCATGGCTTTGTTATCAAAGGCTTTTCCATTGAAGGAATCACTGAAGTATCTCGGTAACATCGTCATGATATTTGTATCATGCCAGAGTAGTTCCGCAGCAGACACCGCATACTTATCAACGGGTAGCTTTGTTCCCTTCTTAACCGAGAGCACGCGTTCAATTACAGTGATGGCTTGAGCTCTTGTTGTACTGCCTTCTGGAGCGATCACTCCAGGAGAAGTGCCTGATATTAAGCCGTTTTTGGTTGCCATATACATCCACTGCGTTTTCTCCACATCGCTAACACCGATTGCTCGTACAGCTACTTTTGACATCTCTTCTCGGCTAATTGCTTTTGTCCAATTGGAATCCTTAAAATCACCAGATTGATATATTCCTTCTGCTTGTGCAGCGTTAACGTACGGTGCATACCAAGAAGCACTTGCGTTACTACTGACCTCTAAATCCAACGCAGAAACTAGCATTTTGACGAATTCAGCACGAGATACATTGTTGTTAGGGAGGAAGGTACCATTAGGATAACCATCTACATAACCACGGGTAAGTGCGCCATTAATACTTTTTTCTGCCCAATGTCCAACAATATCTTTAAAATTTTGATCTGACAGACTCAGTACAGATTGTAAGTTTTGATCACTTAGGTTCGTTGTAACCTCAGCATTAAGAGGGGAAGCTACGTTTGTTTTTTTTAGGTTTAACTTTACTTGAGCTGTTTCTATTAAATTCCCAGTACCTCCAATTCCTCCGACAATCCCTGTTAACAAAGCTAAAGTCGTAATCCCTGTTACAATCATCTTTTTCATGCTTAATGCTCCTCTCGGATCTACATTTTTTCGTTCTGTGGTATGTACTTCTTCCTACCAGATACTAAATTTGACATAATAATCAATATTCTACCATGTGTATTTAGTTAAATGGTATTATTTCTCAGAAATATTCATCCAACAGAGTTTTTTTAATCTCCTTCCTGAGACCTATGAACCCTAAAAAAGCAAAAAAAGGCCACAAATCCGTAGATTCATAGCCTTATACTTTAAGGTGTGGGTGGTCCTATGTAATTTGAGAAAATAAAACTAATTCAAGGATAACCGATTTCCAATCATTTGAAAAGGAGTCATTTAAATCTTTCCTGAAAAGGAGACGTTGACCTGAATAGAAAAACTCGTTCATCAGAGATAACAAACAAGGAAACAGCACATCGTCCGGCTGGGTTATAAAGGAGTCCGTGCTGTTTATTAGAAGGGATTAAAGGTTATTGCAGAGCTTTAGAAGAAAATCCTTAAGGCGGTCATCATTTCTCGAAAAGAAGTAGCATAGCGATCTGGTGAAAAGGAAATGCTCATATGCTGCAGACCTTGTGTACGAATACGTTCACGTAGCCTTTTGTTCTTCATCAGATCTATGGCCTCCGCCGCAGCAGTATCCACATGACCGATGGGGTAAAACTTGCCCGTTTTGTTGTGTGTAATAAATGAACGTACGCCATCTGAGTCCGTGCTGAGTACAGGACATCCACAGCTTATCGCTTCTGCCACCGCATAACCGAACCCTTCAAGGATGGATGTAGATAACATCACCCCACCGGATTCCGCTGTCATGGAATAGAAGGTAGGCATTTGCGAATGGGGGACATTAACGAAAATTCCAATACGATCCTCAAGTCCTTTTTCTGCCAACATGTGTTTAAATAATACATCATCCTCAGGATTGGCAAGTGTGGGATCATGGAACATCCACATTCTGGCGCTGGGAATTTGGCGAATAATCTCACTAGAGATGTTAAGATATTCTTGCCAATTTTTATTATGTTCCAGTCGGCCAACCCAGGCGATAACCGGATAAGGAGGAACATCTACCTTAAGTGGACTAAAGGTCTGCGTATCCAGCATATTTGGGATGACAAATCGATGTAGCCAAGGACAGATGTGGATGAACATTTCTAACAAATGATCGGTAGGAGGAATAACAGCAGCATCACAGTAGGCCTGCAGGTAGGGAATAGCCATTTGAATTGTTTCTAGTGCTTGATCCCGTGTGCCGAGCCCTTGGGCTTCAAAGATAATCCGTCCATCATATCCTAATCCTCTAAGCCTACCGGGCATAGATATATCTGAAGTGACAATAACGGCATCATACTGATGTTGATCCAGCAGTTCCTTAATTTCTGCATCACTGGAGGCGGTAAATACGGGAGTGCCGGTGCCATTCTGTAATCCAGAGCCTGGGTACAGGTATAACACATGTGCTTCTATGCCATGACGTTTCAATACGGCTGTGCGTAGCCGATTCAAGGTGTCCACCCCACCACTCGGCACAAAAAATGTGAATAAAACTTTCACAAGGTTCACCTCTGACTATTGTGCAGGATTGTACATGTGTCTTCCTGTATTCTGCACAGATTGTTATCATATCCTTGGCAATGGGTATAACTGCTCCTAGGGTATGGTACGTTTCCCTAAAGCACAGGGTGTGGGTGAATGTAGCCTTATTCACATTTTAGACATATTTTTTTAAGCTTTCTTTTAAGGAACATTAAGCTAGGTTTAGGGTATTGTAGCTATGCTTGAATAAACATCCCGTGTAGAGCCGTCAGTAGATCGAACGATGGTACACGGGTTATTTTGAGTGTGAATTCAAAAAATGGACTTTTTGAGCAAAGCTTTGATGGGAAAGGATGAATGATGTGCTCGAAGTGAAACAAGTTAGTAAAGTGTATGATGGACAACGTGGCGTACATCAACTCGATTTCACAATGGAGCGCGGAGAGATCGTGGGATTTCTAGGTCCTAATGGTGCGGGGAAAACAACAACGATGCGTATGATAACCGGATATCTGCAACCAACTACAGGATCGATCACGATAGATGGCGTGTCTGTGCATGAACAAGGGAGAAGTGTGCGATCGAAGATTGGTTATCTGCCTGAGACGCCGCCCTTGTACCCGGACATGACTGTGCAATCGTATTTGAAATTCGTTGCGAATCTAAGAGATGTTGCACCACGTGAAGTGAAGCTACGTGTTAGCGAGATGATGAGTAGGCTGGGTCTACAGGGCCGAGAAAGGCAATTAATTCGTGGATTGTCCAAAGGGTACAAGCAACGGCTTGGACTTGCTGGGGCTATTATCCATAAGCCTGATCTGCTTGTATTGGATGAGCCAACATCTGGACTCGATCCGAATCAGATTATTGAGATTCGAGATCTTATTCGTGAGCTTGGTGAGAATCATACTGTACTGCTCAGCACACATATTTTGCCTGAAGTCAGTGCACTCTGTAACCGTATGTTAATCATCAACCAGGGTCAACTTGTTCTTGATGGTTCACCGCAGCACTTTGGATCGGCGATGGGAGATCAATTTAAAGTCGCTATTGAAGTGAAGGCAACCGAGGAACAGTTACATAACTTGCTTATTCCTTGGGAGAAAATTCGGAGTGAGGTTATATCACCAACTGGAGTGGAAGGCGAGCCAGATTCAGGCACGGTGAAAATGTTACTTACGGGCGAATCCTCCGAGGATTTCCGTGAAGAGTTATTTTACTTATTGTCTGGAGCTGGATTGCCAATCCTCGAGATGAAAAAGGAAAACCTTAGTCTGGAGCAGATCTTCTTGAAACTTACGACAACGGAGACACAAGCAGAAGTTGTATCGCAAGAAGAGGAGGACAGTCTTGCTGGTGCGTCTACTACAGGTACAGAGCCGAGTGCGAATCAGACAACATGCGTTGATCCGAAGCCAGATTTGGTGACAGACGTCCAACAATCCACGGAAGAGTCAACAACGGTGTCTGATAAGTTGCCTCATGCCCAGAAGGAGGAGGGCTCCAAATGAGACGAATGATGGCGGTTTGTAATAAGGAGCTTCAAGCCTATTTCCTATCACCAACATCGTATTTTGCGTTTGCGGTGTACGTCTTGATGACAAGCTTGTTGTTCTATTCGAGTTTTGTATATTATCAACCCAGCATAGTGGATTATCGCCTCGTGCTTGGTGATACATTATCCATGCTGTTATTTGTAGTTCCATTATTAACGATGAGACTTGTGGCAGAAGAGTTTCGACAAGGCACGGATGAATTACTGTTAACCTCTCCCGCACGAGTTACGGAGATTATTTTCGGTAAATATTTGGCTTCGCTGGCCATACTGGTTGTACTTATTCTATGTAGCTTGGTATATCCGTTCATTATGTCCTTCTTCGGAGAACTTGATCTGACCTCGGTATGGTTGTCAGCCTTAGGTTTGTTCTTCTTAGGCAGCAGCATGATGGCGATTGGACTATTCGCTTCAACGCTATCTCAACATCAGATGGTGTCTGCGGTAGCTGGTTTTATTATATTGCTCGTATTGTGGATGCTTGATTCATTCGCAGGCAATACAGGTTCTACTTTGCAGCAATGGCTTGATCCATTTGCACTAACGAATCGCTTTGACAGCTTCACCAAAGGTGTGCTCAGTGGCCCGGATATTTTGTACTATGTAACGCTCTCCGGTGTATTTCTGCTGTTAAGCATTCAAATTGTAGAACGAAAACGGTGGAGGTGAGAAGATGAAAAAATGGTTAAGTCATACCAACAGCACCGTATTATCAGTAGCGGTCATTGGCATCTTTATTTTGCTAACGCTATTTCTGAATTCGCTTGGAGGATTCCAACTCGATCTAACGTCCAACAAACAATACACCTTATCGGATCAGACACTTACTGCCATCAAAAATGTGAAAGAAGACGTCAATATTCTGGTGTTGACCGTTGAAAATGTGAATAATACTGTCTTGAATCGTGAAGTGTCGGATATGGTACAGGAATATACGAAGCGTAATAGCAAGCTGAAGATGGAACAATACAATCTGACGCAGGAGCCGGCGCTCGCTTCGAAATATGGAATTACAGGCAGCTCTATCATTCTAGAGCAGGGAGATCAGCATAAGGTCATTGATATTGCGAGTTTGTTCACAGCCGCAGGTGATGGAAACGATGGATCTTACCAATTTACAGGTGAAGAAAAGTTAACTCAGGCTTTGATGAATCTATCCTCAACTGAGATGCATAAAATGGTTTTCCTGACCGGTCATGAGGAGCTTGGTTTGGATCAGCTGACAACACTGCGTTCATCATTGGAGCAGAGCAACATCACAACAGAGGAGCTACAGTTGAATCAAGCAGGGCATGTTCCTGAGGATGCTGATGTGCTTGCTATTATTGGTCCACAGCGTGACATTAGTGATACCGAGCTGAAAGCCATTCGTACCTATCTTAGTAATGGTGGCAAGCTGCTACTGTCCCTCGGATTCCATGAAGATATGGAGTCGGCTTGGAAGAATATCGATGCGCTTGCCGCGGACTACGGTGTAGTGGATGAACATGCAGTTATGGTGGATCAACAGCAGGCAAGTACAATGGGACCTTTATGGGTTGTACCTGAGTATGGAACTCATGCAATCACGGATAAATTATCCGAAAATAAGCTCTATCCAATGTTATCTCTGTCCATTGCGTTGACTAGCCAAGAGCAGGACAAATATACGTTGTCCCCACTTATTCATTCATCGAATGATAGTTATGGGGAGAAGGATATTGCTGGTCTATTACAAAATGAAACTTCTAACGATCCGCAGCAAGATGTACAAGGTCCGGTGGAACTTGGGTATGCAGCAGATACGACGGATGGCAAACCCAAAGCGGTCATTCTTGGCTCTTCGATCTTCATGCAGGATTCAGAGATTACTAATGGGGGTAACCGTGATTTTATTCTGAATGTGACGAATTATTTAAGCGAGAAGCAAGATGGATTAACGATCAGACCTCGTATACAAGCTGGTTATCAAGTGGCATACCTAAACGGGGAACAAGCCAGAGTCATATTCTTCGTAGCGCTTGTCGCATTCCCGCTCGTCTTTGTTATCATTGGAGTATTCTTATGGTGGAGGCGTAGACGTGTATGAGAAAATGGATTCCAACGATACTTGCCGTAGTGGTTCTACTGGTGGGCTGGATGTATGCAGCCAGTCAAAGTTATTTTCGTGAAGAAGCAGCGGAGCAGGTGAAATTGCTTGGGATTCAAGCTGGAGACATTCAGGCGATTACAATTCATAAACCAGCGGCTGAAGAGAACAGCACGGCAAGCCAAGAGTCCTCACAACTGAAACTGGAGCAAGGGGTCTGGCAGATGGTTGAACCAAAAGCTTATCCTCTGAACGGCTATGCCGTAAGTAATTTGCTGGATGCTTTAAGTGCAGCGGATCAGGAGCTTGTCGTTGAGGAGAGTCCAACGAATGTAGAGAAGTATGGACTAGGTACAGATGCTGCAAGGCTAGACATACAGCTCAAGGATCAACGTAAAATCGAACTTATAATTGGTGGTCAGTTACCTGCCGACGATGCTCGTTATGTTCGTGTAGACTCAGGCGCTGTTGTTGCTGTTAAGAGTGAAACGATTAGTGGTATTGAGTTGTCACGGCGCGAGCTGCTGGATACAACTCCGTTCAACCTCGATGAATCGAATGTGCAGTCTCTGGACTGGGAGGCGGAAGCGTCCACATGGATATTAAAATCAACAGCTCAACAAGATACGGCAGAGAAACAGTGGACATTCAATGGAGCTGAATTGGAAGCAACAGATGCAGTCTCTCTGATCGGTAAAATAAAAAATATAACAACTGCCGATGATGTGCGCCCAGCCTCTGAGCTGAAAAACACCGTACCACGATTTACATTTATCGCGGAACAGAATGTGAATGGACAGATGATTTCGGATGTATATCGTGGGCTTACGGTTGCTTCTGACCCTGACCAGATCTGGGTAATTACTCCGGATGGCGAATGGGCTTACGCTCTACAGGCTGATGCGTTGAAGGATGTGGAGGATTCCGCCGAGGCGCTAAAAAAATAACTTATCTGAATACTCGTCTGAATATTGAAGATTGATCTAAAGGTGCTGCAGAAGTTGCAGCATCTTTTTTTTGTTTTTCATCTAAGGCAGGAAGCTGTATTAGATCAGGCCACCAAAAATGGAGGTTCCATATCCTTTCAGGATACCAGTGACCACAGAAGCGCATCCTATCTTTGTGACCAAAACCATAACCCATTGGAGGATGAGACATGCCAGCAGCCAAAAAGGCGAAAGCGATAACCTTATCTTTGACAAGTGCAATTTTTGTAATGGCGGGATTAACCGGTTGTGGTACAAACAAGGACGCTAACAACATGCAATCCCAAAGTGTGCGCCATGAAGTAAGGGGTCTAAACCGTTACGGAGTTGAAACCAACGGGATGGATGGTATTCGCGCCAACAATTATCGTAATCACAATGTCACCAGTCTAAGATCAAGTGATGAATTAGCTAAACGTATTACAGAAATGAAGGAAGTTAAGTCAGCTAACGTGTTGTTAACGGATCGCAATGCGTATGTTGCTGTTCGATTAACTGACGGACATGCGGGCAAGTTGGGGAGTAAATCGACTCATGGAAATATGAGAGGCATGAGCGTTCGTCCGAACAGCACCATGCGCAGTGAAAGTATGAGCGAAGATATGGGCGGTTTGCGCGTTCATGGTGGGGATGGAACAATGTCTCCGTATACGACAAGCGGTATAGCACCAGGGCTGAACACAGGTGTAGCAACCGATCGTGGTCATATGGGTAATGATCGTGGCCTTTACGGTACGATGGGCACAGGAGCAGTGGGCATGATGCGTGGATTGACCGACAGTGGCAAAGCCCGCACGATGGATAATGGTCATTATGGAGCTAAAAGTGAGGGGCAACGAGTGGATAGCTCGGACGATAATACCCCGGAAGAAATCAAAGGTAAGATCGCAGCCAAAATCAAGCAATTTGCACCTAACGTCGAAAATGTCTATGTGTCTGCTAACCCGGAATTTGTTGAGCATACAGAATCGTATGCAAAAGACATTCGTAACGGTAAGCCGATCAGTGGCATGATCGATACCTTCTCTTCAATGGTGGAACGTATTTTCCCAACCAATGCAATGAATCCGAATCATCGTGATGGCATTCTTGGTGATGGTACAATGAATCGCAACAACAACCGTGATGGTCTTATGAATCATAATTTCCGGTAATCAGAACGAATGAGACAAATGTGCCTTTGTGTAGATGTTTACATCTAGTGCAAAGGCATGTTTGTTATGTACATAATTTCTATAATGAATATACACTGCTTGTATTCGAGCGATATATGCAAATTAATGCCCATTTTTCTTATAAAACTGAACCATCGCCCTTGACCTGACATAAGATGAGTTGACTGTATCCCCTTAACCTTGTTACACCAACACAACCCGAGCAAGGAGGGGTGAACATTGAAGGGTATCGATCATAAAAGTAAATTTTTGTTGACCCACCGTGAACGCGAAGTATTCGAGTTATTGGTTCAAGACAAAACGACGCGTGACATCGCAGGGCAGTTATTCATCAGCGAGAAAACGGTGCGTAACCATATTTCGAATGTGATGCAGAAACTCAATGTTAAGGGTCGTTCGCAAGCAGTTGTAGAGCTGATTAAGCTCGGAGAACTGAAGATTTAGTTGCGAATTACAGTTAAGGTTAAGTAGCAGCATGAAAGCCTTTCTCTATTCTTTGTCATGAAGAATGGGGCAAGGCTTTTTTGCTCTGTAGTAATCTCACAATGATTTTCAAAAATTATACTGATCTATGCTCTATGTGCTTATCTCTGTTTTTAATTAAAATCTGCTCCAACTGAATATTGCCCATGAATTGGCAAGCAGACGTAACTCGATCATATTGACTCAAGCTCATATTTTGAACAGCCTGTTCCAGAAAGCCTTCAATGGGTTGCCACAAAGTAAGGGAATGGGAAGAATCAGCACCATAATAATACATAATATCAATACACGTTTGAATCATTTGGCGCCCTAATCCAACCATACACCAACGATCCTCTTTAATAATGAGCGGAATGACAGATTCCATAGACAGAGTTGCTTCTTCAAACTGACCATTGGTGATGAGCTTTTCAGCCAAACTGGATGCCTGGTAGCAGTATTGATGATCATTTCCGGCATTTTTCTCGAGGGAAGCAAGTTTTCTCAGTACTTCAATCTCACCCTCAATATGTTTCCGGTTTCGTTCAATATAGAGCAGCTCAGTCAGATTTTCTTGGTTCCAGCACGTCTGTTCCGCAATCCATAAATCTACAAATGTTGAATGATACGTCATCTCGAGCAGATCTTCAGACAGGCGAATGCAATCCGAGAGGTCAGCAGTATTGATATGAAAAAGGTGTTGCTCTCCAATTCGAGTAGGCTCAAATCCACAGCTAGTATCGAAGTTGGCTTCTTTTGCTTGGGAAAATAGTTTCTGATCTTCGTCCCGGTTGTACTGCTTCAGCAAGAATACACAGTAATATAATGCTTCGCCTATACCCTGATAGCTGTTTGTCTGCCGATCTATGATCTCATTCATTAGTAGCCTTCTTACAATCGACTCATAATGCGGCGCATGCCGATCTTCCCGATGATAAATAGCCAGTAGTACTTTGAAGCGATTGGTATAATTCGCATCTCTTTTTCCATACGTAGCATCTTGCTTCTCTATATAATCGACCTGTGAAAAATCACCCATCTCATACATTATGCGATCCAACATCTCATGGTATGGAGCCATCATTTGAAGCAAAACCTGCTTATGATCTGTTTTCATTATGTACTCACCTTTTTATGGAGTTTACAGTGTTGCTTCATAAATTCTTTCCATCGTTTCTTAGAAAAAGGCTGATAAAACAACTGCTCTAAAGTCTCGAACTGTTCTTCATTTAGAGAAAGAAATATCGCTTTTTTGGCAATTTTGGCACAGGGTTGAGATGAGCTTCTTGTACTCCCTATCTTATGTCTAATAGGAACATGGAATTGCAACAAGTCATGCAGACGATCCCAACCCTCCCAGCTTAATCGGCCTGCCCGCTTCCAATCAATCGCATATAAGACGAAATAGGGTCTATATTCACTTTGTCTCTCAGCAATGATCCATAAGGACGGGATGATCTTCTGCTGCTGACGTTTATTCATGACATGATCCACTCCTTTATGCAAACTCATTGTTCCAATATAAGGGGTCTCTGGAGATGAAACAAGTGAGATAGAGTATGTTCGCTGGGTATGAAAAGTGAAATTTAGGCTGCGATGATCTACACCAGAAAAGTGAAGGAAATACTCTTGATTTGCAGGCCATCGTTGTATAAAATGATGTTATAAAAATAATTTTCTTAAATTAATTATATAATATAAAAATAATTTTCATAGGGAGCATACTTATGGCAGCTATATTACATGCGTTGCAGCAAGAATTGCAAGACCTGCCTGCTCAAGAACGGCGGATTGCAGAGGTGATATTGAGTTCGCCCACAGACATTCCAGGCTGGACGATTAACCATCTTGCGCAGCAAAGCGGGACGAGCCCGGCGACGGTAACCCGTTTTTGCAAATCTTTTCATTTCAAAGGTTTTCCTGACTTCAAAATGAAACTTGCTGCCGAATTATCACATCCAACAGGAGAAACGGCATATCAGGATATCGTAGCAGGTAACTCATTGTCCAAAATCGTTGAGGCTATTGAAGCGAATCATCTAGCTTCCATTGCAGATACAACTCGTTTGCTGGATCTGGAGCGGGTGAGTAGAGCGGTTGAGCTATTGTGCGCTGCACGTCGGATCGATCTCTACGGTGTGGCTACATCATCCATTGTGACCCAGGATTTCTATCAGAAACTGATTCGGATCGGGAAGAGCTGTACGGCCTTCTCAGATTCACATATGCAGATCACCTCCGCCTCTTCGTTAGGAGAGGGAGATGTTGCAGTAGCTGTATCATATTCGGGCGAAACCCCAGAGACGATTGATGCACTGCATTGTGCCAAACAGGTCGGAGCCGCAACGATTTCGTTGACGTCCTACAGTAATAATAAACTGGCTACCGTATCAGATATTCCGTTGTTTACTTCTTCACTCGAAAAGGGGATGCGAAGAGGTGATATGGCTTCACGAATTGCCTTATTACATGTCATCGACATTTTGTTCACAGGCATGGTGAGTTCCGATTTTGACCAATTTATTCCGAAGCTTGAGCAATCGTATCACAGTGTACAGTCCTATCGGGTTCATAACAACGGAGGTGCTTAACGAGATGAACATACGTATTTTTGAACATGAAGAAGATTTAAACGTTACAGGTGCCGGGATTATTACGAGTCTGCTACAGACGAAACCACGAGCTGTGTTAGGGCTTGCAACAGGCAGTTCTCCAGTGGGGATTTATAAACAGCTAATAGCGATGGTGCAAAAAGATCTGGTTAGCTTCGCGCAGGCATCCTCCTTCAATCTCGATGAATATGTAGGTTTACCCGCTGAGCATAGCGAAAGCTATCGTAGCTTCATGAATGAACAGTTGTTCCACCATATCGATATTGATCTGGATAAGACGTATATCCCTGATGGTAACGCGCCGGATTTAGCTCAGGAGTGCGAAGCCTATGAACAACGGCTTGAGGATCGTGGCCCGGTTGATCTGCAAATCCTTGGCATCGGACATAACGGTCATATTGGATTCAATGAGCCTGGCACAGAGCTGACGGGTCGTACACATGTTGTGGCGTTGAAGGAAGAGACGAGAAAAGCGAATGCTCGCTTTTTTGACAGTATCGATCAGGTTCCAACGCAGGCGATTACCATGGGAGTTGGTACGATACTGAAAGCCAAACAGATTCTGCTGATTGCTCGCGGTGAGGAAAAAGCTGAGATTATTCGGCAGGCGTTCATGGGGCCAATTACTACGGAATGCCCAGCTTCACTGCTGCAATGTCACCCCAATGTGGTTGTACTATTAGACCGCGCTGCAGGTAGATGGGTGAAATGATTGGAAATTTAGCAAGAATAAATATAGAAGATTCAGATGGGTCGTTAAAGTTAATATCTACTTTTCAATTAAAGCAGTTTAATCAATTATAAATTTGATCCTGATAACGTTTAAACATCATAGGTTGGGTTAGGAGGTTGGTTGAATGAGTACAGGCGATATACAAGAGCTTAAGGCTAGAGATGCGGTATCCATTTTACGGGGGAAGCTTGTTCTTTCAGATCGTATGATAGACGATGGAATTTTGGCTTGGCGTGATGGGAAAATAATATATGCAGGCTCGCCCGAAGGGCTACCTGATTCAATTCGACGACAAGAATTATTTTTGCCTGTGCCTGAGCATGGCATGATTGTGCCTGGATTTATCGATATCCATGTGCATGGCGGCAATGGGGAGGATTTCATGGATGCTAATCCAGAGGTGCTGGATACAATCACTGCATTCCATTGCACTCAAGGAACAACCGCGATGCTGGCTACTTCGATGACCGCACCGAAGGACAGATTGGATCAGGTGCTGTATGAGGTTCATGCATATCGATCCCAAACGATGCCTTTTGCACAACTCGAGGGAGTGCATCTGGAAGGGCCGTTTTTCAGCCCTAAATGGCCTGGAGCGCAAAATCCGGAGCATATTGTAATGCCTAATGTATCGTGGCTAGAAGAATGGGAGCAACAATATCCTGGATTGATCCGGCAGGTTACATTGGCGCCAGAGCGTGAAGGTGCGTTGGAGCTAATTGCATGGCTGCGAAGTCAACGAATCACGGCAGCACTAGGGCATACAGATGCTAGCTATGATGAGGTACAACGTGCGGTAGAGGCGGGGTTGCATCATGCCGTACATACATTCAACGCCATGACGCCACTGCATCATCGACTTCCCGGGGCTGCTGGAGCCGTGCTCAGCGATCCACGCATTAGTGCAGAAGTCATTGCAGATGGAATTCATGTGCACCCAGCAGCCATTTCCATACTGGCACAACTGAAACAACCCATAGATCAACTGGTGTTGATTACAGATGCCATGTCTGCTGCAGGTCTAGATGATGGGGAATACGCCATTGGTGATCTTCCGGTTATTGTTGAGCATGGTGTGGCACGCTTGAAGGACGGTGGTGCGCTGGCGGGTAGCACACTAACTATGGTGCGAGGCTTCCGGTACCTTGTGCAGGAGGTTGGCTTAAGTGTTACGGCTGCGTCACGAGCAGCGAGTCTGACCCCAGCTCGTTTGCTGGGCATCGATCATCGGACAGGCTCCTTCGTTCAGGGCAAGCAGGCAGACATCGTGTTGCTGAATGAGGGATTGGACGTTTCGGGTGTGTGGGTAAAAGGACGGCGAATCGCTGAATCACTGAACTGAATCATGCCAGCGTCCCACGAGTCATATAAGATAGACAGTCTGGGCAGATACTGTGAGAGAGGAAATAGACTAGATTATATGATAAAATAGATCTCAAAATAAGATGGGATCTACGGATTACGCATCACGGAGGCGTGAAATATGGAACGCAATGTTATGCCTGAGCTTGATCCTTTTATCACAGTGCTGGCAGAGAAGCTGCACATTCACGGATATTATGCTTTCTATGGCGAGCATTATAATGAGACTGATATGGAGCAGTATCGTAAGCAATTATTTGCATCGTTCAGCAATATCGTGTGGGTAGAGCTGGATGCACGCAAAAAGTATATGATTGTAGATCATCGTGGACGCAACACGGTTATGAAACTGATTGAAGGTATGCTGAATACCCGGAGAACACTCAAGGCCAATCAAGCGATGAGTGGCACAAGCACTATGGATGTCCAGCGAGAAATTACACACCTCATGCAGGTTATGCGAATGCTACAATTTACAACATTTCGAAGATAATTATGTTTCCTTATTTTAAAAACAAAAAAAGGTGGACGGTATGTCTGATTTTATAAATCAGTATATCGTCTATCTTTTTTTTGTATATGAGTACGTCAGCAACTTCTAAACAACGACATTCGATTAGGTAGAAGCCCAAGCAATTGAAAGCGAGTTGAATAAGATGTTGGCACCTAAATAAATTGTGCTCATGGTTAGGAGACAAAAAATGATTATGTACCGCATCTTATTTTTGGAGACGCACCCGATGTGGATTTATGGTCTACCAAAAGGTTTTGAGAAATTGGGGCATAAAGTGAAAATCTGCGCTACAGATCAGAACGCTGCCCGAACAATTCGACGTTTCAAGCCTAATTTGATTATTGCCATGGGTTGGACACCGTCCAACAGTACACCTGAGAAACAACGGCTCATTGCTCAGTTAGTGCGAGCATCCAATGTACCGCTCATATATTGGTCAACAGAAGATCCAGGTTACACAGATGTGTTCTCATTACCACTCATTCGAAGGACACGTCCTGCTTTTGTATTTTCTATTCACCGACCAACAGTACATCGTTTCAAGAAACTGGCTATTCCAGCCGCACACTTGGATTTTGGAAGTGATCCGGATACACATTGTAAATCGAAACGAGTTAAGAAGTACAGAGCGACAGCGGCGCTAGTAGCCAATGGTTACTCCAAATTATACCAGGAGAAGCCTGAGCATTACCGTTTTAAGTCAGTACGTCGACTGATAAATCCTTTTTTAGCAGAAGGCTTAGATATCAATATTTATGGTCGAGATTGGAACAAGATGAAGAAACTGTTCAACCGGAATATTCCTGCAAAACATATCCATGGTTATCTGCCATATAAGGAAGCTGTCAAAGTATACAATTCCGTTGATTTTGTCATTGGTCCGCAGAATGCAGAAGACCGTCTTACCCAACGCACATATGAAATTCTGGCTTCTGGTGGCTTGCTTATTACGGATGATACCCCAGAAGTACGTAGATGGTTTCGCCCAGGTAAAGATCTTCTCGTATCCTCATCAGAGAGAGAAACGAGGCAACTGATTGTTAAATATTTGCGGAGCCCTCAGAAGCGGAAGCAGATTAAATACAATGCGGTAAAGGCTGCGGCTCAACATTCCTACAAAAAGAGAGCGGCATATATTCTTCATACTCTGACAAGGAAAGGCATTATTTAGAACGCATTCTTAGTAATTCAGATACGGTTACGAACGTAAATCCCTGAGCGCGAAGCTTGCGGATAATAAAAGGAAGTGCCCGAGCAGTTTGACGCGCCGAGTCGCTTGCATGCAGCAACAGAATCTCACCGTTTTGTACCCCTGTGGTGGAATTACGAATGATGGTACGGACTCCCGGATTCGTCCAGTCCATAGAATCTTTACTCCAGTGGATGGTCGAATACCCCAGAGAGCCAAGCAACTGAATGACGCGTTGGTTCATATCACCGTTTGGTGTACGGATGAGCTTGCATGTAACTCCGGTAGCCTTTCGGATAGTCTTTTCTGCTGCCTTAACTTCACTGGTGATCCATCGATTATTATGTTCAGTGTAATTCTCATGACGGTATCCATGCGAGCCAATTTCATAACCATAATGTTTAATTTTACGAGCTAATAGTGGTCTTGCCGACACCCAAGTACTGGATAAAAAGAAAGTTGCCTTGTCAACTTTGTTAGCAGATAGAGCTTCAAGGACTGGAATGGGCACTTTACCGCCCCAACCAATATCAAATGTCAAAGCTATACATTTTTTAGATGTATTCACACGGTATATTGCTTCGAATCGTGGATTCATTGAATGCCCCCTTTTCTAAACATATATATGTCAACCGAATTGAATTGATTATGCACTTGTCATAGTGATTACAGGACGGTGGTGAATCTATTGAAAATATTATTCTTAGAACGAGGGAAATTATGGTCGTATGGACTGCCTGATGGTCTAAGAGATCTTGGACACCAGGTACGAGCATCAGGGCCGGTTCAAGAGAGAACACTTCGTCAACAATTGCGTACCTACAAGCCCGATATGCTGGTGTCCGTAGGATGGGGACCGGATCATACTCGGAGAAAGCAGCGGATGGTGAGAAGGCTAGCAACTGAATATCGTATTCCACTTATTTATTGGTCGACAGAGGATCCGAATTTCACGGAGGTGTTTACCCTTCCTCTCCTTAAGCGTATGAAGCCTGATTACACGTTTACCATTTCGGAGAAGACGGCCAATAGATTTCGACGGATGGGTTATTCAGCAGCGTATCTTGACTATGCATATCATCCCAAAGTACATTTCCGAACTCGTGTGAAAAAGAAGTATCAGACGGATATTGCGCTAGTGGCGAACGCCTACCCAGATGTTCTGAAAAAGTATCCTAAACTTTATAGGAATCAATCTCTACGTATCCTTGTACGTCCGTTGCTTAAGAACGGATATCGTATTCATTTTTATGGTAAGAATTGGTCTCGTATGAAATCCATTTTGGGATGTGATATTCCACCAAACTGGATTAAGGGGCATATTTCCTATAAAAATGCTAACCAGGTATTCAGCTCGGCGAAAATCATGATCGGATTACAAAATTACACGGATATGTTAACCCAACGAACATATGAAACCTTAGGTTCATCTGGATTTTTCCTGACTTGTGATACGCCAGCAGTGAGAGGTATGTTGAAGCCCGGAAGAGATGTGGCTGTAAGCTCCAATCCAGCGGAGACGTTGAGAAAAGTGCGTTATTATCTAAAGAATGAGAATGAAAGAGAGCGAGTTAGACGTAATGGACGTTCTGCGATTGGAAGGCACAACTATACCGCCCGTGCACAATTTATGTTGTCGACACTGAGAAAAAGGGGAGTGGTCAAGTGATGGTCACCCTTCGAACGACATATAAACGGCACGATAAGGTCGCATATCTAACATTTGATGATGGTCCATCCTTGTACACCAATCAAATATTGGACATTTTGAAGCAACACCATATTAGAGCTACGTTTTTTGTGGTAGGTAATTCAAGCCCATATGGATTACGAATGTATAGAAAACTAAAAAGATTAGGTCATAGCATTGGAAATCATACGTACTCGCATCATTTTGATCGTATTTATCGTAGCCCAAAAGATTTCTTTGCTGATTTCGACCGAATGGAACGCTTTTTGTACCGTGTCATTGGAATACGTACACATTTGTTCCGTTTTCCTGGGGGCTCCAATAGTGAGCGAGGGTCTAGAATCGGTGGGCGTGGAACGATGATGGCCATAAAAAGAAATCTAACATCTAGGGGTTACACTTACTTTGATTGGACAATTGATTCCCAGGACTCATTGTTTCCGAAGCGTACACCGGAAGAGATTACAGCCAAAGTATTGCGTGAGAGCAGAAACCGTCAACGTAACATCATTCTATTCCATGACTTCTCTAAGCAGAGTATGTTAGCACTGCCCCTTATCATTCGCGGACTGAAGAAGCAAGGGTATCTATTCGATAGGCTATCTACAAACTCCTACAACTATCAAATTAAGGAGGGGCGATCGTGAAAGTATTGTTTCTTGAAAGCCACCCTATGTGGATTCACGGACTTCCTAACGGATTCAGGGACGCAGGTCATACCGTGAAAATTTCCGGCGTTCTTACCCGAAGCAAGTTATCTAGATTGATGAAGGACTTTAAGCCTGATCTCGTCATTAGTATGGGCTGGACACCGGAGCATACGGTCAATAAGCAGAAATGGATGAGAAGATATATTGGTGATACACGTATTCCCCATGTGTATTGGGCAACAGAAGACCCTACGCATCATGAATCCTTTTCACGTCCTTATGTCCGCGTAGTCCAACCTGATTTTGTTTTTACCATATGTCGCTCCATGGTGAAAAAATATCAACGTATGGGCATTAAAGCTGCACATATGGACTTTGGTTTTCACCGTAAAGTACATCGAAGAGGAAAAGTCGTTCCTCATTTGAAAAGCAACATTGCAGTGGTAGCTAATGGTTATTCTAGAATACTCAAACTGTATCCGGAGCATTTTCGCATTAAATCGTTACATCATTTGATTCGTCCACTAGTTCAAGAGGGTACTCGAATCGACTTTTGGGGAAAACAGTGGGAAGAAATGAAACCTGTTCTGGGAACACGCATCCCGCGAAGTTGGATACATGGATACCTGGAGTATCCAGATGCACGCAAAGTATACAGCTCCACCAAAATTGTCATTGGTCCGCAGAATCAACTTAATCAGGTAACCCAGAGGACGTATGAGATTTTGGGTTCGGGAGGCTTCCTGATTACAAGCGATACGCCTGAGATCCGCCGTTTGTTCACACCGGGTCGTGATCTAGTTGTTTCGGCTTCACCCAAGCAGACAAGCAAGCTTGTTCGATACTATCTTAAGCATCCCGAAGCGCGTGAAGAGATCCGTAGACATGGCCAGCGTACTGCACGTAAACATAACTATAAATCGCGTGCTCAATACATGATTCGTCAATTGAAGAAGCATAACATCCTTTAAAATAAATGACTACTCGAAAGGAAGGATGACCTCAGTAATGAAGAAGCAACAGATTCTAAGCCGGATTTCAACCAATCAAAAGCGGGTTGCTTTAACTTTTGATATTGCTAATGGTCATGAAGTGCCCCTACGTATGTTGCCGCTTTTGCAAAAGCTTGGGGTGAAAAAGGCTACATTTTTCATCACAGGTATCTGGGCGGAGGAGCACCCCAAAATAGCGAAGCGAATAAGGCGAGAAGGCTACGAGATCGGATCACATGGATATCGACATCAGGATTACAGAGCACATAACAATACATGGATCAAGAATGAAGTGAAGTTAGCTCAGAATGCAATAGTTCGTGCAACAGGAGTATGGCCCTGCCTATTTCGTACACCTGGTGGAGATATGGATCATCGTGTCATCAAGAAGCTCCAGTTATTGAATCAGACTATTGTGCATTGGGATGTAGACTCCTTGGATTGGAAACTAACCCGAATTAGCACTATTGTAAACCGGGTTGTGCCTCATACTCGACCTGGCTCTATCGTGCTGCTTCATGCGAATGATCCTTGGCATCAAAGTTTGAAGGCAGTGCCCATTATTGTTCGTAGGTTAAGGCGTAAGGGATATCGATTTGCAACGGTTTCTGAACTGTTGCGGCAGCGATAAATCTTGTGAAATTCAGGAGCCGATTCTATGCATTTAACTCGAAGGGAAAAGCGTGCTAGACAATTTCAATCCGAAGACGTGAGCGTTATCGTCTGTACCAATCGTCCAGAGCATTTCAATCGTTTACTTGCAAACTATGGTAGACAGAAGTATGCGGCCAAGGAGTTAATTATCGTACTGAACAATGATTCCATGAAACTGAAAGATTACATGAAAAAGATCAATAAAAGAAGTGATGTCCGGCTGTACCAAGTCTCCGAAAAAAAGTCACTAGGTCATTGTTTGAACTATGCTATTCGCCGGGCAAAACATCAAATCATTGCCAGATTTGACGACGATGACTATTACTCCCCCTATTATCTGAACACAATGATGTACACATTAAACCACTCAAAAGCAGACATTGTGGGGAAGAGAGCATGCCTTGTATACCTGGAATCCAATTCTAAACTGTTGTTGCGTCATCCGAAGGATCAAAATTGCATTGTTGACCAAGTCGCTGGTGCGACGTTGTTGTTTCGAAAAAAGGTTTTTAAGAAAGTTCAGTTCCAGCCAGTGTCACTCGGAGAATGTGTGGGGTTCCTAATCCGATGCAAACGAAGAGGTTACAAGATTTATGCATCGGGCTGGTCCCATTACGTTATTAGACGTCGCGCCAACAAATCTAATCATACTTGGAAAATCAGTGATCATCAGTTGCTCGTCCAAAGTATTGAATTAAAGAAATGTGATGCGGATTACAGAAGCTACGCCCTTAGTGAGCGTTATGCAAAGACATGATTTCCAATTCGCAATTTGATTCGTAATCTCTTTACCCAGGTGGAGGTAGCTTTGTCGGGATTGAAGAAGTAGAGTGATCCTAATGAGGGATCCTTACCCTTCAGAGCTTCTCTTGCGGCTCGAAAGGCACGTTGTTGCGGTTTGAGCCAGAACTGTCCATTGCTAATCACGGTAAAGGCAAGAGGCTCAGTAATCACTTCTACAAGTGATGTAGGGAATTCAGGGGATTTTAATCGGTTTAATACCACAGCCCCCACAGCCACCATTCCGTGGTACGGCTCTCCTCTGCTTTCACTATAGATTGTTCGAGCTAATAGATTTAACTGGATGTCTCCAGATGTTAGTTCCTTCAGACGAGGTATTGTCAGGCGATGCAATGTCGATTTTGGACTTATTTTAAAATCATGCTGAAATGCAATCAAATTGGCACGTATTGTTTTTTTCTTATATCCCAACAACCTCAGTCGTTCATTAAGCAACATCTCACATAACCTCCTCATAGATTCGAGTCCATATAGCAAACTTGGAATCTCATATGATTAATCTATGAAAAGAAAAAGCATTGCGAACCTCCCTTTACCCAGTTTCATGCCAAAGGAGGCAGAACATGAACAAGCCAATCGTTGCGATCACGGGCAGCTCGGGAAAGACCACAACGAAAGAGATGATCGCATCTATTTTGCAAACGCGTTGGAGGACATTTAAGTCTGTAGAAAATGGGAATGATACCTGGTTTACCTCACAATATAAAAGACAAATTACCTCTTATCATAAAGCAGTTGTCCTTGAGTACGGAATGAAGGAAAAGGGCGATATCAAACGTCATTGTGAATTGATTCAACCTACTTTTGGAGTAATCACTAATGTGGGTCGTGCCCACATCGGTCACTTTAAAGATGGATTGCGTGGTATTGCTTCGGCTAAATCTGAGCTTATTGCTGGAATGAACCGCAAGGGGATGCTTTTTCTCAATAAAGATGATCCTCATTCGAAACGACTAAATCTTAAATCTTTCCAAGGTAAACGAATAACAGTAGGTGTACAAAACAAGGCAGATTTCAATGCACGAAATATCCGCTATAGCTCAAAAGGCATGAATTTCACCGTGTGTTTGAACAAAATTAAACATCGTTTTCACATTCCCTGTTTTGGGAAATGTAATGTTTACAATGCCTTGTTTGCTATTGCCGTTTCCCATCATCTTGGCTGTTCAGTTGCAGAGATTAAACGAGGATTTCGTAAAATGGAGAAGCCTTATGGTCGTCTTTCCGTGTTCAAAAATCATCGTAAAATAACGGTAATCAATGATAGTTTTAATACGAAACCTGAACTGGATTCTGCACTTGAAGTTTTGAGACATGTTGGTTCAACTGGAGGAAGAAAAATCGCTATTCTAGGGGATATACAGGATTTGGGCAAACATGCTAAACGAATTCATTTGGCACAAGGACGGAAATTGGGGAAAAAGAAGTTAGACTTGTTATATACGTTTGGTAACCATTCCAGGTATCTGAGCATTGGTGCACAACAAGAGGGTATGTCTTCGAAACAAGTTAAGCATTTCACTCAAATATACGCATTAAAAAGAGTACTGGCAATGCAACGGAAAACAGGAGATACATTTTTATTGAAAGGCTCAACCAACGGTCATCCTGTCAAATTAATGGATGTAGCGGATTGGCTTATCCGATAATTCAAGGAGATATAGAACACCTATGACAACAAAGGAGATCAACCCATTGGTCGTCTCCTTTGAGTATCCTATTCCTATTTCAAATAACCAGCACTTAATGTGCTTATCTGAATGAGGTCACAAAACTACTGAACAATGTGCGGACATCATACTGATACTGATGAATGGGTTCAATCGGTCGATTTACTCCCAGTAGGGTGTACACAGCAATCCGCGCTGCCCGAACCGAATATTCTTCCGTGAACACCACGTCATCAGGAATCTCGCAGAATTGACTGATAAAGGCAAGATTGGTGGAGCCGTCAGGAACGACCTTTGGTCGATCACTGTTCAATCTGGGCATAAATTGCGCTGTAATGTAAGGCATCATACATGGGATACAGTTAGCAGTAGCCATAATGGCTTCTTGATGTTCCTGAAAATGAAGATGGCCGATGAGTTCCTGCATGATTTCCTCTCCCGTACAATCACACATGCGTTTTTTCACGTAGTCACCTACGTTATCGGGATATAAGCCGTAACCCCAGAATACGTTGACATGCTCTGGTTGCCCACGGAAGTGTGGTTGGAAGGCGAGCACGACGGACATAAACCAACTGGAATCTTTGAAGGTGACTAACGCGCCGGTACCTGCACGATTACGCGTGAATTTCTCCATCAGATCGAAGAACACTGAATCTTGAAAAGTAACGGTAAACGATTCCCATTTGGACTCATCTACATGATCGTTAAAAGAAGAAGGGTTGCCAAGTAAAGGTTTCTTGGCGGCAATGTTCTCCCATAGCTTCCAAGAGCTGCCCTTGCCGTTCAGCTTCGGAGCGGAAGACATGGAACCAATATCCGCTCCCTCGGTCATCGAACCGTTGGTGACAATGACCAGATCACCTTCATGAATGTCGATGAAATCTTTGTTACCATTCCGGCGTACATGCATCCGTTCCACTGTAATACCATCGCCTTCTTTGAAATCCAGATCGGTGACGGTGCATTTCAGGGTGAAATCTACGCCGAATGGTTCAAGGTATTTTTGCAAAGGTAAGATGATGGAATCATATTGATTGTATGGAGTGCGTGTAACACCTTCGAGCGTTTGAATTCTAGGGAATTCGTGAAAGAAGCGGAGCATATATCGCTTGAATTCTACAGCACTGTGCCAAGGCTGGAACGCAAAGGTGGTAGCCCACATATACCAGAAGTTTGTTTGGAAAAAGTGAGGGCCAAACCAATCACTGATCCGTAATTTACCTAGTGTATCTTCAGGTGTGATAATCAGCTTGCCCATCGCCAGCCTGTCGGCCATATCAAAGCCCATAGAGAGCACATCTTCGACCTCGCCGTCACGATTAATGAGCCGAGCGTTGGAGTGGGTGGGGTTAGCATGATCAAACTCGGTAATCTCTTGTCTGACCGACAAACCAGGACGATCGATAGAGGGAATGGAAGCCAGTAGCTCCCAGAGATTCTCATAAGCCTCGTCATTGAGCATTCGTCCACCGCGGATGATATATCCTTGATCGGGGTTACCAGCGCCGTCGTTACTACCACCCAGAATGTTCATCTCTTCGATAATGTGAATGTGCTCTCCTGGGAAGTCGCAGTCTCGGACAAGATATGCTGCCCCTGCTAATGAAGCAATGCCGCCGCCTACAAAATAGACCTGTTTATTACCGTATTCGTTCTTCACAATGATTCGCCTCCATAAGGGTTCTGTAATCACATCCCTAATGTAAACCTTGCAGGTGAAGTAAGGTATGGTCAAAAGAATGGGAGTGTCTACTTTTTAGTCACTTTTGGGAAATTGTCTAAATTTTGAGTTATGCGATGCCACCATACATACAAGTAAGTTGAAAATAAGATATATAAGTAAGTGAGCGATAGACGAAATAAGCTGCGCATCCTTAGGTGGATGGCAGCTTATTCTCATATCTGTGTAATGCTCGTACCACGTTGCCTTCGATCAGCTCACTAAGCTTTTCAATGATCTGTTTTGGCGGCTCTGACATGTGGCCTCTCATCCACTGAATGATCAGCCCAGTAAACGCCAAGGTGTAAAAGTTGGCCACAAACTCCTTGTCCTCACTTCGTACCTGGATCCCGCAAGCTAGTTCATCGATGACACCCATGATTAGATCATGCGTTACCTCATAGAGATATCCATCAAGGTGGGTTCGTCCAAGAGAATCCAAAGTATTGAAGCAGAACGCCTTATTATCCTCGATATAACAAAAGATTTTATAGAATCCATCCGTCCATGTACTGTAGCTTCGATACTCCGTTAGACTTTCCACCGCTTCGGTCTTATAGATCCACTCAAGCAGCGCATAAATATCCTGAAAATGATAATAAAAGGTTTGCCGGTTCACACCACAATCGTCAACCAGATGTTTGACTGTAATCTTGTTTAGCGGTACATGCTCCATCAGTAATTTAAGCGAACGAGCCAGCGCCTTTTTGGTTAGGTGAGAAGCAGACATATCATTTCACCTCTTCGTAAGGATTAGCTACATTATCAGTCAAACATGCAGCAGACTCCATGACCAAAAACACAAAAAAGAAAAACAAAAATCAAAAGGAAGCACAAAGCAGGCACGAGAAAAGGAACTGAATCAAAAACCAAAACTAAGATTGAAACAAAGATCAGGAACAAGGAAACAGAACCCATAAGCATAATTCAAGAATCAAAAAAGAAATGAATAACCCAAAATTCAAAAGAAAATAAATCCCGCCAACCAATTTAAACCAAAAAACTCTAAACGTCACCCCAACCCTCTAAAACCAAAAAT
>NZ_JAKRNP010000016.1:0-89294 GCF_022346845.1 Paenibacillus sp. ACRSA | reverse complement strand
ACCCCCCCACCACACACGACCCCCACACCCCCCACCAACACCACCACCTCCCCCCACTCGACTCCCTCTGTTCCATCCAACGCAACGTTAACTACACCCAGATTCGTTGGCAGCGTATAGATCGCTTGATCTTCCAAGCTATACTTTAGACGATTCATCTGTTCGCCATAGATCTTCTTCAAGTTAGGAGCGTGCTCCTCAATCAGATCGGTCAGATCAAGCATAGCGCCGGCGTCAACTAACTTCGATAGATTGCCCTTTGGATAGATGATATCCGGGTAATCACCGCTCGCTGCCATCAGGGCGATCTTTTGCTCCCCACCATTGTTTACATCATACTCCGCATCAATCGTAACACCCGTTTGCTTCGTAATCTCCTGACCTACTTCGTCCTGCATTCTGTTCCAGTTAGGGCTTGCGTCAGCTCCGAAAAATGTAAATGTGACTGCATCAGTGCCTGTTGAGCCCTCAGATGAAGCATCCTTACTGCCTGAGTTGCCACAACCAGCTGTAACCAATAGCGCACTTGCCAGCATCAACATTGCAAATGTCTTTGGTGTTTTACTCTTCATTTTGCCTCTCATCGTGTATATCCTCCTCGTTAGTCAAGCCTTGAATAGGTACTACTATTCTGATTATCCGATTAAAGCGTTTGCTGAAAGTGATTACAATAAATTATAGGTGATCTTAAATTTCTCATCAATCTGTAGAAGAACCCCTTTTCAGGGGTTCTTCTACAATTATCCCTTATGTCATTCGGACATCCATTCCGAATTACTTAACGTCTTCACCAGTCCACAGTGCTACACGCTCTTTAATCCACACGGTGTATTGTTGCTCCATTTCTACTGCACCGGCTCTATCGATTTCAGCAATAAAGTCATCATACACTTTGTCGAAGTTTTCCGGTTTAGTCAGGATTGCTTCTGGAATACGTTTACGAATGATATCCTGTGTTTTTTGGAACGTCACGTTGTAATCTGTATCCGAAGGAACAGGCATGTTGTACGCCGCACCCCATGGTTTCAATGGCAATTCCTCCTCAGATGGGAAGAATTCTTTCCATGTTGTAATTCCATAAGCTTTCAACGTTTCTTTCTCAGCTGCAGTGTAACCTGCTACAATCTGCTCAGGGAAATTCGTTGTGTAGTAATTATCTGTGGCATCTTTAACACCATCGCCATATCTTGCGCTAAATACATTATACAATCCTACACCTGATTCTTTCGTGAAAGCAGTGTTATCATTTGTTTTGCGATCCTGAACATCTTCAGGGATAATACGTTTGCCATTCTCTACTTTATAATGTTCGCCTTCAATTCCCCAGTTTCTCAACACTTGACCTTCATCGGAAGCCATCCAGTCCATGAATTTAATAATACGTACTGGATCTTTAGCTTCTGTTGAGATTCCGAGTCCGTAACCGTCAAAACCAGTCGGTTGGAACGTATGATCAACAATATCTTCGTTCAATGATACGGAGAAGTGAGCATAAGTCGCATCGTCTTTACCCGCTGCTTTCAGCGCATTCTCTCCATCTTGATAGTTCCACTCTTGGTCAATTAGACCCAGTACACGTCCACTAGCAATTTTGGACTTATATTGGTCATCTTTTTGTACAAATGTATCTTTATCGAGAAGACCTTCAGCATACATGTGGTTCAACCAACGGAAATATTCTTTCTCTTCAGGACGTTTGTAGTGAAGCTGTGCTTCATACGTTTCAGGGTTGATATAGTACTCACCATCATCCGGACCACCTGTAGCTTGGAATGCTGGGTTGGTCACCGTGATCATAATTTTCCAATCATCTGCATTCAACGTCAGTGGGATCGTTGGTTGACCATCAATCGTTGGATGTTTAGCCACATACTCTTTGAGTACATTCTCGTAATCCTGTAGTGTTTTTATTTCAGGATAGCCCAATTCTTTCAACACACGTTGTTGAATTTCAAATCCACCAGTCGCATCGAATGCAACGTTATCAACGCCCATATTGGTTGGGATTGTATAGATTGCTTGATCATCCAAGCTATATTTCAGACGGTTCATCTGATCCCCGTAAATTTTCTTCAAGTTCGGTGCATGTTCTTCAATCAGATCCGTCAGATCAAGCATCGCTCCTGCATCAACGAGTTTGGACAGATTACCTTTTGGATATATCAAATCAGGGTAGTCGCCACTTGCTGCCATTAACGCAACCTTTTGATCGCCACCATTGTTCACATCGTACTCAGCTTCAATCGTAATACCGGTTTGTTTAGTTATTTCTTTACCGATTGCATCCTGCATTTTATTCCAGTTAGGACTTGCGTCTGCACCGAAGAATGTGATCGTCATTGGAGATGTTGTATCCCCTGTATCTACTGGTGTTTCTGATGCTGTATTGCCTCCGCAACCGGCTGTGATTGCTAATGCACTGGCTAACAGTAACATTGCAAACGTTTTTGGTGTTTTGCCCTTCATGTGTAATCCCCCTTATGGATATAATGAAGCTATATTTTGTATAACAGGTTGCCCTGCACATACCTTTACGTGGCTGACTGCACTCGATGTGACCCCTCTGAATAGACATTGTAAAAGCGCTTTCTGTTTTTTGGGTAAATGTCCGAACTGTAGATCGTTATCCCCTAATCCAGTTTATCACCATTCACTCACTATCATGCTGGTTAGCAATCGAACAAGCCAACAATGAAAGTGCTTTCATATTTGAATCATAAATGTTGTTATTATCCTTGTCAATAGCGAATTTATTTTACAGAAAACGTTTTTCGGAAAACGATTTAAATGTTATATTTCTTTGAACATATTCAAGGCATCTTTAACACTTATATGGTTTGGATTATCAAAGTCGAACTTTGATTTCAAACCACTACCTAACTCGGTTTTGGACAAATCAATGTAAAACTCGCCGCAGGTTAATCCCCCGATACGGTAAGCGCAGCCCCTAAGCCACGCCTACACGGTGTACCGCAGGTCTTCTACCCACCAAACGATTCAAGTCAATGAATTATGCTTTAACAGCTCCGAGTGTCATACCACCTACAAAATACTTTTGCAGGAATGGATAAACTAGCAGGATTGGAACTGTAGCGACGATCGTAATCGCCATCTTAATGGACTCTGGTGAAATCTGTGCCATCTGCTGCGCCATATCATTGGCGTTACGTCCAGCGCTTGAGCCCTGCTGTGTACTTTGCAGTACTTTCATGAGCTCGTATTGGAGCGTCGTTAAATGAGGTTTATTATTGTTATAGATGTACGTATCGATCCATTGGTTCCACTGCCCTACTGCCAAGAACAACGCAATGGTAGCAAGTACAGGTTTACATAACGGAAGAATGATTTTGTAATAAATGGTGAAGTCGTTCGCACCATCCAATTTGGCTGATTCCTGCAGTGCATATGGCAGACCGTCCATGAAGGAACGGATGACGAACACGTTAAAGGCAGAGATCATCAATGGGAAGATATAAATCCAAAACGTACCGATCAAGCTCAGATCGCGCATGAGGATATATGTCGGGATCAGACCACCCGAGAAGTACATCGTCAGAGCAAGTGATACAGAAACAAACTTTCTAATTTTAAAATCAGGCCGGCTCAGCGTATATGCAATCATCGAAGAACTGAGCAATCCAAGAAACGTACCGATTAGCGTACGTAATATTGAGATTTTCAAGCCCGTCAGCAAACCTTCGTACTGGAAAATAGTTTTATAGTTCTCCAGTGTAAATTCACGCGGCCATAGATATATTCCGCCACGAACCGTATCTGTTGAATCATTAAATGAGATCGCCAGTACGTTCAGGAATGGATAAAGTGTTACAATCAGCACCATGGTCATCGCGAGGATATTAAATATATTGAACACTTTATCGCCCCGTGTTGCATTGAATGCTTTGTTCGCCATAATGTCGTCCCCTCCCTACATGATGCTTTCTTTAGTGATTTTTTTGAACAATCCGTTCGCTGTAAACAGAAGAAGGATACTGACTACGGAGTTAAATATACCTATGGCTGTACCGTACGAGAATCGTCCTAGATATATACCATAATTCAATGCGTATAGGTCTAAGACTTCCGAGTAATCGGTGACAAGGCTGTTACCGAGCAAGAGTTGCTTTTCAAAACCTGTGCTAGTCAAGTGACCGATAGCCATGATGAACAGGACTGACATGGTTGTCCGAATACCAGGCAGAGTAATGTGCCACATCTGTCTCCAGCGGTTGGCTCCATCCACCCGGGATGCTTCATAGAGTTCTTGGTCAATGCCCGTAATAGCCGCCAGATAGATAATGGCATTCCAACCGGTTTCTTTCCACATATCTGAAGCGGTTACAATGTACCAGAACAGGTTACCTTGCGCCATGAATTGAATAGGTTCGTTAATAATATGAAGACCCATCAAGATGTCATTGATTACGCCTCCATCAGTGGAGAGCATTTTCGTAACGATCCCGGCAACAACGACCCAGGATACAAAGTGAGGAAGGTACGACACGGTTTGTACTGTGCGCTTCAAGAACACACCTTTAAGTTCATTCAAGAGAATTGCGAAGAAAATTGGCACGACAAAACCTACGACTAGACCCATGATGCTCATGGCTAGTGTGTTTCGTAGTACGAGATAGAAGCGTTCGTCACTGAACAATTCTACAAAGTGTTTAAAACCAACCCATTCTTGTTCACCGAACGATCTAGCTGGTTTATAGTTTTGGAATGCCATCGTCCATCCCCATAAAGGTAGATAGTTAAATACAAATACCCAAGCAACGAATGGCAATGACATGAGATAGAGAAACTTTTGTTGCTTAATGCTGTCCCAAATTCCGTTCCGGCCTTTTTTCGTAGGCGGATTGGGGTCACTGCTTCTTTTCGCGGAAGCGGATTTTTCTGTTAGCGTTTCCATCTCCGTTCCCCCTCCTCTGTTTTTATAAAACCATCATACTAGATAGAGCGTTTTCAAAATACCAGCTTGATTTTAGAGAAAATCATATAAAAATTAGATATACCCCTATAAAATCCGACATATTTGATTCAAAATCAGTTCATTTTAAGCATTTTAAATTCAATATATGAAATAAAAAGGAATTTACACGCCAAAATTACAATTTACGAAAACGTTTTTTCGAAATCGTTTACTTCCCATTTTTTCATTAAAAAATAGCCCTCTCGGGCTCTTCGAATTAGAGTGCAAAACGTATCGTTTGTAACTTCAATATGCCCAACAGTTCCCCCACAGACATAGCCGATTCAGGTTCGAATTGATCACTCAGCAGGTACGATACGATCTCTTGGAACAAATAGGCTACCTCCGGGCGCTTCATCCGAGACAGCTCGGTAAATGGTAATGAAGATACCAATAATTTTCCCTGTCCAACCCTCGCTTCAAAAGCATAGGTAAGACGTTTCGCTCGATGGAAGTGATCAATCACCTCAATTAAGGGTCTTACTCCCCGAAGCGTATCAAGACAGATCGCAGGTGTACCATTGACAAGGTGATACCACTGCCAATCCGAGGCATGATCGTAAGGGAAACGACCTAACATCGCGGTCTGCTCCTTCAAGTTTAACCCCATCGTTGCCCCCGGTTGGGTAGCAAACATCAGATAATTCCAGAACACAGGCAAATACTTTGTCTCTACCGGATCATATAGCCCCTCTGGTGGAGTCTGAATCCACACCTGTCCTCCATTAACTAGATAATCTAGTACGTTCGGTGTAAGGGACTTAGCAATAACAAGGTTGAATTGCGAACCTCTTCGTAATGTACTCCCATCTAGATGATCCACGTGATCCTGATGTGCCCCTAGCAGATGTGGCTGAAGCTCAGTCACACTGTTCCAGATGCGATGGGTCTGCTCATGTGTGCGGTAATGGGGAAATGACCAGCCATGCCACACATTCGCTGCAATCACCTTGTCGTCTCCTGAACGAATCTCTGCTTCTAGCTTAAAGGCCGTCGCGTGGTCTGAAGGCGCATGTATCGTTACGTATCCAAGAGGTAACACCATGCCTCGATCTACTTCTCCATAATGCCAATGTCCATCTTCTAAAACTACATTATTGCTTATCAGCTTCCAATGAACGATTGCGTCCTTAATGGGCTGCTGTCCATAATGAGATACTCGCGCTTCGACTTGTATCGCTTCACCAGCATAAAACGTCCGCTCTCTGCAGCTTAGGAGCAAGACCGTATTCTCGTTAAACTGTTGAAAATCTACTGGCTCTGCAATCCCTTTACTGTCCCAGAACACATCCAGAATGCCTGTCGTGGCATGCCCCTGTCCAGGAAAGTCACGGATATCCAGCAGCTGTATACCCGCTGCATTCGGGGTACGACGTACTCGCTCCATCGCTTCTTTTAAAGAACGCACCAGATGTGCGCCACTCGCTTGCTGGAATTGCTCCAGATCCGCAGCTACGCCTTTACGAGTTAGAGACTCTTCAATCGGTGGCAACCAGCTAGGACGAAGAACACCTGTATATTTCTCACGTTCTTCTGGACGTACATACATCGTGTATTGTGCATGCTCATGACCAATTACCGGGCGATCAGTCAGCCGGGTCACTGCTTGATAATCTAGCGTTGTATCCGGGACGGCGGACAACTCCGATTCCAGTGGAGGATGCCAGTTCAGAGATTGAATATAGAAATCCCCTTCCCGACCTTGAGCTGGGAGCTGACCGAATCCCGTGTTATCGGTATACAGACGAGACGGGTCAAGCGCTTGTGCCTTTCTCACCAGCTCATTTAATTCCGGATGACCGTTAGAACCAATCAACTCATTCCCCATAGAAAAGAGTACAAACGAAGGATGGTCATGCAGCGACGATAACAGACCTTCGAGCTCGTGAGTTAGATAGGTCAACACTTCTGCTGGTGCAGGCTGTTCTCGATTCTCGAATAATCGTGACCAATGCGGAAGCTCAGCCTGTACCAACATTCCCTCTTCATCTGCTGCTTCCCAGAAAGGTTGTGGTGCACTCCAGCCATGCAAACGCACATGGTTGAACCCGTATGACTTGGCAATCTGAAACTGCCGAACGTAGTGCTGCTTGTCCCAGACTGGATACCCTGTAAGTGGGAAAATACAGCAATCTACGTAACCACGCAGAAAAACTGGAATATCATTCAGCATCAGCTTCTGTCCATGAGCCTGGAAAGAGCGAACACCGAATGTTCGATGTTGCTGATCAAGCTGTTGCTCTCCATCATATAACCGAATCATAGCTTGATATAGTGAAGGAGACTCATCTGACCACAAAGCGAGAGATTGTTCCTGTGCAAGGTTTAATTGCAGTGGTTGAATCTCTGCAATCTGTTGCCCGTCTGCTTCTATTACTTCTGTTCTTTCATCGTCCTCATGCTTCCTTATCTCCACCTTGAAACTCTGATCATCCAGCCAGGTTCCATCAGGATGCCGAATCTTGATCTGTAACCGCAGAGCTGAAGACGTAATATTTGGGGCAACATGAATCATTCCTTTGATCGTTAGGGTCTCCTGCTTGGTATCAGGACATAGGCTCAGTTGGTCGATGCGGTTCATTGGTATGCACTCCAACGTTGCTCCGCCTGTAATTCCACCCCAAGCAGTGGCTGTGTGCAAGGAATGGATATGACTACCCGCTAGAGGAAGCTTCATCGTGTTATCAACACGCAGCTTCAATTCATTCCATGAACCTTCTTCGATCCAAGACGTAACATCCCACTCTTGTACGTTAACTAGACTGTCCCGTTTGCCTACGTGTTGACCATTCACCCAGAGATCTGTTGTCCAGCGTACTCCCTTTAGTTGCAATACATAAGCACATGCCGTATCCGTGGAAGCGATCTCAAAATTCCTTGTGTACCAGGCAGCTCCTTCGTACTCACGTACTTTAGTCCACGTGTCCACACGTTGATAGCTTGGCTCTTCACCGTACCCCTGTTCTTCCCACGAGCCGGGGACTTGAATCTCCCCCCATGCAGGATCATCACAGGATGGTGAAACTAGACTACCTGTATCATTGGCAGCAAGGCAGAATTGCCAGGTTCCGTTCAGGTTATATGTTTGACGAACAGTATTAGGATCGAATGATTGCATGCGCTTGTCGCTCCTCACCTTATCATTTACATTCAGTTTAAAAGGTACGTTCTGGGCTGTACCATTGCATAAACACGGAAGAGCATGGACTATCTCATGAAATGATAAGAACACCTACAGATAATCTACAGGTGTCCATGTCAATATTTCTGAAAACGTTTTACAAAAACCGAATAAGTACTAATCTTTATCTATGTCTAACTACTCTTCGCGCGTGTTTTCTCCAGGCTTCTCTTTGGATTGCAATTTAGTATGTTCTCTGGCGTGTTTATATGCTGACGGAGATTCACCTACATATTTTCTGAACTTTCCGTGGAAGTAATCCACATTGGCATATCCTACTCTCGCAGCAACCTGATGTACCTTTAACCCCTCGTTCAGCAATTCCTTCGCCTTCTCCATCCGCACCTTATCCAGAAAAGCATTAAACGACTCTCCTGTATGATTTTTGAACAGTTTCCCCAGATAACTACTATTATAGTTGAATACATCAGAGAGTACTTCTAGCTTCAAATTCTCACCGGGATTGCGCCGGATAAATTCAATCATTTGTTTCAACACGGTATCCGTACTCCCCCCACCCATACGCTGAATAAGGCGGTTCAGATGCTCAGCAGCCATCACTTGCAGATCCCGTAGTGTATGCTGATGATACACCTCGGTAATTAACATCGAATGTTCCTGCAAAATAGATTGCATCTGCTGATTGGCAGCAGCAAGTTTATTAATCGCCAAAGAGAATGTCTGGGAGAACGCCGTTTTGATCGCTTGTTCTGTTCGATGATAGGGCACAATTCGATCCTGCATCTCGCCAAGAACCCGCATCACTGATTCATGACTTCGAATATCGAGTGCATAGTACAGTTTGTCTGCAAGTTCAGCTTCATCCGGTTCAAAACTGTCTGGTCTGGAGTCTTCAATTGAATGGATGTGATTCTCACCAATGACCTGATCATTCCAGAGCATCAATCGCTCTTCGGAGAACAAGAACCGATCAGCCAACATGGCGTTTGCCTGACGATAGGACTTCGAGATCTCTGCTGTAGATGGGACAGGCTGACCAGCTGCCACATACATGTGAATATTCCATTCCCCTAATAGACTCCCTAGTTCATCATGAACATTACGGGCTCCATCGATAGAAGTAATCGGCTCTTTGTACAGCAGCCCTAATCCCGAATGGAACGAAAATACGATCCCCCGCTGCTGCTGATCAAATGCTTCAACCAGCTTGCGCTTAAGGGCACTACCTCGCTGCAGATCAGGTGCAGCATGAATCTCCAGCAATATGATCTGATATTGAGGCCACTTTAGCCCAAGTGCATCTTCTTGAGTGGTGACAGCACCTTCATGATTATCAAAAAGCAGCGCTTCAATCTGATGCTCTCGATATGCCGTATCCTCACCCGCATGACGTGCATTCGTCTCTCGTTCTCGTGTCAGCACGACAGATATACGCTGAAGCTCGCTAATGATCTCTTCTTCATCTACCGGTTTAAGCAGATAACCATCTACGCCGAAGCTGATCGCTTTTTTGGCATAATCAAAATCCGCATACCCGCTCAAGATAAGAAAATGGGCATCCGCATGATGCTTACGTACCTCTTCAATGACATCCAAACCCGTCATGCCAGGCATCCGGATATCGATAATCGTCAGATCTGGCTTGAGCTCGTCAAAACGTTCTATCAATTCACGACCGCTTGCTGCGGTACCGATGACTTCAAATCCATATTCTTCCCAGTTAATAATCGTTGTTAATCCCTCTCGAATACTGGGTTCATCATCTACCAAAAACACTCTATACATGCTGGTTCCCTCCTGCTGGCAAGGTGAAAGAAACCTCTGTTCCTTCCCCGTACACACTCTTGATCTGCAATCCATGAGGCTCGCCGTAAGTCAGCGTCAACCGCTGGTGTACATTGCGTAGACCGATTCGGCTCTTCTCCTGTTCCTCAGGTCCACAGATGAACTGCATAACCTCACCCAACCGTTCTGGGGTAATGCCTGCTCCATCGTCCTTTACATGAACCTGAATTACTTCATCCATCGGATAGATGCTAATGTTCACACGCACCGTACCCTCTTTATTTTCTAGACCATGCACGATGGCATTCTCCACAAGGGGTTGGATGATTAATGGAGGTATAGAGATTTTCTCTACCTCTGGATGAATATCAATGACGAATGCGAGACGATCACCATAACGAAATTTCTGAATTTCCAAATAAGAACGTACCATTTCAAGTTCTGCCTTAAGGGTTGTTTTGCCGCTACCAATCTCTAAACTCTTACGCATAAGCTTGCCTAACAACCGCACAATATTGGCGATCTCCGCTTCCCCTTGAATATGGGCTTTCATACGGATGGATTCCAAAGCATTAAATAAAAAATGAGGGTTGATCTGGCTTGCCATCATTTTCAGTTTAATCTCTTTTTGGGCGATTTCCAATTGTGTATTCTGCTCAGAAGTCTCTACAACCTGGGTCATCAGATCATTAATACTTTTCACCATATAATTGAATTGTCTAGAAAGTTGTCCGATCTCATCATTGCCGTCAATGCGTGACGTGACATTCAGATCGCCTAGCGCAAGCTTATTCAGATGTCTACTAAGCCGCAGCAAGCGGTTAGACGTGAGGAATGAGATGATATACACCAGCAACAGTGCAATCACCAGCACCAATATCATAAAACTCATACCAATCAAGCTGATTTTATTGGCATCCTTCACTATATTTTTGGTCGCAAACACCGAAATGACCTTCAGGCTATTGATACTGTACATAGGGTTCAGTTCATCAATCACAATGTTGGAAGGTTCTCCTTGGAAGTCAGCCTCCAACGTGCCTTTTGCTTGATTCTGGAGATCGATGCCAAAATCGAGTTGATTCAACGTTTGACCTACTAGCTCCGTATTTTTGGCTGCAACGATATAACCCTGCTCGTCCGTGATCAGCGTCTCAAATGGCTCTTGGCGTAATAATTCATTGAGTTCATCCTGATTGATCCCAATCATAAGAACACCTTCGGTACGATATTCGGGAAAAGGCACTTTACGAACCAAGCTCAGTTTGTGTACTGGATTGTCTTCCTTGTTAGGGATGTAAAACCATCCGATGCTGGTTGAAGTAAGCGCCTTCTGATACCAGTAGCTATCCTTCGTTTGTTGATCCACCGGAATAATTTCCAGATTATTAATCAACGTTGGGTTGGTAGAATAGAAACGAATGCCCGCGACCTCACGGTACTGACGCTTGTACTCTTCAAAATCCTTATATGCCAAATACGCCTTCGTCAGTTCCATCACCGATTCATATCGTGTGTTCACAATTTTCTCCAGATCCTTGTTGAACATTAGAATGTTGGATATATCTGTTGGCACACGCAGCAATGTGGCTGTCTGACTCTTAATTTTGTCCACGTTATTAATAGTTTGTTCGATGGCATTATCCAGCGCCTGTTGCCGGAAATATGCCGTGACAGCCAGACCAACGATCAAGACCGGAACCATGACGACGAGTACGTAGGAGATAAGCAATTTATGCTTCATTTTGAGATTGTTCGATATTTGAATTAGCCTCTTTAACATGTCTGCACCTTCCGTCATCTTGTACAAGCGCTTACATATATAAGAACAGGTTTATGCTAACCTTGCCTTCTTATATATCTTATCATACCACGGAAAAAGCCCTAATCAGGGCTTAATCTTACTTTTCAACCAGAAGAAAGTTGTTCGGTCTTCAAAATAAGGTCAATACATGATAATCCGTGCGATCCAGGTTCATTTGTCTACCCAGGCTCCTTTTTTTCAAGACATTTGTCTTAGATTATCATACATTCGCAATCATTTGCAGTGGAGAGCTCCTTCAACCATACGATAAAATTTAATACATCGATAATTCTTCAGTATTCGTGCATGTACAAAAACTTTGGAACAACCTCTATTCGTACATGTACTGTGTACAACAAGTTTCTTAAAAGGAGCGATTACATCATATGCCTATGATATCTTTTTCATCAAATGGCGAAACTGCCTTTCAACGTCTACTTGGTCACAATCCATCCATCATGCTGCACTGGAATGCATTGGGAGATACCCTAGCTGGGGATCATTTGTTATCCGCCAAGCTCAAGGAGCAGGTAAGGCGAGCACTCGCTCATCGGAACGGCTGTATGTATTGTCGTGCCAAAGGGGCTCCTGATCCGAACCCCAAAGAGGCCGCCATGAGTATGGCGACCGGACTTGCGGAGTTATTTGTCCAGACGGGTGGCAATGTGGACTCTGCGGTTTTCCCCGTTCTACGTGAACATTTTACCGATGCTCAGCTCAGTGAGCTCTGTGCCTGGATCTGTTTTACTATCGCATCCCAATGGTTCGGCGCAGCGCTACAACTTGATGCACCGAGTGAATCCGATTGATTATGGACGTGGCGTCTCTACACCATTAAGGATCAATTGCGGATGAATGTCTGCACTTAGTGAAGCGGATACCGCGCAATACTTCTCTTCTGCCATCTGGATCGCTTTCCAGATCCGGTAATCCGGAATATCTCCGTCAACTTTGAAAATTAGGTCAATGGAAGTGAAGCCTTTGGGCATCCCTTCACTGCGTGTACCTTGTGCCTCAATTTCAATAGACGTGATCTTGTCCAAGAACGCGTCCAGAATCATCGTAATATCGATGCCCATGCAGCCGCCAAGACCTGCCAGCAGCAGTTCCATTGGTGTCGCTCCTTGGCTATCTCCGCCATAAGCAGCCGTTGCATCCATACCTACAGCGTAGCCAGACGGACCTTCAGACGTAAACGCGCGTTTGCCTTTCCATACCGTAGTTACATTCATGATGTCATCCTTCTTTCTTCATTAAAATTCAGTGATTTGTTGTAAAAACTTACGAGTTCGTTCTTGTTCTGGATGTTCAAAGAACGCCTGAGGACTTGCTTCCTCCACAATCGATCCGTCCGCCATGAACACAATTTTGTTTGCTACATTACGGGCGAATTTCAATTCATGGGTCACCACAAGCATCGTCATACCTTCCTGAGCCAGCTCTTTCATGACAGACAACACTTCACCTACGAGCTCAGGGTCAAGTGCCGATGTAGGTTCATCAAACAGCATCACCTCAGGCTCCATCGCGAGAGCACGAGCAATAGCAACACGTTGCTGCTGTCCACCGGATAACCGAGATGGATAAGCATCCTGCTTATCGGACAGGCCGACACGATCCAGCAGAAGCTTGCCTCGTTCGGCTGCTTCATCACGCTTGATCTTTTTGACTGTGACAAGCCCCTCCATTACATTACCCAGCACCGTCTTATGCGGATAGAGGTTAAATTGCTGAAATACCATGCCCGTCTGACGACGAATTTCTAACACTCTCGCACGCTGTACACGTAGAGAATCCGCACTGTCTACCACAGTACCGTTCACTTCAATTCGTCCACCAGACAGCTGCTCCAGACCGTTCAAGCAGCGCAGCAATGTGCTCTTGCCTGAACCACTTGGTCCGAGCAGTACAACGATATCTTTGGCGTTCACATGTAAATCTATATTTTTAAGTACTTCATTGTTCTCAAAGCGCTTGCTAAGCCCTGTCGTTGTAATCATCGGTTCTCCTCCTTCGATCAGTAAGCCCGAGCGAGCCTACGCTCCACTTGTTCCAGAATGGCAGAGAAGCCGATGCTCATGATCCAGTAGATCACACCGATCGCTAGATAAAACGGCATGTTTAGTGCATATTGAGAAACCAGTAATTGTGCCGAACGCAACAACTCGGTTACCCCAATTGCGGCCACAAGTGACGTTTCCTTCAGCATACCAATAAACGTATTACCCATCGGTGGAATAGCGATCCGGACAGCCTGTGGGAACACAATGCGTCTCATCGTCTGAGCCGGTGTCATGCCTGTCGCATAAGCCGCCTCTGTCTGCCCTTTGGGAACAGCTTGGATTGCACCACGGAAGGTTTCAGACAAAAAAGCACCTGCATTCAAGCTGAGTGCGAGACAAGCAGCGGTAAGTGAGCCTAAGGTTACCCCGTAGTCCACTAACCCGTAATAGATAACGAATAATTGCACGAGCAACGGTGTTCCTCGCATAATAGATACATAAAATCGGGCAATCAACCGAAGCCACATTGGCCCTTTAAGACGAGCTACGGCGACGATTACCCCAATGATAAAGGCAAAAAACATTGATATCACAGTTACATATAGAGTGTAATACGCCCCCTTCAAAAAGAAGGGGACATTCTCAAGTATCAAATCAAGTTCCATGGATCAAACTTCCCTTCGCCTTGCAGGTTCATTATTGCGCAGGCTCTTCATCAAACCATTTTTTGAAAATGGTGTTGTATGTGCCATCGTCCTTCATACCTTTGAGTGCATCATTCAGTGCAGCTACGAGTTCCGGATTCTCTTTACGAACTGCGATTCCGGCTTGGTCACTCTTAATTGGTTCGCCTACAGCTTTGATCTTGAAGCCATTTGCATCCACAATAGGTTTGAGCGCATACAGGTTATTAATTGTTGCATCGATACGACCTGCATCCAGATCTTTCAAGGAAGAGATAACATCGTCATACGTTTTGATCGTGAAATCGCCAACTTTGGGCAGTACTTCATTACGCAGGTATGTTTCATCATTGGTACCCAAACCTACGCCGATCGTTTTCCCTTTGAAATCCTCTAGCGTCGTAATATCGTTATTATCATTTTTCACAATGATTTTTACGGAGTTGGTAATGTACGGATCACTGAAATCCAGTGCTTTTTTGCGTTCATCGGTGATCGTCATTTGGCTAATGATCGCATCCAGTTTCTTGGATTGTAGACTTGGTGTCAGTCCAGAGAACTCCTGGGATACAAATTCAACCTCAACTCCCAGACGCTTCGCTACCTCACGTGCGATATCCGCATCAAAGCCATCCATTTCCTTCTTATCATTCAGGAAGTTGTATGGACGATACGTTCCCATCATCCCCACTTTGATAACGCCAGCCGACTTGATCTGTTCCAGTTCATTGCTCGCTGGTGCCGCAGCATCTCCGCCATTATCCGTTGTAGCTTTGCTGCCGCAAGCGCTAAGTACCAGCATGGTGATCAGTAGCAATGCCGTTAGCGTCCAGCCTTTACGAGTTTTGTTCTTACGAATGTTCAATCCAGTATTCATGTTGTGTTCTTCCTCTCAAGTCGTTATGTGGTTGTGCATACAAGAGCATTGTTATATGCGGTACCTAATGTATGGTGATACAGCAGTTATCCCCATTATTCCCTGCTCGTGGCTGAAACATGTGATAGGATGTACTTTCATTTTCCTAATCCAATGCTCATCCTTATTTCAAAATAAATGCTTCGGAATCAGGCCATGTCTTCATGTGCCTAACAATCCGTAAAATTCAAAGCTTGCTGCCTCCGCCGCGAGCGACGATGCTGTCATGGAAGAGAACTCGTTGTGCAGATCCTCTGAACCAAATAGCCAGCGCGTGATCATGCCTTCAATCATGCTGACAAGCAATGCTGCTCTGAGCGGAATATCCATTGATTTTGGCAACATCCCCAGCTCCATAGCTCTCTCCATGTTGTGACGAAATGCCGTTTCCACCGCATTGCGTGTCTCCTCAACCAGACGGCGAACTGCATCTTCGCTAACGATGCCTTTGAGAAGTAGCTCCATGAAGTAACGATTGTTTGCGGCAAAAGAGAACAAATCGGTAAACAGTCGTTCCGAAGCCTTCACCATATCTTCTACCGTTCCGGCATCCTTGCGGTATCCTTGTCCAATCGCTTCAAGAAGTTTCTCTCTGCCTGTGAGTACAATCTCGGAGGCAATGGCTTCCTTGCTTTTGAAATGCCAATAGAAGGTTCCCTGAGCGACACCCGCTTCCCGAACAATATCGGAAATTTTGGTCTGATGATAACCCTGCGTTGCAAAACGCTCTAGTGCTATGCGTATAATCTGGTTCCGGCGGTCTTCGCCAGGTTCCAAAGTATTACCTTTACTCATACGTTTAACCCTCCCGATTGATCAGTCAGTCAGTTAATGTATATCCTATGGGATAACTAGGTTTTTGTCAATATAGTTTTAAACAATAGATTCATGAGAGAAGTTGAAGTTGTATGCATTTCTGATCATAATAGAGCATAGCCATGTTCTAGAGGACAGGCATTGTGAAGCAGGGCAGCTCACTTCTGCCATCTGCATTTCAAGGAGGAAGAGAATTGGACTTTATATCATCTATTATTATGGGCATCATCGAGGGTTTGACTGAGTTTTTGCCCGTGTCCTCAACAGGACACATGATTCTGACCGCCCACCTGCTGGGTTTATCGGAGGACAACGAGTCAGTCAAAACGTTTGAGGTGGTTGTTCAACTCGGAGCTGTACTTGCAGTCGTGGTGTTGTACTGGAACAAGTTTATTGACATGTTCCGCTTCACTGGGGGAAAACGAAGTTATTCCCGCCGTCTAAACCTTGGACACATTTTTCTCGCAATGGTTCCTGCTGTAGTCATTGGACTTGTCTTCCGGGATTGGATCAAAGCCCATTTATTCGGCCCTGAGACGGTACTGTACAGCCTTGTCATTGGGGGCGTTCTGATGATTGTAGCTGAGCGCTGGAGCCACCGTAGTGAGCGCATCACTACCCATGATGTAGACGATATTTCGTATAAACAAGCCTTTGTAGTCGGGCTATTTCAGATTTTGGCACTGTGGCCTGGCTTCTCTCGTTCCGGCTCAACGATCTCTGGCGGTCTATTCGCAGGGATCAGCCGTGTAGCTGCAGCCGAATTTACGTTCCTGGTATCTGTGCCAATCATGATTGGTGCTACAGGATATGATCTATACAAAAGTATCGATCATCTGAACGGCAGTGACTTCCCGATCTTCGCTATCGGTTTTATTGCAGCCTTCATCGTTGCGATGCTTGCGATCAAAACATTCTTGTCCATTCTCAAACGACTGAGTCTTACGGTCTTTGCGGTATATCGCTTCGTTCTAGCAGCCGTATTCTTCATCATTCTAATGTAACGGCAAACATCGTAGCGCAATATAAATGGCGGTCTCACGTTCCTCTAGAACTGAGCCGCCATTTTATTTATGTGTTACATGTGCTAAGTGCTAAATCTAATAAATCGAGTCCTATGTATAGATGACATAGAGGCTTCTTCTACTTTTGGTGAACCTATAGATCTAGTACCACTGCTTCACTTGGATTTCTCTTAATTTCTTCTTAAATCTTATCTGCTCAATCAAATTATATCTATTCTGCTTCTGCTCCTCCAGCCGTCTTCTCACTCCTCGCATCAATAATTGATATCTTAGCTCATCATCATGGCTCAGTTGATGCATTTCTTGAAAAATAGATTTACTCATAGTAATATCTGTTCACTCCAGTATTAAATTTACTACATGAGTTGAACCGATGTTCAGCTTATGTCGCTTTAACATTGTACTGCTAGGGTCTAAACAAATTCTGAACACCTTTAGAAAGTTATGAATTGGAGTAGAACATTCAAAAAACACCTTCAAATCATGGGTATGATTGAAGGTGCCTATATGTGTTTAGATAAAACGCTACGTTTTAGTTATACTTTGGATTCCAATGTAGTCAGATATTCCGAGATTTGAGCAGGAGTCTTAGCCCATTTGCTGTGCAGGTGTGCGATTTTCTTGCCATTTTGGAAAACAAGCAAGCTTGGAATACCACGTACACCATTCTCCTCAGCCAATGGCTGTAATTCTTCCGCGTCCATAGCATAAAACGTTTTGTCGGTGTGCTGGTCAACTACATCTCCGATAAAACGATCCAAGTTTTTGCAGTCAACACACCAGGTTGTATCAAACTTAATAACCGTTAGACTGTCTGAATTGATGGTATCGCGATATTGTTGTTCACTAAGAATTCTTTCCATAGATGTTCTCTCCCTTGTCTATATATGTTCAGCCACAGCATGATCATGTGTACCTGAAACGGAATAGTTAATATTTTAACTTTATTTCATTGTACCTTGAATAGTTACATTTGAAAATAGGAGTTCCTATCTCAGCGGTGCTGCTTGTACAGGTTAGCCGGATTCGATTCCTTTATTTGTTGGATCTCCGCTGTTGTGAGTGGTGCTGATGCTGAAGCAGCAATATTATGCAGCAATTGTTCTCTAGAACTCGCGCCAGGTACAACCGCCGCTACGGCTGGATGCGACAAGGCATATCGAATTGCCGTTTGGGTCAAACTGCGCCCGTCCGTAACATAACGTCCCAGCGTTTCCCGAATGCTGTGAAGCTCAGCCGGCGTATAGTCCAGATAACCTTTATCAACCTTAGCTGCGCCAGAATCAGCGAGTACTCCACTTGCCACTGGCCCGCGGGCGATCACACTAATTCCCTTTTGCTCCAATAACGGCAATACCTCTTCCTCCGCTCGGCGATCCACTAGGCTGTATTGGTTCATGACACTTACAATCTGAGCTCTTCTCACATATTCCCGTATGACATTAGGTCGAATTGAGGAAATACCGTAATAACGAATTAGCCCCTCCTGCTTAAGTTCTTCAAATGCCTCGATGGTCTCTTCCATTGGATCTTCAATGGTACCGCCGTGCAGCTGATACAGATCAATATAGTCAGTCTGGAGACGTTTAAGACTGTCATGTACCGCCTGTTTGATATACGCCTTGGATGGATCCCATGCCCAACCTTCTTGACCTTGTATTCTGCGGTTCCCCACCTTGGTTGCTACAATAACCTGATCACGGCGTCCCTTAATCGCTTGTCCTACGATCTCTTCATTGCGCCCCGCGTCATACAGATCGGCTGTATCGATCAAATTCACACCGTGATCCAACGCTTCATGAATCAGGGCTACGGCAGGATTCACATCCGTTCCGAGCGACATACAGCCAAGACCAATCTCTCCCACCATCAATTCGGATGAGCCTAGACGATTTTTTTTCATATGTGCACCACCTCATATAATTTCTGCAAGTATCCATTGTATCATTCTTCATTGCAAAAATCGCATCCTGTACTTTGAAAAGCAGCATCTATATATGCTGATCTAAAGAATATTCATACTTGTCGCTCCGATGACAGAATAACCTTTCGATCGCTGTTATCTCCAGATTTTTTTGATTCGCTTTTCCGAAGGGGAAAATAAAGTAAAGTGAATTGGATGTAGAGCGCAAACAAAAACCCAGACTAGCTAGCCTGGGCTTGACATTACATGTTGATTAGATGGATTTATTTAATATCTATACGCTGTGGTCTCTTGCCAGTTGAAGAACTGGAGCCTTTCATCATGCCTGAGACTGTCGAAAACAACTTATCTCTTGCCTGCTTGTTCCTCATCAGATACGTTACGCCTGCACCAATAGCTGTCATGATAATTCCTTTACGTTTAGACATGTGTTCTTCCTCCTTTAAGGATAAATGTACATCGTGTCTTGTTTGAAATTTACCCGTTGTGCCGAAATCGAAACGTCCTGAATAAGCCATTGAAAAAATAAAATAATACGATATATTCATCTCATATCTCACTTAAGACATAAATTATGCAAGTAATTATATAGGCTAATTGAACGGGTATGATCCATAGCTTGTCCTGATTTAACCCAGCTAAAGTGTTATGTTATGAAATGAAGTTGATTCGCTAAACGCACAAAAAATGACCCCCACATGTGAATGCAGGGGTCATCTCGTCTTGAATATTAATCTGATGGTGTTGCCACATGAGTCATTTCTTCATGCTTATACGTTGAACCATCGGCTGTCAGATAAAAGTGTCCGATCGGATGAAGATCCTCATCCAATTCGTAGACAAGCGGAATGCCCGTTGGAATATTAAGCGCCATTACATCGGCTTCAGACATCTGATCTAAGTGCATGACCAATGAACGGAGCGTATTGCCATGAGCAGAGATAAGCACCCGTTTACCAGCCGATACAACCGGTTTGATCTCGTTGTCCCAATACTCCAGAACCCGCTTCGATGTATCCAGTAAGTTCTCCGTGCGAGGAATGGTACAACCCAATCGGGCATACTTGTCCTGATCTTGAACGTAACGTTCATCCGTCTCGTCTAGAGCTGGGGGCGAAACGCTAATGGAGCGTCTCCACTCCATCACTTGATCTTCCCCGTACTTGACTGCGGTCTGTTGTTTGTTCAAGCCTTGCAGAGCACCATAGTGGCGTTCGTTCAGTTTCCATGTCTTCGTAATAGGAATCCACATGCGATCCATCTCATCTAATGCGATATCCAATGTTCGTATGGAACGTTTCAGTACAGAAGCATAAGCATAGTCAAAATCAAAGCCCTGCTCCTTCAAAATCTTACCTGCTTTACGGGCTTCTCCGTACCCATCTGTGGTCAGATCCACGTCCGTCCAGCCCGTAAAACGATTTTCTACATTCCACATACTCTGTCCATGGCGAATTAATACAACTCTGTACATGACCGTGAACCTCCTTCCATGGAAACATTACCCGCAAGTGCTACAGGGATATACTTCGTTAAACTTTATTTATGACATTAATAATATGGTGCCATCATCAGGTAGACTACAACACCCGTAGAGCTGACATACAGCCAGATCGGCATGGTCCAACGAGCGATTTTACGGTGTTTCTTCAATTGATTCGTCCAGCCCCATACCAGGGTGAATAGAGCCAATGGTACAATCAACGCTGCCAGAATACTGTGCGTAATCAGGATGAAGAAATAAATGGAACGAATGATACCTTCTCCGCCATATTTTGAAGTTTCCGGGGAGAGGTAGTGGAATGACAAATACGTTACAAGGAATAACATTGTCGTCGAAAATGCGGCAATAATAAACCGTTTGTGTAGTTTCACATTTCGTTTGATAATGGCAATTAGTGCCGCTAGCAAGAAGATGAAGGTGAAGCTGTTAAATACAGCATTAAAACGCGGCAGTATGGTAATATCAAAGTCTACACTTCCCTTGTAGCCGATCGATGGCGCAAAGAACAACAATAAAATAATGACATTGGCGAGAATGGAAATGGTGATGATAATACCTGCAAAATTTTTATTACTGGTCGGGGTAATTTGGTTCGATTGCTTGTTCGGGTCCCCTTTGGCCTGTTTGCCCAATGTAAAATCCTCCTCATATCCTAACTTCTATGTTCTATGTCATTATATCTCGGCATTTGTCGGCTGTTAAGTGACAACACTCTGAACAAAAATGTCCACCACATGATGTTATCGTGCCCCACGGCGTAGATTCTAATGAATGAGGTGTGCTGGTTGTTTACCGTAGAGTGTAATTCTGTTATAATTAATGTCATTAATCACATACTCGTTTAACAAGGAGGAGCCTGTCACCAAGGCCCCTTCTTGTCTTCTATTGGCATGTCAGGGTGCGGTTATCACTGCCCTAACATGCCATTTTTTTGTTTATTCGCTGGTATGAAGCGGCCTTGGTGAGGCAACCTATAAACGCTAATGTCGGAGAGGAGTACATGTATGGAATTTATTTTATCTCTTGCTTTGATTCTAATTTTCACTAAACTCGCGGGTGACCTATCGGTAAGACTTGGTCAACCATCTGTGCTGGGGAAATTAATCGTTGGTGTTATCCTTGGTCCTGCTCTACTGAACTGGGTACCCAAATCCGATTTCGTTCACTATATGGCCGAGATCGGAGTACTATTATTAATGTTTATTGCGGGTCTTGAGACGGATCTAGAGCAATTGAAGAAAAATTGGAAGGCTGCTTTTGCAGTTGCTGTCGGTGGAGTAATTCTTCCTTTTATCGGTGGTTATGGAGCGGCTATTGGTTTCGGCATGTCCCAGACCCATGCTCTGTTCTTCGGACTTCTGTTCTGCGCTACCTCGGTGAGTATTTCGGTGCAAACGTTGAAGGACATGAATCAGCTCAGTTCACGGGAAGGAACGACGATTCTGGGAGCGGCTGTCGTAGATGATGTGCTGGTTGTTGTTTTACTGGCTGTCATGATGAGCTTGCTCGGAACAGGTGCTGGAGATATTTCAATTAGCCTGCTTATTGGTAAGAAGTTATTGTTCTTTGTTATCATAATCGCTGCCGGATGGTTCCTTGTTCCACGAATTATGAAATGGATGCAGCCGCTCAAGGTAACTGAAACCGTTATTACAGCAGGTCTGATCATCTGCTTCGGATTCTCCTACTTTGCAGAATGGATGGGCGTTGCAGGCATCATTGGTGCGTTCGCCGCAGGAATCGCTATTTCCCAGACAAGCTTCAAGCATGAAGTGGAGACCAAGCTAGAACCGATTGCTTACGGTATTTTTGTTCCTGTATTCTTCGTGAGTATTGGACTGAATGTGCAGTTTGATGGCGTTGGTTCTCAAATCTGGTTTATTGTCGTAATCAGTTTGATCGCCATTGTAACGAAGCTGCTCGGCGGTGGAGCTGGTGCTCTGCTCACTGGTTTTGATCGAAAGTCGTCCCTAGCTATAGGCTCAGGTATGATATCCCGGGGAGAGGTCGCACTTATTATTGCGTCAACTGGGCTTGCTTCTGGGCTGCTGGACTCCGAGTATTTCACCAGTGTTGTGATTATGGTTATTATTACGACTCTGGTAACACCACCACTGCTCAAAATCACGTTTAGTCGAAAAAAGGGCGAACGCAAGATTGAACAAGAGATTCAGCAAGAATCGAATATTTCTGGATAAGTGATCGAGTCTTGGAGCGGGGCACCACGTACGCTGGGAGATGCAAGGTTGCTTAAGTTTAAACAGGTGAAGTATTGAAAACATTCCTTATTTAAAGCTATACTTGCTTAATAAAATGCAATATATCGGTCGTGAAGCACACGCCGCTTTGACCCATTCTCCCCCTCAACACGAAGGTGGTAGAAATGGGCGAAACGGCTTTTTTCTTTTTTATATGTCGAGCTGAAGCCCTAGAGAAAGAAATCGAACTCCAGAGTACTATCTAGAATAGAAAATGAATTTAAGATATCCTACCCATATAACAGTAAGTACTCGCCACAATCCTATCATAGCCACACATCAGTAAATCCACAGCGACCGTATGTTAGAAAAAACAAAAAAGACCCTTTGCACAAAAAAGGTCTTTAGCTTAGCTTGCCCATCACGCTGATAGGCTGTCCGATTTTAAGTCAACACTCCAACATAGAATCCAATCGATATGAACACAACGCACCATAGAAATGCACCGATGCCGGAGAAGAGGATATATCTCCCCATAGCCATACGGCTGATTCCTGAGAAGCAGCACATCAGGTGACGAATCCCGGGAATGAAGTAGCCTAGAACGATGGACCAGTACCCATACTTCATAAACCAGGACTCTACCCTGACCAGCCGTTTGGCGTTTACCCCCACCCATTTACCGTATTTCACGACTAGCGGCCTGCCGGCCTTCTTGCCAATCATATAGCTGAGCAGTCCACCGGTGAACGCACCACCAAAACTGACAACAATACTTACCGAATAATTCAAAACCGAGATCGAGGCAAGATAACCGACAAACGTCATCATCACCTCGTCCGGTATAGGCATACCGATTACACCCAGAGCCAGTAGTCCATAGATTGCGAAATAGCCGTACTGACCAATAAATTCTTTTGCAAATTCCATCACTGACTCGCTCCTTATTTCGGTTCCACGATATCCTTCTCTTGAGGGGTCAATACCTGTTTTAGAGAGGGGAATCGAATTTGGCTAACCATTAGACCAGATAACACAACGATGACGAGATAGGCTACACCAAGAGTAAAATAAGGGCTCCATAGCGCGAAAAAGGACATTAGGCCACCCGCAAATGTAATCGGCATGCCGACAAAACCTTGACTCGCTGTCTTCTGGCAATTGTAGCGTGCCAGTCGGAGAGCACCACAGATCGGAAACAGAGCCGTGAGTGCCATCGCCAAAATACTTCCTCCGTTCATAACGTTCAGATACAGAATCAGTATCGGAGCTGTACCAAATGAAATCACATCAGCAAGGGAGTCTAGTGCTTTGCCAAATTCCCCTTCACAGTGCAATTTACGAGCAGCAAAACCGTCAAACAAATCAAAGAACATTGCAACCCAGATCAACATTACAGCAAGTGCAAATTCCCCATGTATGGCCATAATGACCGCCAGCATACCCGAAGTTAAATTACCCAAGGTTAAAATTGATGGCAAAGATTTCATAAGACTTAACTCCCTTTCTAACTAGGCATTAGGAAAAATAATATAGAAGCGGACTCCGTCTGGTGTATTCTCAACTCCATAACGACATCCATGTAGATCCAGAATCTGCTTCGCAATGGCCAGGCCAAGCCCGGTTCCCCCCATTTTGCGATTACGTGAACGTTCTACCCGGTAAAATCGTTCCCATATATTCTGACGTTCAGGTTCCGATATACCTTCACCTTTGTTCTCGATAGAGATACGAACCTGACCTTCCAGACGGCTAATCTCAATCAAGATGTCTGATTGTGGCACAGCATGGCGGATCGCGTTCATCAGCATATTGTAAATTACTTGCTCCAGCTTACTGCGATCTCCCTCAACGGTCTGCTCTGTTGTGGAGACCAACACGACATGAAGTTCTTTTCCCTTCAATTGTGGACTCAGACGTCCAGCAATATCTTCTATCATATCTCCGAGAGCTACTGCATCGGTGTTCAGCTTAATGGCTTGCGATTCTAGCCGAACAAGATCCAGCATCTCTTCGACCATCGTTTCCATTTTTACAGCTTCATCTGCAATAATCTCAATGTAGCGTTCACGTTTGTTCTCACTTACACCATCTCTTAGCCCTTCAGAATATCCTTTGATGATACTGATTGGCGTTTTGAGTTCATGCGAGGCATCTGCAAAAAATTCACGCTGTCGCTTCTCGATCCGCTGCTTCATCTCCATATCTGTGCGCATCTGACTATTCGCCTGTCGGAGCTCCTCCAGCGTCTGCCCAAGTGTCGTCGACAGAGCATTCAGACTTTCAGACAAACTACCGATCTCATCATTACGCCGAATAGGTGATTTTACAGTGAAGTCTAACGTTGACATCTTCTTCGCCACATGATTCAGTGCCAGTAGTGGCTTCGTAACGATACGCGATAGTAACAGAGCCAGGAACAATATGAGTACAAATGCAGCAATTCCGAAATACCCATAGAATAACCTTGTCGCTTCATTGGCTTCACGCATCTCCTGCAGAGATGTCAACGAGAAGATAAGCTGTTGTTCCCCTGATTCAGCATTGCGAACTGGGGCTATGGCGATTACATTACGTACTCCACTCCAACTATCCGTCCATTCCTGATTTAACATCTTCCCATTCTTCAGACTAAGTTGATTCTCTGATGAAAGAGGGAAGAAACTATCCAACGCTTGCACGAGTAAACCTTGCCGCTGACTCCATGTTCCCAGGTTGGGAAGAACGACTTTGGTCAATATGCCAGACCACTCCTGCACAGGTTCATTCAATTCTTCGAAGCTCCCTGTCCCCCATACCGAAGTGTTGTTGTCTTTGATCTTGAAGGGATAGATCATCGGTTCATGCAATCCATTGGCTGATCCCGTTATGGTCAATTGCTGTCCATATTTCAGGTGGGAAGCAATCCAGCCCGCATTTTCACTGTTGATAAAAAGGGACAGCGACACTTCTACTTCCGAACCATCCTCTTGCAGCAACGTAATGTGAAATGGATCATTCACGAGCTTGCCAGTGTTGGTCAGGATGACCAGATGAGACTGATTCTGACGCATGAATTTGCCAGTTTCCTTCGCCAGTTGTATATCATTCCAATGTCCTGCGGAATACTGTTGTTCGAATCTCGACAATTTTTTCTTAATGCTGGTAATCTTCTGGTGTTGGTAGAAGTCCGGGAACCATACCAGCTGAGCAATCACAGTAGTTCCGTAGAGTAGGAGCAAGAACCCCGCCATCACCAGAAACAGCTTCATCGTTACACCGGTACGTCTCATGCCTCAACCTCAAATCGATAGCCGGTACCAATCACCGTACGGATACATTTGGCCTCTTCACCAAGCTTGCTGCGAAGTTTCTTGATGTGTGTATCGACCACTCGAGAGTCCCCATCAAAATCATAGCCCCATACGCGGTTCAATATCGCATCACGGGATAACACAAGTCCCTGATTTCGTGTTAGATAGAGCAATAGTTCATATTCTTTGGGTGCCAATTCAATCTCTACGCCGTTTCGCTCAAGCCTTCTCGCCCAAGGGTCCAACGTTACGTGTCCAAATCGAATGACACTCTGATCTTTACTAACGGCACCTTCGACCCTTTTCATTAATGTCTCTGCACGAGCCACAAGTACACGAGGACTAAACGGTTTGGTTACATAATCATCCACGCCAAGCTGGAAACCGTGAATCTTATCATCATCCTCCGATCGCGCAGTCAGCATGATAATAGGTACGGTCGATTGAGATCGAATATGACCACAAAGTGTCCATCCATCCATCTCCGGCATCAACACATCCAGAATAACCAAATCCACTTCATGTTGTTCTAACTGTTCAAGTGCCTCGAATCCGTGCTCGGCTTCTAGGACATTCCACTGTTCTTTTATAAAATAATCGGCCACAATCTCACGAATGCGGCTTTCGTCTTCCACCAGAAGCACTGTTCTGACCATGGCCGACTCTCCTTTTTAATTTCTGATAATAACATAACGATTCGGTGTGTCGTTCATGTGTCCAACAACTTCTTAAAGCGTTTATACGGCTTGATATAAACGCCTAACACATACCGAATGTTGCTATTTTTAAAAAATAACACAAAAAGGTGGCCATCAACGAGCCTTTCACCGCTCATTGACAACCACCATGAAATTAAAGACCTATCGTCTCTGGCATGAATCGCACCTGTCGCGAATTAACGTTGATGCTCCAAGCGGTGTGCCGCATGCAGTGTCGGGCCAACAAAACGATTCAGTGGGAATCCACCCGCAATCGCTTTAGTAATAAAGGCTTTCCCTTCACGAACAGCCTCTTTCACGGTCAGACCGCGTGCCAAACCTGCGGTAATCGCTGCAGAGGTTGTGCATCCTGCTCCGTGCGTGTAACCAGAGCCAACAACATCAGCTTCATACCATTCATAGTTTTTACCGTCATAGAGAAGATCCATCGCTTTACCTGGATTGATTACACCACGATCTTTAATTAGGACATGCTTCGCCCCTTGGTCATGGATGATGGATGCAGCAGCTTCCATCTGTTCCTTCGAGCGAATTGGGCCACTTTTCGCGAGTTGTGAAGCTTCAAACAAATTCGGAGTAACGAGATCTGCGCCTGGCAGCAAAAACTCAATCATCGCTTCTGTATTTTCAGGCTGCAACACTTCATCTGTACCTTTGCAGACCATTACCGGATCGATCACAATCTGTGGTAGCCCGCTGCGACGAATATGTTTAGCCACAAGCTCAATAATGTCTACAGAGCCCAACATGCCCGTCTTCATTGCATCAAATCCAATACCGTCTAGCACCGTACGAAGCTGTGCTTCCACTACATTTAATTCAACAGGAAATACCTGGTGATCCCAAGTTTCAGGCTTCATTGCCACAACGGTAGTCAATACGGTCATACCGTACACACCTAGCTCCTGAAAAGTTTTCAAATCGGCTTGAATTCCTGCACCGCCGCTTGTGTCTGAACCAGCTATTGTCAAAGTTTTTGGAATCGTCATGGTAGTTGCATTCTCCTTCATGTTTCAGTTGACATTATCCTATCCCTTGTACGAGCGGATGTCAATGGCATCTGAAGCCATACCGGGTATGCTTTTGAGCAGGATTTTAGTTCACGTCTTTTGTCTCTAGACGATGCATCGACAAGGATGCAATCCATAAACCAATCGCCCCTAAGGTAATAGGGATAATAATAATGGAATTCAGCGAAAGCGAGGATCCGCTACCACCTGAACAGATAATAAACACTAAAATGATCGAAGAGACCAACGTGGCTGTAACCGACTTTTTACGCATACCGAAATACAATGGAATTAGCGCCATAGCCGCAGCAGACAGAGAGCTAATACTATACTTCAATAACAACCCCCATGCTTCATTGGCCGTTAATGAGTCTGTAACAAAAGGATAGTAATGATTCACGGTCAATAGGATTGCCCCCATCAATAAATCGGTGAACATGATCATAAAGAAGGTAAACCCAAATATGATAATCAATTTGGCAGCGATAATTTTATGGCGTTTGATCGGATAGGTGAACATGACGTTCATCGTTTTATTCCGGTACTCTTGGATAATGAACTTGGATAACAGCGCTCCGGCAAATACGATAAAGGTCGCTCTCGCACATACATCAATGAGCATAAAGGATACCGCATAGTTCGAATAAGCATAGTCATCCGCTCCCCAATCCACGAAAGCAATCATGGCTAAAAACCCAAAGATAACAATATTAGCTATCCCCGCTGCAATCAGATTTTTAGAAAAGTGGTGTTTCCGCATCTCCAGTTCAATGAGCTTAAGCAACGTCTCCATCTCCCTTCACGAGATTCAGGAAGTGTTCTTCTAATGAATGTGATCGTTTGAAGATGGACTCAATCTGTACACCATGCTCGATTAGCTGGCTGGTTAACTGCGACGGAACAAGACCCGTATCATAGATGCGTAACGTCTGCTCATCCATTAACTTGAAGTTTTGGAGTCCAAGCTGATGTTCAATAACATAAGTTGCTTTGCGGATATCCACAGCCTGTAACTCCACGTACTCAGTGTGAAGACCGCGGATACTTTCCATCGACACTTCCTCTACTAATCTCCCACCGCGAATGACCCCTACCGTATCAGCAATCTGCTCAATCTCTCCGAGAATATGGCTTGAGATTAACAAGGTGATCCGGTATTCCGTGCTGAGACGTTTAAATAAATCCCGCATTTCCTTAATCCCGACAGGATCAAGCCCATTGATTGGTTCATCTAGAATGAGCAGTTCAGGGGTTGTGATGAGTGCTCGCGCAATACCGAGTCTTTGCTTCATCCCAAGGGAGAAATCACGAACGGCTTTCTTCCCGGTATCCTTCAGGCCCACCTTTTCTATCATATCGTTGATCACTTTCTTGTTGTGGAAGCCCATGTACTCACAATGAAGCTCCAAGTTATCTCTAGCCGATAATTTATCGTAGAAAAAGGGGTATTCGATAATACTTCCCATCCGCTTCAACACTTCGTAGGAGGTGGGTGTTAATTTTTCTCCGAACAATTCAATCTCGCCAAAGGTTGGCTTCACTAGGTTCGTCAGCATTTTCATCATCGTCGTTTTGCCCGCACCATTCGGTCCCAGGAAGCCGTAAATTTCCCCTTGCTTAATATTCATATTAACGTCGGACACCACTTCTATTCCTTCATATGTCTTGGACACACCTATCGTACGTGCAATATAAGTCATATCTCATGTTCTCCTTTACGATCCCTTTTGTGGTTGTTCAAGAATCTATATAGAATCAACTAAAGAGTGTTACACTTACCACTGCGATGACAGAATAACGTTCCGATCGCTGTTATCCCCAGATTTTTTTGAATCCCTTCTGCAAAGGGAAAATCCGGGGATAAAGGCGAACGCTTCGCTTCTTCTCGTTATTTCTGTCCTCTCCGTTCTCGTGTAAAAAGTTTAGTTGAACGTACGCAGCTTCATTCAGTCTTATTGATGAAACTGCTCTAAATGAATACTCACTACCGGGTTCTGATATCTGTATTGTAAAGAGAAATGTCTTCTTTTCTATTAATCATTTCTTACAAAAACCTTAATCTTGATTTATTCCAAGATATATTCCCCTAACAAGGCTTCAAAGAGATGGAAAATACGGTTCGTTGGTTCGGAACACTCCGTAATTCAATGCTACCTCCCATGCGCTCAACCAATCTTTTGGTGATGGTGAGACCTAGGCCGCTTCCCTGGTACTGTCGATTACGGGAGTCCTCCAGCGTATACATTCGCTCAAATACACGGCTATGCTCACTTTCCGGAATACCTTTTCCCTGATCCCATATTTCCAGCAACACGCCGTCACTATTCGTATGATGAAGGGAGAGTCCTAACATTTTGCCGTCAGATCCATATTTCATCGCATTGGTAATAAGATTATTCAGCACACGGTCAAGCGCTTCCTCGTTCGCTTGCACGAAGAGATCTCCTTCGGGGATGTCCAGTTTCACTTCCAAGCCAAGTCCCGTTAGCATCTCGTAAAAGGAAATCATCTTCAGTCGGCATAGCTCACTTAGATTAACCCGAGTCATGGACAGCTCCATATCACCTGACTCCAGCTTCGCCAGGTCAAAGAAGGAGTGGATCAAACGTAGCACCTCTTGGGCTTTATCATGGATCTTGCCAATCATAACCTCTCGCTCTTGATCCGTTAATGCTGGGCTATGTAGCAGTGTTTCACTATATCCAAGTACAACCGTTAACGGTGTTTTCAGATCATGGGAGATGTTGGACAGCATATTACGCATCTCTTTCTCCTGATTAGCATAACGAGCTCCAGCTCGGTGGGCGTAATCCAGAACTTGATTAATATCACGAAGAAGCTGCTGGATGGGAGCATCGTTGCTGAACACTAACAATCGCTCGTATGTCCCCTGATCCAACAGATGTTCCAATTTAAGGTGAATATAGTTCATTTGCTGGCTACGTTGAGCCAATTTAATGGCTAAGATCACGACAACGAGTGCTAACCCTCCCGTAGAAATGCCCAAAAGGACGAGCATCATGTCTGTTCCACCTCCAGCTTATACCCGATGCCCCACAACGTCTTAATATATTGAGGCGCTGAAGGATCCCGTTCAATCTTCTCGCGCAGACGACGCATATGTACGTTAATAATGTTCTCGTCCCCATAATACTGATCATTCCATACCGCAGCATAAATCTGAGCCTTCGTAAACACTTTGCCTGGGTGGGTAACTAACAATTTCAAAATACCAAATTCTTTAGAGGTTAATCGAATAGCAGCGCCTTCTCGCTCCACTTCATAGGTGTCCATGTTCATTACCAACCCACCGAACTCCAGACGTTCATGCTGCACAGGTGCGTTGGGAGTTTCTATAGGCTGAGCCGTATAGTTGGCGCGCCTGATCGCTGCTTTAATACGGGCAGTCAGTTCAATTAGCGAGAAGGGTTTACTTAGATAATCGTCTGCGCCGAATCCAAGCCCTAACGCCTTGTCTACCTCCCCATCCTTGGCCGATAGAATGAGTACTGGCACCAAGCTGACCGAGCGGATCGTCTGCAACACTTCCATGCCATTTTTGCGAGGCAGCATCAGGTCTAGAATAACCAGATCGTATGCTTGCTTCGCCTGTTTGAACTGCTCCTCCGCTTCATAACCATCATAGGCATATGAAACGTCATAGCCCTCTTTTTCCAAATAAGGACCTACCATTTCACTAATCGAACGATCATCTTCAACAAGCAACAATCGGTGACTTGACACAACATTCCCCTCCAACATATTCATTTATCTTTATTACCTCACATTTTGTTTCAATTGGCAATGAAAGGATGTCTGCCGTTCATGCTCTTCTTATCACTGAATTAAACATAGAAAAAACCGGCAGAATACTACTTGAACTCAGCAATTGCAACTGCTGTACCTCAAGGGCATCCTACCGGTATATGGGATTAATTTATAATCATATCAAGACCTAAACTAGGTACTGATGTTATCTACAATGTAATCTAAAATGGAATCTATAGGTGCTCATTTCTGAACCAACATAGACCAATCGTGCCTGCGCCTGCATGAATACCGACCACAGGTATAAATGGCATAATCTCGGTCTTGAGCCGTGGTAACAATTCGGATATCTGCTGTTTGATCGTCACAGCTTCATCTGGATTGTTGGCATGCATGATGCATACATGCTTCACTTTTTCCATATCCACTTTCAGCACATCCAGCATACGTTGTTTCGCACGTTTGAAAGTACGAATTTTCTCGTTCACAACAACTTTGCCTTCCTCAAATCGCAACAGCAGATGAATCTTCAATAACTGACTCAAGACAAGTTGTGTTCCGGATACTCGCCCGCTACGATGAAGATTCTGAAGACTGGCCGGAATAAGGTAAAAGGACATATTTTCAATCATCTGTTCAATGTTAGCTTTGATCTCGGCTGCACTAGCGCCTTGTTTCTGCCACTCCAAACCTTGCAGGATCATCTCCCGATGAGGATATGCACCTGCCATTGAATCAATTGCAGTCACCTTCACACCTGCTATTTCCGCAGCCTGCATAGATGTGTGTAATGTACCACTAAGCGCAGTAGAACAATGAATGGTTATGATCTCATCGTATTGATCCTTCAATGACTCGTACAATTCAATGAACTCGCCGATTGGCGGCTGTGAGCTACTGGCTTTGGATGCTGTCTCCAGCTTTTCATAGAATAGTTCCGGTGTTATATCCTCTGATTCTCGGTAACATTCCTCTCCAAATACAACACGCAGCGGTACAATATAAACATGATTTTGCTCAGCGAAAACAGGATCCAGTGTACTCGTACTATCGGTGACCCATGCAATTTTCTTCATGACATCCTTCTCTCTTGCCGGATTGATCGTTCTGTATCTTCATTGGTCAGGCACGTGGCCGGCGTAATATTTTAAATTTAAATAACTCAAGTTGTAAACGTTTACGACAATACCTTCTTAATTATAAAGGAACAGACAGCCTGTTGTCTTGTGACGCACTCTTGAACAGGGGCATAAATCCCGAATTGTGGCAAAAAAATGTCTTCCCTGTGAAGGGATTAATTGGTATTTAACCAGATGAAGTATTTGGTGTGCTACCCATTTTGCAAAAGATAAGACAGGCGGCTGTTGAAGTGCCGTTACAGACAAGAAGGACATGACGTATTGTAGTAACGGAGGTGAGCCTCATGCTTGTCAACAAACATATCCTTGCTTCATCCAGCGTACATGCTACCCCCTATTATGTTGTGCGCGGAGTGAACCCTGGCCCGGTAATGCTGATTACCTCGGGAGTACACGGTAATGAAACAGCCAGTATGGCTGCTGCGCAGCAGCTCGCCGATGATTGTATCGCAGGACGGCACATCATCCAGCGCGGGCTTCTCATCATCATTCCACGGGTGCACCAACAGGCATATCGGAAGAAAATTAGAGGCAAGCCAGATCTGAATCGTACCTTTCCACGCCGAATCTCAGGTAAAGCCAAGCATCTCCTTGCCTCAGCAGTCTTTCATCTCGCCCGTCAATATCAACCAGATTGGTGGTTAGATCTGCATGAAGCCAATGGCTTATCCCAGCTCAGTTCTCGTGTTCTTGGACAAACGCTGATTACTAATCCCGGCAGTCGTGCGGTTCCAGTATGCAAACGCATCATTAAACAAATGAATCGTTCCATCACGAACCAGGACAGACATTTCAATCTGAAGCAGCATGAACTGCCTGGATCGGCACGCACAGCGGGTGCAAGGCTTCTACAGGCTCGCACCGTCACTGTGGAGACGTGTTGGAGCTTAAAGCGTTCCGTGCGGATCAAGTATCAGCGCCAGATTGTGCATCATTTTTTACGGGAAGCGGGTTTTATGTAAATGAATAATGCATCATGCTGTAATCAAAACAAATAGAACCTCTTCTCCGAAACGTTGGGAAAGGGGTTCTTTTCGATATATATGAAGTGTATCCATGTCATTCTTGTGGCTTGGAAGAGCCGTCCGCTTCCTCTGAGTTATCACGGAAAGATTCCATATAAGTATGGATTTCGGATTCTGGCGTTAAGAGCAATGAAGCTAGAAGTGTCTGCATGTCCTTTAGATTATTGATATGCTGTTGAATATCTGCAATTCGATCGCGAACCAATACTCTCAGAACTTCACTGTCCATATCCTCTTGGCTGAGTAGTTGTAGTGTCTCCTTTATCTCTTTTAAAGAGTAACCCAATGCTTGAGCATCCTTAATAAATTTGATTTTGACCACGTAATCCTCAGAATATTTACGGTATCCATTTGATGCACGGATCGGTGCAGGTAGAACCCCGCTATCTTCATAATACCGGAGAGTCGCCATACTGAGTCCAGTACGCTTGGCTAGTTCTCCTCTTGTCATCATGCCCACCTCAACTTCACCGTCCTTTCACACGCTATACTCTTACCCTGATGTATGTCTTGTATAATTCCTATACTCTGGAGGTGAACCTTCACATCCCTCATCCCTAGGATACATATAAAATAAACCTTGAAGTATACTTCAAGGTCAAGGTTAATATTATAATTTTACGGACACTCCTGCGCTAAACCAATGACCGTTACGCCCGCTTTATTTCACTTCAACATTCTTTCTCGGCATACTGTGCATAGACCCATGTGTTACATGAGCTTGAACCACATAAGAGCCTGGTTCTTCAAATGTATACTCTACCTCGTAGATTCCATCTTCCACTTCTCTGGCCGTCAAAGCCCCTTGTTCCTCCAGCTTCTCAACAGTCATATAGCCTTCTTCCGGCGACACCGGAGCAGGCTCATTAAGCTTGTTCCAGATCTGGAACTGCACTTGATCCGCATTGCTAACTGGCGCGTCCCCCTGTGTCAGCTTCAACTGTAAAGGCACAGGCTCACCCGGTGAGACCTGTTCCGGAACCATGAGTTGTACTTTGATCATGACCGGCATCTCACCCGATGCATTCTGATCCTGATAAGAGCAAGCCGCGGTCAATACAATCAACATAATAAAAGACATGCACCTACGGATATGTCCGCTCATCAACCATCTATCCTTTCTTACAAAGAAGATTTGGATGCTTTACCAATACCCCACAGCGCTACAATGATGATAATAAAAGCGATTAGAGCGAGCAGAGGAATCGTAATGAAGCCGAACCAATTCAGATAATCGGTGTAACAAGGAACTTTACCGCAAGCCACGGCATTACCTGTAGCTGAGAAGATACGCTGGATCGTAACATGATATAGCGATATTCCGCCACCAACAAAGCTGAGCGGCAGTACATATTTGGCAATGCCCACATCATCCTTGAAATAAGCAATCCCGAGCAAAATCGTTAACGGGTACATGAAAATGCGCTGGAACCAACACAGATCACAAGGAATGTATCCTTTAATTTCACTAAAATATAAACTGCCGCCTGTCGCAATGACAGAAACGGCCCAAGCAATGAATAACCGCGTGTCCACATTTTTCGCTGAACGCTCCGGTTTGGATGATATACTCATTCCACTGTCCCCCTTTTATTTTGCTCATACTAAATAGATCATACATCATTCTAGGCTACATCGGCTATCCAAGCTGTTATGTAAGTCATTACTTGATGATTATACCAAATATTTGAATTTATTTGGATTTATTCATGATCACATCGGATATGCTTATCCTAGTCAATATATGATCTACCGAAACGAAATCGCTATATAACAAAACTGCCCACTACATCCTAGAGCAGCATGTAGTGGGCAGCACAATATGATTAGATGATGATTACAAGCCTGAGTAAGAAGAGCTACGCTCCTCAGAGTATATAGTCATAGTTTCTTGGATTAGTTTGGTAATCGACAACAGTCATTCTATTCAATTTTTCGAGTTACATCGATTTGGTTAGTGTAATGGAACCGTCCTTTTGTGCCCATTTCACGTCCCAGTTCAGCAACTCAGCAATGAAGCGCAGTGGTACTTGCGTACGACCATCTTTGTTGACAAATACGGTAGAGCCTACGTTTTTCTTCACACCATTAACTTCCATCACATTGTTGTTCACCCAGAATTCGAGCGTATCGTTGCCAGCCATGACCGTGACTTGCTGTGCTTTTTTATTCCATTTCACGGTTGCACCGATACCTTCACTCAGGAAACGCAGTGGAATGTAGGTTGTGTTTTTCCAGAGCACTGGGGTTGTGTCCATATTGGTTGTTTTATCGTTAATTTTCAGCATTTTGCTGTTCACTTGCATCCATACCGTTGTCATATCCGGAGCTGGTGCAGGCGTTGTTGGAGCTGCTGGCTCTTGAAACTTATCGTTGAATTGAGTCACAATCGCGTTACCCAACGCTTGACCTACACCGAACATCACTTTGAACCCTTCACGATTCGTCGTGTAAGAAGCATCATAATTGCCTGCTGCATATTGGTCGAGGACTTTTTGCACTTGGTTCTCATGTGTTGTCAGCGCTTGTTGTCCTGCTGCTTTTGGCAGGTTGCCTGCTGTTGCAGAATCCAGGAATGTTGCGAACTCTGTTGTGAATCCATCAATACGTTTCTCTACGGCTGCACGAGCTGTAGCATCGTTGTTTTTAACAGCTTTTACATAATCACTCTGTGCATTAACGTGGTTGGTTACCCAAATTTTCTCGAACGCATTGGCACCATCGTTACCGTAAACGGATGCAATGGCTGCTTTGAAATCAGCTGTGTTGCCAGCTTCAGCTGTAACCAGTGCGTTGGAAGCTGCTGTGCGTCCATCGTATTCTTCCTGCATTTGCAGAGCAGAGAGCGCAAAGTGTTCGGATGCCAAGTGGTTGAGCGTAGAGCGTAGATCAGCTGCTTTCGTGTCCGCTTTGGTGTGATCAAATTTCTCAGGCATTTGTGTAGTAATCGCTGTAGAAAGTGCTTTACTTACGTCGAACATTTCTTTGAAGCCTTCACGGTAAGCCTTGTATGCATCCGCATAATCTCCAGCAACGTATTCATCGAATACTTTTTGCACGAGATCTTCATGTACTTGCAAAGCCTGTTTGGCTGCTGCTTTTGGCAATTTGCCTTCGGTTGCTGTACTGAGGAATGTTGAGAATTCATCCACAAAACCGTTGATGTTCGCTTGAGCTTGCTTGATGCCAGTTTGGTTACCCATTTTGGTAGCCTTCACTAGATCATCGGTGTATTTGTTATGTGCACGGAAGATACGTTCGAATTCCTTCGCACCAGCGTCACCGTATAGGGAAGCGATCGCTGGCTGCATATCCAGTGCATTTTGATCCAGTGCTTTGTATGCTGCATCGGCATCCTTTGCTCCATCATAAGCTTTTGCCATCGCGGTTACGGCGAGTGCAAAGTGTTCAGACAATAGGTGATCCAGGTTCGCTCTAAGGTCTGCAGCCGGTGTGTTCACCGATGCTTTCATCATTGTCATTGGTGTCTGTGGTGCAGAAGCAGCTCCTGCAATCCCTGGCATCAACAGTGTCAAACTAAGTACAGGTGCAATAAACTTCTTCATTTTCATCTTCATCATGTGTTCACTCCTTGTGTCGTTTTGGGTATCATTTCTTTCCTTGTCGTCATCTTCATAGGGTGTAACGTAGGGATTGCAGATTCGGATCACTCCAAATTCAAAAAAAAATCGCAACCCCCATAAAAGAGAGTCGCGAAAGCCCGCCAGGACAAGGATTATTCAATCTTTTAAATTTTAAAAGTTCATTCGAACATCAATGATTAATCTAGGATGAGGGCACTCCCTCTTCCTTTTTTTGTATGATATAATGATGACATATGGGAAATCGCCAATTATTGTAATTCACCAACAGAAAGGCGCCTTCAAATGATTTTGACTATTACCATTAGCTTCAGTCTTGTTGGCTTACTTATGTTAATTGCTCCATCTGTTCTGTGAGTTATCACGGAAAAGTGGAAATCTTCTGATGCTACGGAACCTTCTTCTCTTTATACATTCTCCACTCGAATTGGTGGGGTTGTCTGTTTAGTTATTGCGGCTTATGCAACATACGTATTATTTGTATAACGACATATGTATCGATTCATATCTATTATTTTGAAAGGGAGGTCGAGCATACGTTGTTGCCCTATATTTTAGTTATCGCTATCGCTTTATTCGGAGGAATCGCTACGCTGATCATCGGTAATTCGAAGGCGAATCAAACCAGCAATCCTGAGTATGACCGCAAAACCAAGCAAAATCTGAGCCGGCTTTCATATGTATATGTTTTTGCAATCGTGTTTGGCGTAGGTGGATTAATCCTTTATTTAGTGAACTAAATCTTTCTCAGCCAGTAATTGATCCTATCCTATCCTATCCTATCCACCACTCTGAATTCAACTCATTACCTTCTGACATTTACCGAGAAACGCTAGATTCCGCTCGACATAGGGAATTATTGGAGCAATGATTCCCTTCTCTCTTATGATGGCTAACAATCCACGAATGACCCATAGATGGATCTGTTCGTATAGAATCTCCAGATTAACGTCGCGCCCTTCAGAGCGATATCCACGTTCCAATTGAATCATTCGCTGCTCCAGCTCGCACACTGTTATTGAGGAAGAACAAGTCGAAGACAGTATAGCTGCTAAGTCAAAATGATGGTTCCCACGCCGTACTTCTCCGACATCAATGATATACATATGACTGTCCGTGAATAGCACATTCCACAGCCCTAGATCCCCATGTATTACAGCCGTATGCTTCGATTGATACTCGCAACATTCCTCCACATGACTTGCCAAACGCCGTATCACCTCAGATGACGAATTCAGAATATCCCCACTTACGGCTTCCCATAATGAAGGTAGAGCAAAACGATCCTTCTGACCAAGTCTAGTCATATCCAGATGCATGATGCGTTGATGGAAACGTGCAATCCCTTCACCCAACTCAACATAATTCAAGCATAGCGAGTTCTGCGGCACTACTTTTTCAATATAAGTCTGAACATTATATATCATAGTCCCAAGGGTAATATAAGGTAGACCTTCCTTCGTACACAGGATGCTTGGTGATAGTTTTGCAGGTGCCAGTGCCTCGTATACTTCATATTCAGCCAAAGCCTGTCCTTCATCCCTGAGCTGACGTAATACAAACCTACCTAACGTGGTCTCCAGCAACATCGCTGATGAACTTGTCCCTTGCTGCATCGATGTACAATTCAGAATCTCCCCCAACGTATAATGTGACGCTATAGTTTTCAGATCCATGTTGATCCTGCCCCCTCCTTTTTATATTCACCGTTTCGTTTGCACTCTAAGATCAGATGTCCTTTCCTTTATCGTGAGCCATGACACATATGTTTACAAGTTGGAGATAATTCAGAATTATTCTGGATATGTTCCAGGTTTAATATAAAGCCATAAGGGACAGCGAGCCCACAAGATACTAACCAATTCGAACTTGAAGGAGAGATAGATGATGAAAAAAAACATGAAGAAATCTGTAGCAACGATGATGGTACTGGGAATGACGTTAACTGGTGCAACAGGAGTATTTGCAGGTACACAACTGGAGAAAATCTCCGCCTATCTTAACCACGGAATCAGCTTCAACGTCGATGGTGCGGCATACTCACCTACAGATGGCAATGGTAACAAACTAGCTCCAATCACATATAACAATTCCACGTATCTGCCTGTACGCGCACTGGCTGATGCACTGCATGTACCCGTATCCTATGACAGCCAAAAAGGACAAGTGATTATCGGTCAAGCGACTAACAATCCAACAGCTCTGACCAATGTAACGTATACTTCAGCGCAAAAAGAAGCGATCCAAAAAGCCTTTGCCCAATTTGATGGTTTCGAGACGGCTTATGCACCGCAACAAATGACTACAGGCGACACTTTCAAAAGCGTAGGTGCTGGTGGCGATGGTGTCAGCTTTATATTCAATCATATGAAAGTAGATGTCTCACCAAGGGATTATTCAGACGGCTATACGAGCAAAAATGTGAAACTGTCCAATGGGGTTACTGCCAAATGGTATACTCCAGACAAAACAGGTATGCTGACTTTCCAACTGGATGATCGTTACGTTACCATTAGCTCCCCAGACCACAAGCTGACGCAAGCGCAGTTGCAGCAAGTTGCGGTCTCTGTTCAGAAAGCTAACAGCAACAGTGATCAAGGCATCACGGCCTTCGCAGATGTGAACTACACTAAGCAACAACTGGATCACATCCGCAAGGCATTTGCGAAGTTCGACGGATTCAAAACCGCGTATGCGCCGCAGCATATGGTTGCCGGAGATATATTCAAAAGTGTAGGCGCTGGTGGTGATGGTGTAAACTTTGTATTCAATCGCATGAATGTAACGATATCGCCCAAAGACTATTCATTCAGCTATGATGGAAAAACGGTAAAATTACCAAATGGCGTATCTGCCAAGTGGTATACTCCCGATCAGACCGATCTACTGACCTTCCAACTGGATGATCGCTATGTAACGATAAGCTCGCCAAACAACCAATTGATTCACGCACAACTGGAGCAAATGGCAGTCTCTGTGCAGAAGCTGAAATAAGTTTGAGTTAGCACATCACGACTATAGTACATCTAATAAATAACTTTCTATTTTCGCACCGCGTGCAGCTTCCAGCACGCGGTGCTTCTTCATACCCAGCTGTTCAGCCATAACGCACATCATTCTGTTCCTTCCTATGTAGGCAGATTCAATGTGTGTTTTGTCCTATCTAAATGTTCTCCTCAGTTCTGAAAACAAGGGCTTTTGTCCAGCTTCATTTCAAAACGTATTGGTTTATAATGGAATATGCTGCTTCAAAGCACGCACAATATCTACAGAACAACGAACAGGAGAGTCATATGATCTTTATTTCAATATTCATATTATTACTGTGCTTCTTTTTCACCATCATGGCATGGCGCATTCACAAAAAATCAACGAACAGTCCCAAATGGTATATTATTGCTGCATCTATTACAGGAGTCATTTGGTTGATAACGGTGGACATTTTATTCCCAAATTCAGGTCGTGAGAGCGTTAGTTATAAGGATATTCAAAATACGGGTGGAAAATATAAAGCATTGGCCGAGGCTGAAGAATACATGAAACAAGCGACTGTTGCAGGAGTGATCTCCCCCGGGGATATAGAAGAGATGGCTGCACGTATTACCGAATACGCCAATAACAAATATGAACCTGAAAACAAAGACACACTGCTCACACTCGCTGAGAGCATAGCCGCAGACGACTATGAACAAGTGAAGCAACTGTATCAGGAATTAGACGGCAAACCGATTCTTGAACAATATCTTGCCAGATCGGTTCAATTTGAAGCTGAGGGCAATCGAATAACGGATCCCTTTCCACTGAATTATGGTATGGTCGCCATAGATGCCACTCATACAGGCGATGGCCCATTCCAAGTTAACTTGACCAATGAAAATGGCGAGTCCGCACGACTATTTGATAAAACTGGGGAATACAGCGGAAAATCCTTCGTTCACATTCCAACAAACGCACAGTTTACGTTGGATGTCATTTCAGACGGCGCCTGGACGTTGCACACAACGCAGAAAATTCCGGAGGACACCCTCCACGCCCCTGCCAAGACAAAGGGCAAAGGAGATGATGTGGTATTTGTATATATCAAAAGCGGTACAACCACATTTACCTTCAAACATAAAGGAGATAGCCGCTTCACTGCTTATATTAACAAAACCGTTGGCCTCGATTCCAACACAAGACTGATCGATGAGACAGGTACATACTCAGGATCGACGAGCTTGAACATTACAACAGATGGCGTATATGCAATCGCGGTACAAGCCGATGGTGCATGGTCTGTGGATATTCGATAACAGGTCAGCCTTTTCGAAAAATGAATTATAGAAAGCCATACCCCTAGGAACGTATGATGTCCTTAACGGGTATGGCTTTTGTTTTATGTGCTTTTGGAACCAAGCATATTCTGCCCTAATACACTATCCTAAGCCAGTCTAGGAATGGGCACCCCCTATTAAACGAATCACTCTCCTGTAGTGCATACAATCCATCATATCTTCCCAGTCCAGGTCACTTGCATTGGTATCACGATAAAATACAGCAGCAGCGGGGAGAAAGCCGACTAATGGCCCCATACCACCACAGATCATGGAACCACCGTCTCCACCTTTGGGCTGCATATCTCCATCGTCATCCAGTGTAAGTTCGTATGTATAGGGATCACCGACAAATTGCACCCCAAAGAAATTGGGTAGCTCTAGATCATAGGGTCGGTCAGCCTCATCTACCAAGGCAGGAGGAGGTTCAGTGGAATTGCCCATCAGCTTGTCCGCTTCCTGTAAGTCACCAAAGTGCTTTAATTTTAAGGTGTAATCAAAGCTGTCGCCCCAAGGAAATAACGTGCGGCATCCGCCTCCATACAGATACTCCCACTCGTCCTCGGTAAGCACACCAAATTCCTCTTCCACTGTTTCCTCCAAAAGATCTTCCAGAGTTAAATCTTCATTGAACCATAAGATCTGGATATCTCCACCGTGGCGAACCAAGCGAAACTGTTGATATTGTTCATATTCGTTCAGCTTCCCCTGCTTGAACTCCTCCAACGCTGCTGCAAAATCAGGATCGCCCTGCTTCCTCGCCTCTTCTTCTGTCACTTTGATCCAACCAAGTGAATGGGCACAGCACTCTACCAGCATCGGGGCAATCTCTACTTCCCTTACAGGCGACATCTGATCGCTGAGAAACGAGTCCACATCCTCTATGCCATACTCACTCACCGTCTCAAGCAGATCGGTAGACGTTGCTTCGTTCATCCCTTCCTGCCAGCCATCCCAACCAAGCGTTACACGATCCCCTGGGACAAATACAAACTTTTGCCCACCACAGACGAATACACCGGTCTCTGTTCGCTGACCATACCGCTCAAATGTCTGTAGGCCATCATATCTCATCTGCTCTGGTAGCTTACGAACGATCGTCTGCATCCACTCCTCTTTCTCTGGAGTAGATAAACCTACCCATACGCTTCGCTGCAACGATTCCATTCCTCATCCTCCTTGGTTGGTGAGCTTACCCGTTTATTTCCCAGCAGCCTGCAACAGTTCAAGCAGTAACTCTTTACGTCTTCCATCCGCCTTACGAGCCAGCGTGGCTAATTTCTCGACCTTGCCCCAGATTGGATACAGCACATGCTCAACCTCGTAAGGCTGTAGGCCATTCATCTGCTGTGCAAGCAGAGCAAGCTTGTCCTCACTTTCCAGCTCAGGCAGAATTTTCAGCTTCAAACGATCTGTAGCACGGCGTAGACAATGAACTAATATAGGTGCAGAGTGGGTGGTAACACCATATTTCTCGGCAAACATAGTGATGAACTTATCCTGCACTAGCTGATGCTCATCATCCACATGATCCATGTAGTGCACAACTAATGGAAAATACTGCTCATCTGTGAGTCCCAGCCCAAAAGTTGCGTAGCTGCCCGTCATACAGTTCATTTCCCCTTCTGTATCTGCATAAAATTCGAATTGTTCAATCGCCTTACGGGCATATTGCTCAAGAAGCGGATGCAGTTCTGCATATTGCAGTGCATTAGCGAAGAAACGATGGGTATCGGACTTGGCCAGCCCTTTGATCGGTAAATATTGCTTATCACTAGATTTCAATTTGATTTTATAATGTTTCGGAAATCCCCGTTCCAGTAAGTGAATAATAAATGTAAGAGCTTGTTCATAGGCAGAGGCTTCTTCCTGGCGTATGTGGATGGTGACGAGCGAGTATACATCGTTTGCTTTGCACTCGACCTGTTTATTTTTCACAACGATTTCTTCCTTGGCAAAGGTTCCACTACCCTCATCCATCATACGTACTGCTCGTTTACTGCCCAGTTGCACGGCAAGCTCCATGAAGGTAAGACCTCTAGGTTTACTGTAGCTCGGTTCGTACCGAAGAATCATAACCGCTCCATACAATAACAGATCAATCGGTTGCGAGGGTTGTTCTTGGTTCTCATTTTCTTCATCCAGATGCTGGGTCTCCTGCTGCTCTAGTACTGCACCTGGCTTGAGCGTATACTCATTCGCACGGTAGGTAGATGTTTGAATATCATAATACTGGGGCAAAAATTGATTCTCAGCCCAATCTGTTAGAGCATGGATCATATTCCTACGATGCTCCGCGAGTGCCTCCGGACGGCTCTTATTCAACTCCTGAATCCGATTAAAGATCGCTATCGTTCGCGCCACATCCAATACAGGAAACAGGTTCACGTCAAGAAGATGACGTGTCAAGAAAAACGATTGTAGTGGCTTCGTGGGATATGTACCCTTCTCCACCTTCTCGTCTACATAGGAATGAACACGTTCAAGTAATTGCTGTCTCTTCTCTTCATGGACATAATCCAGCAATGTTAGGTGCAGCTTGCCTTCGGTGGTTGGGAATTTCCCACGGAAGGTAAAATGGTAATCAATCAACGGTGTATGTGCCCATTGCTCCAACTTGCCTTTAACCACCTCCACAAGCTGCGGTTGAATCACCGTACGTACCTCTTCCGGTGTGAGGAAGCCTGCATTCTTCGATGTAAAACTATCATCCAAATCTAGATCGGCACTATCTACCGTTGTTCGTCCAGGTCTGTAATCTAGCAAAATATCATTGAAAATCCCCATCTGCAACGTGGTTCGTTGCACAATACTGTCCAGATCTGTGCGTTTCGCCTGTTCATCAAACCATATATGAATCTCTGCAACCATCTCTTCAATGGCTTCACTAATTGTTATAGTCACTTGTTCTCCTGCCTTTCGCTATCTGTTATGTACTCTTCTCTTACAGCATCTACTTCCTCTTATACAATCAGATTGGCTCTAGACCATCCTTGATATCTGCGTGTTAACCTACGTCTATCACCTATTATTTTACTCTCATATGACTGACCGAAACAATGAGACTTACGTACGGTTGTTCTGGAGAACGTTCCGCTTGTTATGGTTATTTCTGTCCTCTCCGGTCTCGTCTAGATATAGTTCATCTTATATAAAGCTAATATTGATATCGCTTACATTTATTTTCATGAATAGGTATGCTTTCTCTTTTCTGCGGCATGCTCTCCAGCTTATATTTTTACCGTTTTTTTCAATCGGGTTGCCTGGTTATATTCATTGATCAGTTCATCCAAGACCATGGATTGGCGAATCACTTCGGGATGCCATAGATCCGGGTACTGATTTGCAATCTGGTAGAGTCGCTGTCTCGCCTTTTCAATACATTCCTGAATGGTTTCCGGATTCTGCACCATACTCCCGCCCCCTGTTGTCCTTCAGTATTGTTCATCCAAAAAAGACCATCTATTATAATATTCGGAATACGGATCGTTTTGGATTACCCCAAAATCAAATTTTTGTATTATTTTTCTGATTAAGGGTGAAATACGTATGATAGGTGTGTACGTGAGTATGGAGTAAAAACTAAAAAAAGATAGGCTCTTATGCCTATCCTTTTTTTGCATGTGCATCCTCTGCTTATCTCAAACCAATATCTGCAAAACGATTACCAATCGTTTCAGGGAAGGCATTTTTAATAGCATTTATAGCCTGTTGCTCTCTATCCCCTGCCCTTTGAATCTGCTCAATCACCTTTTGTACACTTTGCGGTTCTCTTGCATCCCATGCGGAGTAGTCATTGATCACCTCAACGATGTTGGAATAATGCTCTGCGAGTAAGGTGTATTCCCGTATGACCCGATCCATATGTATGGACAGATGCTCCAGTGCTGCCACATACGAGGCGATATCCTGTCTAGATTTTGCATAATAGCGTAGGACAATTGCCGCCTTAACCGTGTCATACGTTCCTGACTGTAGCGCTGCAGCAATGGTCGTATAAGCTTCTGCTCCGCAGGCATAATCTTGGGGCGGCAACATGTAGTCATGAGTTTCCCATTTGTAGACAGCCTGGATTAACGATTCCTTGCAGACTTCCCATACATCCACCGATTGATGAGACTCCAGTACTTGATAATACCAGTAGGGCGATTCATTTTGTCCAAAAGAATGATATGGTAGGGGCTGCAGCTCCTGTCCCTCACAATCACAAAGATAGATCAGTTGCTCGGTATCATCATACCCAGCAGCAATGACAAATTGATTATGCCACAGAATAGCTCCCACCCCGCGGTTAATACTTGCCTTGATATCATGCAACGCCTGCTTCTGATACAGTGGAAAGGTGGGTTCAAATGAAAAACCTGCCGCCTGGCTCGCCGTTACACCAATGAAGTCAGCTGCTACAAAATTCTCTGCCATCCAATTGTATGCCGAGATCGACTCTGCGGTTAGACGCCGATCAACCACTAATCGAAAACCACTGACTGTCATTCCCGCAATCATGTCATGAGTGAAATCACCCCATCGTTGATGCTGCAGAATGCGATACAATACATCCGAATATGAGCTGTTGACCCGCCGTCGTCTCTGATCATCTGATATATACTGATTCGGCACAGGCGCTATCAATTCGTTCAATATGACCTTGGATTCCATCACTCCCACTTCCCTCCTATCTGGCTGAATGTGCTCCCCATCTTGGTACTGTAGAGCGTTTACGATCAGGATATCGGAAGGAGATTATTCGAAAATAATCCATGGCTTGCTCCTCCAGCGCCTTCGCCTTCAACAATGCTTGTGCCAGCTTCTCGGTTGTGTCTTGGCGTAGAATCCTTCTGCCTTCTTGCTGAACGATGCATGTTTGCATTTCGTGGATCAATATTCCAATCTGTTCATAACATATGTGCGCCTGATTCAGTTCGTCCCATAACCCTTGTACATCGTGCAAATACTTCTGAATCTCAGTTCGGGACTGACAATAGGCATCCAAAATATAAGCTGCTCCTGATGCATCATAATCTGTACGTTGCAGTGCCTGCACCCACACCTCATAAGCCAGCTTGCCAGAAGCAATATTACGATCAGGCAACAGACGATAAGGAGTATCCCAATCCTCTATCGCTAGTCGTAAGGACTCCAATACCATCTCCTGTTCTGCTATGTGGACTTGGTCTCCGAATATCTGACAATACCAGAAGCCTGTGAAGTTCAGCCCAAAATTGTCATACAGTAGTATCTGGGATTCCTCACTCCACCCATCCTGCACATAGAAGATTTGGTCATCGTCATCATAACCGTGAATGACACCGAATTCAGGAATCCAGTAAATTACGCCTCTACCCTCATCTAGACTACGTTTCACCCAATTCACAGCATCCTGTTGGTAATAATTGAACGTAGAATGTCGTGTACGGCCACCATCCCAGATGGTGAAGATACCCAGGTTATCAATGCCGGGCCGATGCGCTTCTCCCCACTGTCCATAGGCTGTAACTGACATGGGAAGTAACTGCTGATGCACTGCTAGTTTAAAAGCCATACCTGTGTATCCAGCGAGCATATATTTGGAGCCTTGGAACTGACCCGTATGGGTCAATATGGCATGCAGGCCATCCACATACGATTTGGATTCCCGTTTCATCATGAAGTGATCTAACATGACTTCAGCCAAGACACGACCTCCTTTCTACGCTGTCTATTCCACGTTTGCTTCCCGCTGAACCGTTAATCTATCCAATAATTGCTCTGCACGTTGCTGAAGCTTTCTCCTCAGCCAACCTGGCGACAATAGTTCCTCCCACTCGCTACGAAACAAATGCTGGAGGAACGCATCCGTATCATGAAATTCAATAAAATAAATCTGATCCTGCCGATCCCGAATCGGATATCCATGCCATAATTCAAGGTGCTGTCCTTCCTTCAAACGAATCTCCGCTACGAACGGTTTACGAACTGGCAATGGCTCTTCCCACCCACTGAGCAGAGCATCAGCCTTGTATTCAAACCTCTCCTCCGAGACTGACATATGAATGATACCTTCCAACCGAATGGTCATTTGCTGTACAGGATCGGTTTCATAACCAAGAACATAATCGGCGTTAAACTGTGAGATCAACTTGAGAGGGCACAGGGAGAGCTGCCTTTCCCCGCTATGATCCCTATAATGAATGTGCACTCGGCACGAATCAGCTATGGCATGGGTCAACAATTCAACCCATTGCAGTTGTTTCGGTTGTGCTGTAAATACGGGAAGTTTCCTTTGCCCTGTAGGATGTTCCTCCAACGTAAAACGTTCAAGTAGATGCGCGACACGTTTCACCGAATCTGCCTGCTCATAATCGTAATGCCGATAGCGATGTGCCAGATATTTCAACACCTGCTGCTCTTCCTCAGTCATATATAAATGGGGCAGACGGTAAGTCTGATCCTCATAACAATATCCACGGTACTTCGCTATGTATAATAAAGGAGCACGTAGGGAGATTGCCATATATTCAATATCCCGCTGCGCTTGTCGACGCGAGATTTCGAATTCTCGTGCGAGCCAGCCACTATTAGGAAAACGCCCACTCCGAATCTGCTCGTCAAACCAGTGAATACGATGCATATTGCTCATCTTCCCACCTCCTTTTCACTTAAGCTCACTCCTTCTATTATAAGAGCATTCTGCTGAATTCCAATCCTGTCTGGTACACCAACAGAGCCTGTTCGATCGAACAGGCTGCGCTGTGTTATACAGTCACCTGATCCACTCTGGACTGCACTGCTTTTGAACATTTCTTGCATACTTTCAACATCGTTCCATCTGTTTTGGTTTGGGAATACAACAATTTGATACGTGTACTGCCGCATACTGGACATGTTCCGCGTCCCCTAGATGGAAGACTCCACAGCACGCGTCCTCTTTTGGTTTTTGCCAACGTTCGTAGACCTCTTTTCAATAAGTTTTTGGTGTGTTGAATCAATTTCATAACTCTCCAAAAGGGAATAGATCTAACGAGATATAGACAAATTGAATCGTTTTAATCTATATGTCGTCTGGATTGAAGCACCTAAAGGGTTTATGAAATTGATTCTGTTCAACGTTATTATTATAGAGGTCATGATACGACACAGAATGTCGCAGCAGTTTGCATAAACGCGGTGCAAGATACCCTTAAAGCGAGATCGAAGACACATCCGAATGGAATACAATAAAAAAATGCCCCCTCTTCGACTTGAAGAAAGGACAGATTCTAGGCGTGGTCGCTATTCGTTTGAGATGCTGCCTGTAATAAAGGCTCTAACAGCCCTGGGAAACGTTCTTCCAAATCTTCCGATCTCAAGGTCAGGAAATGCTGCGTTCCCTGTACTCTCACTCGAATAACGCCTGCTTCTCGCAACGTTCGAATGTGGTGCGACATGGTCGATTTTACAACAGGCGCATGAAAATGACTGCAAGGCTGTTCTCCACTTCTAGCGGCCTCTGCAACAATACCAAGACGTGTTGGATCACTTAAAGCGTACAACACGGAAGAAATTTGAATATCCTCCACTTGAGGATGATGCAATATTTTCATTCTGTAGTCTCCTTTTTTCAGACTATCCATTGTATTTTAGCACAGATTCATGATATATTTCTAAAGTTCGATACCAATCGAACTTTATTTATTCATTACGTTAATGTACCCATGCGGTTAGGCAGGGGTTAACATCATATCACATTTTGCAAATGTTACACGTAGTTTCTGAAATGTTGCAAAACACAAATTACAGGAGGTTTTATATGAACAGCACGGTAACTGCATCATCCGGAGAACAAACCTCTGGACTACAAGAAAGGTTAATTGTCAGCTTGCTTGGCTTCACGGTTGTACTCGTCGTGATGAACACGATGATGTTCAATCTCGCATTGCCCAAAATCGCAGCCGAATTTACGCTCTCATCCGTTGCGTCATCATGGATTGTTACAGGTTATTCTATTGTCTTTGCGATCTCTTCAATTACATTCTCACGTCTATCAGACTTTGTGCCGATTCGTACCTTGTTTACTACCGGGCTTACCTTGCTCGGCGCTGCGTCAGTGCTCGGTTTTTTCAGTAACCATTTTATTGTTCTGCTCGTTGCGCGTTTGATTCAGGCGATGGGTGCGGCATCGATTCCGGGACTAGCTATCGTTCTTATTACTCGATATATCCCAAGTGAGCGTCGCGGAAAATCAATGGCTGTTATTATGTCTGCCAGCTCTCTTGGTCTTGGACTTGGGCCGGTTATCGGCGGGAGTATTACGCAGTTTCTAGGGTGGCATGATCTATTTATCGTTACTGGGCTATCGCTGTTCCTGATCCCTGTATTCTTCAAACTGCTCCCAAGTGAGATGCCGAAAAAAGGTTCGTTTGACTTGCTCGGTGCGCTTCTGCTGGCCATTGGTACAACAGGCATTCTGTTATTCCTCACCTCAAGAGAATGGATAACCATTGTCGTGGGCGTTGCTGCGTTATTGCTATTCTGGTTACGCATTCGCCGTGCAGTGGATCCATTCGTGCAGCCTGCACTGTTCCGTGACAAAAAATATATGATTCTCAGCTCGTTGGGTATTGTATCGTACATTAATAATTTCTCTACCTTGTTCCTACTGCCACAGATTCTGGCTCATTTATATGCACTGACTCCGGCCCAATCTGGCTTAGTCATCTTTCCGGGTGCAGTTGTATCGATGCTGCTGTCCAATCGGATCGGCCGCATGATTGACCGACATGGTAATACACTCTTGCTGAAATTCGCACCGTGGTTGTTGTTAGCAGCGGCTGGCTTGTTCGCCCTATTTGCACATAACAGCATTTACGCCATCATGGCGGTATACATTTTGCTTAGTGTGGGCTTCTCTGCGCTAACAACCAGCGTGTCCAATGAACTGTCTGGCAACCTAACAATGGATCAAGTTGGTGCAGGCATGGGGCTGTTCCAATTAAGCCAGTTCTTCAGCGGCGCCTTCAGTGTAGCTGTTACAGGTGTTGCCTTGACGGCTATGCAACAATGGACACTGTCCTCCGCATATAGCAGTATTTTCTGGGGCATGACAGTCGTTGCACTTGCAGCGGTGATCTTCTCTCAGTTGTACTTACGGATGCAATCACGCAAGAAAACGACAGCCTGATTCTAAAACGTGAACACCTTTTAATATAATTACTGCACACGACATTCTAAGCCAGGGAATTCCATATGGGAATTCACCTGGCTTTTTACAATGTAACGCGAGTTCTCGCTCGTAGATATACATAACAAAACGCCATAAGTACATATCATGTACTCATGGCGTTTTGTGATTTCTAATCCAGATGAAAAACCAAATAAAGATCAAATCTTTTTCTTATTCAAACATATCCAGACGAAGGCGTTTCAGACTTGTATGCTGAATGTACCATTCTCCGTCAATCTTCACAAATGTCTCATGGTAATGCCCGAACCCGTGAAATGATGTATTCTCGTTGCCTTCAGGGAAAGTCACCCAGTCCTCCATTGGTGAAATGACTTTTGCTTCGTTCTCGGATACAAATTCTACTTCGGCGCTATGTACATGATGCACCGTCACCGCTACATCGACGAGATCCCGGAATACTTGTACGATTGTATCTCGACCATTCAATACAGGAATAGGGTTACCTTCTGTGCTAAAATCGGCTACAGCATCTGGAGCGAAAACTCCACCCAGTGCGTCCCACTGTTTGGTATCAATAAAGCGGCAATAGCGTGCTTTGGTATTTCTAATGCTCTCCAGTGCAAGCAGTCGTTCCAGTCCAGTGATGGTTGATTGGCTCATGTGTTGTTCCTCCAGAGATGTAAGATATGTTCGTATCATTCGTGCTATGTATGCAATAAAATTCTTATTCATTGTACCATCCGGTTCCTACCAGGCACAACGACAGACTATACATTTGCATATTACCCATCTCGGATATAAGTTGAAACATCCTTGCCTAGGCCGTGTCTGAAAACTCGCTGAAGTCGATCTTTTACCCCATTTTCGCCCCCTGCTGCGTCACTTTCCCTTGACGTACCCCGGTACACCTGCGGTAAACTTCCTGGCTTGGAACGAAAATTCGGCAAAATCTGCGTCCTTCGGAGTTTTCAGACTCGCCCTACAAAAAAAGCCCAAGAGAAACAGCAAATTTATCTGTTTGCGCTTAGACCTTTTTGTTAAGACTTCTATTGGTTTGCAATTAATGCTCAACCGCTATGAAGAATTACATACCTGCTTCATGCATCATGCCCATAAATCTGTGATCGAAGATATCAGTCTATCAGCCTGTATAATCGTATGCTCTGATCTAGCGATCTAGAGTAGGCCGGAGTATTGAACGATCCTCTTGTCCAGACTCTACTACTCTGTTCGGGAAGAATGCCATGCCTTCATCTCTGCAGCTAGCTCCGACATTTTGCGATTATTCAAATAGTCCTCCATCTGCTCCTCCGCATGCACCATCACCCTTTGGATCAGACAACTGTCGTTATGGTTCTGTGTACATTCAAACAAAGAAGCCTTCCCTTCAATGGCATGAATAATCTCAAGAAAAGAAGGGTCTGGATTCTTTCGACTCAGACGATAGCCTCCATTCGCTCCCGAGGTCGATTCGATCATCCCTGCTTTAACGAGTTTGGTCAAGATCTTGGACAGATAAGTAGGTGATACTTTCTGAAGCTCTGCCAGCTGATGTACGCTAACCAACTGCTCTGGTTCGGTAATTACAAGATGCAGCATTGTATGCAATGCATAATTCGTAGCTTTGGAATATTTCATGAGGGCACCTCATTATATACGGATTTAATTTATCCATAATAGACCTGATTAGACGCAGTGTCAAACTTCCCATCTTCTCCAGCTTCGCAGGGTTAACTCACTTTAAGCGCGTGTTCAAAAAGTACGGTTTTCAGTTTGAACAACCTCTTTATTACTAACTATGGTATAAGCCTCGGTAATCCGTAGGTGTCATGCCTTCTCTGGCCATAAACTGACGGTTAAAATAACTGGCATTCGGATACCCCGCCTCTTCCGCAATCTGTCCAATATTGGCGGTTGGCCGCTCTAATAACCATTGCTTCGCCATCTGTAACCGAGAACGTGTAATGAACTCCATCGGTGTCATCTCTACAGCACTCTTGAACAATTTGCAAAAGTAATACGAGCTTACTCCCGCTAGATCAGCCCAATCCTGTAGCAAGAATGGCTGACAAGCCTCCTGCTGCATCTGTGGAAGTAAGGCTAGCACACGGCTTTCGGCGTTGCTTGTACGTGTATTTTTCAGTGGAACAGCATGCTGAACGAATTCAGCCAATACAGCATAGGTGAGCGTGGACAACTGGGCTGGTCGCAACATCCGATTCTGTTCCGCTTCGGTGAGCAGCGCCAGATGTGCTTCTTCCCACGGAGCCTGCTGACGCAGCGTCCACAACAGATTACGGTGTAGGCCTCGCTCAATCATATAATCATGCAACCGATCTCCATAAAAATGAACCCAACGTACATCCCACGGATCATCCTCGCTGCTATAATATCGCTGCTGCTGTTGCGGAAAATACAGGACAGCCTGTCCAGCGCGAAGCTCATGCAAGACACCATCTGCTTCAACGTACCCTTTACCTGCGGCAACGTAGTGAATGTTGAAGTTATTGAGTGCACCTGTCTCACGCCAAACGTTGTGTTGGGGGTGTTCTGTATAGTGTCCAATCGACTCGGGATAACAAAAATAGGGGATATTTTGAAGGGTCAGTAGCGTTGTCTGTCGTAACATAAACCGGTTCTCCTTAATCAACAATTTTGTGTTAACTATAATCAATATATTATCATTTTAATTCATTCAGGTATCTCATATAATCACAATATACATTCATACACAGGAGGAATACAACTATGAATTCAGATCGTAAATTGCGTTGGGGCATTCTTGGTAGCGCTAGCATTGCTGTACGCTCCGTTATTCCGGGTCTGCAACAATCCGAGCTAAACGTGGTCACTGCCATTGCTAGTCGGGATGAAGAAAAAGCGAAACAGACTGCCGACCAACTAGGTATAGATCAAGCATATGGCAGTTATGAAGCATTACTTGCAGATGACTCTATCGATGCAGTATACATCCCCCTCCCGAACCATCTGCACCGGGAATGGACAATTCGCGCTGCAGAAGCAGGTAAGCACATTCTGTGCGAGAAACCACTTGCGCTGACTGCGAAGGAAGCCGAGGAAATGGTTCAGGCTTGTGCGGATGCTAAGGTACAACTTGCCGAAGCACTCATGTATCGCCATCATCCACGTTATGATCAGATTAAGGAGATTATCGCTAGCGGTGAAATCGGTACAGTTCGCGGGATTCACAGTACGTTTTCATTCAACAATTCCGGCTCGGCTGGTAACGTTCGATTCAAACGGGAATGGGGTGGCGGAGCCCTCTATGATATCGGCTGTTATTCCATCAGTGCTGCGCGTCTAATCCTTGGGCAGGAGCCCACTGCAGCAACGGTGATCGGCATGTTCTCTCCTGAACATGACCATGTGGATATGATGGCTTCAGGATTGTTGGAGTTCGATGGCCAGGTTGGGGTCACATTTGACAGCAGCATGTGGGCTGCATTCCGCAATACGCTGGAGGTTCTCGGATCAGATGGACGAATCGAAGTACCTTCTGCTTATATCAGCAATCCAGATGCAGGATCTAACTTCTACGTCACTTCAGGTGGAGATCGTAGAGAGGTTGTCGTTCCGCAAGTGAATCACTATTCCCTTCAAGGAGATGATATGGCACGTGCTGTACTACATGGTGAAGCAATGCGCTTCGCACCTGAAGATGCCGTAGCCAACATGAAGGTACTTGAAGCTTGCCTGCGCTCAGCAGAAGAACATACAAGAATCACACTTTAAGAGGTTGTTCAAAAAGGTTGCTTTTGATTACAAAGTATGCCTAACGGCATGATCAGCGTCGAATATGGGATTCAGCCGAAATGTCCATTGCTCACGTAGTTTTGCCTACGCTCCGCTACTCCATTTCTATCTTCATCCCATCTTCTTGGTACTGAAAACCACCCTTTTTGAACACGCACTTTAAGAGTTGTTCAGAAAGTCTGCTTTTGATTACAAAGTATGCTTAACGGCATCACAGTTTCAAATATGGGTTTAGCCAGAACACGAACGATATATAAGGACGGTGTGTGAATATGGAATTTATTACGATTGATGGTGCAGGTAAACGCATCTCCCGCTTAATTAAAGGCACGGACTATTTTGTACATGACGCTTATGAGAAAGTTGCTGCCAATATGGATGCGTTTCTGTCCATCGGTGGGAACACCGTGGATACTGCTCATATCTATTGCGGAGGACAGAGTGAAGAAGTGCTTGGACGTTACATGCAGGAGCGCGGGAACCGTGATGAGATTGTTATTCTGACCAAGGGTGCTCACCACAACCAAGACGGCCCACGCGTTAATCCTGATGCGATTCGCAGCGATCTCCTGACGAGCCTGGAGCGACTCCAGACTCCTCATGTCGAGTTATATGCCTTGCACCGCGATGACCCTAATGTTGCTGTTGGTGTGATTCTTGAAGCGCTGAATGAGCACATTGAAGCTGGGAAAATTGGTGCGATTGGTGCATCCAACTGGACTTGGCAGCGCCTGGAGGAAGCCAATGCCTATGCCGCATCCCATGGCCTGAAAGGTTTTACGTTCAGCAGTCCGAATCTCAGTCTTGCCAAAGCAAATGAGCCCTTCTGGGCAGGCTGTGTATCCGCAGATGCAGAGACACTAGCTTGGCATGAACGTACACAATTGCCTTTGTTGTCCTGGTCTTCTCAGGCTCGTGGTTTCTTCACAGGTCGCTTCACACCAGAAGTACGGGATAATGCAGATCTGGTTCGTGTGTTCTATAGTGACGGCAACTGGGAACGATTGAACAGAGCTGAGCAACTGGCTGTAGCCAAAAATACAACGCCCATTCAGATTGCACTTGCGTATGTATTGAATCAATCCTTCCCAACGTGTGCACTTATCGGTGCTCAGAACCAGGCAGAGCTGCTGTCCTGCAACGAGGGATCACGCATCTCCCTATCCACTCAAGAAGTGAATTGGTTAGATCTTGGCAGTGATGAGAAGCCATCGCTTTTATAGAATGCTGTAAAAGAAGAAGTACACTTGCCAATATAATAAAGCTTCATTCTAAAAGTTAGGGTTATCCTCGGATTCTCTCCTCTATAAAGGAAAGATCCGGGGATAATTTTACTTTCAACGTAGCTTCTATTGAAACAAAAAGGCTCACTCCCAGAAGCACGGGAAGTGAGCCTTTTTGATATATTTCATGACATAAATGTTAAATGGGATAAACTATCATGAATGCCTATTTCTTTTTGCCTGTATTATAACCATGCGTTTACAGTATTACAGTTTTACGATCTGACCTGTTTTCTCCGATTCGAAGGCAGCCAGGATGACTTGCAAGGAACGCAGACCCTCTTCACCAGAGATGCTTGGAGGTGTGTTCGTAACAATAGATTCTACGAATGCATCGATGACACCACTTGGTACTTGTTTCTCATTGGTAGCCATAGCGCCTACTTTGTAAGTCTCAACTGTACCGTTCGTCAATTCAACGATAACCTCGTCACCCTCTACTGTACCAATCTTCATCACACCATTCTCGCACCAAAGTACAGTACTGTTGTCTCCTGCGCGATATTGCGTCCAGCTAGCAACCAAAGTACCAATTGCACCGCTCTTCATGCGCAGCAGGCATGTTGCGTTATCGTCTACTTTCGTACCCTCTTTGTGCAATGTGCTGATGAATCCAGCAACTTCGGATACTTCATCACTCAGCAAGTAACGGATAAAGTCCGATTTGTGTACGCCCAGGTCGCCCATAGCTCCCATGATTGCTTCTTCTTTACGGAAGAACCAGCTGTCAGCGCCATCCACACTCCATGCTTCTGGTCCAGGGTGACCAAAGGAAGTACGGAAATTCAATACTTTACCCAGTCTACCGGAATCCAGAATTTCCTTCGCTTTTACGTGAGGAGGCATCAGACGTTGGTTGTGTCCTACCATAAGGAATACGTTATTTTTCTTAGCAGCTTCGATCATCTGCTCGCCTTCTTCGGTCGATACAGCCATCGGTTTTTCTACCAATACATGCTTACCAGCGTTCGCCGCAGCAATCGCCATCGGAGCATGCAGGTAGTTTGGTGTACATACACTTACCGCGTCAACCGTTTCGTTAGCAAGCAATTCTTCATAGCTGGAGTATGCCTTACCACCATAAGTTTCAGCCATTTTCTCTGCACGCTCTACGATCGGATCGGCAAAAGCGACAAGCTCAACATTTTCATTATCAGCGTATTCTGGAATATGTCTGCGCTCGGCAATGGCTCCACAGCCGAATACAGCAACTTTAATTTTACTCATGTACAAATGTCTCCTTTAACAAGTTGATTATTCTAGTATGAATGCTTAATGCTCTGATTAAAATTGGTTCAAGTAGTTCTGTTTCAGCCAGTTGTAGCTATTGGCTACGCTTTCAAGAGGTGGATTCTGACATACATCCTGTTCTACAATCAGCCACTCTACACCTGCATTGGTAGCTGCCTCAATCACGGCTGGCAGATCAACCGAACCTTGTCCCAGTTCCAGTGTTTTCATCTGACCCTGTTCGTCTTTGCTGAAATCCTTCAAGTGAAGCAGCGGCAAACGTCCCGCATATTTATTAATATACTCGATTGGATTTTGTCCCGCAAACTGAACCCAACATACATCCATCTCAACCTGTACGGACTCAGGTGTCGTTTGAGTAAACATCGCGTCAAAGGCATTCTCTTCGCCAACCTGGCCGTGGAATTCAAAATCATGGTTGTGGTAACCAAAGGTCAACCCTTGCTTCGTAACCTCTTCCCCATACCCTTGAAGTTCTGCAAATAGCTTCTTCCAGCCTTCTGCGTCCTCTGGACGATCTTCTGGCATCAAGTACGGGCAGATCATATATTGAGCCCCAATCGTTTTGAGGTAATCGATTTGTTGTTGCAGGTTCTCACGCATTGCATGCAGTGAAACGTGGCTGCTGAATCCTTTCAATCCTAGTTCGTCTAGTAGCGCTTTCATTTCTTCGGCAGGAATATCTCCATAACCAGCAAACTCCACGCCTTCATAACCAAGCTCAGCTACTTTGCGCAAAGTTCCACGGAAATCTGCTGCAGTCTCATCGCGGAGTGTGAACAATTGCAATCCAATATTACGTTTTCCCATGATATCTACACCTCTGCTCTAGAATTTGCTTTCATTGCTCTATCTGGTTTCATCCTACCTCAAAACAGGCTAGAATGAACATATACAATATCGTCAAACCATGAACTATTTGATCAAATTTTTCTGATGTGTGTTAACATGAATTTCCATGTTAACCCCAACCGTGAATTTTACGGTATGAACGTGAATGAATCATATTCTTGAGCATCATGCTACACCTACATATAGGAGGACTACATCCAATGGAAACTACAGTACTGATCTGCGACTACTCCTACCATTACAAAGCATTTAATCATAATATGAGGGGCAACTTACAGAGCTTTTTGTTCCGTCTGCAGACCGAAGGCACATGTAAGATCTATATCCAAGATGAGGAATTTACGATGACCAGTGGCGATCTTCTCTTGCTTAAGCCTGGGGATGATTATCGTCTTGTTGTAGAAGAGCCACATAAAGAGGGACGATTATCTAGTGGGGATTACTATTTATTTTGCGAGGGAAGCTGGATCGATCATTGGTGGGGGCAAACAGCGCGACCTACCCTCAGCCGAATCGGTTTAGATGACAAATTGGTTAGTCTATGGCGGAACATGCTGCTTGAAAAGCGTCGTGGCCCCCTGGAGGAAAACGCAGAGCTGAACGATGCACTCCTTCGTGGCTTATGCCTGTACATTGACCGTGCTATCAAAGAAAACATTCAGACCGACCGTTCCGTCTCCTCGGCCCTCAAACTGAAACGTTTCATCGAGGAGCATGCCACCGTAACGTTCAAACTGAAAGAGGCAGCACGATACGCGGGACTAAGCCTATCGCGTGCGGTACGCTTGTTCAAGGAGCACTATGGTCAGACCATGATCCAATATGCAATCGAGATTCGCCTGAACGCTGCACTGGAGCGTATGAAATACAGTGAAATGACATTGGAACATATTGCGGAATCCTGTGGATTCGCAAGCTATTCCTATTTCCATCGGGTCTTCCGTACACACTTCGGGATGTCACCTGCGGAGTATCGGGAATCGCAGTCCCATCCACCATTGGATCTAGAGCACGTTTGAACTAAGGTTAAGACATTCCTTAAACGCACCAAAGAGCCTTACTCCTCTAAGCTAGCTTAATCAAATAAGCTAAAGTTTAGAAGGTAGGGCTAGGTGTCGTCCTATTCTAGTCACTTTGACGATAGTATTAGACATTTTTCCAGGTTCAGTTCTTCTCCAACTAAATAGCTACACACTCTCGACTTGTTGAACATGTGTAGGATATCTGAAGCAGAGCGCACCGAACTCGTCATTCCCGATATGGTAGGCCGGATCTTCTTCAAAACCAAACCGTCGATACAACGCTACGGCATTAAGCATACTAGGACTCGTATACAAATATACAAAATCACGATTGAACGCTTTGGCGGATTCGACGCACCGATCAAGCAATGCCCGCGCAACACCATGTCCCCGCCAGTTTGGATGAACGGCAAGTAAGCGAATAAACGGATAATCAATCGGCGACTCGAAGCCGGCATATGCTTTTTGAGCTGTCTCAAACAACTGGACTGTGCCCACAATGCTTTCATCTATCCGAGCTACCCATAATTGTGCGATAGACGGGTTAAGAAGTGATTCTCTAATTTCCCCAATATACTTATCCCAGCGCTCCTTATCGTTAAACGCATGCTCATATTCGGTATAACTCGTCACAAGCACATCTACGATCTCCGCATAATCTTTCTCTTGCGCCAGCTCCACAGTTATGTTGGTTGTCAATGTTAATCCCCCTCTATAATTTCACAGGATCCATAAGTCGCTCATCGTTCATTCGTGATTAAGTTCCAGATTAAAAAGAGTACTCTTATAAAATTCCTAGTTATGAACTAAGAATTATATGTTTTTGTCATTGTAGCATGCATCTTTTACAGGTGATCATTAAATGTTTCTATTCTTAGATTGATATTTTCTATAGAGGTAGAACATATCATCTTTATTTTCGCCAAAAGTATGCGGTTCTACAATTGTCCAAGAAATAACGCAAATGATAATTCGACATATTATTCCAAAATGTTCCTTATGTGATATAGTATAAAATACCTATATTAGAGGAGTTGTTGCACGTTGAAATGGACGCTTATTAAATCGTTGCTTATTGCCAGCTTGATTAGCCCACTATTGGTATTAGGCAATTCCGCTGAGGCGAAAGACCTTCCGGAGCCCGAATGGGTGTACAACATTGACAAGGGGGAATGGAGTCTCCCTTGGAATATAATCCCTGGGGTCGTTGTGGATTCCCGAGGTAATCAGAGCCTACTTGGTTATAAAATTGTTGGAGGGAAACGTTATTTAGAAAATATAGATCCCTTATCGGGGACTCTCCGATGGTCTATCCTTGAAAATTTTGATTTTGTCCCTTCAGAAGACGGATACATTTTCATGTTCGACAAGAACAACAAAGTCAGTGCCATGAACTTAGCAACCGGTAAGAAGACATGGACGGGTACTCTACCCTTCAACAAAGATGTTGCATACCATTCCTATGAGAGTGACATGTATCCCGGTAAAAACGGAAGTCTGTATGTCGCTTCGCATTCCAAAGATTATAAAGCCACCTTATACCACTATGACTCTAATGGCCGGAGAACCAAAAAATATACATTGCCGTATTCCATCGTGGGTATAGAAGGTGACTATGTATTTGCCAAAACCTATAGTGATGACCCTAATACATACATATTGAACCTTGCTACAGGAAAAAAAATCGTTACAGCGAAGAACGGAATATCATTCATTCCGGCCAACGTGCTGGGGGATGGTACACTCGTTACTCAAAACGTTGTTAAGAACAGCTTGACACTCAAAGCTTACAATCCTAAAGGGAAATTAAAATGGACAAAAAAACTTCCATATGTAAGCGAACGAACTGAAATATTCACACTCCAGAATCGCCTTCTTTTTATGGATGGCAAAAATAATTCATTAAAGCTGTACGATTCAAATGGTAAACTGCTGGCAAACAAATCATACAAGCCCATCGCTACAGGGTATAACCGTATCCTGAGAATGATTGAAGTCTCAAGAGATCAGCAGAGTCTGATGTTCACAGTTAAAAAAGGAGGGCATTACGAAATCAACATATTGGACTCAACCAATCTGAATGTAATTAAAGCCTTCTCTGAAACAGAACAGGATTTCTATAATATTGCAAACTACGAGCTCCTCGACAACAGGACCCATTTTATTGTAGTGGACTATACAGGAAAATCGATCATGAATTACGACCTGACACGAATAGATTACTAACAAGTTATGAATAAGCAATATCGTTAGAAGAGCCGCCATCTCGTCGGAAAATGTATGTACGATACAAACTCCAACAGGTGGCGGTTTTTTATTTGTGCAACCGTTGAAGTCGTTGAACTCCCCCATGACGCCTCTCCAACAAACCTGTATAGTTAAACGTAGTATGCCTAGCACCAACCTCTTACTAATTCATACATAGCAGGAACATTCATATTTTTACGAACTGGAGCGATAGCCATGGAATCTAAACGCAAAGTTCTCATTATTGAAGATGAACAGGATATTTCACGCATTCTACGAGACTATCTGATCAAGAACAACTACGAAGCTGCGATTGCCAATAACGGTCAAGATGGATTGCACATCATGGATATGCTGCAGCCAGATTACATCATTCTAGACATTATGCTCCCAGATCTGGACGGGATTGAGGTCTGCCGTGAGATTCGGCGCCGTAACCATATTCCGATATTAATATTAAGTGCGAGAGGCAGCGATACGGATAAGGTGCTGGGGTTAGGCTTTGGCGCTGATGATTATATGACCAAACCTTTCTCGCTCAGTGAGTTACTGGCTCGGATCAACGCACACTTCCGCAGATATGATCGTCTGACAACGGAACGTGTCTCTACCGATCTGTTGCGGCTGTCTAACCTCGTCATTGATAAGAAGGGCTACAAAGTAACGTTAGATGATCAAGAGGTCTCCCTCTCTGCCAAAGAATTTGAGTTACTTTACTATCTAGCGAGCAACAAAAACCAGGTTTTCTCAAAGTCGCAGCTTCTAGATGCGATCTGGGGTTACGCTGCTTATGGAGACGAGAATACCGTTACCGTGTATATCCGCAGATTAAGAGAAAAAATTGAAGCAGACCCTTCCGAACCTCGTCTTCTGAAAACGGTTTGGGGTGTCGGCTACAAGTTCAACCATGAGTAAGCCAAAGGGAGGCACTGAAATGTCACTGCATATGTGGTCTACACGTTGGCTACGTATATCCTTCATTCTGCTAATCACTTTGATTACATGCAGTCTAATTCTTTTTGTAAATCTGCTTCTGGACAGACAAAATAACAACTTCAATCTATCCATCAATCAGGTACGGCTTACCGTTAATCCCCTTCTTCTTGAACTTGAGCAGAAGCAACCGCAGTTAACGGATCAGGTAACCCAGGGTCATTTGAGATCTCTGGCGCAAGAGAACGGGGTGGGGCTAACCTATGTTGGATTGGATGGTGTCGTGGTCGTATCTTCTACCCCTTCCTTGGAGGGCACGCAGCTGAATCTTCAATCTGTACTGCATTATGATCTGAATCAAGCGGCACAGGTTATGGATGAAAAGAAATCACTCAACATAACCTTTCCAGTCATTGATGAACGACAAGGAAGCCAGATCGGCAATGCCATCTTTACAGTCCCCCTATCTATGGTTGTGGTTGACCAACCGCCCACCTCCGCCTTTTGGGTCATGGTCACGTTAGCTGGCGCCGCCCTTATTCTAGGGATTTGTCTCATAGCTATACAACGAAAGCTCAATAAGCACCTGCTCTCTCCGATCAGCCAGTTGAAAGAACACGCCGAGTCCATTCTCAAAGGGAAGTACGATCAGCCTATTCAATACTCCCGAGTAGATGAAATGGGTGAATTATACGCTATGCTTGATCTGATGCGCGCGGAGATTATGCATCTGAGTACAGAGCGTATACGTCAGGAACGAGCACAGAAAGAGCTTATTACGAATATATCGCACGATCTCAAAACCCCCATTACAACCGTTAAAGCATACATAGAGGCTATTTTGGAAGGTCTGTGTTCCGATGAACAAACATTGATGGAGTATATGGAGGTCATGCGAACCCATACGGATAAAACGGCTAGATTGGTTGAAGATCTGCTTGTTCACGCTTTGCAGGAGCTAGGTCAGATCTCGGTCGAGCCTCGCGAAGTCTACAGCCTTGCCACCTTTCAACATATGTTACAGCCCATTGCACACATGGTGGAAATGAAGGGTCTTAATTATGAAGCACCGGCATCGATTCCTAATGTACTTATGCAGATTGATTCGACGAGAATGGAGCAGGTTCTATCCAACATCGTATTCAATGCTCTTAAACATACCGTTCCCGGAGATACGATTCGGATTATGACCGAGCTGAATGCTGAACAATTTAAACTGACTATTGCAGATACAGGGCAAGGTATCCAGGCTCAGGATATGCCTTTTATATTTGAACGATATTTTAAGGGCGCGACTTCTCCTTCTAACTCGTATGTACAGGAGGGAACGGGTCTTGGTCTATCCATTTGCAAGAGTATTGTTGAAGCACATGGAGGTCAGATCACTTTTTCGAGCAAAGAAGGACAAGGTACGATTTTTCAAATTCTTCTGCCCATATGTTAACTAATGACCATGTAATACTTTATTCATAATTAGATAAGACTTCCTCAATGTGTCTCCCTTAAACTAATTAATAGAGGTAGTTCAAAGAATACGCTTTTGATTACGAAGGATGCCTTGCGGCACCATCAGCGTCGAATATGGGATTCAGCCGAAATGAGTGGATGCTTACGAAGTTTGTTTCCTTTGGAAACAATTTAGTTGCTCACGTAGTTTCCCTACGCTAAGCTACTCCATTTCTATCTTCATCCCATCTTCTCGGTACTGAAAACCACCCTTTTTGAACTGACATTAAAATGAATCATAGGGAGTGATCTTCTTGGTCAAGACAGCCATTATACGCGCTCAAAACTTATGCAAAACCTACAATACGGGTAGTGAGCAGTATCATGCTATACGTAATGTTGATCTGGATATATACGAAGGCGATTTCACCGTAATCATGGGCAACTCGGGCTCAGGCAAGTCTACCCTGTTGTACCTGCTAAGCGGATTGGATCAGGTAACCGCAGGTGAGATGTATTTCCGGGATCAACGCATTGACGCTTATACCGAACGGGAAATGTCTGAATTCCGCACCCGTCGAATCGGTTATATCTATCAAAGTATCAATCTTGTCCCAGACCTCTCGATCCAACAAAACATCGCATTACCTGGTTATATCGCCGGTTCCAAGAGGAGTGAGGTCACTGCCAGAGCAAGTCAATTGATGACAGCCATGGATATCAATGAACAGCATCATCGCCTTCCCTCTGAAACGTCCGGTGGACAACAACAACGAGCTGCCATTGCACGTGCACTAATTAACTCACCTGATATGTTATTTGCAGATGAACCCACGGGTAGTCTGAACTATGAGCACGGCCAGGCTGTCCTAGATATCTTGAGCGATATCAACCGCAAGGGACAATCGGTCGTTATGGTTACTCATGATATTAAGGCTGCATGTCGTGCAGACCGAATTATTTTCATCCGAGATGGTAAGGTAGCAGGTATTCTGGAGTTCAGCAAATATGACGAAGAGCAGGTCCAAGATCGGGAATCGATGATCTTCAGTTTTGTGTCGAGGAAGGAATAGCATATGACGATCATGTGGCGATTGAGTCTTTCTTACCTCCGGAAAAACAAAACGCAAAATGGATTTAGCACGCTCCTCATTCTCTTATCCACGTTACTTGTAGCAACAGCCGTCATTATTCTGGCGAATACCGGCAATTTATTTAAGGAAATGCATGATCGTGCCCATGGCTCCCATCAGATTCTCACTTTTGAGAAAGACCTGAATGATCCTCAGGATGTATATGGTTGGTGGCATGCACAAGAACACATTGATGTCTCTCCGTTACTACAGTACCGGACACTGTCAGGAATTACGTTTGACGGCTTGGATATCCCAAATCTCTATCTATACATGATCAATACGCCTGCTCCCCCATGGGATGTGGATAAACTCATATTTGCCAGCGGATTGCAACCGATTTTGCCTGAGCAAGGTTCGGTCTGGATCCCTACCTCAATGGCTAACTCATACCATATCACAATTGGCGATACGATAAGCTTCAGAGCAGGCTCCACTAACCTCAATCTGAAGGTTTCCGATATTGTCGTAGATGTTCCTTACGGTGCCCCATTCACCAATACTGCACGGGTCTGGATGAATCCAACAGATTATCAACATGATGTTCAGACACTCGCAGGAAATGATAATTATATGTTCGGTATTCATTTTGATGATTACAGCACGAATTCACGTTATTGGGAGAAGTATAACCTTGAGCATGACGTCCCTTTTCTGGAGACTAAGATGGAATTTGAAAGCATATCCTCCTTCTATCTGATTATTAATCAGATTATTGGGTTCATTATGATTTTCCTCGGCGTCGTGATGCTGGTTATCGCTCTCGTTACGATTGGGTTCACAATCTCCGATGCAATTTTGGCTAACTATAAAACGATCGGGATCCTCAAATCGCTAGGCCTGACTTCCCATAAGATGATTGGCACGTATGTTATACAATACGCCATATTATCTCTAGTCGCCATTCTTCCTGGGCTTATGCTAAGTGTGTGGATATCCAAACCGTTAATCAGTATCTCGGTGTCCTCGCTCAGAGCTGGTGGTGGCGATATTTCAGTGCAGGGAATTGGTGCAGCACTGCTTGTTGGTGCATTTCTCTTCGCTATGGTCATCTTGTTCGTTATGCTCTATGCCAAAAAAGCACGACATATTGAACCTGTGCAGGCCATTCGTTATGGGATGTCCGAAGCTGACCATATTCGCATCGCTCAACGGATGAATACAACGTTCTTCCGTGCGATCGGGTTCTCACGATATCCAGTCTCTGTCGTTATTGGCTTTCGTAATCTGATGAAGAACATACGTAGCTCTGCTCTTATACTGCTACTCACGATGATGGCATCAGCTGTACTCGTTCTTGGTTATGTCGTTGTAACGAGTGTCAGTGGGATATACCAGACAGCTGCTAAATGGGGGTATGATAATGCCAACATCGCAGCCGTAGTGGTGAATAAGAGTCATTTTTCCCTAGATAAGCTAGAGCAAGTATTAGAACAAGATAATCGCATCCAGAATGTGGGCTGGCAAGGGAATACATCCGGGGTCATCCGCCCTGACACTTCGATCAATCCGCAGAGTCAATCCACGAGTCTGTTTCTAAGTGTGCTGGATGGGAGCTATGATCAGCTTGGGTTTGAGAATCTAAGAGGATCTAATCCTCGGCTGGAGAATGAAATTTCAATCGGTGTAAATATAGCCAAAACGTATCATAAGGATCTCGGTGATCTCATTGATATCTACATTGAAGGAAAGAAACGTACTTTCGTGATCACGGGTGTCTATCAAGCCATTGCCAACATGTCCGTCTCCGGACGAATCACCATGGATGCGATGCATAGCGTGAATTCCAATTATAATGATGTGGATGTTGTTTTTATCAATGTGAAGGATCCGGTTCAAGTAGAACCTGTTGTCCATGCGTTGAATGAGCAATTCAAGGATTCTACTTCTGTTGTTACCCAGAAAACGCTGCTTGATTCCGTATATGCTGAAGCGGCAGACATTCTGGTCTATCCGATGACTCTAATCGGGCTACTGTTTATTCTAGTTACATTTATCATTATCTTTAGCACATGCCGGATCAGCATTCGTAAGGAAACCAGAACGTATGGCATATATAAATCCATTGGTTTAACGTCAAGCCAAATTCGTTTGTCGATTGCCATGGGCATTGTCGTGTTGTCGTCCGTGGGCGCCATACTAGGAATTGTCATAGGCATATATGTGCTACCTGTTCTTCTGGAGCTTGTCCTTTCTGGATACGGAATCGTAGAGCTTCCCCTTATTTTGAACTGGGCTGGAATCCTATTATTCGCCTGCCTTACCATACTTGCCGCAGCATATGGTTCATGGGTGTCTTCACGAGTTATCCGTCATTCCTCTCCGCGCAATCTGGTGATTGAATAAGAAAAATAAAGAAACAGAAGAAGCCCTCTCGCCTCCTTATTAGGGACGAAAGGGCTTTTCGTACGACTACTCTGTGGAAGAACCCGGACTCGTAATATTTATCTTCACCTTATACGTAATCGGCACGGTACTGAAGACTTCATCCCAGTCATCTTTGACCTTTTTCCACACTTTCGGGTATTTGATCCGTAAGCTATCACGGAAATCAGCAACGTCTACTTTGTAGGTATGTTGAAGTTTATGGAGCACCTGATCAATTTGTTGTTCGGCCATATCCGTAAAATTCTTCTCTAGTTCTCGAAGGTAAGCTCCCTTCTCTTCTTCTTCAGGCGCACGCCAATCCTCCATCAGCCAACCTTCAGATTCCGCCTTCACGTCAAATGAGATATCGTTCCCCACCACTTTAGGTGTAATTTTAGTTTTTTTCTTCTTGATCTCATATAACACAGTGAAGCCTTGTTTGTTATATGTCTTAATGACACCACCTCGTTCTTTGGACATAAGCCACGATAACCCTTCCAGATCAGTTTGGTTCAGCTCACCAATAAATTTGGTAGTTTCCCCCTTAAAAATGCTAGCTCCAGAGAATTTGTCCTCACCTTTAAAACTAAGTACGTTCTGTAACAAAAAACTGGAACCAGATTGCATCTGAGCGTCTAACTTGGTTAACGGTACAGGCTCCATAATTTTGTTGGACAAGTACGAGTTATTGCTAATCCCCGTGAGGTAAAAAGCTGGAATTCGTGTAGGATCGTCTGAAGTGAGCACATCAATAGCACGATGATGGCTAATCAATACCAGACAATTTGGGCGAATATCATTATCCCGAAGTACAAAATCAAGCAGTTGATCCAAACCATATTTCTTCGCAATATCCTTCGATATTACGATGACCTTAAGATGATGTCCGATGAGTGGACGATCTCGTCGTAATGCAAACTGGCGAAAGATCTGCAGCATCGAATCTCCTGTTAGCTGTTCATTGGAATAAGAAGTTTTACCCGCAGCGGGAGAGCCCGATTGTCCACTTTTTTGACCACTCGCATACCCTGGGGCGATCTGAACCGTTGCAGTCACCACTTTCTGCTTCGCATAATCCCCCCCTTGAGCTGCGACATTCTTCTCAAATTCTGTCTCTTGGGCGACATCAATACCTAGCCCTACATATAGACTTAATTCCTCTATCTCCCTACTGCTCCAACAGCCGGATAACAGTAACAGAACACATAAGCTAGTGATTGTACGTACAAGCATATGGAATCGAATCATATATGTTGACCCCCTTTTTTGCGAATCAAACTTACTACCAACAACACCAGAGGTAAGATAGCAAATAAAAACACAGATGCATTGCCCAGCATATCTCCTAGTGCAAAGGTCTGATCCACATTTTTGGGCATCAATGCAGTGATATAGATAAACGGAAGCAGTGCATACATAATGACTTGCATCTTTTTCGCACGAAATAAATCACGTATCCCCACTGAAGCGCAGTAATGGGTAATAACTGTTGTTGAGAAAATCTGCATAATCCAAATTACGAGCAATAAGGATTCGAAACGCTCAAATATTAGTCCTTGAATCTCGAAGCTTCTCACCAAATCGAGCGTCGGCCATGTTCTCGTTTTGATCCCATCCAGCGACAGACTACCCACAACCATAACAACGGTAATCAAATAAACGATGGTGGAAATCATCAATCCCCATGTCATCGCCTTATTGCTTTTTTTCGGATTTTGCATATAAGCAGTTATGACAAACATCACCTCGTAACCTGTATAAGATAATAAGGAGGGTTTCAATCCTTTAAGTACGGGCATGATCCCCTCTCCAAGTACGGGTCGCAGGTTGCCAATCTCGAATAACTGATTACTAAGCAAAATTTCCATCACAAATATTAGCAATGTGATTGGCAAAATAATTTCAAATACACGCACAATAACGACAAGACCACCAGAAATCAGATAGATACCTATCCACATAAAAACCATTACGATCGCCCAAGTGGGTGTACGTTCAAGCAGATACATTCCCGTTACATCCGCCATAACTCTAATCTCGAATGCAGCAATAATCGTGAAATACAGAATCATGGCACATCCCAATATGTAAGCAATCCAGCTCCCCGTGATCTCGCGGGTGAACTGGAAGACGGTCTTCCCTGGAAAGCGGCGGCACAAAGTGACCAGGATAATACCAATGCCTGTAACGATCAGTCCAGCCAAAATAATGGAAATCCAGACATCTGGTGTTCCAACAGCTTTACTGGTCGTACGAGGTAACGTCAAGATCCCGGCACCCAGCATGTAATTGACAATAATTACAACGGCCTGCGTTGTCGTGATTTTGCCTAGAGGGCTATCTTCATTCAATGCATTTCACCTCCAGCCCTTTTGTAAAATAACTTATTTTTTACGATCCTCATCTATTGGATTAGTCATAATTGGGCGTTTACGCATCATATTGAGCGGAGCACGGATGAAGAAATCCTTCCATTCACCCAGGTGATATGGAACCGCTGGTGCAACATATGGTACGCCGAAGCTTGAGAGTCGCGACAGATGTGTACACACGAGTAGAAAGAACATAACTACCCCGAATAATCCGAGTACAGCTGCGCTAAACATCGCGGCAAACCTTAAAATCCGCAGTGTTAAACCGGCGCTGTACACCGGAATCGTAAAGGAAGATATCGCCGTAACCGCCACGACAATAACGAGGAACTGACTTATAATTCCCGCCTGTACAGCAGCTTGACCTATAATTAGACCGCCTACGATACCCATCGCAGGTCCAATCGGTTTAGGCAGACGAATTCCTGCTTCTCTCAGAATCTCAATGGAGAGTTCCATAATTAATACCTCAATGAGGGAAGGAAATGGTACTCCTGTCCGTGTCTCGATTATCGTCAATACCAGTTTGGTTGGAATAAGCCCGGGATGGAATGAAATAAAAGAGATATAGAGAGCAGGAGCAAGCAAGGCAAGCATAGCGGACATAAAACGCAACATTCTCAGAAAAGTGCCAGGAATCCAGCGCTCGTAATAATCCTCAGGCGATTGAAGCAGCATGCTAAAGGTCACAGGCACTACCAAGACAAAGGGTGTCCCATCCAGCAAAATAGCTACCCTGCCTTCAAGCAAAGCGCCCATCACCCGGTCAGGTCTTTCCGTGTTCAAGATTTGTTGGAAAGGACTAAGTGTACTATCTTCAATAAGTTGTTCCACATAACCTGATTCGAGCATATCATCCATATCCATCTCTTGAATTCGCTTCTGTACTTCAGCTACAAGCTTAGGATCAGCAATATCCTGAATATAAGCAATCGCCAGATCTTTTTTGACACGTGTGCCTACTTCATATTTTTGAATAAATAAACTCTGATTACTGCCATGTCGACGCAAAATCCCTGTATTATCGCTTAACTCCTCTGTAAAACCGATACGAGGACCGCGAAGTAGGCCTTCGGATAACGGCTCGTCTACACCACGCGTTTTCCCCTTAGCCGTTCCAATTAACATGGCTCCAGGTAGCCCATCCACCAACAATGCATTTTTGCCTAACAGTACACCAATAGACAGTTCCTGAAGTGATGTCGTCTCCTGCACTTGGCTTACAGGAAGCAGTTGTTCCTTCAAATACGTCGCCAGGAAGTCAGCGTTATTATGTTGTACAAACTCCTCCTGAGTCTGCTCAGGTACACCTTCAAACATCAATGATTTAATAAGGTATTCATCCATTAAATTTATATCTGTGAGACCTTCGGTAAACATGACAGCAACCCGTGTATTCGTACCTCTAATCGTGAATTCTCGAAGATGCACATCTGCATTTTTACCAAAGGTTTCTTTAATACTGATCAGATCTGTATCGTATTTACCGGTTATTTTAATATTGGCATAGTGTCCTGTCTCCGTTCCGCTCCCTACCCCTGCGGCGGCTGGTGAGATATCCTTTGGGGATACCGACGGTTTATTGGAGCGAGTGAAGCTACCACGCTTGATCGAAGCATTGATCCACCGTGTAGTCAGGGTAATGCCAATGGGAATGATAATGACCAAGAAGGCCTGAATCCATACTGACCATTCGGGCACATAGGAAACAATGGTAGACCACATATTCTCACCCCAACATTTCTCTGCATGATAAGCTGCAGGTATTCGAAAGTATTGTGTCCCCGTTTCCACACAAACATTCCCGTTTTTGTAAACCTTCGTAGAGCGAAGCAATGTTGCATAACTTCAAAGCTTATGAATGAGTATCATGGCAAGATCAAGATGAGGACTATGAAAAAGAAAAGTGTACTGTCTCGTCTCGTTCGACTAATAATACACAGCAAAAAACGGTTCCCCTCAAGGAACCGCATCCATTATTCAAGTCATATATTTTTATAAAATCAACCTATGTAACTCAATGGCATGCCAGATATAGCATAATTGAATCTGCAATCGGACACTTCCTTGCGATTCATCACACGATTTTGGTTACTTGCTGCGCCTTGGCATCGAGTAATTGAGCAGATTCAGCAATCGACGTAAAATCATTCAAGGCGATCTCAATCCTCTCTTTACTCTGTTCCACGTAATCTTCAACCTTCTGAGTTCCGCCCGCAATATTTCCGATCTCTTTGGTAATGCCGGTAACGCTATCACGTATTTCATTAATTGAGTTCTCTACAATCCCCGATAGCTTCTTCACTTCTTTGGCAACAATATCGAACCCTCTACCATACTCTCCCGCGTGTGCAGCCTCGATCGCTGCATTCAAGGCGAGTAACTGTGTCTGTGATGCAATTTCACGGATGGTCTGTACCACCCCTTGAATCGATCCTGCTTGTTCCTGTAAATGACTCAATGTCATGCGGTTATGAGCGGACACCTCTGAAATATATGAAATACTGGACATTAATTCCTGACTACGTCCGATTCCTCCATCTGCCTGCTCGCTCAGCTCATGTGACATCGTTTTCAATTCATGAACCACTGTTGATAAATTGTTCTGGCGATTAGTGATATTAGTCGCTATTTTGGATACACCGAGTATTTTCTGATTATTCTCATCATAAACAGGCATATAGGTAGCCTCAAGCCACACGGAATTGCCGTTTGCATCCTTACGTTCTACCTTATCCTGAAAGCTCACTCCACTGAAAATACTACCCCAGAAGGCCTCATATTCCACACTGTTCACAAAGCTTCCAAAACAGAGTTGTTCATGTTGCATGCCGTACATCTCTTCTTTTTGATAGCCCATCGTTGTGGCAAATACATCATTCACATATGTAACCTTGCGTTTCATATCGAATCGAATAATCGCCAAACTCTTCTCCATCGCTTTGATCACTAACTCATCCGTCACAACATCTTTTTTCATCACATCAACTATAGACACGCCATATCCCCCACTCTAATCCTATGATAGAAAGCTCTTACAATAACAGGTAAAGGCTAAAATAAAACTTCATATAATATGTATCTCTATTATTTTAAGATAACTATATTAATGATACCCGGATTCGGGACTTTTGGATCACTTATTCACCTGATTTCGTAACAATTATTTTTACAAACAGAAGATCGATATCGAACATAAAAGATCGTTGGCTTGATCATACAATAGCATTTCGATTAGTACCAATACTTTAATTCGCTCATCGTCTTAAATAACTTAGGTTAAAAACCGACAATAAAAAAAGGGGATTTTTGTGATAAATCTCACTTATTGGTCAGGGGGAATAGGTATATGTTTAAAGGTTTAAAGAAAAAGGTTCGTGTTGGCCTACTGCTTCTTGTCGCCACCGCCTTTGTTATTCAAGGGGCTACAGTCGGAACGCCTGTGGTTCAAGCAGCCGACAATGTGATTAAGGCAACCGATTTTGGGGTCAAAAGTAATTCAAAAAATGCACAAACGAAGGAAATTCAAAATGCATTGAAGTATTTCTATGATCGAGGAATGGAAGGAACCGTTTATTTTCCAAAAGGTACATACTATGTCGATGAGTCTATTCGGTTATATGCCGGAGTTAGTCTGACCGGTGATGGGATTGGGCAAACCATTTTCAAAAAAACAGGCTCTTCTAGCCAATATGTCATCGGTAATCCGATTCTCCGTAATCAATCCAATCGTATCAACGTAAAAATCTCCAATCTGACCATTGATGCCGATCGTGAAAATCGGGAAGCTCGCGGCGCTAGTCAGGTGGGTGGAATCATTATTGATATTCCGGTCTCCCACCTCACACTTGACCAGATTGAAATCCGAGATACAACCATTGGTGCCCTGCTACGTAGAACGAAAGATTCCGAGATCACCAACAGTCGCTTTGATCGCAACAATGGACATGCCATTGCGACAGGACACGAAAGCTTCCCAGCTGGTGAGTTCAGCAACGTTCAAATTATAAACAATCAAATTACAAATTCGGGCGGCGGTAGTGGAATTAACCTGTCTCGCGCAACCAATACCACCGTGTCTGGCAATCAGATCATTAACCGTACCCACCAATCAGACGGCTATGCTGGTATTCGTATCCCTAATGACGGTGCCAACAACACCATTACAAACAATGTGATTGAGAACTATCCACGGGGTATCTTTGTACTAACAGGAGCAACCGGAAATAACGTATTCGGAAATATAATCAAAAATGCCTCTCTTCAAGGTCTCTTGGTGCAGGCAAGTGGTAATACCTTTACAGACAATGAATTCATCCAAACTAACACTTCGCTTAAACCAGATGCGGTTATTCGTCTAGACGGCTCCAACCAGAACAAAGTGATTGGTAATGAGATGACAACCCATTCCGGTTTCTCCATTACCGCTATCCGTCTTACCAACTCTAGCTCGAATGAAATTAAGAACAATATTACTGATACCTCCGGCAAGTCTATCAGTATTGAGGGTGGAAGCGGCAACGTAAATACAGGTAACCGTAATCGCTAAGCTAAGGGACAGACGTAATTCAGAGAGCAATATAGTACACAGTAAACAGAGAACAAAATAGCAGAATATTAACCAAAGAGTAATACAGAAATATAAAAACATGCATCAGATGCTGATGTGAGTAGCGAATAGCCTATACAACAAGTAACATCATAAGATCCCCTCTGCTACCTTTATGGGAGCAGGGGATTTTGTTTTCATTTGGTGAATTCATTAATAACAATAATATAAGTATCAAATATGGTAAAATTAAACTATACATACATGAGAGGGGAGATTATCATGACACTCCGATTAAAAGGGGCTTTATTGGCGATGTTCATCGTGTTGCTTACCGCGGTTACGGGATGCGATAATTCGAAAGAGGTGAACCAGGCAATCCAAGCTGGCGAAACATACAAAAAGGTGGAATACACCGTTTCATATCATGAGGATATTTTCTCAGAAGAGTCGATCCTTGAACGGAATAAATTAATCAAGCCATATCTTACAGACGAGTATTATTCCAAAGCCGAGCTTAATCGTTATACAACGTTGCCCTTTCTTATTGTACAGAAGCAGCAATTATCCCTAAAGCCCGAAAATCTTGCGTTCGAACCACTGAATCAGCCAACTGAAAACACGTACGATCTGCATTATACATTAGACTTTGTACTGCTTGACCAGGATGAGAACGAGGTTAAACGGGTTCCGAGCAAAGGGTTGCTCACGATGATGAAAGTGGATGGTAAATGGCTTGTTCAAGCCGATGAGCCCGATTGGAAAGTCTCTGCGGAACTTAGTCAATGAGTTATACATGCCTATCGTTAGTGTTTCCCAAAGCCGTCCTCACACGTAATGTTTGAACTAAGAATATTGTTAAGACTTTGTTTCGCATGTTCTAACTTGAGCTGAGCCTCTTCAATTTCAGATATTTTCTCTTTAAGAATAGATATTTGTTCGCTTTCGGAGAACCCATTCTTCGAGATCATGGACTCTATATCCTGAATCGTAAATCCAACGGCCAAGCATTGCTTAACAACTTCCAAGTGCTGAATGATATCTGGGGTATATATGCGATAGTTATTCTGATCTCTCAGCACATACTCCTCGGTAATAATACCAACCTTCTCATAGTAACGGAGCGTTGATATGGGAAGGTTGATTCGTTTAGATACTTCGTTAATTTTCACTCAAGTCACCCTCATTTCATTTGCTTGCTATAAAGTATACTTCATAGTTTAGACTCCTCATAGTGAGATGAATTACAAAGTTAACACCTCACTATTATGCCTATAGAGGAGAGAAACCTACATGAATACAACGACTGACCACTTTAGCAAAACAAATGATTTTAACTCGATCGTTCTAGAACGTCGTTCAGTGAAAGAATACGATCCCGAAGTAAAAATTTCCCGCGAAGAAATGACGGAAATCTTGTCGAAGGCTTCCCGTGCTCCATCTGCTATCAACATGCAGCCATGGCGTTTCCTCGTTATTGACAGTGCTGAAGGGAAACAGAAAATTGCACCCCTAGCCTCGTTTAACCAGACGCAGGCACTAACCTCTTCGGCTCTTATTGCCGTATTCTATGATGCCCACAACATCGAATACATGGAAGAGATTTTCAGTAAATCTGTGGAGCTTGGTTATATGCCGCAAGAGATCAAGGAGATGCAGATCGGGCAGGCTAAACCGTATTATGATAGCTTGAGCACATCTGATCTGCGTGATATCAACCTGATTGACTCTGGACTCATTGCCATGCAGCTCATGCTTGTTGCCCGTGCTCATGGTTACGACACCAACCCTATGGCTGGTTACGATAAAGATCAGATCGCCGAAGTCTTTGGCCTAGATAAAGCCAGATTCCAGCCTGTCATGCTGATCTCCATCGGTAAAGCAGCCAAAGCAGGATATCCTTCCTATCGCCTCTCGGTTGATACGATTACAACTTGGGCTTGAATCAAGATTACTCTTGATTCAAAGGAACTCTTGATTAAGGCTAGTCTTGATTCAGACGTACTTTTCAAGAGAGTTATTACCTACTGTCAATGTCGAAGACAAGGAACGCAACCTAGCTTATAGTTAATATAAAAGTTGAATAACAATCATATAACTATCGCAACAATGATCCCCCTCACTTGTCTTAAAATTGGATAATTTGTAAAAATTAATTATTTCACGTTATGTCATATATAATTAAATGCTATATCCCTATAAGTCATCATCAAATGACTCCGGACAGCTCCTTACTCTCATAAAAAAAGCTCCTTACGACAAATGTCGTAAGGAGCTTTTAGTTATATACCTACATGGGACTGAGCAAATATTTGTCGCTCATAGTGTCCCTTTAAACGTGAACCAAATTACTCAACTGTTACACTCTTCGCCAGGTTACGTGGTTTATCCACATCGTGACCCAGTGCAAGAGATGCATAGTATGCAAGCAATTGTAGAGCTACAACGGACAGAGCCGGGCTCAGCAGTGGCAACGTCTTCGGAATAGCAAATGCTTGGTCAACGGATTTCAACAAGCTTGCTACGTGCTCTTCATACGTAATTGCCAGTACATCTGCGCCACGCGCTTTAACTTCCTTAATGTTGCTCACCGTCTTCTCAAGCACGTTCTCCTGTGTTGCCAGAGCAATAACAGGGATACCGTCCTCGATCAATGCGAGTGTACCATGCTTCAACTCACCCGCAGCATAAGCTTCGGAGTGGATGTAGGAGATCTCTTTCAGTTTCAACGAACCTTCTTGTGCTACAGCGTAGTCCAAACCACGGCCGATGAAGAAGAGATGTTGATGTTTGGAGATTTGCTCTGCATATCCTTTGATTGCATCAGCTTGCTCCAACATGGATTCTACTTGCTCAGGCAGAGCTTGCATTGCAGCAAGCATATGCTCGATTTCTTCTGCTGTTTGTGTACCACGTACTTGTGCCAGATACAGACCAAGCAGGTTGAAAGCAATCAGTTGTGATGTATATGCTTTCGTGGAAGCAACCGCAATTTCCGGTCCTGCCAACGTTGCAATAACATCATTTGCATCACGAGCGATGGAGCTGCCCACAACGTTTGTTACTGCCAACACGTGTGCGCCATTGGACTGTGCTTCACGCAGTGCAGCAAGTGTATCTGCAGTTTCACCAGATTGGCTTACTACGATTACAAGGGTATCTTTGTTCACGATTGGTGAACGATAACGGTACTCCGAAGCAACGTCTGTTTCTACCGGAATACGTACCAATTGCTCAATAATTGTACGTCCAACCAGACCTGCATGGTATGCAGTACCACAAGCGATGATCTGAATGTTACGGATATTTTTAATTTGCTCTTCAGTCATGTTCAGCTCAGGCAACTGAACTTTTTTGCCTTCATTGTCGATGCGACCCAGCATTGTATCACGATATGCTTTTGGTTGCTCATGAATTTCTTTAAGCATGAAGTGCTCAAATCCGCCTTTTTCTGCGGTTACAGCATCCCAATCGACATGAATCATTTCCCGAGAAATAAAATTGCCCTCAATCGTCATCAATTCGACAGCATCATGTGTCAATACAGCCATCTCACCATCGTTCAGAATGTACACGTTACGTGTATGCTCCAGAATCGCTGGGATATCGGAACCAATAAAGTTTTCACCTTCACCAACACCGATAATCAATGGGCTAGCTTGACGCACAGCTACGAGTTTCTCTGGCTCATACTCAGTCAGTACACCCAGAGCGAATGCCCCACGCATCAACGTGATTACTTTTTGCACTGCTTTAACGATATCGCCATCGTACTCACGTGCAATCAAGTGGGAGATAACTTCCGTATCCGTCTCTGAAGTGAATGTGTGGCCTTCTGCCATCAATTCATCCTTCAGATCCAAGTAGTTCTCAATAATACCGTTGTGAACAACAGAGAACTTCTGGCTCTCATCCGTGTGTGGGTGGGAGTTTTCATCCGAAGGTTTACCATGAGTTGCCCAACGTGTATGTCCGATTCCAGCATTACCTACCAGCGGTGCACCTTCCAGTTTAGCTTCAAGGTTCGCAAGACGTCCAAGCGCTTTGGTGATTTGCAAACCTTCTGGTGTAAATACAGCAATACCCGCAGAATCATAACCACGATACTCGAGCTTCTTCAGACCTTCGACCAATACCGATTGAGTGTTCTTATTACCAATATATCCAACAATACCGCACATAATTTAAGTTCCTCCGTTTGTATATGAATACTGTGTCACGAAGAGAGACTGGTTGGCGCGGCATAGCGGAAAAATGAATGATTGCCTAACGGTTCATGAATACTCGCTACTTATTCAATTATCAATGATCAGAGCAGCCTCTTGCCGCTCCGCTGTCATCATAAGCTGGTATGAATGTTATAAATGCAATCATGAATGTACATCATTTTCCCGTGCGCGCACCTGTAGTGCTCTTCGTGCACATTCATTTGTATTTTTAAGTTGTATCCTGCACCCACCGACGCGTTGTGTGGACAGTCACCCATCCATTTTCCGCAAAATCCGGTTTACGGCTCTGATGCATCACCGGGAGGTCCCCGCCGAACAATCCGAACACCTCCACCTCGTCAGCTTGATTGCCGTCGATCTTGTTCGACCATATCTATGTTCAACCTAGATATAGTGACGCAAGATGCTTCCCGCGCAACTTCAAGCTCTGGCGCTTGTGTAACTGATACCTTACGATCCTCACTTTCTGTGTCTGAATGACGACTCCACTCATTATATGCACGTCAGGTTCATTTTGCAATGGAGCAAAGTACCTGTGACAATTTCAGCATATTTACCCACATCCTAGACCGTATAAACAGACCGATGGTCTCACCAGTTCAGGATGTGAGTTTATGAATGTATTACTCTATTTCATTACGATCGAGACGATACTTCGGGACTATACGCTCAGATCTATATATTGATCCAAATAATCCCTTCAATCATCGTTTCACGATGAATTATACTAATTCTTTCTGTACGACATCAGCAATTTGAGCTACAAATTGCTCCAGTTCTACCTTATCCGGCCCTTCCGCCATGACACGAATCAGTGACTCGGTACCTGAGGCACGTACGAGTACGCGGCCGTTATCACCAAGCTGTTTCTCAACAACGGCAATAGCTTCCCCAATTGCGGTATTGCCTTCATATTTACTCTTATCCTGAACACGCACATTGACCAATACCTGTGGGTACTGAGTCATGAGTGATTTCAGTTCGCTCAGTTTTTTGCCAGATGCCTTCAGTGTATCCACGAGTTGAATCGCAGTCAGCATGCCGTCACCCGTTGTATTGTAGTCCAGGAAAATAACATGACCAGATTGCTCTCCGCCCAGGTTATACCCACCGCGGCGCATCTCCTCCATCACATAACGGTCACCTACCGCCGTCTTAGCTGTTTTGAGTGCCAGCTTCTCTGTGGCTTTGTAGAACCCGATATTACTCATTACGGTGGATACAACAGTACTATCCTTCAGTTTGCCGGCACGGTTCATCGCATCTCCACAGATACACAGGATGAAGTCCCCATCCACTTCTGCACCTGTCTCATCAATCGCAATCAGTCGATCCGCATCACCGTCAAAAGCAAGACCAAGGTCTGCCTTGTGTTTGAGCACCTCTTGTTTCAAATGCTCTGGATGTGTAGACCCACATTGCTCATTAATATTCAGGCCGTTAGGCTCAGCACCAATTGCAATGACTTCTGCACCTAGTTCACTGAACAATTTCGGTGCCAGTTCATAGGCAGCTCCGTTCGCACAGTCGAGCACAACTTTGAGTCCAGAGAACGATTCATTAACGGTTGTTTTCAAGAAATCCAAATAGCGGAATCTAGACTGCTCTTCAACAGTCACCGTACCTAGACCACCACCTACAGGACGTGGCAATTGGTCTGTCTCCGCATCCATTAGTTCTTCGATCCGGTTTTCTGTCTCGTCCGACAGCTTGAAACCATCTCCACCAAAGAACTTAATCCCGTTATCCTCAACCGGATTGTGTGAAGCAGAGATCATAACACCCGCATCGGCCTTCAATACACGTGTAAGATATGCAACACCAGGAGTGGATACCACACCGATTCGAATGACATCTGCACCAATGGACAACAGACCTGCCACAAGTGCAGATTCAAGCATGAGACCCGAGATCCGAGTATCCATACCAATGACTACTTTCGGTCTTTCCACGCCACCTGCAAGTACGTAACCCCCACAACGTCCAATGCTATACGCAAGTTCTGCTGTTAGTTCTTTATTAGCAACCCCTCTTACACCGTCTGTACCAAAATATTTCCCCATGATCTAACTCCTTTTATTCGCATCATATAAGAGCATAAAATGTAATAGAGGTTGTTCAAAAAGTCCCCTTTTGATTACGAAGGATGCCTCGGCATCTCAGCGTCGAATATGAAATTCATCCGAAATAAGTGGATGCTTACGAAGTTTGTTTCTTTCAGAAACAATGTAGTTGCTCACGTAGCTTAATCTACGCTCCGCTACTCCATTTCTAACTTCATCCCATCTTCTCGGTACTGAAAACCGACCTTTTTGAACACGCACTAATATTCAAATTGACGATTCGAATCCCTATGGATTCGATCCACTACTGTTTGCGTTACTATTGCTATTCGTATTTCCCCGATTCGGTACGTTGCCTTGTGGAGTCTGCTCCTGTGTTTCCGTATTCGATTCGGTTTCTTCCTCTTCAGGAGCAGTCTCCGTAGTATCACCATTCTCCACTTCTACAGGTGAAGGCTCCGGTCCCACCGTATCTTCATCCGTGGCATCTTCGCCAGGAGTAACCGTAGTTTCATCCGCTTTTTCAGTAATTTTGACCGTGGCACTCAAATCATTGGATGTTTCATCGAGTTCGGCAAATCGTGGCAGATCGGCGGTCACCTGAACCTCGTGATTACCCACTGCTAAACCATGAAGATCTGCGGACAGCTTGATATCATCGCTGCTCAAACCTTCGAGCATACTTGAAGAACCCTTGAGTGTGATGTTGAGCCCACCACTCTTGGGTGTAACCAATTCACTATCCAATCCGTTTCCGATCCCCGTGAGGGTTATCGGTACGTTCGGAAAGACTTTGGTCGTCTCTTCTTTTTCATCGTATGGCGCTACAGTTACCTTAAGCTGAATCGAACTAGGCTCGATTTTCTCAAAACCGGGAGGCGGCGTCAAGTCCAGGTTAACTGTCGATTCCCCGGCTTGTTCAAACTGAGTAAGATCCAGGGTTAGTTGGTCGTAGGACCGGATACCCGCAAGCGCCTCCTCTGTTCCATAAACCGAGACTTCTTTCACGTTAGGTTCTACCTTAGACAGTACCAATCCTTCCGGGAGCTGTCCCGAATATTTGATCCTCAAGGGTATAGATGTATAGGGCTGATTAACCGGAACTCGCACTTCCACCGTTTCCGGTGAGATAACTGCATTATCGATTACCTTGCCTTCTGCATCATATGCTTGAAGCTTCACTTTTTTCTGCGTTATATCATCCTTCGCATCCTTCACGCTCACACTGCCCTGAACCTTCGCTACAGCCTCCAATTGTCCTTCGGGGAGAGTTACCTTAACTGCGCCTGAAGGTTCAACCACAGGCGTTCCAGCACTGTATCCAGCGGATGGTTCTCCTTCGGGTACAATATTCACATTGAAGGATTTGGTGCCCAGTTTTTCCACGTTCACCGTGACCATGGAAGGCTCCATGCTGACGACCTCAACGCCTGATGGCAGATCGGGTACAAGTGGTAACGTATTCGAGCCATCCTTCACCTCGCTGAGATCCACAAGCACTTTGTAATCATCATTCGTAAAAATAGAGGTTAACATAGAACGCTGTCCTTTGATCTCTAAACGAACCTCATCCGTACTTAAGGATGTAAGTACATACGAATTGCTGTCTAGTCCATAAGGCTGGACAGGCACCGTACGCTCCACAATACGACTTGTTGACCCGGTTGCAATGGTCGGCGTAGTTGGAACCTCGTCGAGATGAATCATGAACCAGAGCAGTAAACTGACCGCTAGGGCAAGAATTTTCGCAAAGTTATTGTTATTGAACCATTTATCCATTGTTACGTCCCCCCTTCCGTTTCCAGAAGGTAGTCCAACCATTCTTTTTGTTCAGATTGGATGTAGGGCGCAGCTCCTCATACAGTTTCGCAATGAGTGATTCTTCCTTAATGTCACGCACCACTTGTCCATTCATTGCCAGCGATACTTGGCCAGTCTCCTCAGAAACAACCAAACATACGGCATCTGCAACCTCGGTAATACCGATCGCTGCACGGTGACGTGTACCCAGTTCTTTGCTGATAAACGGATTCTCGGATAAAGGCAAATAACAGGCTGCCGCAGAAATCTGTTTACCCTGAATAATGACCGCACCATCATGTAATGGTGTATTTGGAATGAAAATATTAATCATCAGCTCCGAGCTGACGAGAGATTGCATCTGTATGCCTGATTCGGTGTAATCATTGAGACCGGTTTCCCGTTCAAATACAACGAGTGCACCAATTTTACGTCGTGACAAATAATTCACAGACTTAATAATCTCACCGATTAACACGGTTAATTCTTCATCACTCGCTGCCGCTGAACGTCCAAATAGCTTACCTCGTCCCAATTGCTCCAGACCACGACGAAGCTCCGGTTGGAAGATAATAAACACAGCAACGACACCAAACGTAAACATCTGGTTCATCAACCACTTGAGTGTATACAGGTTCAGCCACGTGCTTAGAGCCCAGATCAGCACAAGGAATAGAATCCCTTTGAGAAGCTGAACCGCACGCGTACCCCGTACAAGCAGAATCAGTTTGTACATAATATAGGTAACAATCAATATATCGATAACGTCCTTAATGGACTCTTTCCACGTTAAGTCAGCAAAATAATTCATAAGCCAGCCCCCGCTATCCCCATTGATGAGTAAAACCCTGATCTCATATTAACCCATTAGGATTTTAAGTAATCCTTTATCTCTGCACTTTGCAATATTCCATCCGTTCGCTTCGAGTATTGAAGTGACTTGTAAGAAGTGCCCTAATTCCACTAACGCTTAGTTGAATACACACACCAGATCTAGCTCTGGCTAATGGAGAGGCGCTCTTAGGATTTATGCAAGTGCTTATCTATATGTAGTAGTATGTTCTCTTTAGTATCTAGGTTATAACGTTCACGTTCAGGTTGCAAGTTACGGGGTCACAAACTTTACATAAACCATGCAAATTCAACCAATACAGTTCATCCATATAAAAAAAGAGTACCCCATGCAATCTTGAGGTACCCTGCTTGGTATTTACCATTGAAGAATTCACCGTGTTCTAGCGGTAAGCTACTTCGTTCACCATATTGGTTATTTTGTACCAGAACCAATCTAGCGCCTGATCGATACTTTTTACCTGACCAGAGATATGCGCTGTTGATGCCTGAAACAATTGTCCGTCGATGATCGTCAAATTGCCGTCTACGTCACCGTATACCTGGGCGGTTCCATTCTCTATAGTAAGATCGCCCGCAATTGACTTGCCTGCCGGAATAATAACCGTGTTTCCTTCAATGACGATCTGATCCAGATTATTCCCTTTAACGACCATTTCGTTATTCTGATCCCAGAAACTCCAAGCACTAAAGAGCATCACGACCAAAAAGAAGGCTGCCGCCGTCAGCGCGGGATGTCCTTTGACCCATTTGAGCCAAAACTGCTGTTTCTTGGGCTGGGGCAGAGCGTTCATAATTCGATTGGTCAGCTCATCCGAGGCAGACGGTGAATAATGTTTCATGGCAAAAAGGAGCATTTCCGTCTGTTCTAACTCTTTAAAGCGCATGCGACACTCCGGACACGTTACAAGATGACCTTTCAGTTCAATCTTCTGTGCCGGGGACAACGACTCATCCAAACATTCATGCATTAAAGAGACGGCCGAGTTGCAATCCATATGAGAGCCAATCCTTTCTTCAATCACTTAGTCCTTGCATCTGTAAAAAGCATACATAAGACTTGCATACATTACATACGCATCCGTTTCGGATATGTTTCAAATAATTTCGCCCAAAATTTGAAATGAGCAATTACAGCTTATATTCTAATTTTTTGCGTAAAAAATCACGACCACGGTGTACACGTGTTTTGATCGTTGTTACGGGCATGCCCGTGACATCACTGATTTCCTGTAACGACAAGTCCTGTAAATATCTTAAAATCATCACTGATTTATATTTGGCGGGTAAACTGTCAATGGCCTCACGAATGAGTGTTTGCGTTTCAGACAATAGCGCTTCGCTCTCAGGAGTACGATCATCACTTGGGAGCATCGCATAACCGTCAGATCCTTCCTGATCATTCAACTCCGCATCCAAAGAGTAAGAAGGCTTCTTCCTGCGCAGCCGGTCGATACACAAGTTCGTCGCGATCCGGTAGATCCAGGTGGAAAACTTCTGATTCGGATCATATTTCTCCATATTTCGAAACACACGCAAAAACGTCTCCTGTACAACGTCTTCAGCCTCATGACGGTTGTTCAGCATCCGGTATGCCAAATGAAACAGTTTGTCCTTATATAATTCAACGATCTCTGCAAAGGCTCGCTGATCACCCTTAAGCACCAGCTTTAGTAGCCTGTTCTCTAAATTGTCCACCTCTAATTCCCCCAGACATGCTGATGGGTCTTCCGCCTTCTGATACCCGTCCACACTTGTGATTCACCAATCAAATCGTAAATCAACTTTGGTCAAAAATCAAGACTGTGCTACAAAATATCGGCCAAAAACAGTAAAAACGGGAACTCCATTTGGAGTCCCGTCTTATCTCTCGCTGAAACTGAAGAGAGAACGCTTTATTTTACTGTACAAACATATGCGGTTTCGAATGAATAACTCATTCCAAAATAATCCTCTAACTTGTTATATCAGCCTGTGTTCCGGAGACCTGCAGCAATACCATTGATGGTAAGCAACACTTCACGAAGTAGCTCTGTGTCATCTTCGCCACGTTCACGCATATCTCTCAGTTCACTTAGAAGCTGTACTTGCATATAGGACAATGGATCCACATATGGGTTACGCAGCCTAATGGATTCCTGGATAACTGGTACGTCATTCAGAATCTCAGTCTCACCCGTAATCTTCAAGATAAGCTCTTTCGTCAGCTTAAACTCTGTTTCGATCTGGCCATAAATGCGATCCCGTGCTTCTTTGTTGGATGTCATCGCAGAGTATTCTTTGGCAATAACAAGGTCTGCTTTGGCAACGGCCATTTGAACCGTATCAATCAATGTACGGAAGAATGGGAAGTTTGCATACATTTCTTTCAGAACAGCAAGGTTTTCCTCTTTATCCTGATAGAAACTTTGTAGTCCCGTTCCTGCCGCATACCATGCCGGGAGCAAGTAACGACTTTGAGTCCAAGCGAATACCCAAGGGATTGCTCTAAGATCCTCAAATTTATCGCTATTTTTCCGTTTGGATGGACGAGAACCAATGTTAAGCTCACCCACCTCAGGCAGCGGTGTTGATTCCTTGAAAAAGTTGAAGAAATCTGGATCACGGAAAATAAGATCTTGATACTTCGTCAGTGATACTTCAGAGATCTCTCTAATGATGTTATCCCACTGCTGTTCAGATACCGACTCTTGTGGCTCCAATCCGTTGAGTGCAGCCGTAATCAGTGCCGAAGTCGCCTGCTCTAAACTGCGGTATGCGATCCCTTGGAGAGAGTAACGTGACGAGATAACCTCACCCTGCTCCGTAATCTTAATGCCGCCCCCAATGGTATGTGGTGGTTGAGCCAAGATACTACGGTTGAGTGGCATACCTCCACGTCCTAGAGCACCTCCACGTCCGTGGAAGAATTTCAGTTTGACGCCATGTTCGTTACCCACTGCCGTAATCGCGTTCATTGCTACACGCAACTCCCAGTTCGCAGTAACTACTCCGCCATCCTTATTACTGTCTGAGTATCCAAGCATAATCTCATGCAGTTCATTTCGGGCACTTACGCTTGCGCGGTATACCGGAAGGTTGAACAACTTCTGCATGATCTCGGAAGCAGCGTGAAGGTCATCAATCGTTTCAAACAAAGGAACTGCCTGAAGCGTAGATTCAACTTCTCCATTTGGTCCTTTACGGAACAAGCCTACTTCTTTTGCGAATACCATTACCTCGAGAAGATCACTTGCACCTTGCGTCATACTGATGAGGTAACTTGTGATACAGTTTGCACCGTATTCGTTTTGAGCCCGTTTAATTGTACGGAAGACATCCAGACATTCCTTCGTTCCCTCACTGTATTGGTGATAAGGGGAAGTCAGTGGCCTTGGATCTTCCAGCAATCGAGCAAGCAAATCGATTTTCCCATCCTCTGTGAGGCGAGCATAATCTTCTACAATGTTCATTTTAGCCAGAATTTCTGACATTGCATTTTCATGCTCTTTGCTATGTTGACGTACATCAAGTGCAGCCGTGTGGAAACCGAACAACTCAACTTGGCGAATCATTTTGCGAATGGTTGTGTCTGCCACATAATCTGCGAAGTGATGACGCAAGCTGCGATCAATAATCATTAGATCATCAATCAGATCCTGAGCGCCACTATAGCGGTCTGGCTGACCTTCTTTATTTTCATCAAGCACATTATTTAATTTAGCAATCATATAGGCAAGTTTGATGCGATAAGGCTCTTTCTCATTGCGCCAGATATCCACTTTCTTCAATGTGACACAGTTGCGATCTTGCTCGATCGACTGCACCAGCTCATCGGAAACATGAATAATATTAGTGCTGAAGCTAAGATGTCCCATCAATTCAATCATAATCCGCTGATACTCACGCAATGCGAGCTTGCGCTGCATCAGAAGCGTTTGCCATGTTACCTCTGAAGTTACCGAAGGATTTCCGTCCCGGTCTCCACCAATCCAGGAACCGAAGCGCAAATACGTCGGCACATGCCAGTCATGGTCAGGGTAAAATTTATTCAGGCAGCGTTCAAGCTCCTGATATACGTCCGGAAGTACGTGGAACAACGTTTCATGAAAGTAATACATCCCGTTCCGTACTTCATCCAGTACAGTCGGTTTGCGGTCACGGAGTTCGTCTGTTTGCCAGAGGGTAATAACCTCATTCAACAGCTTCTCCCGCAACTGCTCACGTTCACGCAACGTTAGCGTAGGATTATCAAGAAGCATGACATCTTCTGATATCCGTTTGTGGATGTCCAGAATCACTCGGCGCATTGCCTCGGTTGGATGAGCAGTCATAACTAGTTCCAGTGACAATTCATCTAGAATCTCTTCAACTTCCTTATGAGACAACCCACGTTCTTTCAGATCCTGTACGGCTTTCTCAATAGATCCTGGCTGTACAGTATCTCCCGCAGAGCGTTCATAATCCCTTTTACGCCGGATCCGATGGTTTTGTTCAGCAATGTTAACTAATTGAAAATAAATTGCAAAAGCTCGAATTACCTGGTGGCGATTCTCCGAGTCTAATTCCTGGATCATCGTTTTGAACTCTGTATACAGTTCAGGCAAAAATTCTGCACGTAACGATTTGCTCGTTTCCCGAATCTTCTCAACGATATCTAGAAGCTCTGTGCCCCCTTGGTGGACTAGAACTTCTCCGAGTATGTTACCCAGGAACCGCACGTCTCTCCGAAGCAGATTGTTCGATTGGCTTTTGCTGGCGGTTACCATAGTTTCAGTCATGCTTATCCTCCCATCTGATCGTTCGCATTCGTACACGAAAATTTGACACCTTCATAACATCATACAATAAAATGGTACGAAAATCTTTATTTTTCTACTAGTAAAAATGGGGATTAACCCCGATTTTGATCATAAAAACGCGCTTTATTATGCATTTCCTTGTTCTGCTTCAATTAATGGACAATAGCTGTTGCATGATACCTTTTTCACGTACTATTCATACCAATCAAAACTTATACCTATACTCTAAAATTCATAAATATACAATCCAGATGATGTGAATATGGGTACAAACAAAGAGTATCAAAACCCTTACTATTGTATTGTATAAGCAAGATGCTGCACAAAGAAACATGACCGGCAAAGCAAGCTTTTGTATACTTTATCACAGTGACGCAATAAATTCTAGATTTTTTTTAACTTTCCTTTCTGTGTGTTATGCCATGGGAGCACCTATAAGCACTTATTTGGAAAAAACAGCTACCTAATCGAACAAATACGTGATCTAAAACAGACACTATCTTAACCTATCCAAATTTTCCACAAAAAAATGGTTTTTATTAACGTGTGAATGACTACATAATACATAGCTTCCTTTGGGGATATTAAACTCGCAGCACATAACTGAAGGGAGGATTCATTATCATGAAAAAGGTATGCACAATCGTTGCTTCTGTTGCTCTAGCGGTGTCACTTGCGGGATCTGCCTCTGCACATACAGCAACAAACAACATGAACCACAGCACTAAGCAGACTACAGAGTATGAGAACAGCAACTACAGAAACAACAATTACACAAATCCTAATGCTAACAACGTTGGCAATGGTGATTATCGTACCAACAGCATTCGTACAAATGCCGCAACAGACCGTGATAACGGGATGGACTGGGGCTGGCTTGGTCTGCTTGGACTTCTAGGGTTGGCAGGCATGCGTAAAAGAGCAACTGACCACGACCACCGTTAAAATATACGGCTCAATACCGTGGTAACGGCTATACATTGTCTAGACCATTCATCTTCATGAGCGTATGCTCGAAGTGTTATGACTGCTGCATCCACTTAAATGAGATGAATGTAACAGAAGCCCTTTCTTTTATAAGAGAGGGCTTCTGTCTATTATAACTAAGCTTGGATTCAAAGACGAGGATATACATAAAGCCTAAAGCTCTAAAACCAAAACATAAGATCCAAAGTTCTAAAACCAAAAACTTTAGAGCCTTTACAATACTCAATAAAGAATTAAAAACTAAAATCAAAAAAAGCCCTGCAGATGCAGGACTTTTCTTTAATATTTAAGCGGGTGATGGGAATCGAACCCACGCTATTAGCTTGGAAGGCTAAAGTTCTACCATTGAACTACACCCGCATACGATAAATCGGGATGACACGATTTGAACATGCGACCCCCTGGTCCCAAACCAGGTGCTCTACCAAGCTGAGCTACATCCCGATATATATAAAAAATAATGGCGCGCCCTGAGAGATTCGAACTCCCGGCCTTTTGATTCGTAGTCAAACGCTCTATCCAGCTGAGCTAAGGGCGCAAATATGGAGCGGAAGACGGGAATCGAACCCGCGA
>NZ_JAKRNP010000015.1:0-89525 GCF_022346845.1 Paenibacillus sp. ACRSA | reverse complement strand
TGGTCTGAACGCTAACGCAGAAGGTGAGAGCGCAACGTGGGCTCAATCTGAACGCACCAACAGCGTGAAGGACCGTGAGGACAGCACGAACAGCAGCTATGCAAGCGAGAGCCGTGGTGCATTGGATCTCGGTCTGAACGCTAAAGCAGAAGGCGAGAGTGCAACATGGGCTCAATCTGAACGCAACAACAGCGTGAAAGACCATGAGCGCACGACGAACAGCAGCTACGCGAGTGAAAGCCGTGGTGCATTGGATCTCGGTCTGAACGCTAAAGCAGAAGGCGAGAGTGCAACATGGGCTCAATCTGAACGCACCAACAGCGTGAAAGACAGTGAGCGCACGACGAACAGCAGCTATGCAAGCGAAAGCCGTGGTGCACTGGATCTTGGTCTGAACGCTAACGCAGAAGGTGAGAGCGCAACGTGGGCTCAATCTGAACGCACCAACAGCGTGAAGGACCGTGAGGACAGCACGAACAGCAGCTATGCAAGCGAGAGCCGTGGTGCACTGGATCTCGGTCTGAACGCTAACGCAGAAGGTGAGAGCGAAACGTGGGCTCAATCTGAACGCAACAACAGCGTGAAAGACCATGAGCGCACGACGAACAGCAGCTATGCAAGCGAGAGCCGTGGTGCACTGGATCTTGGTCTGAACGCTAACGCAGAAGGTGAGAGCGCAACGATGACTGTGGTGGAGAACAATCGGTAATATGAGATTTTCACTTTAATAGGAAGAAGCAGGGGCTCCGGAACCCCTGCTTCTTTTTTTTATATGATGAAATGCTTAAAATGATCAAACATTTAGCTCCATAACTGAATTACAATAATAAGAAAGATACAGCCGAGCACCGAATTAGGATAGGAGTGAGTACTATGGAGACAGCAAATGAAAGCATGATATCTCTTCAAGAGTCTGTGTTGGACGTACATATTAGTGAAGCTGGTTATGAGGCGGGGCAGTCTACGATCCAAAACATCCATATTCATGTGTTACCAGGTGAGCTGGTGGGCATTATCGGCCCAAACGGAGCGGGTAAAAGTACCACGATTAAGACGATGTTAGGTCTACTTGAACATGCCAATTATGAGGTGAGGATTGGGGGAAAGGGGCGTTACGCGTATATTCCGGAACAGCCTGTTTTTTACGAGTATATGACGCTGTGGGAACATCTTGATCTGGCTGCTGCTGCATATGAAATGGAAGAGGATGTATTCATTACTAGAGCAGAAGAGCTGCTGGTTCGATTCGGCATGGATCATGTTCGAGATGATCTGCCCGCCAGCTTCTCCAAAGGCATGCGTCAGAAAATGATGCTGATGATCGGATTCCTCTCCTCCCCGGATGTATATATTGTAGACGAGCCCTTCATTGGTTTAGATCCGCGTGCGACGAAGGATTTCCTGAAGCTACTGGACGAGGAGCGCTTGCGGGGTGCAGGGGTTCTGATGTCGACACATGTGTTAGATACGGCGGAGCGGATATGTGATCGTTTTATCCTCATCCATGCAGGACACTCGGCTGCAGAAGGAACGCTAGATGAGATTCGGGCTGTTGCAGAGCTGCCTGAAGCATCGTTATTCGACTGTTTTGACATACTGACTTCCTGATAACAAGGATAGAGAGGAGCTGATAGAGGTGGAGGGAGCAGCCGAATCTAGGCAGTATACACCTTTAAGATTATATAGACGTAGGCATAAAGAGCATCTCAGAGAACAATGGAAGAACCTAAAGCTTGTGGTTGATTGGACCGTATGGTTATACCTGCTAATCCCGGGTGTGCTCTATCTAATCGGATGGTATGTCAGTCTGTGGAGTAAGCCGTTGCCACTCTGGGCTTCTAATACACCCCTGACTTTATTAACACTGATCATCGAAATCGTGATGTTGACGGGTGGTGTGCTTCTTTTTGTGGAAGAGGCTGATGTATTATTTCTAAAATCGCAGAAACGTTGGATGCAAACCCTAATGCGTCAGGGGATGTACCGAGCGTGTGCACTCAGTATAGGCAAAATGTTGATCGTAACTGCTCTAACTGCACCGTTATGGTACCGGGTATATGGCATGTCCATTTCTGAGATCCTGCTTCTATGCATCTGGTTCGGTACAGTTGCTTCGTTTCAAGCCATTGCATTACATATGATCAAAGTTCGTTATAACGGATGGCGACGCGGGATACGGATCATTCCTCTAGCGGTGGCAATGGGTATCATTTTTATCACAGTCACCTCATCCGTTCATGCGCAAATTGGTTCTCTATTCATCGCATTGGTATGCACAATCCTTCTGATCATTCTGCTCGGTCGTATCCGACTACAGATGCAAGGAACGTTTGAAGGGGATGTGCGTGAAGACTTGCGAGCGAAGGTGAAATTAACGGCTATCTTAATCAGCCAGGCGGTAAATAAACCGAAGTCTCCGCGTACCAAAACGATGATATTTCGTAAACCGCGCAAACTATTGCGAAGTCGTACCATTGCCAACCGTACTGCCGAAACGGCATACAAAGCCTTTTTTCGCGAATCATCGACATTAAAATTGTACTTTCAGATGGGCAGTCTATCGATTGCCGCAGTTGCTCTGCCTCCTTTTCCCGTGAATGTCATCGTGTGTGGGTTGTTGATTATTATGCTGACAGTCATGTTTTATCGTTCATGGGATCACTTTGCTACTTCGGATTATGTACAACTGGTCTCATATGATTCAGATGCATTGCATCGGGCAGGGTTGATGATGGTACGGATGCTCTTTGTGCCGATTGGCATTCTGATGGGTTTAGCGCTCGGGTTAACCTGGCTCGGATGGATGGCAAGTATACTTACCGCGGTGGGTGTCGTGGCAAGTGGGCTATTCGTTTTATCCGTGGCAGGGTGGATACGAATGACTCGCAGTAACTAAGTCTTCCCTTCCTTACAAAAACCGCATATCAGGCTGAATATCTGACCATGCTATAGGAGATATATCTCATTAGTGGAAGATAAGACAAGCCCAAACGTAAGGAGGAAAAAGATGATGATGAGTGATGGTGAAATTCAAGTGCAGTTCGCAGACCCTAATGCGTTGCTTGCAGCACAAGCAACATTGAATGAGCTTGGTTATAAGCCTTATCAATCTGGACCACTTGAGTTGTACATTCCTACGGATCGCCAAGATCCTCAGTCTGCCGTAGAAATTGTACAATCTCATGGCGGAAGCGCCGTATTTGCTTCTGCAACAGATGCTGCTAACGCATTTCAGGAATTCTCAATTCCAGCACATATGGTGAATGAGGATTGGAGTGAAGGGTACGCAACTGGATTACAGGAGAGTCCTTCTGGACAGACTCAGCATAACCGAGATGACGATCCTACATTTGATGATTCAGTAGATGGATTCTCAGGCAGTGTGAAGGCGTAAAACGGTCTCAAAATCTAAAAAAATGGACTGAGCGACGAAATAAAGCCTATGTGATTCTTTAGATCTCGAACCTGGGGAAATGGGAGCGAATAGCGTGATTCAGATTCATTAATTCAATATAACGCTAAAGGGGCTGTCACTCGTCATATTCATGACGTATGGCAGCCCCTGTGGGTTGTTTATTTTTACGTGTAGCTCATTCGTTCATTTCATTAGATAGATCCATGTTTTAAAGATCTTCAGCATCAATTTACTGTTAACTAGTTATACACGAGCGTGTTTGTATTCAGCCGCATGCATACCAGCCGTGTAGCCTGTAGAGAAGGCAGCAGTGATATTATAACCGCCGGTATAACCGTGAATGTCTAGAACCTCACCGCAAAAGAATAGCCCAGGCAGTAGCTTGGATTCCATCGTTTTAGGGTATATCTCCTTTAAGTGGACTCCGCCGCCCGTCACAAAGGCTTCTTTGAGCGAGCGAGTTCCATCTACACGGAAGGTAAAAGATTTCATTAGCCCGCATAGTGTACTAAGTGTACCTTTAGGAAAATGGTGATAGGTAAGGTCGTCGCTGATCTCAGCACGTCTCATCAGTAAAGGAATCATGCGTTCAGGAACCCATGCTTTCAAAATATTTTTGACGGCTTTGCGTGATTCTTGTTCCAGTACCTGTTGAACCTTATTTTCCAAAGCACCAGGAGATAGATCTGGGAATAGATCAATGCTCATCATGACTTGCGGATTCCCCGATTTCATCTGAACTTTACGAATGAATTGACTGCAACGCAGCGCAATAGGACCGGATACGCCAAAATGGGTGAAGATCATATCCCCTCGATGGGAAATGACAGACTTCCCTTTGGCATCGAGAACAGAGAGTCCTACGTCTCGTAGTGATAATCCCTGTAACTCTTTGGATTGAATCCAGCTCTCACCAGAGACGATAGGCACTTCTGTTGGATATAGCTCGGTGATCGTATGCCCAGCAGATTCAGCCCATGGATAACCGTCACCGGTTGATCCAGTTTGAGGTACAGACTTACCTCCAGTGGCGATAACGACAGACCGTCCAGGCACAATCTCCCCAGAAGCTAGCTTTACACCCTGAACTTGTTGACCATTATGAATAAGCTCTTTCACGGGTTCTTTGGTGCGAATTTTTACACCGAGGGAGACGATTTTACCTACTAATGCATCAACGACCGTTTTGGCTTTGTCTGTCACAGGAAACATTCTTCCATTGTCCTCTTCTTTGAGGGCAATTCCCAGATTCTCAAAAAAACGCATAATGCCCTGATTGTCCAAATTTTGAAAAGAACTATATAAAAAGCGCCCATTGCCGGGAATATGCCGGATCAATTCATCTGTTTCCTTCGCATTGGTCACATTGCAGCGACCCCCACCGGAGATACCCAGCTTGCGCCCCAGTTGGTCGCCTTTATCCAGCAGAATCACAGAAGCTCCATGCTCAGCAGCGGCAACAGAGGCCATGAGACCAGCAGAACCGCCACCGATTACGATTACATCATACATACAATAATTACCTTCTTTTTTTATTGATTTTGTACAACCCATTTGCCATCTATCTACAATGGAATTGCATACTGCCAGATATAGATTTAGATGACCTAGTTTATCTATATCTTGTGCCTAGAATGTTAAACATCGAATCATGCAGGATTATGCGTAAATGGTTCAATTTTTTGACCATTCATGGTGTATTTCAAGTTCTATTATGCAGTTTTAAGGGATATATTGTAATATACTGTCGCCTATGTTTTAATCAGAAATAATGAGGGAATGTACAGGCGAGGAGGGAGATGGCATAGTGGTTGCTTTGAAAGACATTCTTTTACAAATGCTGCTGGCAGGTGCAGCAGTATTCCTAATTCCCTTATTTCATCTTGGGCTCATCAAGCAAACGATGACCAAGCTCGAACGTACCGGAATGATGCAGATCGGTCTTGCAATTACCAGCGCTTTAAGCATGCTGCTCTGTTTGCTCTTTGCTCTACATGCCGATATTGGAAATATTCCAATCTCCTTAAGTATTGTACCTCTTACACTTGCCATATTATACTGCAAACCCGCAATTGGCTTGACGTTATCCATTCTTCATTTATTATACTACTGCCTCTTTGCGCATTCCTATAATCTGTATGAATTTCTAATTCAAACAGGTATTCTTCTCTATCCTATTGTATGGTTGTCAGCAGGACGATTCAAGCATTATACACGTACTCGCAAAATGACGATGGTCATCTCCATAACTGCAACAGGGCTAATTGTAGCCAGTTTACTGTGCATTCTGCTGATGGACAGCGATCCTTCGTTAACCCTTTTTCCAAGTATATTGATTACACTAGGTTATACGCTAGGCGCCATTATGGTAGCAGTCTGCAGCGTCCTTTGGATTGAACATATGAAGCATTACCGTGGTCTTGAGCAACACTTATCGGAAGTCCATCATCAGTACATATCGGAAACGGAACAACTTCATCAGATTCTCAACGCTGTGCCCTTATCCATTGCTACTGTAGATAAACAAGGAAATGTGAAATTCGTCAACGATACGATGGAACAGACCGCGAAGGAACAGCTCCCGTGTACAACAACGCCAGATCTAATTGGCCACCCAGCCAGTCAATTCGTAGAACAAGCTCAGGCTGACAAAATGGAGAAAAGCATTCACAAAGCACTTGTTCATGGTGAAGTCGATGGATTAACAGTACGTTACGGTTCCCATGTATTTCAATCAAGAACGGTGCCCATCTACGCATTCTCGACCGACCAGTCTAGAGAGGTCACTGGAGCGATGCTGATTATTCAGGATATTACTGAACTAGAGATGCTGCGAAGTGAGCTGGACAATGTAGACCGTTTGAGTTTAGTGGGACAGATGGCGGCGAGCATTACGCACGAAGTTCGAAATCCGATGGCGGTTGTACGTGGTTTCCTTCAATTAATGCAGGAGAAGAGTCCTGATACGCTGGATCACTATTACCGCATTGTGCTTGAGGAACTGGATCGGGCGAATAGCATTATTAATGACTTTCTGTCGCTTGCTCAAGATCGCATTGCCGAGAAAGAGGAATATCAGCTACATGATATCATCCATGAACTCAGTCCATTATTGTGGGCAGATGCGAACCTGAGAGGTCAGAGCATCGAGCTTATGTTAGCGCATAATGTACCGAAGTTACATTTGAATTCCAAAGAAATTAAGCAGGTTGTACTTAATCTGGCTCGCAATGGAATGGAAGCGATGTGTGAGAAGGGGGTATTAACCCTAGAAACACGTGTTGTGGATGATAAGGTAGAGCTCTGTGTACGGGATACGGGCTTAGGCATACCACAAGTCGCCCAGGAAAAGCTATTTGAACCTTTCTACACGACAAAAGCCAAAGGCACGGGGCTAGGGTTATCGATGTGTCTGAGTATTGTGGAACGGCATAATGGAACGATTACTGTTGAATCGGAAGAAGGCAAAGGAACGACCTTTAAAGTTGCATTTGAGCGATAAGATTGCAGCATATTTTGCCAAGAGAAGATACATACTACAGATGGAGCAAGCCTTCCCGCAGGTCGTGTCTGAACCTTGCTTTCATTGCATAGCGATGTATAATAGGAATAGCACATCATGGAAATCGTTTTTGTATTGACGGAGAACATGTGAATGTGATTCTATGGTCTTTAATTCTCTCGACAATAATAGAATAATCATTTTTAAGGAGTGAAACGAATGTCTATGTCATTTGATCAATACATGAAAGATATGGTTCAACCGATGCGGGATGAACTGACTCGCCTGGGTATTCAAGAACTGCGTACACCTGAGGAAGTCGAAGCAAGTCTGCCAGATGCTAAAGGTACAGCACTGGTCGTAATCAACTCGGTATGTGGATGTGCTGCAGGTCAGTGTCGTCCAGGAGTTGCTCAAGCATTGCAAAATGATCTTACACCAGATCACTTGTATACCGTATTTGCTGGACAAGATAAAGAAGCTACAGCTAAAGCTCGTGAGTTTTTTGCACCTTATCCACCGTCCTCCCCATCCATCGCACTGATGAAAGACGGAGAACTCGTTCACTTCATCGAGCGTCACCAAGTGGAAGATCGTTCCGCGGAGGAAATTGCTGCTGAGCTTACCAGCGTGTTTGATCGTTACTGCCGTTAATCAGCTCATAAAGCGCCCCGCCCTTCGGATGACCGATGCCGGGGCGTTTCATTTTGAGTAGATAAGGTTATTGAACCATTCGAACCTTTCAACTGGAACATCAAATTTCATTCTTTAGAAACGGGGTGTGATGAACGATGAGTTTGCAACAACAGATCATCGCTGAATTGAAGGTTAAACCAAGTATTAATTTGGAAGAGGAAGTACGCACACGTGTGGATTTCCTGAAAACGTATGTGAAAAATTCCGGTACCAAAGGATTGTTAATTGCAATTAGTGGCGGTATCGATAGTGCTGTAGCGGCAGCGCTTTGCAAAAAAGCAACGGACGAGCTGACAGCGGAGAATAATCAAGAGTACAAAACGCTAGGCGTATTCCAGCCTTACGGCGAACAACAGGATATCGCTGACAGCTACGCGGTAGCCAAAGCGTTTGACCTGAAACATGTGGTGGAAACCAATATCGAGGATGCGGTTAACGAGATCGCACTTGAGGTAGAGCAAGGCTTCAAATCCATGGGCAGCCCACGTCATATGACGCACCAAGGCAAAGGCAACGTAAAAGCAAGAACACGTATGGTCATGCAATATGCGCTTGCTTTTGAAGAGAGCTTACTTGTGGTGGGTACAGACCATGCTTCGGAAGCGATCACAGGCTTCTATACCAAATGGGGCGATGGAGCGGTGGATATTACACCACTTAGCACCTTGAACAAACGCCAAGTACGTCAACTCGCTGCGCATCTGGGTGTTCCACAAGAGATTCTGGATAAGGCACCATCCGCAGGATTATGGGAAGGCCAGACTGATGAGACGGAGCTGGGCATCTCTTACGAAGCGAACAGTGATTACCTGGAAGGCAAGCAGATTGATCCTGCTGCACAGGAGAAGCTTGAGGCGTTCTATACACGCACACATCACAAACGTAATGCCATCCCTGGCATCTAATAGAAGTTTGCGTTCATCATGATTAAAGTTTCAGTTACGCTCTAACGATAAGATTTGTTACGTTTCTTCATGATGTTAATCGTTAAGCTTGTTAATCTAAGCCAAATCAAAGAAGACTCTGTTTCCACCATATACGTGGTTACAGAGTCTTTTTGTGGTGTTTCTTCGTTTATAAAGATACAACTATCATGAAATTAGGTTACTTCGAATGATTCCATTGATCAATCTGCCGAAGAGTTTCGGATATTGCTTGTTCAAGCTGCGGCGTTGTTTCTTGGAATGGATGTACGGTGTTGAAGGTATGAGTTCCTCCCGGAATCTGTTGCCACGGAATATCCGGACGGGCTTGTACCAATGTGGATGAGCCACCACGAAGGCGTGCACTGTCTTCTGTCCCTTGAATGAGCGCGACGGGGAGTGTGGATTGCGTCAGACGTTCAATGATGTCATACCTTGACTTGTGTTGGTCGAGGTCATCCAGAATAGACACGTCCAGAGGCATCTGTTGTCCGGTTCTTCCGTTCGTAACGTAGCTACGGCCGTGAGTACGCATTTCTTCTTTTTGCTCAGCAGTGAATAAGTCTAGGTTGGTAACGCCGTTCCATGAGCATACACCTGCGATCTGTTCAGGGTGATCCAACGCGTAGACAAGACTCACCCCAGCACCGCGGCTGTGTCCAACCAGATATATAGGCAGGTTGCCAAGTTCAGGCTGCGTAGAGACATATTCAAGCATGAGGGCAAGATCGCTGAGTTCCTGGCTGTAGGTGTTTACGGCGAACTTCTCAAGCTCGGTAAATTGCTGCAAATCTTCCCCTACACCATTATGAGAGAAATTAAAGGTTAGGACATGATAGTTTTCACTTAATTGGGATGCAGCATAAGGGAACATGCCCCAGTCTTTGAAGCCTTTATATCCATGGACGACGATGATGACACCTTGAGCCGATTGACGGGCAAGAAACGTATTACCGCGAATAACGGAATTATCGCCCGTGGGTAGTTCAAACGCTGTAGACATGTAGCATTCCTCCTACGTATATTTCGTGACTTATCCTACACTGAACCATTCATTCGCCTAGCGATGTGGAACCGAATGGAACGCAAACGCATTTGTTCTCCAAATGCTCGTTGGTAATTATTTTAACATAAGGAATATAAACGGATATACTCGCATCTAGGTTCTCCTCCTGCTACAATAGAATACGTGTTCGGATGTACCTTATAGATGTAATTTTCGGATGGAGAGAGATTAGGCATCTGTTTATGGATTTCGATTGCAGTAGCGAAGCGAAGTGAATATTTGGGCAACCTTTTATTGTATAAATGATTAAGCGGGTGAATCTTGATGATCGTTGGAATCGGAAATGATGTGCTGGAAATTGCACGTATGCATAAGCTAATGTCTGGGCGACATGCCGAGTCATTCATGGATAGAATTCTGACCCCAGCGGAACGGGAAATTGCAAATCGGCGGGGGAAACGATTGATTGAATTTGTGTCAGGACGATTCGCTGCAAAAGAGGCAATATCCAAAGCATTCGGCTGTGGTATTGGCGGTACGATGAGCTTTACTGACATTGAAGTGTTGCCTGATGGCAAAGGAAAGCCGGTAACAACTTTATCTGCAGAGGCTTGGGAACGCCTTGGTCTGCCAGCAGAGGATCGATATATGATTCATCTGAGCATCACGCATCAGACAGAGCTCGCGGCGGCATTTGCCGTGGTTGAGCGCATGGATTAAGAGAAGTAGCGTGAGAAGAGTAGTAAGGGAATCAGGAGAGGACGGGAACATGGGTTTAATTGAACAAAAGCAACATTTCAGTGTAAATCTGCTGGACTGGTATATGATCAATAGACGGGATTTACCTTGGCGTCGCCACAACAATCCTTATTTTACGTGGGTATCCGAAATTATGCTTCAGCAGACACGGGTGGATACCGTGATTCCATATTTCAATCGGTTTATTGGCAATTTTCCGACGGTACAAGCCTTGGCTGAAGCACCCGAAGAAGATGTCCTTAAGAACTGGGAGGGTCTGGGCTATTATTCTCGTGCACGTAACCTACAGGCGGCGGCAAGGCAGGTTATGGAGCTGCACGGGGGAGAGATTCCCCAAGATAAACAGGCTGTGTTTGCGTTAAAAGGGGTTGGCCCCTACACGGCAGGGGCCATTCTTAGCATTGCCTTCAACCAACCGCAGCCTGCGGTGGATGGCAATGTTATGCGGGTACTGTCCCGATACTTCCTCATTGATGAGGACATCATGAAGGGCAGCACCCGTGTTCTTATGGAAGAGCTCGCAGGAGAGCTCATTCCAGAAGGGCGAGCGCGTGATTTCAACCAGGCGCTCATGGAGCTTGGCGCGCTGGTGTGTACACCCAAAGCGCCACACTGCCTAACTTGCCCAGTGATGGAGCAATGTTCAGGCCGCATTGCCGGCAGGGAGCTTACGCTGCCGGTCAAAACCAAGGCGAAGCCGCCGCGCCCTGAGCAGCGGCTGGTCGCCATTGTGGAAGGCCGCGGCGCACATCGCGGCCGTGTGCTTGTGCGCCAGCGCCCCGAGAGCGGCCTATTGGCTCGGATGTGGGAGCTGCCGCATGTACTAGCGGAGCCGCCTGCCAAAGCTGGCAAGAAGGCGGCGTCGCTGGCGGATGAGCCGGCGATGGCGCTGCTCGCCGGCAGTCTGTGGGCGGAGGGCTTCGCTGCCCGCCCAGAAGGGCTGGCTACTCATGCGGAGCATGTGTTCAGCCATATCGTTTGGCAACTGCAGGTGTACAAGTGCACCGAGCAGAGCCAGAGCAGTGAGCTTCCGCTGATTGCGGCGGAAGCGAGAGCCGCCTACGATGCACAGGCGGCAACCACGGATGCTGCTACCACAGCGCCTGTTGGACAATCAGCATCCACATTCTCAACATCAGATCAAGCGGAGCGGAAGCTGACAGATGATGTAGAGGTACTAGGAGATGCCCCGCAGATCCATATTGGTAAAGGCGATCAGCTCACGTATCGCTGGATAGGGCCTGAAGATATGGACAAGATGGCATTCCCGAATATCTTCTTGAAGCTGCTTAGCAGTTATTTTGCTGGCGTGTATGATGATATTAAAGAGTAATAAAGAGTGAATGGGGCTACACCTTACTCTTTGACGTAATAGATAAAGTGCAGAGCACATCCAAGCGGACGGAAACATTCATGTGCCCGAGAGAGGGGATTTTTCATACATGGATGGTGGAAGAGGCGGTCAGGTATGTACCGGTATGCACAGGAATGCACAGGTATTGTACAGGAAGAATAACAATGGCTTATTCCATATTCAAGGTTAACTGTCCGTTTGGATTGTGTAAGAGTTTAGTCGAGCAGGAGTGTAACGAAATAGTACTACCAAAAGTATTACCGAATGTACTACGGAAAGAACTCCCGAGAGTAATCTCAAAAGTATGAACAAAAGAACTACCAGGAGTACTACCAGAAGTACTACCAATAGTGGCTAACGAATCCTAAAGAGCTTATTATGGCGATAAACCTAAAATATAAGTTTTAAAGAATCTGAATGACGCTATTTAAGCTGAAACGGTTAAAAAGGGCGAAGCCAAGTCCATATTTGGGATAATAGCGTGCCTAGGGTTCCTTAGATTCTCTGTGGTATGAAATATAGAGAGATAGCGTGTCCTCAGTTCGTTAGATTAAACACTGTTAGATAGAGCACTAGAGAATAATCTGTGACCCGCGCGCAGTTTGTGTCATGACGCAGGGGACAGAGCTATCGGGAAGCCTTCGTAGAGGATTAATAAACGGGTTTCGCACCTTAGTTAATCACATGAAAGCTATTATATAGAACTTAAGCCAGCGAAGTTGTTAACCTTCGGCATGTTGACGAGCATCATCGTCCGGTTCGATGATCTCGCTACCGCCAGAGATGAGCAACATACCTGTGTTCCTCCTAAATCATGACCACCCGTGTAGCGGGTGGTTTTTCGTTTCCTTTCATTTTCTTACGTTTCACGTACCCAACTAGCTAAAGCCATAATAAAAAAAAGCCTGGCTCGGTCACAAGACCAAGTCAGGCTCTTCTTTTATCGGATAAAACATATTTAGTGAAACAAACTTATTTCGCAGCAGCGTAACGTTTGTTTACTTCATCCCAGTTGATTACATTCCAGAAAGCACCAATGTAGTCAGGGCGTTTATTTTGGTATTTCAGGTAGTAAGCGTGCTCCCATACGTCCAGACCCAATACTGGAGTCAGACCTTCGAAGAGTGGGCTGTCTTGGTTAGGCGTGCTAGTGATGGACAATTTGCCATCTTTGCCTACAACGAGCCAAGCCCAACCGGAACCGAAACGAGTTGTAGCTGCTTTAGCAAAATCTTCTTTGAATTTGTCAAAGCCACCCAGTTCGCTGTCGATTGCAGCTGCGATGTCGCCAGTTGGAGCGCCGCCGCCGTTAGGTCCGATGATTTCCCAGAACAAGCTATGGTTAGCATGTCCGCCACCATTGTTGCGAACCGCTGTGCGGATGCTTTCAGGTACGCTATCCAGGTTAGCAATCAGATCTTCCAAGCTTTTTTCTTGCAGTTCAGGAGCGCTTTCCAGAGCTGCATTCAAGTTAGTTACATAAGTATTGTGATGGCGATCGTGGTGGATTTCCATCGTTTGTGCATCGATATGTGGTTCCAGTGCGTCGTTAGCGTAAGGAAGTGCCGGTAGTTGAAAAGCCATAGTGAAAAACCTCCTGATATTTTATGATTTTTGGTAATTCAGCATTTTGCATCCGATCGATTCGAATCATCCCAGGACATGACATAGATTAAGAAACGTACCCATCCATATCTTGCAGAAGTGGCTCGTCCGAATAAAATGCAAATTGCTCAGGTACATATGTATTAATACCCTTGCCACTAATATTAAACCGCATTCGGGCTAATTAAGCAACATTTTTGTTTATTAAGTCCCCCGAGGCGTTGATCTATTAATGGGTCAGAGATAACAAACATATTTTACCCTTTCTGAATATATTTATGTGAATTCTCCTTAAAATTAAAAGAGAATCGTTCATTTTTTGTTGAAAACGGTTACAATTAAGCGCTTTCAAAAGAAAATGCGTGTTTTATGGCGTAAAGTATGGTTTAATTGACGGAGAAGAGGTATTTTCTCGTTTTTTGTCATTATACGAACTTTGGGTTTTTGGTAAAAAGGGTAACCTTTCTATGTAAAAACCTCATCAAGCTAACGAAAAGGGAGATTTAAGACATGCACGTTCGTTCCTTTCAGTTGAGTGATGCAAGCCAAATGACGGAGCTTCTCCAGGTTGCGCTATCGGAAGAATGTTATGAGAACACGATGGGCCCGTTTGCCCGTCAATTGTCATGGGATTCTGATTTGATCATGGTTGCAGAAGAAGAGGGAGACCTCGTTGGAGCCTTGATCGGTACGATTGATCAAAACCAGGGATGCATCTACCGTATTGCGGTTCATCCAGACTATCGTCGCCGCGGAGTCGGCAAAAAACTTGTCGAGACCATGGAACAACGGTTCCAGCAGCGTAAAGTCAGCCAGATCTGGGTTGCGGGAGATGAGCACAACAAAGTAGCCATGCCGCTATATGAAGCGATGGGTTACGGTGCGAATCAGATTATGAGCGCTTTCCAGAAACTCAGTATTTTGTCCAAAGCGTAAGGGATTTTTGGCGTAAAGTGCGTGTTCAAAAAGGCCAGCAGTAGGTGTGCTTTGTAATCAAACGTGGACTTTTTGAACAACCTCTTAAACAAAAGAAAAATAGAAGATTCTCATTTCATATTAGGCATATCCGATCAGCGTGACCACGCTTGAGGATATGCCTTTCTATTTGTATGCTATACATCCGCTTAATATTCCTCACAATTTAAGCTCATCTGCCATTGGTGGGCATAACCAATTGTTTCACTCTTCCAAATGAAGTAGACTTATAAGAGAATATGATTATTCTTAATAAACGAGGTGTCCTTTTGAATTCTGACAACCCTTCCACGAAGCAGGTGTCTTCCGAAGAGCGAACTGAACTGGCAACAGCGAATCATTCCGGTACCTCATGGGCAGCAGAGCTATGGGACTGGGCCAAAACAATCATTATCGCTTTTGTCGTTATGATGTTGTTGAATTTATTTGTATTTAACCTATCGATGGTTAAAGGGCAGTCCATGCAGCCTACTTTGGTCGAGCGTGACCGTTTGTTTGTGAATAAGATTGTATATGATTTTGGTTCACCTTCTCGCTTTGATGTAATTGTCCTTCGTGACCCAAGTGAGGGTCAGGAGAAGAAAGACTTTCTCGTGAAACGGATCGTAGGGCTTCCCGGGGATACTGTTGAAGTGCGTGAACACCACCTGTATGTGAATGGTGAGCGACAGACGGAGACGTATACAGATATCGAGGTACAAGATCCCGATTTTGGCCCGATTACGCTGGAGGCGGATCGTTATTTTGTCATGGGAGATAACCGTCATGAGGGTAAAAGTAAAGATAGCCGTGTATTCGGAAGCATCACTTCTGGCGAGATTGTAGGTAAGGCTGAATTCATCTTCTGGCCATTTTCCGAAATGAAGAAACTGTAAAATGTTGTTATAACAACAACTTCACTCGACGTTTTGCGTTTAACTATAATAAAGCTCGGGGCGAGTATGCCTGAGTTGCATATGCATATAGACGCCTGTCCTCCTTGAATGAGGCGGGCGTTCAATCGTTAAGGGAATAAGAGCAGGGAATAGAAAAGAGGGAAAGAATCATGACAAGCGTACAGACCGGGGCGGCGCAGGCAGGTTCCGTATGGGAACAGTTAAAACAAGAGATTAAGGCGGCTGCCCCCGGGCTGGGCATTGATGATATTGGATTTGCTTCTGCAGAGCCGTTTGTATCACTTAAGTCGTTACTAGAACAGTCTCGGGACAAGGGCTACGCTTCGGGATTTGAAGAGCCGGATATTGAGAAAAGGGTACGGCCTGCGCTACAGGATGGTGAGCCTGCTTCTCTCATAGCCATTGCAGTGGCTTACCCGTCGAAGATGGTCAACCCACCGAAGTCGGAGCCGGGTGCATATCGTGGGATTTTGGCACGTTCAGCTTGGGGCAGAGATTATCATTATGTGTTGCGTGAAGCGATGGACAAGCTGGTGAATTTCATCCGTGAACGTGTACCTGAGGCTATGATTGAGAGCATGGTCGATACGGGAGCGCTCGTTGATCGGGCGGTATCCCAGCGTGCGGGGATTGGATTCAGCGGCAAAAACTGTGCCATTATATCCCCTAAGTTCGGATCATGGATCTATCTGGGTGAGCTGGTGACGAACATTCCATTCCAGCCGGATACACCTGTAACCGAGGATTGTGGAGAATGTACGAAATGTATTGATGCCTGCCCAACCGGAGCGTTGGTGGGACCAGGGCAACTTAATGCACAGCGATGTATTTCTTTTGTAACCCAAACTAAAGGGTTTGTAGATGAAGAGTTTATGTTGAAAATAGGCAACCGGTTATACGGCTGTGATACATGTCAGATTGTCTGTCCGAAGAATCGAGGAAAAAATTGGGATCATCATCCCGATCTACAGCCTGATCCGGAGATTGTTAAGCCTTTGTTGCTGCCACTCCTAGACATTGGTAACCGTGAATTTAAAGAACGTTTTGGTCAAAGCTCTGCCGCATGGCGGGGAAAGAAACCAATCCAACGAAATGCAGTGATTGCCTTAGGTAATTTCAAGGATAAGAGTGCTGTACCAAAACTCACGGAAGTATTGAAGCGAGACCCGCGTCCTGAACTGCGGGGAACCGCAGCTTGGGCGCTGAGCAGAATTGGAGGAGAAGACGCAATGAGAGTAATTGGGGAAGCTGCCGCTAACGAACAAGATGGGAACGTGCTAAGCATGCTGCAGAAGGCCAAGGAACGACTGAGTTCGTCCGAGACCTTACCCGATCAACCACAGGCTGGGCAAGTAAGTGAGAAGCAGTCGGTGAAACAACCAGTGGAACAACAACAGTTTGAGTCACTACACGAGTTACAGAAGAGTTTGCAATCGGAAATGGCATCTGATCAGAGCGGTGAGCTACCTGTGCAGCCGGCCAAACCGGAAGCAGCAGCTTGGAAACCTTCAGCAGTCACAGGGCTGCAGGGTACACCTGTGTATTATGATGAACTGCTAACACCAATAGGGACATTGACGCTATGTGCCACAGACGAAGGCTTATGCCATGTTGATTTTGGAACATTTCATGTACGCGAGGCACATCTGCAACAATGGGCTCGAACTTGGATCGGTGAATATCGTTACGAGAAGAATGAAGAGAAGCTGAGTGAGGTTGCGAAGCAGGTTCAACAATATTTTGCCGGAGAACGAAAAAGCTTCGAATTAAAGCTAAATTTACATGGAACACCTTTTCAGCTACAAGTATGGCATGTTCTATCCGATATATCTTATGGAGAGACCTCATCACACCAACAGGTTGCGGAAACGATCGGAAGACCAAAGGCGGTTCGTGCAGTTTCGGATGCTATCAGTAAAAATCCGATGCCGATCATTATTCCCTGTCACCGCAACAGTGACAAAGACGGTACCCTGTTGGGTTATGTAGGCGGTCTGCAAACCAAGGAGCAATTGCTCACATTGGAGCAGCAATCGTAAGAGCGGGGGACGTGCATGAAGTATGTAAACGTGGAGAGTGTGGAGGCGGGGGAGCTTCTGGGTAAGACCGTATATTCAGCTAACGGAACTGTTTTGCTGTCTGCCGGCGTCCAGCTTACCGTATTTATGGTTAATACGCTCAAGCGTATTGGCGTAACCATGCTGTACATCCAGGATGAAGCGTTTAAAGATGTGGAGACAGAAGACATTCTGGATGAAGCCACGAAAAGAGCAGTGATTAATGAAATGAGCGTTACCCTAGAAGCGGTTCGTTCCGGAAAGGACTGGAGTCCGAAGAAGGTAGCGCTTAGCATTGATAAACTGTTGAACGATGTTTTGAACGGGCGTGAGCTGCTTGTTCAACTTACGGATATTCGCACGAAGGACAATGCACAGTATGTTCATGCGATGAATGTATGCTTGTTGTCGTCGGTAATCGGACTGAATATGGGACTTAACTACAATCAATTGAAGGATCTCGCTGTAGGTGCACTTTTGCACGATATCGGCAAAGTTGGTGAGCCTCCGGGTGGTGGCTCTGCTGCCAATTCTTCGCTCCATCATACATGGCGGGGATTCGAAGTGATTAAGAACAAGCGGGAGTTCAGCCTGCTCGTCGCTCACACGGCTCTGCAGCATCATGAACATGTCGATGGTACAGGTTTACCTAGGGGAATCAAAGGCAGCGACATTCATGTCTTTGCCAAAATCGTTAGCACGGCGAACATCTATGATAATCTGATCAACGGACTGTCTGGAAGTAGCATGTTGCCACACGAAGCTTGTGAAGAGATGATGGCGATGTCAGGCACGAGGCTGGATCGGGACATTCTGATTGAGTTTAACAAAAGTGTATCCGTATATCCGAATGGGACGGCTGTACGACTCTCAACTAAGGAGTCAGGCGTTATCGTTCGACAGCATCGTGGATTGCCAGGCCGACCTGTTGTCCGGATCGCTCGGGGGAGCACACGCTACTCTCTCGATGTTATTGAAATTGATCTAGCGGAGCATACCACCGTTTTTATTGATTCGGTCATGTCGTAGAATTGGGATAACGAATGACAGCGAAAGCTGGAAAATCCGTTTGCTCCATGCGTGCGGAAATGCTATGATAACTTTCAGGAAATCCGGTCCGTGACACGTGTATGAACAGGCGTTAGGATGTTATGTATATGCGCGGATCATCATGCTTTTTAGATTGCATAAAGAGGTGTCTAAGAGATGGAAATTGTAATACCGATTATTACATTGATTGTTGGTCTGGTCGGGGGCTTCTTCATCGGGGTGTTCTACTTGCGTAAACAGCTTGAGAAAATGCAAAGCGATCCAGACGCACTTCAGAAGATGGCGAAGCAAATGGGCTATAACCTGAATGGTAAGCAGATGCAGCGTGCTCAGCAGATGATGAAGAATCAGCAGCCTGGCGGTAAAATGCCTCAGCCGCAACAACATCCTGCGCGTAAAAATTCGGGCCGCCGAAAATAATAGCAGTGTATGTAACTGCTTTACACCATGTGGTTCGAAAGGAGGCGTTCGGCAGTGGCTGGCGTGAAAGATTATTTGAATTCCAAAGTATCCGACAATCGGGAGAAGATCGAGTACCATGTAGAACAGATCTTGAAATTGATTGGCGAGGATAGTACGCGGGAAGGGCTGCTTGAAACGCCTGCACGCGTAACCCGGATGTATGAAGAGATTTTTGGTGGGTATGAGGTAGATCCACGTGATGTACTGGGGGTAACCTTTGACGAGAATCATGAAGAGTTGGTTATCGTTAAGGATATCGTATACTATAGCCAATGTGAGCACCATATGGCGCCGTTTTTTGGTAAGGTACACATTGGGTACGTGCCAAGCGGCAAGATCGTTGGTCTTAGCAAAATGGCTCGTTTGGTGGAAGCGGTAACGCGTCGCCTCCAGGTTCAAGAACGTATTACATCACAGATCGCTGATATTTTGACAGAGGCAGTTGAGCCTCACGGCGTTATGGTCGTTGTGGAAGGCGAGCACTTGTGCATGTGTTCCCGTGGCGTGAAGAAACCGGGCAGCAAGACGGTAACGTCTGCCGTACGTGGTTCCTTCCGTGAGAATCCAGCACAGCGTGCTGAGTTCCTGTCACTTGTTAAAGATTGAGGCTGAGCTTGGCTTAATAGACAAGCTGCATACTCTCACCTGCGTTCTAGCCTGTTGCTTCGCATTAGGACGAACTCGAATGTCTGTATGCGGAGCAGCGCAGTATAGAGCAAGCATCTGAGGTTGTACCATAATAAGCCGTGTTCCCTCAGGAACCCGGCTTATTTATATGAAATTATTTTATAATTGTGGTGTGAGTTATGGTTGGTTCAAGAATGTATAATGACTTGTAGGCTCTCATTCATCTATATATAACGGAGGCTGTCTTCTATGAGTGTACCTTCAACACCAGAGGATCGATTTGGAAAACCAACGGAGCAGAGTTCGTCGGAACATCGTCCTACCAGCCGTCTTCAGATTTGGGAGACACCGCTTATGGGATCAAATAGAAGTGTGCTTGAGGCTTTTGCTTGGGAAGAAGTGATGTGTCGACTTGTAGGACAGGGGCATGAACCGGTGGCTCATATTTGGCGGCATACGGATGCATTTGTAGCTGGTTTGCGTGATCGCAAACTGCCTCATGCAGTAGAGGCTATGGAACGTATCCGAAATGAGGGGATTTCCGTCTGTGTTCGACCTTCTGGCGGTGCGGCGGTTCCACTCCATCCAGGTGTGGTTAACTTATCGCTAATCTTGCCTAATCCTAGGCACGCAATCAATATTCATGATGACTTCCGCCATATGGCTGCCTTGATTGCCCGTTCACTGAATCCATGGTCCGATCAGGCTCAGACGGGAGAAGTGGAAGGTGCCTTTTGTCCAGGCGATTATGATGTTAGTGTCGGGGGACTGAAGTTTTGCGGAATCGCTCAGCGAAGACAGGCTAAGGCTTACATCATTACTGCTTTTGTAATTGTGGAAGGCAAGGGCGATATGCTTGCAGCAGAGGTGCGACGATTCTACGAGCAAGCGGCCAATGGGATGAAATCAGGCTATCCGGATGTACATTCAGGTACGATGGCGAGTCTGCAAGAGCTGGCTGGTGTACCTTCTGCGGCGGCTTACACAGCATCCTTGGTGCGTACACTACGTGATCATTATCCATCGGCAGAAACGAGCCGAGTATTGACTGTGAATCGGGACACGGTTGAACAGACGATGCAGCAGATGAAATTACGATATGATTAGATTGATATAGATTATTTGAATGGAATACACTGACTTGGAATTGGTTAATAGAGATGATATGATGTGATTTCGGAAGGAGAGTGACAGAATGGAAACATTGAGATATACATTTGAGTACGAGGTTGTTTCTTCGGGCGAAAAGTCCGAATTCAGTCAAATGGCTACAAGCAAAGAAGAAGCTGCGGCATTAATTATTGCGCGGATTGCTGACCTGGAGTTTACGGGTGAAGAAGATATTAAGCTGGGCGACCTGATCGCGATCAGCAAACAGGTTGGCGACAACTATGTTGCCTGTGAAGGTTGCGCTTCTTAAGGTCTAAATGTCTTGCACGGATAGATTCTAATGATAAGCAGGTCTCTGGTATAGAGGCTTGCTTTTTTGTGTTGTAAAATGCACGAAAAATGAAAATCAGTCATATTTGAAAAATATTTTTTGCAAAAATGCGAGAAAAGCTCTTTTTCGCGGAAAATGTCGAAAATGTTCAGAATCCGTTCAGAGCGAGCGGTTATACTCTTTCCACAAACAGAAAGAGAAGGGAAGATTGTAACATGTTAAAGAAGGATCAACAGATGCGTTCTGAGCTACTGAAACGAATAGGAATTGTCGCCTTAACATTCCTTATGGTTTTAGGTTTGCTACCAGGTGTGTTCCAACCAGGAGTTGTACAGGCTAGAAGTTGCTATGAGATGACGGAAGTTGATTCAGAAGGCGTAGAATGGAATCTCATTAGTACGGCTGAAGAGCTGTACTGTGTGGGAGAAGACGCAAACGGTAATTACAAGCTGAAGAATGATATTTCTGAAGCAGATATGAACACGTTTTTACACGGAGGATCTTGGACACCGATTGCCTATGAGGTAGAAGATGATTTTGAACCTTTTACAGGCAGGTTCGATGGGAATGGTTATTCAATTTCAGGTTTGAGAACAACAGATGAAACTCAGTATGATGTGGGGCTGTTCTCTGATTTATATGATGCTGAGGTTAAAAATCTTATATTAAATGATGTATCCTTCACAGGGAATGCGTCGGTAGGTGGGCTTGCAGGTAGTATTTCACGATCACGTATTGAGGGCGTGCATATCAGTGGGCATATACAAGGAAATGGAAGATTAGGAGGCATTGCAGGGTATTCTAATAATAGTGAATATATTAATAATAGTACTGACGTCGTGGTGAGCACCCTAGATGAGTATGGTTATTCTCTCGGGGGATTATTTGGAGAACTTTACGAGAGTACAGTCATTGCAAATGCTGCTGAAGGTACAGTGAGTGGTTATCAGACAATAGGTGGACTGATCGGAGAGTCGAATGATAATACCATTCGTCAGAGCTACGCTTCAGGACAGGTGATAGGTAACTATCAAATCGGCGGCTTGATTGGTGAACTTAATTATGAATCTGAATCTAAACTAAACCAAACCATTGAAGATAACTATGTGGTTGGTTCTGTAAAAACTTATGCTGCAGGTGAGGATGAATTTTCTGCTGAAACTATAGGAGGTCTGATTGGTGAAATAAGAAAAAATGGTAGTAATGATGACATCCAAGTAATCATTCAGAATAATTATGTTGCTGCATCTCTCAAAGTTGACCTCTCAAATGGTGTATCATCACCTATTGATGATCAGACGATAGGGTCAGTCATCGGCAAAGTGAAAGGTTCAACAGATCAAGTGACTTTTTTTGATAACTATTATGATCTGAACAAAATTAGTACGAACCAACAGAATGGTTCTGATTATGCAACGGGTCTTACAACTGAACAGATGAAACAAGAATCTAATTACAATGGATGGGATTTCCAAGCCATTTGGACAACTCGCGACAGGATTAACGATGGGTATCCGATCTTGCGTTCATCCAAGCTCATGAATGCACCGACTCCACCACTGCCTGATCCGACAATACACTTCCTGTATCCATACCCTTTGTACGGAACAGTTACGCAATCCACATCTAAGGTTACAGTGAAGCTCAGTGAGCCTGGTAGATTTTACTTTGACAACGATGTGTGGGACATGTTTAACGATCAGTTGACAAAAGAAGATACCAAATTAAACGCTATTAACAAACAAACCTATGTGGATTTAGCTGCGAATGAAGAAAAAACGTTCTTGTTTACAGGTTTGGACGAGAACACATTGTATCGATTGTACCTGGCCGTTGAAGATGTGAATGGTCAACTCGTAGATATGGGATCTAATATTTATCCAACGCTTGCAAACTCAACTCCTCTTCCGCAAAATGTAGTAGCTGCACCAAGTGATGGTCAGGTTGCCATTGAATGGACTAAAGAACCAGAAGTAGTAGAATATCACGTGTATATGTACCAAGGAGCAGCAGCACCTGAGGATCCAGATCTGTGGACAAATGTAACGGACAGTTACATCGACGGACATATCGGTGGGCTGACGAATGGTGAATCTTATGTGTTTGCAGTTAGATCGTATGCTTCTGAAGAGGTGAATTCAGATTATGTTGCATCTAACGTTGTGATCCCACAAGAGGAGAATACAGGCGGTGGTAATAATGGTGGTGGTGGATCTGACCCAGACCCGAATTTTCCTGTACCACAGCATGTAGTGGCAACAAAGGGTGAGAAAAAGGTTACGTTAACTTGGGATACAATTACGAACGGGTATGCTTCAGTTTATATGTACGAAGGTTCATCAGTACCAGTAGACCCTTCACAATGGATTCTTGTTTCTACGGAAATTATGAATAATAGTTGGGATATTAAAGACCTCAAAGAAGGAGAAAAATATATATTCGCTGTTAAAGCTGTATATGATGGTGGAGAATCAGAATATGGAATTTCTAATCCAGTGAAGATTAACATCACTCCATCCAATCCAGAAACGCCAGGTAATGGAGGAGGCGGGGGAGTTATTACACCTACTCCTGTAACGCCAACACCGTCACCAGCACCTGTGACAACGAGTCCTGCGCCAACTACTCCACAAGCTCCACAAAAAGAAGTAATTAAAGTGGATGTAGCGAATGGGGATCAGGCTTCAACGATCGCTTCCTTGGAGATTAGTCGTACACGTGCTACTGATGGTACGGTTAAGGATGAACTTCTGCTTGATCAGAGCAAAACGCAATCCATTATTGATCAATTGAAACGGACAGGCTCCCGCACGGCGGTTGTCTTGATTCCAGATACCAAAGATGAAGTATCACAGTGGGATCTTAATCTCTCTCCACAATCGTCAGCAATGCTGGCTGAGCAAGGTGTGGATCTCGTTATTTCCAATCCAAACGTGAAGATTACCATCCCGGCAAGTTCCCTGCTCGGACGTACTGATGATATTTATTTCCGTCTTGTACCGGTGAAAAAAGAGACTGAACGTTCAGAAATCCAAACGAGAGTGCAAAGCAATGAGACAATAACTCAAGTTGTAGGCACAACGAATATCCAGATTCTCGGTCGTCCAATGACGATTGAAACGAATTTGCAGAGCAGACCTGTAACGCTCGTATTGCCTGTAGAGGCTAGTCAGATCGCAGGTGTGAATTCTGAGGAGCTAGGCGTATATATTGAGCACAGCGATGGAGCGAAAGAGCTTGTACACGGTAAACTCGTTACAATAAACAGTAATAATCAACAAGGCATTGAGATTCAAGTCAACAAATTCAGTACGTTCTCCGTTGTTAAGGTGAAGGACTGGACAGACAAGAGCTTGAAAGCTCAGCCATATATTCAAGGGTATTCTGATGGAAGCTTCCGACCAGAGCGTAATGTAACTCGTGCAGAAATGGCAACATTAATTACGCGTATTACAGGAGCAAATATGCTGGAAGGTAGCCATCGTTTTACAGACGTGAACTCCAGTCACTGGGCAGATGCAGCTATCTCAGCAGCAGCTCAATCCGGTTATGTTCAAGGCTACACCGATGGCAGCTTCAAGCCAGATCAGGCGATTACTCGTGCGGAGATGGCTGCTCTGTTGCAGCCGCTAGTAACATCTAACCAGATGACTGCTGTGCCGACAACATTTACCGATGTAAACGGGCATTGGGCACAACAGGCAGTAGAACAATTGAGTTCAGCGGGAATAGTTACTGGATACACCGATGGCACGTTCCGTGCAAGTCAGCCAATAACTCGCGCTGAAGCCGTGACGATGCTGAATAAGCTGATTGGTCTTCAAGCTGCAACAGATGCAGCAGGACAGTGGTTGGATGTGCCTGTCACACATTGGGCTTATGCAGCGATTGAAGCAGCTTCAATCCGCAAATAGATCGTTATATCTATCTTTATAATCTCATAATAATCAAATGCAAAGAGATATCTTTCAGTCATTCGGCTGGAGATATCTCTTTTTTTACATTTATATTATTAAGCATAAGGCCTAAAGAGGTCTGACATATTTATTTATTTATTTATTTATTTATTTATGTTGTCTCTTGCTTATGATTCGTTCTTAGAGTGGAAAGACTTCAAGAATCATAGGAGGCTTTAGTAAGGCGGCCATAGTAGCTTTCTTGCCGTCTCGTATCGCTCAGCTACTGCAGGCCAGTAGACGACCTTCCACCAATCTTCGATATATTTTTTGCGTTCATTCTGGTGCTTCAGATAGTACGCATGCTCCCACACATCCAGAGGAAGGAGCGGAACGATGTCAGACTGAGATAAGTTCTGGTGCTTTTCTGCTTGCAAAATTTCAAGACGATGTGCCCGTGGACTCCAGACAAGCATAGCCCAGCCACTGCCTTCTACTTTATTGGCTGCTTCTGTGAATTGGTTCTTGAATGCTTCATAACTGCCAAAATCACGTTTGATCTGTTCAGCCAGCATACCTGACGGTTTGCCGCCACCTTGGGGACTCATAATCGTCCAGAAAATAGTATGCAGGTAATGACCTGCCCCATTAAAGGCGAGTTCCCGTTCCCAGTGTTTTACGAGTTCAAAATTGTTCTTTTTCCTGGATTCCGCTAATTTTTTCTCAGCGGTATTTAATCCGTCTACATAGGATTGATGGTGCTTATCATGATGAATGCGCATGGTCAGTTCATCAATATGTGGCTCCAAGGCGTTGTACGCATAAGGCAGTGGTGGTAAGGTATGCCCGCCAATCGGTACAGGGCGTTCCTTAACAGGTGGTGTTGCAGCTACGGAAGTGGTGGTGCTAGCGCTTGTTTGTGTGGGGGCTGAGTGAATTGCTGGAGAGTTTTGGGTCTGAGTAGCAGATGCAGAAGCATTAGAGGTTTCTTTAGACGATGTAGCTGCAGGCTTCTCTAAGCTTTCTCGTTGGGATGATTGAAGGAGACTGTCCAGCGTAAAAGGGGCATCCGTTGCAGAGTCTCTCAAGAGTCCGGGCCCACGAAGTGTATCTAACACACCTAGGAAGTACTCTGATTCCCGGATGAAATGTAGAATGACGGTTTTGGCAGAGGGCACGGCCTGCACCGCAGCACTCTGCTCCAATAAAACATAGAGTTGCCGGATAAACTCTCTGGATTGTGCTATGCTCGCAGACACTAACTGTTCTACGCTACGAAGAATATAGGGAGCAGGGGCGTGAGTTCCGGGTAACACTTGTTTGATAAGCTGGTTAGCCGTGTGTTCACTGTTTGAAAATGCTACCTCCCATTCCTCCAGTAGTTTGACATATTCAGGCTCTAAGTTAGGTACAAGTATACGAATAACGAGGGTGTGCTCTTTCTCTTGCTCTTTCCAGAAACGAATTTCTTCGAGTATACGTAGGGGTAAGAGCGGCCCATATCCTTTCCATTGCATAACCAAGCATCCTCCCATCAGTGATATGATTCCGAATCCATTTTTAACATTGAAATTAGGCTGAAACAGCCCAGATCTCTTTATCCTCGAACATGACGTGCATAGCCATCTCAACAATATATTCATAAATGCCGTTGTCCTATGTATATAAAAAAAGAGCCCCATAAGGGCTCTCACGTAGTCAGTAGCTATATAATTCATCGCATGAACAATTAATATCTATCAATTTCATCACTGGTCGTCTTCGTTACATGGCTCAGGAAAGTGGATACGCGGCGCAGGTATTCTTTGGGATGCTCACGGAAAATTAACTCATGATGGGCTCCGTCCACGATCCATTCCTCTGAATTTGCATTGGTCTGATTGGCGGCGAGCAACTCCGCGATTGGATAAGGCGCCTTCTCATCTTCCGTACCGTGAATGAAGAAAATCGGGAAAGAATAATCCTCTTTTTTGACCTCTTGATACGGAATTTGCTGTAATCCAGTGCCGTTCAGAACCGGGAACAGCAGCTTCATAATCTCAAGTGTAGGTTGGCGTGGAAGATTGATCTGATTATGAATGTTGTGATACAGCGTATCTGGTTCAAGCAAGAAGGTACTGTCCAGAATCATTGCATCGACATCCTCGGTGAGAAGGCCTGTCTGTAATGCTGTGCCGGCACCCATGGAGAATCCCCATACGACGAGCTCCTCAGCCCCTCGTTGCTTCGCTGTTTGAATGGCACCTAGCAATTGCTGTGATTCCGCTTTGCCGCCTGTAGCGACAGCCTTATTTACCTGAGAAGCAAAACCATAATCGAACATAATGACGTTAAATCCAAGTTGGTGCGCATAATGGGCAAGGTCATACATCGGAACCCAGGTTTCCTCACGGTTGGCACCATAGCCATGACTGAAGATGATCATTTTGTTCACATCTTTGTCGGCAGGAATATACCAGCCCTGCATCGTTCGGCTTCCATCTGCCGCAGGGAACGTAATGTCTTCATACTTCATGTTCCTCGCTTGCATCGGATTAGAGAAGACAGGAGCTACCGTTGGGTTGGATAAAACCCAGGCAATGTAACCGTGTAGTGCAATGAAACAAAAGAGTAGAAAAAATACCACGGAGAGCAGCAACGCTACGATAATATGCTTGAACCGAATCAGCCTTGGCGATAACGAAGTAGGCAGATCGGACACTTTCGTTTGCAGCGGGGCTTCGCTCTGGGATGTCGAATACATGATTGCCCCTCCTTATAAGTTCAGATGAAATTGAGGATAACAACGAGAACCATTCAACCCATATACGTAGTTCCTAAGTCGCAGGAACGAATGATACAAATGCATAATATATCTTTATCGTATGTTCCTATATAACCAAAGTCAATTGATTGGCAGCATTTGTTACGCAATTGTTATATAGTTCCGAGAGAATCTGGTTAACATTTCCTAAGTGTACAAATCGCGGGAAATTCAGTCTTATAAAAAGGAGAATTTTGCCGCATTTTAGTTTACAGATGAGATCGTTTCTCATATAATTTATGTAACCAAGTTTCATGTGATGAAACATGAGGAGGCTTAGTGTCATGGAAGACCGCAAGTTGACCGTCAGGGCTGTGGAACGAGCCTTGGATATATTATTGTGCTTCACAACGCGGAGTGATCTGGGGCTTACCGAGATTGCCAGCCAGATTGGTCTGCACAAAAGCACGGTTCACCGGCTGATGGCAACCTTAGAGGAACGCGGATTTGTCATCCGGGATGCAGCTACTGAGAAGTATCGGCTTGGTATCCGGATCTGGGAGCTTTCCGCCCACATGTCCCGTAGTGATGATCCTGCTATTCTTCTTCTACCTGCGATGGAGCGTCTGAGAGATCGACTCGGGGAGACGGTTAGCTTGTATTTGCGAGATGGTAGTGAACGGATTCGAATTCAAGCTGTTCAGAGCGATCAGGCTATACGACGTGTAGCTCCTGTTGGTGTGCGCCTTCCTTTATCCGTAGGTGCGTCCAGTAAGGTACTGATGGCCTTTGCTACGGAAGAGGATCGTGAGGAGCTGATGAATGGGCCGGAGTGGCCTGTCTTTATCGATCCTAAGGTCTATCTAGCGCAGATGAAGGATATTCTGGAGCATGGTTATGCAACGAGCTATGAGGAGCGTGAGCCTGGAGCTGCAGCGGTATCTGTACCGATTATGGATCGCAAAGGACAAATTGCTGCGGCATTGTCTGTATCAGGACCTGTCAGCCGTCTATCACAAGAGACATTACATGAGTATGCACCTGTGTTGAAGGAAGCAGCTACTCAGATGGGCTTGATGTTATCTTAATGGGGTCGTTCAACAAGTCCGCTCTTTTGGAACAATGCATTTGATAATTAGTGAATCTGTTGATTATGGAAAATAAAGGTTGTTTTTCATTCGCGGTTAAGCTATCCTGATATGGACAGCCCAAGCGGGGCTTGATGAATTGAATATGACACGCGGTGGACCTACCGCAACTTATTAACGTTACTAGGGGAGTCCGAATTGTCCGGACTGAGACGGAATCGCATGAGATTCTGGACCCTTTGCACCTGATCTGGATCATACCAGCGTAGGGAAGTAATCGGCACATCAACCACGAACATCAACGGGATGTAACCTATGGCTGAACTCGATTAGAGTTCGGTAATCGGCACATCTATTGGTAATGGACATAGCCGGTTCCCTTGGGAATCGGCTTTTTTATATACAGTGAGCAGAGACAGAGTCTGGCTTTAGGAATACTTTCGATGAAAGAATTGAGGCTGGAATCTGTTATGGAATCTATTCGAATGAGCTCGGTGAATGAATCGTTCTCTGCTGTATGTTGTCTTACTGTATATTGTCTCTCTAGGGAAGGTTGTCATTGCTCCTTGTATGGATGGTCTCCAGGTTAGATGCGCCCGCATGGAAATGAAGTGATGCAGTCGTGACGACCAATGAGGAGGAGACAAAGACAATGAGTACAGAACAACCGATGATGGGACAAGGGAATACAGAAGCGCAGATGGCAAAAGGAACAGGTGCGGCTGGAGGGGTTCAACCTTTTCCCGGCAGCCGTAAAGTATACATTCAGGGCTCACGTCCAGACATTGCTGTACCTGAGCGTGAAATAGCCCTTCATGACACAAGTACTCCCCAAGGGGTGGAGCATAATGAGCCGCTGCGTGTGTACGATACGAGCGGCCCGATGACCGACCCTGATTTTCACGCAGATATCCGGGCGGGGCTACCTGCACTCCGCACACGCTGGATTATGGAGCGTGAGGATGTGGAGGCTTATGCAGGACGTACCGTACAACCGGAAGATAACGGGCTGAAGGCGGGGAGCAGAAGAACCGGGGCCGAAGCCTACCCAGGCTTGCGTGGCAAGCCGCTGCGGGCGCGGGCTGGACGCTGTGTAACGCAGATGTACTATGCACGCCAGGGCATCATTACGCCAGAGATGGAGTTTGCCGCGATTCGTGAGGGAGTAGAGCCGGAGTTTGTGCGACAAGAACTGGCCAGTGGCCGAGCGATTCTACCATCCAACATCAATCATCCTGAAAGTGAGCCCATGTTAATTGGTCGACATTTTCATGTGAAGATCAACGCGAATATCGGGAATTCAGCTGTCTCTTCCTCCATCGAAGAAGAAGTGGAGAAAATGACCTGGGCTGTACGCTGGGGCTCGGATACCGTTATGGATCTCTCTACCGGCAAGGATATCCATACCACGCGGGAATGGATCATTCGTAATTCTCCGGTGCCAATCGGTACTGTACCGCTCTATCAGGCGCTAGAGAAGGTGAATGGCGAAGCAGAAGCACTAACGTGGGAATTGTACCGAGACACACTTATTGAGCAGGCAGAGCAAGGCGTAGACTATTTCACGATCCATGCAGGTGTCTTACTGCGCTATATCCCGATGACAGCCAAACGCATGACAGGCATTGTGTCCCGGGGTGGATCTATCATGGCGGCATGGTGTCTGGCACATCATCAAGAGAACTTTTTGTATACGCATTTTGAAGAAATATGTGAAATTATGAAAAGGTATGATGTGGCATTCTCGCTTGGGGATGGACTGCGTCCGGGGAGTTTATATGATGCCAATGACGAGGCTCAGATGGCAGAGCTGGCTACACTGGGCGAGTTAACGCAGATTGCGTGGAAGCATGATGTACAGGTGATGATTGAAGGTCCAGGGCATGTGCCGATGCATAAGATCAAGGAGAATGTAGATCTACAGATGGAAATCTGTAAAGAGGCTCCGTTCTATACTTTGGGTCCACTGACAACAGACATTGCTCCAGGTTATGATCACATTACTTCAGCTATTGGAGCGGCGATGATTGGCTGGTTCGGGACATCCATGCTCTGTTATGTTACACCAAAGGAACATTTGGGGCTGCCCAATAAGGATGATGTACGTGAGGGTGTCATTGCTTATAAGATTGCAGCGCATGCCGCTGACCTAGCCAAAGGTCACCCACGAGCTCAACGCCGAGATGATGCACTGTCCAAGGCTAGATTCGAGTTCCGCTGGCGTGACCAGTTCAACCTGTCGCTTGACCCGGAACGGGCGCTGTCCTATCACGATGAAACGCTGCCCGCAGAAGGGGCCAAGGAAGCTCACTTCTGCTCCATGTGCGGGCCGAAGTTCTGTAGCATGCGCATTACGCAGGATATTCGTGCATTTGCTGCAGACAAGGGATTGTCCGAGCAGGAGGCGGTTGCTGCTGGAATGAAGGAAAAGGCTGAAGAATATCGGACACGTTCCTAAGAAAATTCGGAGATGACAGGCTTTCATAGCTTTAATATGAAAAAATGTTTAATGTTTTGAAAGGCCGGATTCCAATTCAACGTAACGTTTGGGTTCAATCCAATTTACGCCAAATCTGAAATAGGATGCCTGCGATGACAAACAGCACTCCATCGGACAGTTTAAGACTACCAGCATGCAGAAGTGCAGAACAGGCCATACCCACTAGGAACAAGATAAGAGTATATAAAAATCGCATTTACTTATTCACCTCTCTCATTAAGTAAAATGTGTAAAAGAGAACGATTTTTAAATCGTTCTCTTTTGTGAAATTAATAAAGGCCTTATTAATAATAGAAAATCTTAAATACACCTCTGGAATCATTATCAGCTGAGCCTGAGAAACTAACTTCCAGAGCCCCGAAACTTATGTATAATTTATTATTATGAGTTATACAATTTTAATATCGAATGGACTAGATTCAAAAATTATAAAACCGATGCCCCAATATTTACTCCCATCCCAACATCTATTTCGGTGCCATGCCTACCTTCTTCTCCAAATACGTTGCAAGCAATGCCAAAGGGCTATGGATCGCAATACCCGTGTCTGCCTGGACAAGCGCAGCAGCGGGCGCCATGGATAGTTGGGCAGCGACTACCGTTTTGCCGGGATGCTGCCCAGCAATATACTGTAATCCTTCACGTACTGCTGCAAGATAACCTTCCTTGTCACCGCGCATAATCAATTGAAACGTCTCAGGAATGCAAACAGCTTCTGGCTGAGGCGCCTCGGTAACACAGTTCGGCACTTTCTCATAATCCTGTTGTAAAGCCCGATACACCCGTGCCATTGTAACTTCAACTGTAGCAGGGTTCGTAAAAGCAAATATGTATTCATTGTCCATACTTTGTATCTCCGCTAGTAGTGGATCATCAATGCCGATGACAGGAATTGCAATCTTCCGTGCTTCTTGTTGGAGAACAGCAGCAAAGAGGGTGCAGGTCACGAGAATGGCATCGGTATGACAGCGTTCAATCCAATGCAGGGTTTGAGATACTTTGTCCTTCGTTATTGCGTCGGAGAAGCCTTCATCATGTTTAAGCCGATCCAGACCGGGATCAACATAATGCACGAGTTCCACCGCATAGGCAGATAGAGCTTCTTCGACCAGGGCAATGTTGGAATAGTGAGCGTGAAAACAACTGATGGTAAGCATAGTAATTTTCCCCCTAATGGCTTCAGCTGCCTGTGAGCAGCCTGGGCTTGCCAAAGTGTTTAACCCATTATAGAGGGTGTGCAGGGCACTGTACATACTTGTATACGCCCGTACAATGCCAAGTAAACCGTCACATGATGAAACTGACATCATATATGAAAAGACAAGGGAATCGCTTGGTAACAATTTCACCATCCGATTTAACCAGTGTGTACTCGACAACAGCGAATAACCGTCATCCCTAGCGTTCTGGAAGGACGGTAAGCTGGTTGTGACCGAATAAGAACAAGAGACAGTTAAGTTGTAATATATTAGCGCATAGATGGCGCAGCGTTCTTATTGGCGATTTTTTGCTGCAAAATTTCATGAAAGGATAGACCTTGAGTGCTCTCATTCTCCTTTTTTGGAGCATTGGTCGCCGTGTTGCGCGGGTATTGGTGGTGATACGGGATCATTTGCTGAATAGGCATGCGGATCATCTTGGTTCCTCCTTTGATGCATTTTCTATGTATTCATGTTTTATACCTATATAGGTATATGCGACTTGTTATATGAAATGAGCAAATTTATGATGTAATTCCAATTGGATTGTAGTGATTTTACCCGGTATTTGAGAGATGTAAACGTTTTTAGGGAAATTCAGGAATAAAGAACTGTATTTCGAAGGGGGAAAATGGGAGGATAGAATCGGTTGTTAAGTGAATAGACCCAATTTTAAATAAGTCAACCATGCCCTAATTAAGACATATTGTCTGGTTGAATAGGTATGGGATTTGCTAAGTAACTTGGTACCTTAGACCGTTGTTTGGAGGGAGTAGGGTTATCTGTTTGCGCAAATAATAAGCCATTGGCGTTAATCTGACTCTAATAAATGACCTCCATTCGCTAAATGTACACATAACAAAGAGCCATCGGATTCCTCCGATAGCTCGTTAAATATAGTCCTAGAATTTAAGATCGAGCATTGCTATCACATAAAATAACAATCTACTATTTTGACTGAACAGCAATATATATATCTACCTGGACATTCTCAGGGTCGATACTACGTTCATCATATAGCTCGAAGTCCCCTGTAAATGTACGTTTATGCTGATCTGCCCAAGCCCATACTGCTCCCCAAGCTTCACCTACAACTTCTGCCATAGATCCTCTTCTGGAGGTGAACACGGCGTAAGTAGCCGGAGGCAGATGAACTGAATCCATATCCTCGGGCAAAACTTCATCCACATTCACTTCGTGACCAACCAGAATGGTGTACTCCCCGGTAATACCGTCTGTATAGTCGCTGTAACAGCCATAGCGAGCTACCTCTGGTGCAGGTAGTTGGTCAGAGGAGAAATACTGATTCCACAAGCCTTGAATGCAGCCTTTGCCACTGATCTCAATCGCATTGGTTGTTCTCGCAGACACACCCGCAAGACGTTTCGCCGGAAGAGTCACATAACGAACAGGCTCAGACAATCCAAGAAGCGCACCGCTCAGACCATTCGAATCCGTAGCAATAGTTGAATTAGCTGGATTAGTGGAGCCAGTTGGAGCAGCCAAGCTAGATGATCCAGCCGAACCATCTTCCGAGGTTCCTCTCATTATAGTGCCGTTCCATCGTTTCAAATAAGGAAGCTGATTCCGCAGCATAGATCGTGCGGACTCCTCATCCATGCCTTCCTCCTTGAGAATCGCGGTGCACATCTCAATCATACCTTCTAGTGGAATATTAGGTTGCTCGAATTGCCCTTCCTTATAACAGTAGATACAATACTCTCTTGTAGCGTTCCCATCAGCCTCTGTTCCGAACTGTGCTGGAGTTGTTAGTGGCATACCGCAGCTTTGGCATAACGTCGTGTTCATATCAATTCCTCCTTGATAGTTGTAACTGAATATATGGAAAGTATACCGGGAGGAACTAGACAGCAGTCTGTCAGGTTTGAGGAGCAGAAGTATAATTTTGTACAATCTGTTCTGCCATATGTCGTATTGTAACCCGGATATGCTCCGGCTCTAACACTTCGACATCTGCTCCAAAGCCCAAAATGAAGCCGTACAGCCAGTTGTCTTCTGGAAAGGCGACCTGACTGATGTAATATCCGTTTCCATCGGGAAAGACATTTTCAATGCCAAACCATTCTTCTGCTAGATGACGGGCACGAGCGTGGAATCGTAGGGTCAGAGGAGCCTGGTTGTCGGGTGCCACCCATTCTTGCTGCCAGGGTCTGTCATGTGGTTGTATAAGTCTTCGCTCAAAATACCCTTGTGCAAGGGTTACATCTCGCATACGGACAAGCTTGAACATGCGGAATTGATTCCGCTCATGGCAGAATGCATAGAGATACCAAGAATGCCGTTTGAGCACCAGCGTGTGGGGTTCAACAGTTCGGATGGTTTGATCCCCTCCAGCACTGCAATAGGTGAAGGTGATGAGCCGTGACTGATCCATCCCCGATTCGATCAACTGAAGCTTGATCTGCAAGGCTTCGGGATGTGTCCAAGTTGAATAATCGACAATGAAGCGGCTCGTATTAGACTGGAAATCTTCATTTTTGGCTTCAGGTACAATACTGCTGAGCTTCTCCACCAAGAGATCACGTGCCACGTTGCTATGAGAAGTAGAGATACTACGAAGTGCGGTCACGATGGATGCCAGATCCTGATCTGTCAGCACGTTACGGTCGAGCCGATAACCCTCCGCAAGACCAATTCCACCGCTAGCGCCTTGATACGTAACGACAGGGATGCCGGCTTGACCCAACGTGTCGATGTCTCTATAAATGGTGCGAATGGACACTTCAAACGTATCCGCTAGATCCTTGGCCTGTACACGACCTCGATTGACCAGTAGCACCACAATGGCTAATAAACGATCCAGTTTCATGAGCGGGTTTCCTTTCGATCGTTGATTATGTTAGATTCAGATAGATTATACTGCCCACTATCACATATAGGAGTGGAATAGGCAATGAAACGTATTACGATATTGATCGCAGATGATGAAGTTGAGATTGCGGATCTCGTTGCTTTGCATCTGCAAAAAGAAGGATATCATATCATCAAAGCATTCGATGGCAAAACGGCAGTTCAAGCCGTTCAGACACAAACGATAGATTTAGCGATTTTGGATATTATGATGCCTGGTATGGACGGATATGAGGTGACCCGTAAGATTCGGGAGCAGCACCATATGCCTATTATTTTTCTGAGCGCGAAGACCTCGGATATGGACAAAATTACGGGACTCGTGATGGGTGCGGACGATTATATGACCAAGCCGTTTAATCCGATGGAGCTGGTTGCCCGTGTGAATTCACAGTTACGTCGTTCGCTTCAATTCAGTCAGGCACCGTCTGTCCTGCGCTCTGTTCTCGAGAAAGGTGGGCTTGTGATCTCCCCCGATCAGCATAGTGTTATGCTCTATGGCAAGCCTGTGGAGTTAACACCGAAGGAATTCGATATTTTATATCTGCTTGCTAGCCATCCCAAACAGGTCTTTAGTGCTGAGAGCATTTTTGAACAAGTGTGGGGAGAGGCTTATTATGAGAGCGGTAATACCGTTATGGTTCATATTCGAACTCTGCGTAAGAAGCTGGGTGAAGACGTAGATAAGAACAAGTTTATCAAAACAATTTGGGGTGTGGGGTACACATTCAATGAATAAACGTAGAAGTTTTCGAACAACGATGATTCTGTTACTTGGTCTGAGTATGCTCGCCTCTGGTGCGATTACCTATGGTGTGTACAAACTGATGCAATATTTCTATTCGGGAGTGCGGGCAGAAGATCAGCTTGCTGAGTATCGTCATTTTATGAAGAGCATTGGGGATATTTATTTTTTCTTACTCCTGTTCATTCCACTTGCAATATTGTTCTTCTTCTGGTTTACCAAACCCTATGTTACCTACTTTAAAGACATCTCTGCAGGCATAAGACACTTGGCCAACGGAGATTTTCAGCATCGGGTGCAGATCTCCTCAAAAGATGAATTAGGAACAATTGCCGAGGATATTAATTTGGCAAGTCTCAAGCTCAAGGAAGCGGTAGAACGGGGTGATTTTGCAGAGAACAGCAAGGATCAGCTGGTGGTGAATCTAGCACATGATCTGCGAACTCCTTTAACCTCCGTGTTAGGTTATCTAGATCTATTGGTGAAGGATGATCAACTTACAGAGGAGCAGGTTAGGCATTTTACTTCAATCGCATATACCAAATCACAGCGTCTGGAGAAACTCATCGACGATCTATTCGAGATCACTCGTATGAACTACGGCATGCTGCCTTTGGAGAAGAAGCGACTTGATCTTAGTGAATTGCTCCGGCAGATGAATGAAGAGTTGTACCCCGTTTTTGAAAAGAATAAATTGGTCACTCGACTTCATATCGATTCCGATCTTGTCATTTCTGGCGATGGTGAGCTGCTGGCACGTGTCTTTGAGAATCTATTAATTAATGCAGCCCGCCACGGTAAGGACGGTCTATACGTAGATATTAACGGGCGTAATGAAGCGGGACAAGTCATCGTTCAGGTCATGAATTATGGAGGACATATTGATGTAGAAGATTTGCCACATATATTCGATATGTATTATACCGGAGATCGCTCGCGGACACCTCAGGAGGGTGGAACAGGTCTAGGGCTGTTTATCGCAAAGAATATTGTGGAGCAGCATGATGGAGCCATATCGGCTCAAAGTGATGTTGTACGGACGGTATTTGAGATTCGACTGCCAGCGCTAGCTTGAAGTGAATTTAAATGAAATCCAATGAAATAGTTATAAGAGACACTCTAATTTAAGAAAAACTTTAGAATTGCCCTGCTTTTATTTAACTAGTTTCTTCTATCCTTAATTTTATAAGGAAAAGGAGGAGCGTGGAGATGAAAAAGTGGGGATTTTTGATATGTATCATTGCCTTGGGTTATATTTTCAGCAGGTCAACTGCTTGGTTTCAAGAACCGACCGAACCGATGATAGAGATTCAGTATACGAATGAGATTCATACACAATACGCCCAAACCATTCATGTAGATATGAAAAATGAAGTACATAAAGGTAATCTATTACTCGTTAATTCGGAGTATCCTGTTCATCCAGAGGGCATGAGAACGGATATTGTAAATCTAGCTGAACAGAACGAGTTGGTGCGTGGGTACGGTTTGATGGATCAGAAAATAATGTTATCGCGTTACGTAGCCCAAGCGTTCGAGAAGATGGTTGAAGCCGCTAGCCACGATGATGTCCGATATTTTATTATAAGTAGTGGTTATCGCGATTTGGCAGAACAAGCACAATTGTATGAGCAAAAGGGTTTGGATTATGCGCTCCCTCCGGGGCACAGTGAACATAATCTAGGCTTATCCGTAGATGTAGGCTCTACACTAGCCGCCATGAGTGAAGCACCAGAAGGGGCATGGCTGGAGCAGAATGCCTGGAAATATGGTTTTATTTTACGGTATCCGAAGGACAAGGTACATATTACAGGGATTCAATACGAACCCTGGCACTTTCGTTATGTAGGCTTACCACATAGTGCCGTCATGGTTCAGCGTAATTTGGCGTTGGAGCAATATCTGGAGCTGCTCAAGGACAAGAAGAGCCTGACTGTTGATGTTGAGGGTCAGATCTATCACGTTAATTATTACACTGCTTCTCGAGAACAGGCGGTGTACATCCCTGAGAACCGTTCATATGAGATATCGGGCGATAACATGGACGGCGTCGTCGTGACGGTGAAGGAGTAACATCGCAACATTTGCACACTTGCAACCGTACAATATAAAGGAGGTTCCATCATGAAAACCCGAAGAATATTCATCCAACTCTTATGGATCTCCGCTTTGGTCATCTATCTATATCTGTTAACGAAGTTGATCTTATTCAAAGGTAACCCCGTAGATCTTAAATTGGTACTTACTCAACTTAAGCTACTCATGCAAGAGCCAGGTCTTATTCATACACGAACCGTCAACTTGACACCATTGCAGGAGATTACAAGAGACTGGCATAGTGTGTCGTTGGGTCGACCAGGCAGTGCCATTCATCTGTTTGGCAATGTGTTCGCTTTTATTCCACTAGGTATATTAATCCCTGTGCTAATGGGTAACAAGTTGTTGGCGGGGGCAAACGTATTGGTGCTATCTCTACTGCTCAGTCTGGCCTATGAGGTGACACAGTTATTGACCGGTATGGGTGTATTTGATGTGGATGATCTTATCCTCAATACTGCGGGTGGAATTATTGGGTATGTCCTCTTTACGGTGGTTCGTGGGGTGAAACGGATGATAGCAGGTGAACCTGAGCGTACTGTGAAAAAACGATATGATGCAAACAAAAGTCACACCTAAAGAGGTTGTTCAAAAAGTCCACTTTTGATTACGAAGGATGCGCGAGCGGCATCTCAGCGTCGAAGCTGGAATTCAGCCGAAATGTCCGTTGCTCACGTAGTTTTGCCTACGCTCCGCTACTCCATTTCTATCTTCATCCCAGCTTCTCGGTACTGAAAACCGACCTTTTTGAACACGCACTTAGAGGGGAGAATTCTTATGTTCTATATGGCTCTTCTAATCATTGGCGTAGGACTGATGTTCATCGCTAGTCCACGTTATGTAACGCATGCCTCGAATCGTCGTATGATGGATCGTGCCACATCCCGATGGATCGGGTACTCACTCATCATGATGTCATGCTTATTTCTAATCATGGGAGTACTGCAAATGCTGGATCAAGCCTCACATCGTGTGGGGCATTAGTTAGCAGGCATGTTCGTCAACTGAAAAGGGGGAAAGCGATTGTATTCATTAGCTAAACAACTAGCTGGCCGAATGAGAGCGATTATGGAAGTTGAGAATGAGATTGCAGTTTCTAAATGCAAAGATGCCGATGACAAGGCTATACTAGATCTGGAACAGAAGAGATCTGAGTTGATCAACAGCTCTACACGAGATGAGTTATTCGTGATCAAAACGGTAATGAAAGTAGGGCGTGGAGAACGAGGATACCGATTCCATGCTGGATCGGATGAGATAGAGATAATTAAACTACCGATTGAATTAAGCGAGCATGAGTTGATGCAGAAGTATTCCTACTACCTTGTACATAAGACAGAACGTGAACTGGCAAATAGCATTGAATTTAATACGGTTGTGACGGAGGAACTGAGGGAAGGTATGGAAATCTTAAAACTCTAAGAGATCTGAACATGCAGTCTAAGGTGTAACCGGAACGGTAAGCATGAAGGAGGTTTGTTCAATGATAATGAAGATTTCATATTATAGCCCAGAAGGTCACTATTTTCATGTCCCTGATCATTATGCAGAGCGAATTGAAGAGTGGCGAATAGAATTTTCCGATTTTCTGCAGACGTTAGAATATAAGCATCCCTTCACCCAATATATGGAGTCCATTAATTATGACGGCGAAATGGAATACGGTCACTTTGTCCGTTGTTTCGGAGGGGAAGACTTTGTAGACTGGATTAATGTAGAGAAATTAAACAGTAGAGGGCTGTATCGCATCGTCGATCCACCTGATGATTCAGAAGTTGGAATAAAAATTGATTTTTAATACCGTATATCTCTTCCGGTTAGGATAAATCAACTCATTTCATGGCAGGCATATCATTGGCCAGTAGATATAATACAGATATAAGAATCAAAAAAAAGCTCCCCATCCATGCCAACCGGCAACGATGGGGAGCTTCCTTATATATCACTTCATAGCACGAATAGTTAATGCAATTAAGCTTTTTTCATCATTTGACGCAATACCGTTTGCAAGATACCGCCGTTATGGTAGTAATCCACATCAACCATACTGTCCAGACGAGCGATAACAGGGAATTCGAACTGTGTACCGTCTTCACGAGTTACAGTTACTTTCAACTCTTGTCCTGGTTTCACGTCATTGCTCAGGCCAGTAATGTCGTATGTTTCGCGTCCATTCAGACCCAGGCTAGACCAGCCGTGACCTTCTTGGAATTGCAATGGCATAACGCCCATACCGACGAGGTTACTACGGTGAATCCGCTCGAAACTTTCTGCAATAACGGCTTTGACGCCGAGCAAGAATGTTCCTTTTGCCGCCCAGTCACGGGAGCTTCCTGTACCATACTCTTTACCTGCGATAACGATCAGGTTCTGTCCTTCATCCTGATACTTCATGGAAGCATCATAGATGGACATTTCTTCGTCTGTTGGCAAGTATTTCGTAATACCACCTTCAGTACCTGGAGCCACTTGGTTACGAATACGGATATTCGCAAATGTACCACGCATCATGACTTCATGGTTACCACGACGTGAGCCGTAGGAGTTGAAGTCTTTGCGCTCTACGCCATGCTCTTTCAGGTACAATCCAGCCGGGCTGGACGGTGCGATATTACCAGCTGGCGAGATGTGATCCGTCGTTACGGAATCAGCAAGCAATGCCATAACACGTGCAGAACGGATATCTGCGATATCGTTCAGCTTATCACCAAGCTCTTGGAAGAACGGAGGATTCTGAATGTACGTGGAGTTTGGATCCCACTCGTACAATTCGCCTTCTGGTACAGGGATGTTGTTCCAACGTTCGTTCGCTGTAAATACGTTCTCGTATTTGTTACGGAACATTTGAGCGTTCAGGGAGCTAGCAATCGCATCCTTGATTTCCTCAGAGCTAGGCCAGAGGTCTTTCAGGAACACAGGCTCGTTATTCGTATCATAGCCGATTGGATCGACTTCAAAGTCAATATTCACCGTACCCGCAAGTGCGTATGCCACAACGAGTGGTGGGGAAGCCAAGTAGTTAGCTTTAACTTGAGCGTGTACACGGCCTTCGAAGTTACGGTTACCAGACAATACAGCCGCTACGGTCATATCGTTCTCAGCAATCGCTTCGCTTACTTCATCCGGCAGTGGGCCGGAGTTACCGATACAAGTCGCGCAGCCGTAACCAGCAACGTTGAATCCGAGTTGATCCAAGTACTCGATCAGACCTGCTTTTTCCAGATACTCGGTAACAACCAGAGATCCTGGAGTCAAGCTGCTTTTCACGTATCCTGGCTTAGTCAAGCCGCGTTCAACTGCTTTTTTCGCAAGCAAACCTGCTCCAACCATAACACTAGGGTTAGATGTGTTCGTGCAGCTTGTGATGGCTGCGATTACGACAGCTCCAGCAGCAAGCTCGCTTGTTGAACCATCAGGATGTTTAACAGGTACCTTCTGTTCAAGCTTCTCTTCAGTCAGTCCGTATCCACCTTTATCAACCGGTGTGCGGATGATGCTGTTGAAGCTTTCTTTCATTTGTGTCAGCTCGATGCGGTCTTGTGGACGTTTAGGTCCTGCAAGACTTGGTACAACGGAGCCGAGGTCAAGTTCAATAACATCTGTAAATTCAGGATCTACTGTTGAAGCAGTCCGGAACATACCTTGAGCTTTGTAGTAAGCTTCAACCAGATCCACTTGCTCATCGGAACGGCCTGTGCTGCGCAAGTAGTTCAGTGTTTCGCTATCTACAGGGAAGAAACCGATTGTTGCGCCATATTCAGGTGCCATGTTAGCTACAGTTGCACGGTCAGCAAGACCGATATTAGCAAGTCCTGGGCCGTAGAACTCTACGAATTTACCAACAACGCCTTTTTTACGAAGCATTTGGGTAACAGTCAGCGCCAGATCCGTTGCTGTTGCGCCTTCGCTCAGGCTACCAGTCAATTTGAAACCGATAACGTCAGGTGTAACAAAGTAAAGCGGTTGGCCAAGCATACCTGCTTCAGCCTCGATCCCGCCAACACCCCAACCTACAACGCCAAGACCGTTGATCATCGTTGTATGGGAATCCGTACCTACGAGAGAGTCTGGGAATACAACCGTTTCGCCGTCAACTGTTTTGGTTGCAGCAACGGAAGCTAGGTACTCCAAGTTTACTTGGTGAACGATCCCTGTGGACGGTGGAACCGCACGGAAGTTGTTGAACGCCGTTTGCGCCCAACGCAAGAAACGGTAACGCTCTTCGTTACGCTCAAATTCAACCTTGATATTGTAGTCAAGGGCGTCGTTTGTTCCGAATGCATCTACCATGACGGAGTGGTCGATAACGAGGTCAACTGGTACGAGCGGGTTGATCTGTTTTGGATCGCCGCCTGCTTTTTTAACCGTATCACGCATTGCAGCAAGGTCAACGACAACGGGTACGCCGGTGAAGTCTTGCAATACGATACGTGCAGGAATAAATGGAATCTCTTTGTTATTGTCACGGCCATCTGCCCAGCCGGTCAATTGTTTCACATGTTCTTCGGTAATTGCACGTCCATCAAATTGACGAACTGCTGCTTCAAGCAGCACTTTAATAGAGAAGGGAAGCTTGGAAAGGTCGCCGTAGCCGCCTTCCTGAAGAGCATCTAAACTGTAGTAGCGATAGGACTTGCCTCCGACCTCAAGACTGCGTGCGGCGGAGAAATGGTTCTTGGCTGACATACATGTACCTCCTTAAAAATGTGTCGGTGAGATGAAGAAGACATTCATTTAAATGAAGAACAGGCCTTCATCGCTCCGTGTTCTTGTTCGTTAGTTTCATTAGGTGAAACATAATTTCATAATCGTAACTTTAGTTTTAAGTATACCGTTTCGAGAGGTCTACGTAAAGGGCTTTTTGCCTGTGAAATCCTGCTTTTTAAAAGGATGAAGGCGTTTTCTCGTAAAGAGTAAGTTCGTATCATTTGGATTTCAGAAGGCGTACTCATACAACCCGGTGGGTTCTCATAGATATAGAAGGAGTTTTATTGTGCATATCGGTGGGAGATCGTCCATACACAGCTTATGCCGAAGGGGGACAACAGCTTGGAACGGGAATGGAAGAGTGCCTTGTATACGTATGTTAACCAATATAATCGCTGCGAGATTGACTACCGCCCACAGACAAGCGAACGTATTGTAACTGATCCTGCATTTGTTCTGGATCGGGGCGAGCGCATGGCGAGATTAGACGAGTGGTATCGTAGGCGGCGCGCTGTGCCGTTGCGGAGTGAGACCAGCGCAAAAATCATACGTACGGTTACCGAGAGTCCAGAAGAATTTGTGGTGGATGTACAGCTATACAGCAGGTTATTTTATGAGAAAAGCGGCATGACTCATCGCGAAGATCGAATCGAGCGGGAGCGGTTGACCTTTCTACGGCAGAACGGAACTTGGACGATTACACGGGTAGAACGGGAGGTACCTGAACGCCGCCCTCCTGGAGCGAGTCGCCCTTTTCAGCAGGCTGATTTTGTACCGGCGATGAATCGACCTCTACTCAATCACGATGTGCTTAGGCAGGGGCGCAGCTCCCGTCAGCAATTGTATCGCCGAGATTTAGCGGTTGCGTATGCGGATCGTTGGTGGAATACAGGCAATCCGGCATTTGAAGAATTCGAGGTGGATTGCACCAATTACGTGTCCCAGTGCCTCTTTGCAGGGGAGGCACCCATCCACTATACTGGTAGAAGAGAAGCGGGCTGGTGGTATAAAGGTTATGTAAATGGCACGGAGATGTGGAGTTACAGCTGGGCAGTATCGAACAGTTTGGAGCGTTATCTGTCCAGTAGCATTTGGGGCTTGACCGCAACGGTAGTGGAGCGTCCTGAGCAACTGATGCTGGGGGATGTCATTCTCTACGATTGGGACGGGGATGGTCGCTTTCAGCATAGCACGGTGGTAACCGCCTTTGATGCGGGTGGCATGCCGCTTGTTAACGCACATACAGTCAGCAGTCGTCACCGTTACTGGGATTACCAGGACTCTTACGCTTGGACAGAGCGTACGGTGTATCGGCTTTTTCACATTGCAGACGAATTTTGAGTCTGTTCTCACAGGGACAGAACTTGTTTTCGGTGACGAGCCAAGCCCATTCCGTGTAAAATAAGATCAGTACAGAATAACAATGGTGCCTGTCATGATTACGTTCATGATGAAGGCATGATGCACAGATAATCGGAGGTTACGCATGAGTATGGATAAATTAAAAGTAGGCGTCGTTTATGGCGGGAAATCTGGCGAGCACGAGGTATCGCTGCAAACGGCGTTTGCTGTAACAAATGCATTTGATTATGAGAAGTATGAACTAGTTCCTTTTTATATCTCTAAGCAAGGTACATGGAAAAAAGGTTCTGTCATGCATACGCCATTCGCGCGAATCGAAGACCTGAAGCTGGAACAAGCTGCGGGCGGAACACAGGAAGCGCTGAACGCGCTATTCGGTCGCCTGTACGGTGGAGAAGAAGCTTTGGACGTGATGTTCCCACTGCTGCACGGCACATTCGGTGAAGATGGAACGATCCAAGGAATGTTCGAGATGGCAGATATGCCTTACGTTGGTGCGGGTGTACTCGCTTCAGCAGGTGGTATGGATAAAGTGGTGATGAAGAAATTGTTCGCACAGGCGGGTATTGACCAATGTGCCTTCACTTATTTCAACGCGACACAATGGAAACAATCTGAGCACGAAATGATCGTTCAGGTTGAAGATCAGCTAGGTTATCCGTGCTTTATCAAGCCGGCAAATCTAGGCTCAAGTGTGGGCATCTCCAAAGCACGCAACCGGGATGAGTTGAAAACAGCTGTAGAATTCGCACTTCGTTATGATACGAAGGTGGTCATTGAGGAGTTCGTTGAAGCACGTGAAGTCGAGGTGAGTGTGCTAGGAAACGATGAACCGATGGCTTCGGTGCCAGGAGAAATCGTATCTTCCGGTGAATATTATGATTATGCTGCCAAGTATATTGACGGACAATCACAGATGTTGATTCCTGCACCACTCGATCCAGAAGCAGCAGATCGTATTCGTGAAGCGGCGTTGCAGGCATTTCGTGCAATCGAAGGCAATGGTATCTCCCGCGCGGACTTTTTTATCCGCAAATCGGATGGCGCCTTGCTTATTAATGAAGTGAACACAATGCCAGGTTTCACACCGTACAGCATGTATCCTTTGCTGTGGCGTGAAACGGGTGTAGCGTATGCGGAGTTGCTGGATCGCATGATTGAGCTGGCTTTGGAGCGATACAACCGCAAACAGGCGCTGAACTATGAGAACGGCGTGCAGGCATAATTTTGGATTTTATAAAATGAACTTATTATTTACACGCTAATTTAAGGAGGGATAGGCATGGGATTTCAGACTGAATTCAATTCCGTATGCAAATTCAAAAGCGAACAAGAACTATTCGAGCTGCTTGAATATGGCCGTGGCAAAATGGTTAAACAAGGATTCCGCGTGTTCCCTACCGGACAGAAAGTCATTGCGTACACACCGGACAATGTGGCGGTTGCCATCGTGAAGATTGTCGCTTCCATTGCGGAAATTAACTTCCAAAATCAAGAGGTGACCGAAGTAGAGATGCAACTCATCCGTAAATTAACGGAAGAAGAGTCACGCATCCAGACTGCACTTGCGGACGAGATGTTCTTTGGAGAGCAGGCGCAGAGTTAATCGTCCAATTTAGCGCCTGAACGATTATGGTCTTTCGTTTAGGGTAAAACTTGGTTATATACAAGTTGGCAAAGCTCGGCGTATCAGAGTCGGGCAGAATTGCCGCCCATAGAGAGGAAGAACCTTCATGCTCGTGCGTTTTGGTTACGTGGCTATGTCTGTGCTTGTGGAGAATGCTTCACCATCGCGCACAATGACCATGGCCAGCTTCAAAAAGATCGAAGACAGGCAAGCAGCCATTCGTAAGCTGGAACGAATCGCGGCTGAGAATCTACACAATACGTTACGATTACTCAGACATAATCGCGGGAGTCATATTCATGTCTATCGTTTCTCCTCCAAATTAATTCCTCTCGCAACTCATGAGGATCTAAGTGATTGGGATCCATTTCCGGCACTAAAATCTGATTTTGCAGCGATAGGTGAATTTGTGAAGGAGAATCAGATGCGTGTATCGTTTCACCCTGATCATTTTACGGTACTCAGTACACCTCGTGAGGAAGTGCTGCGTAATTCGATCAAGGATCTGCGCCATCATGTGCGGATGCTGGATGCAATGGGTCTGAATGCAACTGCCAAGAACAATATACATATTGGTGGTGCATATGGGGACAAGCCTTCTGCAGCACTTCGTTTTGAAGAGAACTTTATGAAGCTGGACAGGGATATTCAAGAGCGGATCACGCTCGAAAATGATGACAAAACCTTCAATGTGCCCGAAACTCTAGCGGTGTGTGAACATTTAGGGCTACCGATGGTACTGGATATTCATCATCAGTGGGTCAACAACGAAGGCGAAAAGCCTTGGGAGCTGTGGCCTAACATTTTGAAAACATGGACGTCACCCCTTGCCCAGGCAGATTCACCAACGGATCGCCCACTCGCACCTAAGATTCACGTGTCCAGCCCGAAGAGTGAGAAAGACCCGCGTGGTCATGCGGACGGCGTAGAGGTAGAGCCGTTGCTGGACTTTTTAAGGCACATTGCTGCAGATACTCCTGCGCTGGATGTCATGATTGAGGCCAAACGAAAAGATGAAGCGTTGGTTCAGTTGATGCAGAAGCTAGCATTCTATCACGAAGAGGGCGTGGAATGGATAGACGAATCAACGGTCATTATTCATCCCTAGTGCCAAAAGAGGCTTAGGCGACCAGAAACTTTACCTCCTAAGGAACGTATACTTTTATCAAGTATTTTAATTTTTCGTAGATTGATATAGAAAGTAGAGTGAACGCTTTGAATGAGAAGGAAAAGACACCTTATGTCGTGACAAGCAAAAGCTATACTGCCGTCGCCATCAATGCAGCTTCCAAAGCTGGAGAGTGGATCAAGAGTCGCCTTGGAACGGTAAGTGAACTCGGAATTAAGTATTCTCCGCAAGATCTGGTAACCGAAGTGGACAAAGGAGCGGAACAGATGATCCGCCGCCTTATTCTCACGCATTTTCCTCAGCATGCGATTCTGGGTGAAGAGGGCGTGGAGCCGGGACCTGAAGCTTCCGCTAGAGCGCTCCAAGAGATTCAAGATGAAGAGTATCTTTGGATTGTTGACCCCGTGGATGGCACGACCAATTTCGTGCATGGATTTCCGTTCTTTTCGGTATCTATCGCATTAGCGCATCGTGGTGAAGTCATTGTAGGTGTTATTTACGATCCTTCACGGGATGAATTATTTGTAGCTGAAAAAGGAAAAGGCGCTTACGTTCATGGTAATCGTATGGGCGTATCTGGAGAGCAAGAGCTGGCACACAGCCTTGTTGCTGTTGGCTTCCCTGCAGATCCTAACTATACGCTGCCGATTAATATGGCTGCTGTACAAGCGCTTGCCCCACAGGTACGTAACTTACGTGCTGGCGGTTCAGCTGCATTACATCTGGCTTATGTTGCTGCGGGACGACTTAGCGCTTATACGGAAATCGGACTGAAACCATGGGATATTGCAGCAGGCGCACTACTCGTTGCAGAGTCTGGTGGCACAATCACAGATACGGTTGGAACACCGTACGATCTGTCTGTTAGCCATATCGTCGCGAGTAATGGCAAAATTCATGACGCCCTGACAGGTGTACTGAAGGAAGCCAAAGCTACGGGTATGGAGTGAGCGTAACTTATCCAAGCTTGAATAACTTGTCATCGTAAACATGTAAATTCAATCAAAGGAGCGAATACCAATGGATGAATCCAAAGAACTGGAACAACGGCTCAGAGATATGCTGATGGAAGGGGACATGGAGGACTCCGGCGACGCCGAACAGCGTGAACGCCAATTGATTCCTCCCAAATATGAAGTGCGGATCCAGACGGAGCGCGACCCCATTGTCGAAGAAACGTTGAAATTCCGGCAATTAGCACGTGAAGTAGATGATCGTTATGATCGTTATCTGGAACGAGCTGCCGGTAACAAACCGGATACTGACACAGTGGATCCCAATCATTCTAAAGATGCAGATCCGTCGCAAACTTAACCAATGGCCAATGTGTGACTGTAATTAGACATAGCCAACGAATAAGAATGAACGAAATAACAGGTTATCCCGTCCGGGAAACCTGTTATTTCATGTGCCCCACCTGTAGTGGGGACAACCTCTACTCTATAATGATAGAATAGAATGACACGCACTTATGTCATTAGAATGACGGATGTACTATATAATCGTGTAAAATGATAGATTCGCGAAAAGGAGTGTTAACGAGAATGAAGCGTAAAGTTACATGGGGAAATACAGCAGCAGGATTAACAGCGAGTATGTTAGCCGGAATGTTGCTCTTAGCATCATCTGCACTGCCTGCACATGCGGCAGAGGCAGGTACAAGCACATTGCCAACGAGCACAACCGAAGCATCCTTGCCAGCGAAGAAAGATGCAGTGGCGGTAACGAAGGAGTTTCGTATCGTAACCTTGGGAGATTCTATCACTGTGGGATACGAGCCTAATCTGAAAGAGCAAGAGCTACCATATGGCTATGTAGAACGTTTGCAGGAGCAAGGCTTGCTTCATGGTCGTACGCAAGTGGATAACTTCGGCATTGCTGGCTTGAAGAGCAGTGGTCTGAAGACGTTCACGACGGCAATTAAAGACGGCAAAACGCTCACATCTGAAGCGATTCAACCAAGTCTTCCAGACCCAAGAGCTGGACAGATCGGAGCAAATACCGCTGCCATTCGGGAGAGTATTGCTCAAGCGAATCTAGTAGCCATTACGATTGGCGGAAATGACGTATCGGAATTGCTCGGTACAGCCAACAAGCTGAGTGATCAGGAGCTGCAAGAGAAGGTAAAAGAATTACTTACAACATATACAGCGAATATTAGTGCAACGATTACTGACATTCATGAAATTAACCCAACGGCTCGAATTGTGATTGCTGATCAATATCAACCGATGCCAGAGGTAGCAGGCAAGGAGCTTTATGCTAAACTCATGGAGGCATCCAAAGGCTTCACAACGACGATTGATGGAATCGCAGCTCAATTCACTGCCCAAGGGGTCGATGTACAAGTAGCTCACGTAGCAAAAGAGTTTATTGGCGGCGAAGGTACGATGACACATATGATCAGAGATCGTGATTTCCATCCGAATCAACTGGGATATGCATCGATTGCTGAAGTGTTTGCCAAAACCATCTGGGGTAACTATACCAAACTGACAGCTCCAGCAGCAGGCGAGCCAATGAACATTATCGTCAGCGGCAAAACGCTGAATACACCGTATAAACCGATCATCCGTAGCGGCAAGAACTTTGTAGCCATTCAGGATATCGTGAACGCGGTTGGTGCAACAACGGTTTGGGATAACAAAACATCTACAGCTACAATTACTTATGGTGATCGCAAGGTTGCTGTGAAGATCGGTGCGAATGCGGTTCTAGTTAACGGAGCATCGGTTAAGGTAGACACACCTGCCTTCCTGAACAAGGTAGGCAAAGAGTCCAAAACATACGTACCGCTTGCTATGGTAGCAGAAGGTCTGGGATTTGACGTGCAATATGTAGCGAAGTTGAAAACGGTATTCGTGAATCCGTAACCTTTACTTCGTACCCGAATAGACAGATGGGTTCCTTCATTTCAGAGGGAATTCTCTGTCTATTTGTCTTTTTATCCGCGGACATCGTGAATAGATTGTTTCATGACTCCAAAAGTTGAATAAATATGACTTGTCATCTGACCATGGATGTGTAAATATGAAAATAACTTACAGTAGTTCTACACGCCATAAGAAGCATCGTACCCTTCTCCAGTCAAAGGAGCGCTTTGGATGAGGAAAATTAAGAACGCTTTCATGACGTTGCCAATACATCACAAAACCATCCTTCTCATCGGGCTTTTGATGTTGGTCAGCTTCACCTTTTATGTCTCCGTCCTGCGATATGTCTTCAGCATCTATGACCGTCAGATTTACGAGAAATCATCACAGGTTCTTAATATGTCCTCTGTAGGCATCGAGAATCAGCTTCGGGAGATCACGAATCTATCCTTCAAAGTCATGTCGGACGAACCGCTACAGCAATATCTGCTGCAGTTGGAGAAGGCAGAGACGGGATACGAAAAGAACAGTGTACGCAAGAAGATCACTAATCGACTTGTCGCTTATGCAGGCTCGGAGAAGTATGTGTACTCCATGATATTTATTGATAATGATAAAAATATTATGGCTGCGGGAAACCGAGAGGGTGTCTCCGAAGCAATGCAAAATGAGCTGGTTGCACTTGGTGAGCAGCATTCCGGTGCAAATGCATGGTATACCGGCGGGGATCGCCAAGCGAGATTGCTATCGGTAAGACAGGTGAAATCCTTCATTGGTGGTGCGTTTACACTGGATAAGCTGGGGACGTTAGTGATTCGTGTTCGATTGGATCGCATTGTCCAGGATCAGATGCAGCATCCGGCAGAGGATTCTCAGCTACTCATTACGGATGGTAGAGAAGTCATCTATCCAACTGAACCTTCAGTCAGTGAATCTGAAATTGAGTCAGAATTGAAGCGTATTCAGCCGTATGGCATTGCTATGTTTGAACAAGGAAGGAATTTTGTCGCCCGAGCTCACTCTTCCTACACAGATTGGGTGTACCTGTATATGACTCCCTTTGATCAGATGTTTAAGCAGGTTCAGTTTGTCAAACAGCTGGTAACGGTCATTTTCATTGTCATATTTCTGGCGGCACTTATATTCGGATTCCGATTCTCGCGTAGCATCACTCAGCCTATTGCCCATTTGATCAAGAAAATGCGTAATATTGAAAAGGGTGACCTCGACAAGCTGGAGGAAGCTGCACTCGGTGACATTCCTTCTTCCCCGCAAAATGAGGTCGGGCTATTACATCGAACCTTCAAAATGATGCTACAGCGCATCCGTGAATTGATTGATGAGAATTATGCCAAGCAGCTGGTCATTCGTGAGACAGAGTTGAAAGCGCTTCAGGCGCAGATCAACCCTCACTTCTTATATAACACACTGGAATCGATCAATTGGCTCGCCAAAGTTCAGAAACAACGCCAAATCTCTGAAATGGTGGAGGCACTTGGGTTTTTGTTACGGAGCTCGGTGAATATGTCTGAAAAGTGGATTACGCTCGAAAGGGAATTGGATATCGTGCGCAGCTATGTGACGATTCAGCGTACACGCTTTGAGGAAAGACTTGATTTTGACATGGAGATTGCTCCTGAAGTGGGAACAGCACGGATTCCTAAACTGACATTACAGCCTTTGGTGGAGAACGCCATTCATTATGCACTGGAGCCAAGCATAGATCCTTGCCGAATTCGCATCCGAGCGAGGGCAGACGGGGATAAGGTAATTATTGAAGTGGAGGATGATGGCCCGGGAATGACAGCGGAATTCCTACAACAATTGCAGGAGGGACAGATTCAGACAAGAGGGCAGGGCATTGGGTTATCGAACATTCAAGAACGGATCAGACTGACCTTCGGTGATGAAGGCACAATGGTCATGAGCAGCAGCCCTGGATCAGGAACTGTAGTATCGATCAGCATACCTTGGATTAGAGAGGACGATGACGATGTACAAAGTGATGCTCGTAGATGATGAGCGTGTCATTCTAGAGGGAATTTCCCAGGTGGTCGATTGGGCCGCGGCAGGCACAGAGCTAGTGGATACGGCAAGGAATGGAATTGAAGCATTGGACAAAATCGGGCAATCCCGGCCTGACATTATCATTACTGATATTTCAATGCCTGGTCTAGATGGTCTTGGACTTATTGAGAAGGCGTCCGAGGCCTATCCTGATCTACGGTTTATTATGTTGTCTGGTTATAAGGAGTTCGAGTATGCCCGTAGAGCCATGCAATATGGGGTGAAGCATTATCTGCTTAAACCTTGTAATGAGAATCAGATCCATGATGCCTTATCCGAGCTACTACAGGAACAGCAGGATGCCCAGGTGAAGGAGCATGTAGCCGGAGAGATGAAGCAGAGACTGCAACGGGTTCTTCCACATGTGAAAGAACAGTTTCTGCTGGAATTCATGACGAATCGAACCTACGGACCAGGTGACTTGGAATATTATCAAGAGCTGTTCGATCTGGAGCTTGAGGATACTGAAGTGCGTCTATTGCTGTTTCGAATTGCAGATGAGCATGATTACAGTCATTTATTTGCGATCAAGAATATCGCGAACGATCTTCTCCCACATGTCATGTTAAGTACAACGATTGAAGGAAAGCTGTTGATTTTGCTGAAGGATTCCGCTGATGCAGCTACATTACAGGAAAGTATCGAAGAAGTTCGGGCTACATTTACTCGCTTGTATAAATTACAGGTGACTGCCGCATTAAGCGAAGCAGATCGAATGATCCAGGCCCGGCGTCTGTTCCGTGAAGCACTGCAATGTCTGAATCATCGCTTTTTCATCGGAGAAGGGAAGCTAATTACGAAGAACGACCTTGTATTAGCAGGCGAACGCGAAGGTATACATGTGGAACAGGATGCGGATCAGTTGTGTCAATTAATCAAGTCGGGAAATGCTGAAGAAGCGGCCTCTGAAGTGGATCGTCTGTTTGATCTGTTATCAGAGCATCAGCTGGAGATTGAGGTTACTCGTTCCTATGTGGTGCAATTGTATTCGGCAATGATTCAAGTCTGTCCACCCGAAGAGGCAACGGAATTCACTCAGCGGATGGCAGAGCTATCTCACATCGATACGTTATCTGGTCTGAAATCCTTTGTATCCAGCAGTGCAGCTCGGTTGACCTCGGGATATTACAAGAACCATATCAGTCGCCAGTCTTCGGCGGTGGAGAAAATGATGGATATCGTAGATCGTCACTACGGTGAAGCAGATCTCTCGCTAAACGGCGTAGCACATCAGATGTTATATATGAATCCGGATTACTTAGGGAAAATTTTCAAAAAGGTGACTGGTGAAAATTTCTCAAACTATGTGAATCGACTTAGGATCGAACGGGCATGTGATCATATTCGCAGAGGCGGGGATGTAAAAGTATTTGAGCTTGCCGAATTATTCGGCTTCGGAGGCAACTCGCAATATTTCAGTCAGGTGTTCAAAAAGTGGACGGGAATGACACCTACTGAATTCCGTAGATCCGGCACGTAACAATTGGACACCGATCCTGTGGTGAAGATATGGGGAGGACGAACAGTGCCATGAGGGGCAATGTCGTCCTCCTCTGTTTTTTAAACCAACAAGACGGTTTTGTGTATTCAACTATGCGCGTACATTTGCGAAAATGACATTATCAAGTTTGTGAAAGCGTTATCAGGAAGGGAAAGGTAACCCGTTCACACAACCATATCAACATAAAAGGGGAGATTGGCATGGTGAAAAAGGCAATATTCCTGATGATGGCTGCATTGCTGGTTTTTACAGCAGCATGTAGTTCAGGTGGAGGATCAGAAGGCTCGTCCTCGGATGGATCAGTTAACCTACGAATCGCTTGGTGGGGTTCAGACGCACGACATGAATACACACAGAAGGTCATCGACCTGTACAAAGAGAAAAACCCGAATGTCAAAATCGACGTGGAATATGCTTCATTTGATGACTACTGGAAAAAGCTCGCTCCACAAGCAGCGGCAAGTCAGTTGCCTGACATTGTGCAGATGGATATCTCCTATATCAGTCAATATGCACAGAATGGTCAGCTAGAGGATCTGGCTCCATATCTGGGCAACCAGATCAAAGTAGACGATGTCTCTGAGAATGTTATCAGCACTGGCGTAATTAACGGCAAGCAATATGGTGTGCCTGCTGGTGTTAACGTTCTCGGTTTCCAATACGATCCGGCATTGCTTCAAAAAGCAGGAATAGATACAATTCCAGACGATATGACTTGGGAAACCTATGAAGAGCTGGGTAAACAAGCTGCAGATAAAGGTCTGTTTTTGGATGGTGGGGTAGCTCCGGATATCTTCTTCCACTACTTCCTGCGTACCAAAGGTCTGTCATTGTACAATGCAGAAGGAACTGGGCTTGGCTATGACGATGATAAACTGTTCGTTGAATTCTTCGGACTTATGCGTCGCATGATTGAGCAAGGTGCAGCGCCTACTCCAGATATGGTTAACCAAACCAAAGGTATCATTGAAGAATCTGATCTGGTGAAGGAAAAAGGAATTGGTGTATGGCAGTGGTCGAACCAGTTCGTGGCATTACAACAAGTAGCTAATCGTCCACTTGCAATCGCACCTATGCCAGGTCCTGACATGGAAAAAGGACTTTATATGCAACCAAGTATGTATTGGGGTGTAACGTCTAACTCAAAAGTAAAAGAAGAAGCAGCTAAATTCATCGATTTCTGGGTGAACGATGTAGAAGCTAACAAATTGATCAAAGGTGAGCGCGGCGTGCCAATCTCTGGAGCAATCAAAGAAGCGATTGCACCAGAACTGAGCGATGCAACGAAACAGGTATTTGAATTCGTGGCATCAATGGAGCCTAAAGCGTCACCTATGAGCCCACCACCACCAGTAGGTTCACCTGAGGTAATCTCATCCTTAGCAGATGTTGCCGAAGAATTGAACTTTGGCAAAATCACACCAGAGCAAGCGGCTGAGACATTCCGCAAAAATGCTGAATCTGTTCTAGCTAACAATAAATAACAGTTGAATGATTGCTTGTTCATCCCATGGCTGGGATGGACGGGAACAGGGCTACTCGCTTCTGCGAGGGCCTTTCCCCGTCCAATCATTTGGAAACCCGGCAGCCACAGCGGCTATGCCGCCCCAGTCATAGCGCAAGCAGATCTATAAGAGGTTGTTCAAAAAGTCCGCTTTTGATTACGATGGATGCCTGACGGCATCTCAGCGTCGAAGATGAGATTCAGCCGAAATAAGTGGATGCTTACGAAGCTTGTTTCTTTCAGAAACAATGTAGTTGCTCACGTAGTTTTGCCTACGCTCCGCTACTCCATTTCTATCTTCATCCCATCTTCTCGGTACTGAAAACCGTCGTTTTTGAACACGCACTATAAAGGAGGTTCGTTCCATTGAGACAGTATTCGTCGTTACGTAGAAACCTGACCGGATATGCGTTTATCAGCCCGTTCATTATTGGCTTTCTGGGTTTTACGCTGATCCCCATGTTTGTTTCTCTCTATATGTCATTCACGAGTTATAACTTGTTCACTTCTCCGCGCTGGATCGGGCTCGACAACTACTACAAAATGTTTTTTGAAGACCCGAAATACTGGAACTCGGTTAAGGTAACATTCCTGTATGTATTCATTGGGGTACCGTTAAGGTTGATCTTCGCCCTCTTCGTAGCGATGATCCTGAATACTGGCTCTCGCATGGTTGGAACGTACCGTACCTTGTACTACTTACCATCTATCATCGGTGGTAGTGTCGCTGTATCCATTATGTGGCGGAACCTCTTCAGTAACGAAGGTGTCGTTAACAGTGCACTTGTTGCAATCGGAGTAGGGCCAATAAGCTGGTTCGGTGATCCGGATGCATCCCTTGTTATGCTAATCTCGCTGTCCGTGTGGCAGTTTGGTTCCTCCATGTTGATCTTCCTGGCTGGTCTCAAAAATATCTCTCCTGAGATGTACGAGGCAGCAGGCGTGGATGGAGCGAATCCGATTCGTAAATTTTTCAGCATTACCTTGCCACTCCTCAGTCCAATTGTTCTGTTCAACCTGATCATGCAAACCATTGGTGCATTCATGACATTTGTACCTGCCTACATTATCTCCAAAGGAGAGGGCGGTCCAATGGACGGTACGATGCTCTACTCCCTGTACCTGTTCCGTCAGGCGTTTATGTTTAACAACATGGGTTACGCTTCGGCAATGGCCTGGATCATGTTGCTGATGATTGGTTTGCTTACTGTAGCGGTGTTCCTAACATCTAAATTCTGGGTGTTCTATGAATCCGAAGGAGGGAAGTAACGATGGTTTGGAGAAATGTTAAATGGCCCATATATCACATATTCGTTGCAGCACTAGCCCTCCTGATGCTCTATCCAGTGCTCTGGATGCTGTTCAGTTCCTTCAAGGAGAGTCGTACCATCTTCGTTACGGCAGATACTCTCTTCCCAGCAGAATGGATATGGAGCAACTATGTTGATGGCTGGAAAGGTGCTGGCGGCAGACCGTTCATGGATTACATTACGAACTCGCTAGTCATTGTTATCATCTCAACTATTGGTGCAGTGATATCGTCATCATTGATTGCTTTCGGTTTTGCCAGACTCAACTTCAAAGGACGTGCCTTCTGGTTCTCCATTATGATGTTGACTCTTATGCTGCCACATGATGTTGTACTCGTTCCTCAATATATCATTTTCACGAAGCTTGGTTGGTTGAATACGATACTGCCGATCGTTGTTCCTACATTCTTCGGGATGCCGTTCTTCATTTTCCTGATGGTACAGTTCATTCGAACGATTCCTAAGGAATTGGATGAGGCAGCTACGATTGATGGATGTAACAAATTTAGGCTGTACATTCAGATTATTATGCCACTCATCAAATCATCACTGGCTACTGCCGCAATCTTCTCCTTCTATTGGAGATGGGAGGACTTGCTAGGTCCAGTATTGTACCTGAATTCACCGGATAAATACACCGTTTCGATGGCTCTGAAAATGTTCCTGGATAGCGAATCTGCCTCCAACTGGGGAGCGATGTTCGCGATGTCCATCGTAAGTCTCGTACCGGTTGTAGCTGTGTTCTTCATCTTCCAGAAACAAATTGTACAAGGGATGAGCACTAGCGGTTTGAAAGGCTAATTGCACGCGTTGGAACAGAACGCTGAACAAGGAGGCTATTCCATTGAATAATGCTCAAGATCGTCATACCGTTGCCTCGGAGGCAACGGTAGAGAACAACGAGAGTACAGTTACAGCATGGAAGTTTAAGTTTGGCCCTGGAGAGGAAATAGAAGGATACAAGGCAGTATCTTCAAATACAATCTATGAGGAACAACAGGGATTCGGATTTGAACGAGGCTCCATCGTGTATGAGAAACAACGGATTCATGAGAATGAGTCATCACGAGGAGCTAATCGCACTCAAGGTAATGGGGAGCCGGTTAACCTGGCCTCCCAATTACGTTCAAGCTTCTGTATTCCAACGAAAGCAGCCTTTGTCATGGATGTGCCTGATGGCACGTATCAAGTAATGATGATTGCAGGAGATGAGCTGGCTGAGACACGTACTCGTGTCAAAGCTGGAGAAGGCAGGCTTATGGTGCCGACCATCCATACGTTGCCAGGACAATGTGCAGAGGTTCGATTCTCCGTCGTTGTTCGAGGGGGCAAGCTTCGCTTATCCTTCTCTGGCCCAGCACCACGAATTAATGCATTAGAAGTTACACTTGCGAATCAGACCATGACGGTGTTTCTCGCAGGGGATTCCACAGTTACGGATCAACCGGAGAGTGGTTACCCCTACTGTGGTTGGGGGCAGTTGTTGCCGGCTCAATTCAAACACGATGTGGCTGTAGATAATCATGCGCAGTCAGGGCGCAGTTCTCGCAGTTTCATTAATGAAGGACGCTTAGATGCCATTCAGAGGAAGATCAAGGCAGAGGATTTTCTCTTTATTCAATTCGGACATAACGATGAGAAGCCAGATCCGAGTCGTGGAACGAAGCCTTTCACAACCTATAAAGAGCATTTGAAAAAATATATTGATGTCGCCCGTGAGTCAGGGGCTCGTCCAGTGCTGGTTACTCCTGTTCATCGTCGCTATTTCGCAGATGACGGTACGCTGACAGATACGCATGGCGATTATATCGTAGCCGTACGTGAATTAGCGCAAGAGGAGGAAGTGCCGCTGATTGATCTCGCGGAGCGGAGTCGTCTTTTATTTGAGCAGACAGGTATCGAAGGTACCAAAGAGGATTTTATGTGGGTGCTGCCTGGTGAATTTATGAACTTCCCTGCTGGCGTGGAAGATAACACGCATTTTCAAGAACGCGGTGCTCATCGTCTTGCTCAACAAGTGGCAGAAGCCATCCGTGAGTTAAGATTACAGCCATTACAGATGTTCTTGCGTTAGACGAGAGTTCAAGTAATGTAATGAAGCAAGGGTCAATCGGAAGCACTCAGTTGAAGACGAGGAGGTTGGCATAGTGGGAAAGAATCAGACGAATGTCACGAGCGATACTGCAGGACACAGCGCAGGGGCAGCAAAAGGCCATACATATTGGGTGATCCCCGATGGATACATTCCTCCAGATAGTAGCGGTGCATTGGAGAGCCATGAGAGCATCTGTGTATTGAACACAGGCACGGAAGATGCTGAACTTGAGATCACCATTTTCTTCGAGGATCGGGAGCCATTGGAGCAGATTGCGGCAACGGTACCAGGGCGCAGAACGAAACACATACGTACAGCTTCTTTGCAGGCAAATGGTGAGTCGATTCCGCTCGGAGTGCCTTACGCTATAACAGTGTCCAGCAATGTGCCGATCATAGTGCAGTACAGTCGTTTGGATACAACGCAGGCTGAATTAGCATTGATGAGTGTGGTCGCTTTTCCGATAGCTTAGATGAATAATGGCGGAACACCGAAAAATGTTAGAACATTAAAATGATAGCATACCAAAAGGCGAACCAATCACCCTCTACTAATACAGGGAATGGCTCGCTTTTTATTTTGAAGCATTATATTTATAGGTGTTTGCATTCATAATGTCGACACGAACGTCCACCTGACCCAACTTGAAATGGGCGAGTGGATCAGCTCGTTTGTTGGCGTGTGTAGCCCACAAGGGATGGTCATGGCGATATAGGTACTCCGTCAGGCCATAGGCATCTATTTTCCTCGCCTGTGTATGTTGAAAGGTATGCCTTATCTCATTTTGAATTTGTTGTGCTGCTTCTTGTTCTAGCATGCGTTTGGATTGATGGGTACTATGGTCTTCGGTGATATAAGCCTTAACCATTGTTTTTAGGTCAAATTGAACCCCAGTTCCACTCTTCTTCGCTCGTATCACAGTTCGTGGATCACGGAGCATGAGGGATAGACTGGGTGTTTTTTGCTTGTCCGAATAGACGTACAGTGGATACTGATAGACCTTGTTGTAGTTGACGTACCTTGCTCCTGCGGCATGATCTGCGTCTACTTTTCCTTGATTCTGCCCACCTGTGATAACGTAAAATCCATTCATTTGCACGAGCGGTGGTTTCCGATCCTGGTTTGTCCATGTGTGATTCGTATTCGTAACAGAGGGAACCAGAACGGTAGACGCGGGTTCTCGGAATCCATCTAGCAGCTGATGCATTCGAATAGGCTCAAACGCTGAATATTGTTTATATAACTTAACCGGCTCGAATAACTCGATCGTCTGTTCAGATTGGTTCAGCAGAGCGGATGAAGAGAGCAGATCCTTCATATCGTCCGTCGTAGCGTAAATCCAAGGCGTATAACGAAGTTGCCCGGAATGCATAAGTGTATCGAAAATATCCTCTAGATGCCCGTTTAGCGCATTTTGGGTTAATACGATGGCTTTCACATGTGTCCACAACGTCTGCTGTTGAGAACTGCGGTACAGATCGTTGACAGCCATATTCAGTGTTGCTCCTTCACCTTGACCGATCCAGATTTGGCTTCCCTCACGTGAGGTAGGTCCATCTTGCTTCGCAATGCTCGAAAAATCAATGAGTTGCGCATAGGCGACATAGTGATCCTTAACATAATCAATACCCAGCGCAGTGATGAAATTGATGCTCTGGACTTCCTTCGAATCCCAGCATCCAGATAGGGGAATAGCCATAATAATGGCGATCAGCCAGAGCCATATTTTTCGGGTAAGACATGTCATACACTGCACGGAGCACATCATGAATCTCCCTTCTTTCGGGTGGTATCTTGGGTATGAAGAGCCTTAGGTCGTTGTTTGCGTTTCATTGTGGGCAGCATGGATACGGATTGTGTGAAATCACCAGGAATATAAGGCGATACAGGAGATAGATACGATACGCCATAACATTCCAGAGACACCAAGTGAACGATTAGAGCGAAGAAACCCACCATGAATCCAAACAGCCCGAGTACAGAAGAGAGAATCAGCATGAAAATTCGGATCTGTGAAGTGGCTCCGCTTAGAACGGAATTCACGAGGATGTAGCTAGAGATGACAGAGATCGCCACGGTCACAATAATGGTGGGGGAGGTAATTCCCGCCCGAATAGCTGCATCTCCGATAATGAGTCCACCAACGACACTAACCGTCTGTCCCAGTGCTCTGGGAAGTCTGCGTCCAGCTTCATTAAATAATTCAAACATAAAGATCATTAAGAAAGCTTCGAGTGTAACCGGCATAGGTAATCCCATTCGGGTACCCGCAATGGTTGCGAGGAGAGGTAGTGGAATCTGTTCTAGATTGAAACTTGTAAGTCCGATATAGAAGGCAGGGAAAAAGCAGGCGATTAGTAACCCCGCAATACGAAGAATCCGCTCAAAGGTTACGATAAAGAACGGGGTACTCTCGTCTTCGGGAGACTTCAGCTGATTGAATAAGGTAGTGGGTGCAATGGTTGCTACTGGAGAACCTTCAATGAGAACGGCAAAGCGACCATTAAGTATGGAATCAACGACATAATCAGGACGTTCAGTACTATCTGTTAAAGGGAAAATACTTTTGATTCCGCCCATAACAGCCCTTTCGACAAGCGAGGTTCCGAGAACGCCATCGAGTTCAATCTGATTAAGATTGTTGCGGGCTTCACTTAGAATATCCGGGTTAATAATATCGCCTATATACAACAGTCCCATGGAGGTTTGTGTCCGGTTACCTTTAACGAATTTCTCGTAACACATGGAGTCGCTTTTTAGACGTTTTCGAATAAGAGCAATGTTGGTGCTAAGCTCTTCGGTAAATCCATCACGGGGTCCTTTGACTGATGTTTCAATGGCAGATTCCTCGGGTGTACGACCCGGAATAGAGGCAATATCCATGCTATATGCCGGATGTCCTTGCCCAAAGAAAAGGACAAGTTGTCCGCTAAATACGAGGCGATTAATGTTGGGCATATCCTGTATATCCGGAATGGCGCTCATGGAGAACCCTAGTTGTGAAGGTAATGGCATGCTTGCATCTAATTCAGCCTGTTCTAGTCGCGGAACAACATATTGATTAATCTGTTTGGTATCTGTTAAGCCCTCACAATATACCAAAATGACAGATAATCCAGCGGACTGTTTAGAAGGATAGGCTTGAACAACAACGTCTGCACAAGACTGGAATAATTGCTGCAATGAAGTATAAAGGGAATCTGGGGATTCGGAGTTAATCGGTGTGTGCTCCATGTTGTTTCCTCCTCTGAGCGCGTGAACTGAACCACGCAGTGAAAGTGGCGACTACAGCAAGGCTGCTCAGATACAGCACGTTAACTGGGAAAATAACATGTACGAGCAAAAATTCGAACGTGATATCATCCAATGGATGTAACATCGTCATAATAAAAACGACAGTGAGCGCGCTAAAGGCAGCTTTTCTTGTATAGGCGTTTTTAATATTCCATATCTCCACCACAATATACATTCCGAGGGATATCCGTGTAAAAGAGCCTGCGAGCCACTGGTAGATCGAAAAGAAATCCGTTTGGGCAATATATTTGCCCAAGGAAGCAATGCGCCACTCCTCAAAAGCGGGATAACGCATCTTAGCTGCCTCATACGGGTCGAATTCCACAATGGCTCCGATCAACGGGCCAAGTGTTAAGCCTACGATGATGCAGGCCAGCAATAGATATTGCCACAGTCGTATGCGAGAACGCAGATGAGGCTGAATATACCAGATAAACAACAACTCAAACATGCCAGCTAGGCAGTATACTGTGCCATCAATGACAGGCGACCAGCCATGTTCAAGTACAGGCAGTAAGCGGCTGTAGTCCTTGTACTGCATGTTAACGATAGCTACGTAGAAGCCAAGTATAACAACGAGTGGCAGTAGCAATCCGGCTGTGAACGCCAGCGTACGTATGCCTTTATAAGCGGTGTAGCCGCAGACAGCCATCAAGGCGATGGTCGTCGCGATTACTGGCGTATCCTGTAGATAGTTTGTTTTGGTCCAAGTGGTCGTATCGTGCAAAGTGAAATAGATCAAGGAAAGGAAGAAGAGGCTGTTTCCGATTCGAAACAGCAGACCAATTGGTTTACCGAGATGATTCGATAACCAGTTATTGAAGGTTTGGTGCTCAAGATGCCGGGAGACATACGCAAGCATGAGCGTAAATAAGAGAAAGGGACCTGCAGACAGCAGAACGGATATCCACGCATCTCTTTTGGCAGCCGTGAGAAGAGCGGGGATGATCAATACGTGACTGACAAGTCCCACCGTTAACATCATAAGCATTAACGCTTGTAAGAATGAAGGCTGGGTTGGCTTCATGCTGAGATAACCTCCTTGCTAATAGAGGCTGTTCAAAAAGTTTCTAGCTTCATCCCATCTTGTTGGTAATGAAATTCGTCCTTTTTGAACACGCATTTATAGGATTATCTCAGCAGTGTTTACTTGAATCCTGTGCTTCATACAGGTGTGCCTTACATAGGTCGATATATTTGCATAATCTTACAATGATTTAATGCTAACTCAGGCTCTAGGTTTAGCTTGTAGACTACGCTTTCTACCACTCATGTTGGTACCGAGAACACCCGCAATAATGAGCAATGCTCCGATAAAATGATAACCACTAACCGGTTCATGTAGAATCCAAGCCCCGCCTGCTATTGAAATTAAGGTGGACAGATTGCTAAATACGCTCATCTGCGAAGCCTCCAAATGGGTCAAGGCGTAACTAGCAAGCAGGGTAGAGAACATGGTTGATAAGATAGCTAGGTAGGCGATCGAGCCCAGATAAGAACCATCCCCAAGTGGTTTGATATAATCCGATAATGTCCCTACTGAAGTATGGCGAATGATAGATGTGACGTTGAAGACAATGGCTCCAACCATCAAGGTTACCCACGTCAATTCCATCGGTTTATATTTTTGCGTCAAGGGTCGTGCAAGAACACCGTAACCTGCAAAGCAAATGGTGGAGAGCAGAAGTAGTGCAATACCCTTAAAATTGCCGAGCGACATTGCAGTGCCTTTCATCAAGAAGATGTAGATAACACCAGCCACTGACAACATCAGAAATAGCTTTTGCATCGTTGTTGTTCTTTCCTTCAGAAAGACCGAAGCTAGGATGAGCGTGAATACAGGAGCCATTGCCTGGATAATACCAGCTTCTGATGAATTCGATGAGACTAGCCCGAATGTCTGAAATGCGAAGAATAATACAGGAGATAGAAGCCCAAGTGGGATAATCCGTAATAAATCTCGCCACGTGAGCTTAATCCGAATCCATCCAAAAACAATAGGTATACTGACTACTAACAGGGACAGCGCGAATCGGTGTGCTAACACATCAATCGGGTGGGCAATATTGACTGTCATTTTGGCAAATAAAAAGGATAAGCCAATAATAGCTGCATAGACAACGGCTGCCATATAGGCCAAACCTTGAGTACGAGTAGGGGATTGCTTCATGTCGATTCCTCCGCTTAGTTCATAAGTTCATGTTGACCCTATCAATATACTGCCGGGAAGAACGTGTTACAATGAACATAAAAGCAGATTGTACCGGTACAATTGTGGAGGTGCGAACTTGGAATGAAGAGGAAATATGAAGTTATCGCAGAGTCCGTACAACGTTGGATTCAGGAGCAAGCGCGTGAGCAGGATACTCGGCAATGGATGGACAAAGGCATCAGACTTCCGGCAGTTCGTGCCTTAGCCGAACAGCATCAATGTAGCATCAGCACCGTGATTAGAGCGTATGAATGGCTGGAGGAACGACATCTGGTGTATGCAATTCCTCAATCTGGCTATTATGCTGTACAGAATGGAACAGATGTAGATGATGCTGAATGGAATGAACCACTGGATTTTGCTTCAGCTGCGCCTGATCCACGGGTATTCCCGTACTCCGATTTTCGCCATTGTGTGGATCAAGCGATGGAGAAGAAACAGGCTGATTTATTTCTATATGGGACGGAAAGAGGTCTGCCTTCGCTCATTCAGCTGGTGCAGAGACAGTTTGCTGATTATCAGGTTTTTGCTCATACGGATCAGTTCTTTATCACATCGGGGGTGCAGCAGGCACTTGCAGTGCTCGCACTAATGCCTTTTCCAAACGGAAAGCAGCGAGTGCTGTTGGAATTACCGACGTATCACAATATGCCTTCACTTCTTAGTGGATTAAATGTGCCAATTGCAGGGGTTAAGCGCTCACTAAGTGGATTGGACTGGGATGAATTAGAGCGCCAATTCCGAGAGGGAGATATCAAATTCTTTTATGTCATGCCACGGTTTCATAATCCCCTTGGAACATCACTGACAACGTCTGAGAAAAAACGGTTAATTCGGCTCGCAGTGAGGTACGATGTGTACGTCGTTGAGGACGATTTTTTGGCCGATCTGGAAGATAATTCGAAGCAAGACCCTTTATTTTCCCATGATGCGGATGGGCGGGTCATTTATCTGAAAAGTTATTCCAAAATCCTGTTTCCGGGTCTACGCATAGGCATTGCGATCTTGCCTCAGAAGCTTACCTCTTCCTTCAATATGTACAAAAAAATGCTTGATATTGACACCTCCGTATTGTCTCAGGCTGCACTAGAGATTTATATAAGCAGTGGCATGTTTGCCCATCATGGCAAAGTGATTCGCACTCGCTATGCTGCGCGCATGCGTGAGGTTCATGAACAGTTAGACGTATATCCTGAGTTTAGACCTTTCAGGGAAGCGCCGCGTACAGGAGGGGAGCATACGGTGCTGCCTCTCCCGGCCAACATGCCGCTCAAGGCGTTGTTGACTCGTTTGGAACAGTATGGAGTTCTGGCAGGAACTACGGAGCGTTATTATCCGGAGGGGATGCAAGAAGATAAAATGCTGAGATTGAACATATCCAACGTGCCGAAACAGCGAATCGCAGAGGGAATGCGAATAATCGCAGAGCAAATTACGAGGTTACAAGTAGTCCAGCATTAGAATAGATCAGGTAGAAACGCAAAAAAAAGAGGCGTCGTAAACGGTCACCATCACCGTTTATCGACGCCTCTAAGGCATGTCTGAGAATTTCGAAGGATGCACTACGGCGATTTGTTTTCAGACACGACTTAGCGTTGTAAATTATTCTTGAGCCATCGCTTTGAAGGAAGCTTCTGCCGCTTCTAAGGTTGCTTGTACATCCTCATCCGTATGTGCAGTCGTCAGGAACCACGCTTCATACTTGGATGGAGCCAGATTAATACCACGGTTCAACATATGCCGGAAGAAGGAGGCAAACTTTTCTCCATCTGTATCCTGCGCCTGATCATAGTTCGTGATCGGGTGATTACAGAAATGGGTGGAGAAGGCACCGCGGATTCGGTTAATCGTTACATCGATGCCATGGCGATCTGCAGAGGCTTGCAGCCCTGTGGTCAGATCAATTGCAAGGCGTTCCATTTCTTCATAGACACCTTCACCTTGCAGCACTTCAAGGCAGGCAATACCAGCAGAGATGGAAGCGGGATTACCCGCCATGGTTCCTGCTTGATAAGCTGGGCCGAGCGGAGCTACTTGTTCCATGACATGTTTGCGTCCGCCATAAGCACCAATCGGTAGACCGCCACCAATAATTTTACCTAATGCGGTCAGATCCGGTTCAATCTCAGCGTGATTCTCCAGGCCAGCATAGGTCTGAGTAGAGCCGTAGTGGAAACGGAAGGCTGTAATAACCTCATCATAGATGACGAGTGATCCATTGTCTCGTGTCATCGCGCAAAGCCCTTCTAGGAAGCCGGGTTCTGGCATGACCATGCCGAAGTTACCTACAATCGGTTCAACCATTACCGCTGCAACATCTTCACCCCAACGCTCCAGAGCGTCTTTCAGGGCATCCAGATCGTTAAATGGAACCGTAATAACTTCATGGGCGATGCTCGTTGGAATACCTGCGCTATCCGGAATGCCAAGCGTGGATGGGCCAGAGCCAGCTGCTACCAATACGAGATCCGAGTGTCCGTGATAACAACCAGCGAATTTCACAATTTTGTTACGCTTGGTATATGCACGTGCTACACGAATTGTTGTCATGACAGCTTCAGTACCTGAGTTGACGAAGCGAACTTTATCCATGGAAGGTATCGCTTCTTTTAGCATTTTGGCCAGATGAATTTCAAGCTCTGTTGGTGTGCCATACAGGATGCCGTTTGCAGCCGCCTTCGTAATTGCCTCTGTGATATGAGGATGGGCATGTCCTGTAATAATAGGGCCGTAAGCTGCGAGGTAATCAATATATTTGTTGTCATCAACATCCCAGAAATGAGCACCTTGTGCCTTTTTCATGAATACGGGTGCACCACCGCCAACGGCTTTGAAAGAACGAGACGGGCTATTAACGCCACCAACGATATGTTGAAGTGCTTCTTCATATAAAACTTCGGAACGTGAGCGAGATGGGAATGAATTCATGGGATAACTTCCTTTCGATATGGTTTTGAATGATAATTATTCATAAAACAACACAGCGAGAGGGCAGCGTAATAGCTGCCCTCTACGTGTTTCTACTTCGAAGTTGTTACTGTGCTGGCTGTTCGGAGGATTTGGGTTCGTCCCCGCTAGCTGTTTTATCCTCTGTTACCGTGCTGCTGTCTTCAGGCTCAGCAGGTGGATGAATGATATCCTGAATGTGCTGTTTGAGCTTCTCTTCGTTCGTAACAGTTAACACTTGTGCTCCACCGGCTGTGCGCTCTTCCTTGAGCATGTTCATTGGTGGAATCTGTTCACTGCCGTTCATGCTACTCTGATATCCGAGTCCACCTAGCTTCCACATATCGGAAAGGGTTAGATTTGTATCTACATATGGGCTAACCTCTTCTAGAATGGAAGGCAGCTTCGCAATCGTTGTTGTTGACTGCATCTTCGCCGCAACCGCCTTGAGGAACTCGCGTTGACGCTCGGAGCGAGCGAAGTCTGACATCGCATCATGACGGAAACGCACATACATCAGAGCGGTATTTCCATCTAGATGCTGATAACCTTTTTTGAGATCAATGTCGTATTCGTTATTGTCAGCTTTACTTGTATAGTGCATGTCCTTCTCTACATCAAAATCCACACCACCAACGGCATCCACTAATTTAATGAATCCTTGGAAATCCGTATACACATAATACTGAACAGGGATACCAAGTAAGTCACTTGCGGCTTTCATTGCTGTGTTAGGGCCATGTGTAATCGCGGTATTAATCCGATCCTTACCGTAGCCGTCTATATTCATATAAGTGTCTCGCAGAATGGAGAACAGATTGATTTTTTTGGTGAGTGGATCAAGTGATACCACCATCATGCTGTCTGAACGAGGAACTTCGCCTTTGGCTAATCCACGAGCATCGACACCCATAACCAAAATATTTACGGTGTCGGTTCCTTCCCACTTCGGTGGGTCAGGTGTGTTCACTTTTTCAACATTTTCGATACCGGCAAACGGAGATTCGTCGCCTTCCTTTTGCAAACCATTCAACTGATTGAGAATAGAACCGAAATAAAATGCCGCAGCTCCACCAACAATCAATACGAAGGCGGCAAGAGAGATCCATATGGTTCTCTTCGTCTTTCTGGTCATGCTAGCTCTCCTTTGTATTCAAAATGAATTAAAAAATCAGTCCGATGATCATCTAGCCGAGGTTTTCCGCGCACGACCTCTTTCACAGATGCGAGAGAGGACGCTCCTCACACTATTTTAAAGCTTGCTGAATTTCGACTGATACTATTATAATTTCTTTTTGGGCTACAAGCAATTTCAACAAAATCCAAGTGAGGTATAAACATGCTGGCGATTGATGTCAAAGATTTACGCAAGTCGTTTAGCGTTCAGAAGAGCCGTGGAGGGCTCAAGGGCGCATTTCAGGACCTGTTTGCGCGTCAATACCAGGAGGTATTGGCTGTAAACGACATTTCGTTTCAAATTCCGCAAGGCGAAATTTGTGGATATATCGGGGAGAACGGTGCCGGCAAATCAACAACAATTAAGATGTTGACCGGCATTTTAGTGCCTACTTCAGGCCAAATATCGGTTGGTGGATATGTTCCGTATCTGGAACGGGAGAAGTTTGTACAGAACATTGGCGTTGTATTTGGTCAGCGCAGTCAGCTATGGTGGGATATTGGCGTTATTGAATCCTTTCATCTGTTACGCAAAGTATACCGCGTAGGCGAAGTAGATTTCCGTAAACGACTGGATGAACTTGTTGAGCGGCTACAGCTTCAAGACCTGCTCAGCCGTCCAGTACGTAAGCTTAGCCTTGGACAGCGCATGCGCTGTGAGCTAGTAGCAGCCTTGCTACATAATCCAGGCATTGTATTTTTGGACGAACCGACCATTGGACTTGATATTGTCGTGAAGTCCGAAATCCGGGAATTTTTGAAAGACATGAACAAGCAGCATGGTACAACTATTTTGCTGACCACCCACGATCTTCAGGATATTGAGGCGCTTTGTTCAAGAGTAATTATGCTGGATGCAGGAAACATCATCTATGACGGCGGCTTGGATCATCTGAAATCCCAATGGGGAACTGAGCGAGAAATTCGCTTCAAATTCGGCACAGCACACACGATGAGCCAAATGCAGGAATGGACTGCCGCGATGCCTGTACGCTGGACAGTGGAGAACGAGCTGTCGGCATCGGTCTGGATTCCATTGGAGCTTAATGTATCCGACGTGCTTGGAAGGGTTGTTGGACAGGCTGATATTACCGATATTCAGATTGTTGAGATTAATACGGATGAGATCGTACGTAGTATCTATCAATCCGGTTCCGCTGAGCGCCCTGAGATTGTAGCGGCAAACAACGAAGCGGTGGGTGTATCTTAGATGAACAGTGCATTTATTGATTTTATGCGCATTCGTTTTCTAACGATGCTGGCATACCGGGTGAATTATTATTCCGGCATTTTGATATATACGCTGAATATTGGCGTGTATTACTTTACCTGGCAAGCAATTTACGGAGGAAGCGGAGAAATTGGCGGCTTCACGGCTGCTCAGATGACGACGTATGTTGCAGTGTCGTGGATGGCGAGAGCATTTTATTTTAACAACCTGGATCGGGAGATTGCGGCCGACATTCGGGATGGCTCCATAGCGATTCAATTCATTAGGCCGATTAACTATGTGATGGTCAAAATGATGCAAGGACTTGGGGAAGGTATATTCCGCTTCTTGCTGCTCATGATACCGGGCATGTTGATTGCCATTCTTCTCTTCCCGGTGGAACTGCCTACTGCGCCTTCGGCGTGGATTGGTTTTCTAGTGATGCTGTTCTTCAGTTTCTTGATTAATTCTCAGATTAACGTCATTACGGGACTTGCGGCATTCTTTGTGGAAAATAACGAAGGTATGATGCGCATGAAACGGGTTGTAGTGGATCTGTTCTCTGGTTTAATTATTCCGATCAGCTTATATCCAGATTGGTTGTCAACCATCATGAAGCTGTTGCCTTTCCAAGCGATTACGTATCTGCCCGGTTCTGTATTTACGGGAAGAGTAGAAGGCACAGGCATATGGAATGTACTCGGTATTCAGGTGCTGTGGTTTGTTCTGCTGCTGATTCCGATGATGCTGATCTGGCGGCAAGCGCGTAAGCGTTTGTTCGTGCAAGGGGGTTAACGGAATGTATTATTTAAGTTTAATCGGAGAATATCTCAAAAATTATATGAAAACAAGGCTCACCTATCGTGCCGACTTCTGGGTTGAAATTATATCGGATCTGTTGTTCCAGGCAACGAATCTGATCTTTATCTTTGTTGTTTTCCGTCATACGGATAATCTAGGTGGCTGGAGTGAGAGTGAAGTTCTCTTCGTCTATGGATACTTTATGGTGCCGTACGGTATCTTTAGCTGCTTCGTTAATCTGTGGGGATTCAGTGAACGCTATATCGTCAAAGGTGAGATGGATCGCATACTGACTCGGCCTGCGCATAATCTATTCCAGATCTTGCTAGAGAATGTCGATCCGCCGGCGCTGGTTGGTTCGTTCATTGGTTTGATTATCATGGGTATAAGCGGAGCAGAAATGGGACTGGTACTGGAGTGGTGGCATATTCCGGCTCTGATCATTCTGGCACTAAGCTCAGTAATGATCTACACGGGTATTTATACGATCCTGACCTCGCTCTCGTTTTATTCAGACGCACCGACAGGCATCCTTCCTTTGATGTACAACATTCAAGGATATGGTCGTTATCCGGTGACGATCTACAATCGTGCGATACAGGTACTGTTAACTTGGATTATTCCATTTGCCTTTGTAGGCATCTATCCAGCAGCGCTTTTCCTAGAACGATCTGAGATGCATCGTATGGCTCTACTTACCCCAGTGATGGGACTGGTGTTTGGCTCGGTGGGTTTGCTTCTATGGAATTACGGCGTGAAACGGTATCGCGGAGCGGGTTCGTAATATATATAGTGCGAAGATTAGGGAGGATTTGAGATGACATTAACCGTAGGCCAGATGGCTCCTGATTTTGAACTTCCGTCCAGTACGGGAGAGAATGTGAAGTTGTCCGATTATCGCGGACAGCGGGTAGTGCTTTATTTTTACCCTAAAGATATGACCTCTTCGTGCACGCAGCAGGCCTGTGATTTTCGGGATCGACATGAAGAGTTTCAAGGATTGAATACGGTCATTTTGGGTATCAGTACAGATCCGATGAAGCAGCACGACAAATTCATTGCTAAGCATGGACTGCCATTTACCTTGTTATCAGATGAGGAGCATCAAGTAGCAGAGCAGTATGGTGTTTGGCAGCTTAAGAAAATGTATGGCAAGGAATATATGGGCATTGTGCGGTCCACCTTTTTGATTGACGAAGAGGGGAAACTCATGAAGGATTGGTCGAAAGTGCGAGTGAAGGGACATATCGAAGCTGCACTTGAGGCTGTTCGGGAGTTATCGAGCTAAGATAGGGTAAGGGTAAAATGTGAAATTAAACAAAAAAAGGCTGTGTTTAGGGAATGGACGACTCCTGAAACATGGTCTTTTTAGCTATATAGAGAGAGCATCCAGAAGAGGGATGATCATAGTCGCTCCATTACTTATAAGATTACTTGTTGACTGGCTTTCCACTATGCACCCAATTTAATTTTGCTTAGACTTGCCGTTTCGGATTCGGTGAACTAACAGCAGCAGTAATGGAATGAGAAATCCTGTTGTAATATCCCACATGAGCCAAGTATCGCCGGTAATAACCAAATAGTATAGTACATTGGGGGCGAGCAGCACGGCCATGGAGAAAAATAACATGGAGGACGGTAGGATCAGCATTTTATGACTTTTAAGTTGGAACAATTGAGCAACACCTGCTACAAACGAATACATGTACATGAGACTTTTAAAATAGGTAGAGATGAGCCAAGCTGAAGCCATCAAGGCTTCAATACGAAGGAAAGAACCTCCGATGTTAATTTTTTTGGACAAGAAATAAGAGATATAGATGTTATGTTGGGTAATAAAAGGACCTATAACTGCCAATGACAGCAACACGAGAAACGTGAGCATGGTGCCTGCTGTTATGGAAGAGAGTAACAGGTCTCGCTTGAGATGGGTCTTCGTGTGGACATAAGGTATAACCATCATTAGTGCAAGTATGTCTCCAAAGGGTGAGAAGGCACCTAACGCAACACCCTTCCAGAATTCAAGTATGCTTGTATTTAGAGTAGGCTGGAGACGAGATAGCTCAACCTGCGGTAAGAGGCCAAGGAGTAGGATTAGCATGAATACAACAAAAATAGGAAGCAGAATCTGGCTGGTTGCCCCAATGGTGCTAATTCCTTGGAGAAGAGCCCACGTCAGAGCTGCAACCATCAAAATGATGATCGCTCGAATCGGAGTTGCGATGTAAATCTTCGTTGTCAAGAAATCTCCGACTTCCCTTATACACGTAAAGGCGATCATGGCAAAGTAAAATAGATAGGCTATTGTGAAAATAGTTCCTATCCATTTGCCAAGGATTTTCATACAGATCTGCACAAAATTTAGCTCAGGGTGTGTGCGGTGAAGTTTATAGACTACATACACGATCAGTAGACCTAATGGTTGACTTACAATTGAAGCCAGCCAAGCATCCTGCTTAGCGGAGGCAGCGATCATTGAAGGGTAGATCAAGGTCATGTCGCCAAGGATGACCAGGAAGGTGAGTGCTGTGAACTGTTTAAGTGTAAGCGTTTCGTTGTTCATACCCTGACTCCTTTAAGCACTTATGATTTTCTGGCTGACTGTTCATGATTTCTTTCGATGAGAAAGAGATTTAATCCAATGGATCATGAGAAGTAATCCTGGAAAGATAATGCCTATCGTAGTATCCCAATCTACCCAATAAGGTACGACAGTTATAATGATATACGTAATTCCAGGCGCGATCACATTGGAAAGGCCAAAAATCAGTAGACCTGTAGGTAAAATAAGGTTTCGATATTGTTTCATATTGAATAGTTCGGCGGTGCCCAGCACAAAGACATACAGATAAATACACGCTTTAAAATAAGTAGAGATTAACCAAGCAGATGCCATAAAGGCTTCAATACGCTGGAAAAAGTCACCGATGTTGATTTTTTGCGACAAAATGAAAGAAGCATAGATATTATGCTGTGTGAGAAAAGCACCCAGAACAAGCATAGAGATCGTGACCAGAGATGAGAGGATCAGATTTCCGATGCCTGCAGCCAGAATGATATCCAAATTTCGATGAGAGGTTTTGGCTGTATAAGGAAGGAGCATAAGAATGGGGACAGCTTCCCCCACCGGGTAGATGATACTAACCAAGATGCCCTGCGCAATGGAAACGCTACTGTTCTCCCTGTACGGCTTCAGATTGCTTATTTCGATCTGGGGTAATAGGCAGACAACAAGAACAATAATGAATATAATCAGCACAGGCAGTAGAAGCTCACTTGATCGTCCAAGTGATTCCAGACCGTGAATAACAGCCCACACAATAGCAACGGTAAACAACAATATGACGACACGAATCGGAGTGGTTTGGAAAATTTGAGTTGTCATGAAGTCCCCGACCTCTCGGGTCTGGGTTGCAGCTCCAACCATAAAAAAATACAGGTAAAAGAGTGCCAGCAATGTTCCGGGCCAATATCCCAGGATAGATCTGGAGATGGACACAAGGTTCTGACCTGGATAGGCGTTGCCTAGTTTAAGAAACATAGCCATGAGACCCATCCCTAACGGGATGCCGATCAGAGCACAGATCCAAGCATCCTGCTTCGCATAGGACGTAATTACGGAAGGATAGATCATCATCATGTCGCCAACGACCATCATGATCGTTAACGTGGCCAGTTGTCTCGTTCCAAGCCGCCCTTGCTCAAGCATACATTCACTCCCTTTTAACTAAGTACCTGTCATCCGAGCCAATAACTGATTGATTGGTTCATAGATCCAAATTACAAGCTTCAGTGGGCTCGGGAATTCCCATAGATTGACCGCTATTACACTGAATGTGATGCCTGCTAGCAATAAGACACTATACACAGCGGTTTCTTTCCACTGCCTGTTCTTAAAGAGTGTAGGGAGGTCAATCCAACCGATGATGATTCCAATCACTACCGCAATAATGGAGAGCACCATAAGATATTTTCACTCCTTTAGCTCATTTTGGAATGAGTCATCCAATGTTCCTACACGTCTGATTTGTGAATTTGCTTCGTATTTAACCTCAAGGTCTTCGAAATGTTGATCCCAATTGTCCTCAACTTTTTTGAAGTATTTAGGGTTAGACTGATATATCTCTTGTCCGAATCCGAAGATATCCACATGGAATTTGCGTCGTACTGAATCGACGGAATTTTTCATTAATTCCACGAGTCGTTTCTCCGACAGTTTCTCTAATTCATGGATAGCTGTCATGGAACCAATTTGAAAGTTACATTCTACCGACCCAATGGAAGAGACGTTTTTGACTTTAAGATTCATGACTGGTTCTCCACGCACAAATTTTACTGTACGATCGGTAGATGTGCGCAGTGTCTTCATCGTTACCGATCCCTCTGTCTTTGGACAATCGACATGCCCTACTGTCGTTTTGACATTGTCCCGGATGTAGTTGAATCCTTTGGATTCGTTTTCGGTCAACCAACCGATCAACTTGTCCTTATGGAATACGGCCAGTCCAGTTGAATTGAGACGTGCCGGCACGACAATGCTTTCGATATTGCTCTGTTCCCCACTTTTACTGTGATCCCCTATAATCTGCACCCCGGTAATCACTGGCTGTATACCTGGGGATAGCATCGTATCCATCAGCTCGTCTCCCGTTACCGTAGTCGTAGGTGACCAGATTTTGGCGGAGACATCAAGCGAATTAAATAACTTTTCGGCAGGAATGTTCTCAAGGGGTGTAAGCAGGTCGAGAACGTTGGAAGCTTGGGTCTTCCTTGCGACCATAACGTAATAATCAGGACGAACGGTAGGTTCGCGCATGAGTGCTTCCATTACGTCATATATCCCTTCTTCACGGGCATATTCCTCTCCAAAGACAAGTATGCGGACATGCGACATGAAGATCCGGCGAGGACTTGTTTCGGTCAATTTCTGAATAGCTTCTAGCATGGAGGCTGCCGTGGCTTGGTACTGTGTGACGGGTGTACCTCTGCCACCTCCAGATTTGGAAGAGATCTCGTTAGGGACAACGACTTGAGCACTAACCTTTATTTTGTCGCCATCCTTGTCTATACCAAGACCAAGCATAATACCAAGCTCGTTAAGCTCTTGACGATCCCAACATCCAGTCAGAAGAGGGAGGATCACAAGGATGCAGGATATAAGGCGTAAGGAAGTTTTCATGTCATGTTCTCCTGACTATCGCTGTCGTTTCTTTTTTTTAATAGGTTGTCTATTGGTATTCGGTGATTTTGTGGATTGTGGGCGAGTCCTCATATTAGGCCAAGGTACCCGGAACAATGTATCTTTTAAGTCGCTCTGAATGAAGGGAGCAAAAGGTGACATATACGGTACGCCGAATGAACGCAGTGTACACAGATGGGTCACGGTAATCAGCAGTGCAATCAAGATGCCATAGAACCCAAAGGCCGCAGCTAACATCATCAGGACGAAGCGTAAAATCCGGACAGAAATCGATAGACCGTTCTCTGGGATGACGTAACTTGAGATCGCCGTAATGGAAACGATAATAACCATTGCTGCTGATACGACGCCAGCATCAACTGCAGCCTGACCGATAACTAGTGTACCTACAATGGAGACGGCCTGACCGACCGTTTTGGGAATTCGGATACCGGCTTCTCGCAAGATTTCGTAGGTTAATTCCATAAGCAATGCTTCAATGAACGCAGGGAAGGGGACACCTTCTCGTTGTGCGGCGAGGCTGATAAGTAGATTGGTCGGTAACATCTCTTGATGAAAGGTTGAGATGGCAATGTAAAAGGATGGAGCCAATAAGGCGATAAAAAAAGCCAGGTATCGAATCATGCGGATTAATGTGCTGATATCTGCCCGTTGATAATAATCCTCAGGGGATTGAAAGAAATGTACGAACAAGGCCGGAACGAGCAGTACAAAAGGTGTACCATCCACAATAATGGCAACTCGACCTTCAAGAAGTGCAGCAGCTACAGAATCGGGGCGTTCACTGTTATAGACCGTCGGGAAGATAGTACGTGTCTCATCTTGTACAAATTCCTCTATATATCCACCTTCCAGAATGCCATCGATATCGATCTGATCCAATCGTTCTCTAAGTTCTTCAACAACATCATTGTTGACCGTACCCTTTATGTAGAGTACAGCGATTCTTGTTTTGGTGATCTGTCCAATTTCTCGCTCTTCAATCCAGAGCCGGGAATCCCGTATTTTTCTGCGAATCATCGCTGTATTCGTACGTAAATTTTCATTGAACCCCTCCATGGGGCCACGGACAACAGTCTGTGATATCGGCTCGCTGACAGAGCGATCTTCCCAACCGGCAGCTCCAATTTTGAGACCATGCACAGAACCCTCAATTAACAGGATGGCGAAGCCTGCAATCATGGCATTTAATACATCATCCATGTCCTCAATAAGCAATACTTCACTAGCTGCAAGAACATCGTTTTGCAGGTAAATCAGATGTTCATCATCTGCTGAAAAATCAGGGAGTTCACGCTGCTGTAACAAGGATTCAAGAATAGCCTGATTTAATATCTGTACGTCAACGAGACCATCGATATAAAGCAGAACGGCAGGCCATTTATGCAAGCATTGGAAAGGGCGAATCATCAAGTCATTGCTGTTTCCCATCATCTCTTTGCAGTACTCGATGTTTTGACTCAGATTCGGATTGATATCCTTCGTTGTATCGTGACTCTGCGCATCGATGCTCATATTCATATCCCCCCAGTACAACCTTTATTTGCAAAGTAGTATGACCTGGATGAATACAGATTATGACAACAAAGTGAGGGTGACGAAGATGATATATTAATTTATCCGAATCAAACGGATTACATAGATAATTTATTGGAGTGATTGCTGAGTGTTTTGGGGGAGAGATGGATTAGCTTCTCAGTGTTGAGGGACGTAAATTTATTTCTGTGTGCCAGGCTATTTCATAAGTTAGAAAATAAAAAAAAAGAGCTGCATCGTCTGCGGCTCCTTGTAATGGCATGTGTTAACTCGTTGTATTCGTTTCTTGATATTTCGATCAGATTGCAGACGACTTTAGTCTGCATTTTGTTTTTGTCTTTGAGGAACAGGGGCTTTTTTCTTCACATTACGTTGACTCCAGACAGTGCGGTAACGGTAAATCACTGCAATTAACAGTAGAAGTCCAACGCCTGCTAGGAGGTACGCAGAGTACTGATGCGCGAGCTGAAATACGACGTTCCACTGAGGGCCGAATAATTTGCCGATGCCTAGAAATAGGACAACCCAGAATAATGCACCCGAGTAAGCGAAGAGAGCGAATTTGCGAAAAGGGATTGCAGCGATGCCTGCAAAATAACCTGTAAAGTGCCGCACACCTGGAATGAAATAGCCAATGAAGATCAGACCGTTGCCATATTTACCAAACCATTTTTGCGTTTTATCCAGCTTGTCCTGCTTCAATAAAAACCATTTTCCATAGCGGGTTATAAACGGCAGTCCTGCTTTAGCTCCAATAAAATACGTGATGGTCATGCCAATTGTCGTTCCTAAAAACGCAAGGATAAGAAGGATTCCGAAGTCGAGCTGCCCTTTGTATGATAAATACCCTGCGTACGCCATCGTTGTTTCACCTGGGAAGGGGAGGGCAATGAATTCAAGTAACAATCCAAAAAATAATACGCTATATCCATAGGATCCAAATAGATGTTGGATCTTCTCAAGCAATTCCAATACTTTTCACTCTCCTGAGGTTAAGGTGTGAGTTACGAAATGTACCATAACTCCCGGACTGTCTTGCTTAGGATATGCTACCTAATTCATGGCAAAGAATCAATCGTAATCCATACGATACGATCCGAAAAAATATAGTGAAGAATGACGTCTTTTTTTCAAATGCCCTCCATATAATTCTAACAAATCCGCTGAAGTCTATCAGCAAATTTACTAGAAACGTTGGAGGTTGATTCATAAATGACGCAGAACATGGAATCAAAGATCAGTGTAGAAGTGGATATGTCCGTGAATGGTGCTCAAAAACATACATGTAGGTTCCCCCAATGGATGACGTTCCTAGTACGAATGGTACTAACGATAAGTTTATTTACAACGTGCGCGGGGATAACTGACATTTCTTATGCTTCAGGTTCTAATGTACCCACTCCCAGCGAGAAAAATAATCAGAAGAAGACGGTCTATCTAAGTTTCGATGATGGCCCTGGATTGCACACTAAGGAAGTATTGGATATTTTGCGGAAAGAAGAGGTGCCAGCCACGTTCTTCGTACTTGGTGAGCAGGCACAGCGGAATCCTGAACTTATTCGAGCAATTGTAGAAGATGGACATGCTCTGGGGAATCATACATTCAATCATAATTACAAGCAATTATATAGTGATTTTAAAGAATTCTGGAAACAAATTAAACAGACAGAAGAAGTGATTCATGGAATCACCGGGCTCCGCCCTAATCTGGTGAGAGCACCAGGTGGAAGCTATGGCCACTTTGATCAAAGTTATTTTGACCTGTTGAAGCAAGGTGGATACACTGTGATGGATTGGAATGTGGACAGCGGAGATTCGAGGCGTAAAGGTGTGCCTGCGAGCGAAATCCTACGTAATGCTACCAAGGTGCCTGCTGGAACCAGCTCAGTTATTGTATTAATGCATGATGGGGGAGCGCACGCCGAAACGGTAAAAGCACTACCGGAAATTATCCGGTATTATCAGGATCAAAACTATCAATTCGATACGATTAAGGCTTCTGATCAGCCTGTCCAATTCCGTGTAAAGTCCGAAGGGGCATATGCCTCTCGTAAGGCGCCCGGCAAAGCTTGGATTGCTGAGCATGTGGAACCCAATTCTGCCTTGTGGCTCGCAGGTAAGGAACTAAAGGTTGAAATAGGGATGGCTGCAGCGACCTTGCACTCAGGAGAATTTCGAATAGAGGAGCAGCAGATCATGGTGCCTTTGCGAAGCTTCATGAAGAAGTTCGGCAGTAATGCACGTTGGGATGCAGAGACAAGAACGGCTACGGTAGTCTGGAAAGACCGAACAATCTACGCAAGCAGTATTAGTGGAGAATTAACTTCAGGACGATTAGGTCAAGCGGGCGAAACCATGAAGGGGAAGGTTCGAAGTCAGGGTGGTACAACTTGGGTTCCACTTCGGGATCTATTAGAGCAGATGGGGCTGAGCATCCAATCCATGAAATCCAATAAATCGGAATGGACGGTGAAGGCGAACGTTCCTGTAGCTGCTGCAAGCAGGGGGAATATTACAATCTACGTCTAATCTCTCTACTTCCGGGCAACACTGAAATCATAGATTACTATGACTAAGAAATGCCGATGAATGGAAGGAGAACGAGTGATATGACGTATATCCGGATAGAACATGAGCATGCGGTGGAGTTATTAAATAGAGTAATTAAACGAGTTGAGACTGCTATTATCGGTAAGAACCGAGAGATTCAATATGTGCTTACGGCCATGCTCGGTGGTGGACATACACTTCTGGAGGATGTACCGGGCACGGGTAAAACGATGTTAGTTCGTGCGATGGCTTCTGCGCTTGACTGTTCTATGGGACGCATTCAATTTACTTCGGATGTCATGCCAGCAGATGTAATGGGTACCTCGATCTATCATCCACCTACAGGGGAATTTACATTTCGTCCAGGTCCGGTGATGTCTAATTTCGTATTGGCCGATGAGATTAATCGTGCTTCGCCCCGAACCCAATCTGCTCTCTTAGAAGCGATGGAGGAGCGCCGGGTGACGGTTGATGGCACAACGTATGCGTTACCGCGTCCTTTCTTTTTACTGGCGACGCAGAATCCATTGCAGTTTGAAGGCACCTACCGTTTACCCGAAGCACAGCTAGACCGCTTCATGATTAAGATTGGACTCGGCTATCCTGAGCCTGAACAAGAAGTAGAGCTGTTAACGCGTATGCAAAATAGAGAATCTAGTTTGGCAAGTCCACCGGTCATGCTTGCGGAAGAAGTGGTAGCCATGCAGCGGGAGGTCAGACAGGTACATGTTGATGCAGTCATCAAGCAATACCTGGTCTCCGTCGCTGTAGCGACACGCAGCCACTCATCCGTGAGACTTGGGGTTAGCCCTCGGGGCACGCTTGCTTGGATGGTTGCCACACAGGCCTTTGCCTACCTTCGAGGACGCAGTTATGTGATTCCGGATGATGTCAAAGAGATGGCGATTCCTGTACTTTCTCATCGCATTCAGCTTAAGTCCCAGAATAGAACAGATGGTTCATGGTCACAGGAACAGGTGATTCATGAGGCGCTGTCTTCCGTTCCGATTCCGGTTCAGTTGTCGGCACAGGGAAGGGGACGGAGGTAATGAGCACATTTGCCGGCCGTCTAATCAATGCAGCACTCATCTTGGCTTTTGGCTCCCTCTTCGTGTGGTATGGAGGCAAATCGACACTGTTTCTCTTCGTCATTACACTTCTGATTGGAGTTAGTGGAGTGCTTATCCATGCCTGTGGTCCACGTAACATTGATATTCGCAGATATATGCATTCCAACCGTATGTTATCTGGTGAAACCATTCATGTGCGAGTCGAGCTGGAATTTAAGAGTCGTATTCCGCTCTTATGGATTGTGCTGTGTGAGAATACACCTGCGGGTGTGCATCGAAAATGTTTTTTTCCAGGGATGAAGAGGCAATTCACCTATCAATATCAGTTGTCTGGTTTGAGAAGGGGCATCTACGAATGGGATAACGGCCGATTGTACTGGGGTGATATTTTCGGCTGGAATACGATATCTGTGGAGACGAGCGGCGGAATCTCGCTGATCGTTGTACCTTCTGTCACGGTCAACGAATATGGAGAGAGCCTCGTCACCACATCTACAATTGCGGGAGAGGGACAGCTGTCCGAACAGAGAAGTTTACAGGGTAGCCGGGGGCATGAGTTCCGCGATTATCAGCATGGTGATCCAATGAAACGAGTCCACTGGAAAAGTACAGCCAAAACCGGGAGACTTCAGACGTTTGTCCCTGAAACGATGGAATCACCATCGCTTCATATTTTGGTGTATGAAGGGCAGGCGGGTTATGCACAATCTTGGGATAATTCAAGCGATCATCCTGCTTTTGAACGAGCCGTCAGTATGGCAGCAAGGTGGATTCATCAAGCGGATATGGATAGCATTCCGTATCAACTGTGGTCAAGCGACAGAGAAGGTCTAGCTTATCAACAGACGTATAAATTTGGTGAAATGCAATCTTCTAGTGACTTGGAGCTATCTCTAGATCGGTTAGCGTTAGCACGGATTTCATGGGCTTCACAGGGTGGATCCAGCATGATGAACCGGACGATGCTGGAGCATATGTCGACTGGATCGCGGGTTATTGTACTCAGTGGACGGATGGATGCGGATCTTCATCAATGGGTGCTGGATGCTGTAAGTCAAGGAATTCAAGTAGAGGTGCAATTAACAGAGACAGCGAGGACAAGTCTAACAGATATAAGTGCAGCGGATTCAAAGCTACCTGTACCTCAATCCCAGTCCGCAGCGTGGCTAGAGCAGCTTCAGCACTGTGGAGTGAAAATCTGCAACGTGGCAGATCACCCAATACCTTCTGTAGGAAAGGTGGTGGTTACGGATGTGGGAGCATAGTCCGAACCGCCAATCGCAATCCAATGCATCTGCTGAAGAAGGCTTGTCATACCTCAATCTCGACAACAGAACCAAAGAGGGAGAAGCAGAGCCTCTTAGATATAGATTATTCATTTGCACACTACTGCTGCTATTGTCTCTGGAATGGATATATCCTGTGACCTCTTCGGGTGAGCAGGGAAGTGAACGTTTTTTATTGGTCATGGCCGGATTAACCGCAGCACTGCTTGTAGTCGGGCTATTTCGTACCGGTTGGACTGCAGGCACAGTGATTCGATTATGTATTGCTTTTGTTGCGTTATGTCTGATGTATGGTGGACAAGATCCAGTTGCTTGGGCGGTCACGTATCCTGAGACGCTAATGTCAGACTTGGATGCTTTTATGCAGAGTGGGCATTTCTATAGTATAAGTACAGAAACAAGAGGGTTCTGCATGATGTTTGGCTGGAGTATGCTGATTACCTCGGTGCAGTCTCTCGTTTTGCTGCGTCTAAGTGTCATGTTATTTGGTGGAGCTACACTGGTTTATTTGATGCTGCTGGAATCTCTGGCTGGGCTGGATGTCTACGCCTCCATCGTACGTTCAGTACTCTGGATCATGCTGATCCAGGCGCTGCTGCAACTTTTACGTTTATCCGGTGGGATTACGACACCACGTTATGCGCTGAATCCTTATGGACGCTGGAGTATAGCGACTGTGCTTGCCGCCATGGCGCTGATTTCTTTTTCTGGATTGCCAGGTCACTTTAGTTCAATCTCGCAGCCAGAGCGGATATCTCTTGATGAGATTGGCGAACGTCTGACACACTGGGCAGGCTATAACTCAGGAGATAGCATTCCTGCCGCAGCATCTGTTACAGGATATAGCACTGCCGATGCTCCTATGGGTGCACCTCTGACCCAAGGGGATACGGTCTTTTTCGTAGCGAAAAGTCCAGAACCGACGTATTGGCGCGGGGAGACTCGCTCATATTATAACGGCAGTACGTGGAGTGATCCTGCGCAAAGTTTCGAAACGGCTAGTCCATCCGGATTACTACGTACAGATGGCTGGGAGAATCAGAACTATTGGACTCGTATACAGCAAACCGTTATGATGCAGCGGGAGTGGAAGGGGCCGAATCCGCTCTTTACGGGAGGAATGCCGCTCAATGTATCATTTCAGGATAGTGAAAGCGTTAATGAGAAAACCATGCTCTCGCTTCTGTCGAACAGGGATTCAGCAACGCTGTGGCTGTCGGGTTCAGGCCGCCGAGTATCCGTTAAACGTTATACAGCAGATGTTATGATTCCTACAGCCGAGCCAGAACATTTACGTCTTCTGGAAGCAAAGAATCGGAGTAAAGATCCTGCCGAAATTCGTAGAACTTACCTACAGCTTCCTGACTCACTGCCCGGACGTGTGCGCTCCTTGGCAGATGAAATTGTGAAAGGGAGCGAGACACGATACGATGCAGTCCAGGCAGTCCAGACGTATCTGGCTAATCATGCTGAATATACACTGGATACACGCATGCCTCCGCGTGGAATGGATTTTGTGGATGATTTTCTGTTTGTTACTAAGCAAGGGTACTGCAACCATTTCTCAACAGCGATGGTTGTCCTTCTGCGTGCAGAAGGCATTCCAGCACGATGGGTCAAAGGATTTGGCACAGGGCAGCTTGACCCTAAGGTTCCGGGGCAGTACAGCATTACCCAAGGTGATGCACACTCTTGGGTGGAAGTGTATTTCCCGGGCGCAGGCTGGATGCCGTTTGAGGCAACGCCTGGCTTTGTTATACCGCAAGCGACGGCGGGGACTGATGCCGAAGCTACGCTGCTCCAGGATGCAGAGGCGCAGCCGCAACTGGATCCGTGGTCTGGTGCGAGCGCTTGGCTGCTGGCTCGCGCCCAGGCATTTGTCGCGGCGCCTTGGCTCACCGCGACGGCACTTGCGGCAGCGGCGGTATTGTGCGCCGCTGTAGCCTTCGGCGTGCGGTGGCTTCGCCCCGCGCTGCCGCTGAGGCTGCTGCTGGCATGGCCGCGCAGCAGCTTTCCGGACCGGGAGCGGCTGCTACGCGCCGCCGCTCCGGTCTGGCCCGCGCTTGCGCGGCAGTACGGCCCGCGGCCGCCGGGCATGACGCTGCGGGAATACGCAGCGTTACCCGCCGTGGCCGCAGGCACGGACAGCGCGGACATCGCGCGGTTTGCAGCCGACTGGGAACGGCTGCTGTACGGTCCAGAGCGTCCGCTGCGCGCGGACAGTCTGGACTTCCTGCGCCGGGCGCTTCGGCTAGCCCGGCGGTTGCCGAGGCGCTAAACGCCAAGGTGTACGTTTAGCTGCCTGTTTACAGACGCCTCTCAAGCCTAGCGGCGAACGAGGCGTCTTTCCGCGCTAACCTTGTTGCGATGGTTAGCATTGGTTAGAGGTGCTTTTATTCAACAAGTAGGAGTGGAAGGAGCAGAAGAAGTGGAAAAATTGTGGGACTGGCTTGAACAAAAGTGCAGTTATACCATAAAAAGAAGTATTCTTTTGTTCTCCATTTGTGTTGCTCATAAATTGTCGAATAAAGGAGTTTAGCCTTTCCTTGACGGTATGTTTTGTCGTTGCGTATAATTAGTTTCATTAATTGAGGGAGGCACGGTAATGAATAAGCAGAATGAAATTGTGGTTGTCCTTGACTTTGGGGGCCAATACAACCAGTTAATCGCCAGAAGAATCCGGGATCTTGGCGTATACAGCGAGCTTTTGCCGTATAATACACCGGCTGAGAAGATCGCAGAAATGTCACCAAAAGGGATCGTATTCTCGGGAGGTCCATCCAGTGTGTACGCTGAGAATGCACCTCACGTAGATCCAGGTGTATATGATCTTGGACTTCCAATCTTCGGAATCTGTTATGGTATGCAGCTTATGGCACAACAGCTTGAAGGTAAAGTAGAACGTTCCGAGAAGCGTGAGTACGGTAAAGCAGATCTTGAGTTTGCTGCAGGCGCAGCATTGGCACAAGGTATTGAAGGTGAACATACTGTATGGATGAGTCATGGTGACCATGTTGTTACGCTTCCTCCGGGATTCAAACTGGATGCAGGCACGGAAAGTGCGCCAATCGCTGCAATGAGTAACGATGAGCGCAAATTGTATGCTGTTCAGTTCCACCCAGAAGTACGTCACTCTATTCGTGGTAACGACATGATTAGCAACTTCTTGTTTAATATCTGTGGTTGCGAAGGCAACTGGACCATGGAGACTTTCATCGATGACACGATCAGAGACATCCGCGAAAAAGTAGGCGACGGTAAAGTACTGTGCGCACTTAGCGGTGGTGTAGATTCTTCCGTTGTAGCTGCTTTGTTGCACAAAGCGATCGGTGATCAACTGACATGTATGTTTATCGACCACGGTCTGTTGCGCAAGGGCGAAGCGGAAAGCGTAATGGAGACGTTTGTTGGCAAATTCGACATGAAAGTTGTCAAAATTGATGCACAAGAGCGTTTCATGTCCAAGCTGGCTGGTGTGGATGATCCTGAACAAAAACGTAAAATTATCGGTAACGAGTTTATTTACGTATTTGACGAAGAGTCCAAGCAGTTTGACGATTTCACATTCCTAGCACAAGGTACACTCTACACGGACATCGTAGAAAGTGGTACAGCAACAGCGCAGACCATCAAGTCTCACCACAACGTGGGCGGTCTGCCAGAAGACATGAACTTCAAACTCATCGAACCTTTGAACACGCTGTTCAAGGATGAAGTGCGTAAAGTAGGTACAGAGTGCGGCCTGCCGGACGAAATTGTACACCGTCAACCTTTCCCAGGACCAGGTCTTGCGATCCGTGTTCTTGGTGAAGTGACGGAAGAGAAACTTACGATTGTTCGTGATTCCGACTACATCTTGCGTGAAGAGATCGCCAAGGCTGGTCTTGACCGCGAAATCTGGCAATACTTCACAGCACTACCGAACATGAAGAGTGTTGGCGTTATGGGTGATGCACGTACGTATTCTTACACTGTAGGTATCCGTGCTGTAACATCCATCGATGGTATGACAGCAGACTGGGCACGTATCCCTTGGGACGTATTGGAGAAAATCTCCGTGCGGATTGTTAACGAAGTGGATAACGTAAACCGTATCGTCTATGACGTAACTTCCAAACCACCTGCAACGATCGAGTGGGAATAGTTAAATAAACATTAGAGAAGCTTGGAGAGCCTTATTTCGATAAGGTTTCTTCCAAGCTTTTTTGTTTTATGACATGAATTAAAAATAACAATTCTGTCTATTTGCTTAACGTCAAGGTATAGTATATGCATTGTTAATTAGCATTCTTTGAGAAGAAGGTTGTAGTTAAAACAGGAGGCATCTATTCATGAACTTTCAGTTTTATCCTAAGAATATAAGGATTACACCACATTTGAATAACGTGGTTAAAGTGTTTGAGAAAATGGAGAATGAAATAGCAACAGAATCTAGAAATTATAAAAGTAATGAAATCCTAGCGGCTTGTAAGAATGGTCTTACTGCCATTGGCTATAAAGTTGAGGGGAACCATAACGAAGGAAGTAAACATATAGAGGTTGCTGTATTGTTTGGTAGAAACAATGTGATGGAAAAATCTTTTCGAGCTGATGCATATAATAGTGAGGCGAAATCAGTTATAGAAGTCGAGGCTGGACGAGGAGTTTTGAATAATCAATTTTTAAAGGATTTATTTCAAGCTTGTATGATGCAGGATGTAGAATATCTCACTATAGCTGTATTAAATAAATATAGGATTCTTAATAACAATAAGACTAAATTTAGGGAGAATAATGATTTTGAAGAAGTGTGTAAATTCTTCGATGCTTTATACTCAAGTGAGCGGCTTAAGCTTCCACTAAAAGGTATTTTGGTTATCGGATATGATACTCCATTAACAGAGATTGTAGAATAGAGATTGACACATGGTGCTCTATGTTCAGCCAGAAGATTTGCAATTGAATCCTGATGATACAAGTTAACTCCGAAGGGAGTATCGAGCATTTTATTTAGGATGGATGTCATGCCTGCAATTTTCATCAACTAAAAAGTAGGAGAGGATCCAATATGATTAAATGTTTGACTGTAAGTAAAAAATTCGGATGCAGTGAGAGTATACGGAAGCACATCTGAGCTTGGTGTTAATTCTGTTCTTCATCTCCTTTTTAGGCTTAATTCAGATTCTTTTCAGGTTTGAGTTCTATACTGAGTACATACTAAGGCAATTGGCTACTGAAAGGAGATTGAGTGTATGCGTAAAACCGACAATATGAGCAAATGGAAGATGGGCATTGGAAGTGCATTTCTGATGGTGATGCTGGCAGGATGCGGTTCGGGTGTGCAGGATCTGGCTTCCGGTTCGGGTGATTTTTCATTTGTGAACTTAGAGGCAGCGGATGCATCTTCCGATCAGACCAGAAACCAGGAAGTACCCTCTGACGTAACAACGAACACAGATCAGGATCAAAACAAGCTACTCGATGCTTCACAGACAGAAATATAATATAATCGATGTAGGTTTGGTTTGGACAAATAGCTGACTATGTCACATCACAAGTTATTTTACAGTTAATATTAAATTTCGCTCTAATAAAAGACAGATTGTTTTTAAAAGAATAATTGTATTGTTCATCTTCTGCTCATGCTCCTATGAACACAAGCTACCTTTATCGAAGCATTGGTTGTGCTTTGAAAAGGGTAGCTTTTTAATATGCATTTAACTATCCGAAACGATATGAAGTCTGACAAAATGGACATATTCTACTAGAAAAACAGCTGAGAAACTCGAAGGTAAATGGTTTGTAAATCGCTAACTTGGTTCTTTCTGTTAAATAATACGAACGATATGGAGGCAGTGTAGAAATAACATTCGTTTTTATCATTGACAAAATAGAACCCGCCCTCCTAAAATAGTGATGGGAAACAAACAAATAGCGCATACTAATTCGTATAATCCTGGGGATTGGCCCGGGAGTCTCTACGAGATCACCCTAATGATCTGGCTACGAAGAGGAGCAGGCTAAGCACATAAATTCTACATGATTGCGTCTTACATCACGCACGCACATTAGAATTTTTTTGTTCTTGGTTAAAAGGCAGTAGTGTCGGCCGCTCCTAGTCAAGCTGAGCTCTGGGGATATAACATCTTCAGGGTCATTTGTCGTTTTTCAATATGGCTTCAACATCTCTAAGGGGGAGTAAGTGAATTATGGATCGTTTCTTTAAACTCAAAGAAAACGGAACAAATGTTAGAACGGAGATTGTTGCGGGTCTGACCACCTTTATGACAATGGCTTACATTCTTTTTGTAAACACGTTGTTTCTAGGTTCTAGTGGGGCGGGAATGTCCGATAATGCAGTATTTTTTGCAACGGCCGTCGGCGCTGGATTAATGACGATTATTATGGGATTGTTCGTAAATATTCCGATTGCGCTCGCACCGGGCATGGGATTGAACGCGTACTTCATGACAGTGGTTCTTAGCTCGAATGGTGCAATTACTTGGCAGGCAGCTCTTGGAGCTGTGTTCCTTTCAGGTATCGTGTTCATCATTTTGACCGTGACAAGAGTACGGCAAATGTTGCTCGTTGCAGTTCCGCAATCGATAAAAATGGCTATCACAGTCGGTATTGGTTTGTTTATTACGATTATTGGTTTCAAATTGGCTAACTTGGTAGCAGTAACCGTGAACGTAGCGCCAGATGCAGATTTGAGCCAGCCGATTCCGGGCAGTAGCTTCAACCTTTCACTCGGTAACTTCGTAACACATCACGATGCACTGCTTGCTCTTATTGGTTTGTTGCTTATTGCTATTCTGATGGTTATGCGAATCAAAGGTGCTCTCTTGATTGGGATCGTGGCAACAACGTTGATCGGCATTCCGATGGGAGTTACTAATCTGAGTGGGTTGACTGGTGCAAGCTGGTTGCCTAACTTCAGTGATCTGGCTGTAGGACAGTTGGACTTAAAAGGCGCAATTAGCTTAGGTTTGTTTGAAATCATCTTTATCTTTACCTTTGTTGAATTGTTCGACACGTTCGGCACCATGGTAGGGACGGCAACACGTATGGGCATTATGAAAGATAAGAAAAAAGGCGAGAAAACAATCGGTAAAGCGATGCTCGTCGATGCAGTTGGTGTCAGCGCAGGTGCTGCATTGGGTACAAGTACGATTACTGCATATGTTGAAAGTGCTTCAGGCGTTGAAGCGGGTGGACGCACAGGACTAACTTCAGTAACTACGGGTCTGTTGTTTATCCTCGCATTGTTCATCGCTCCACTGGCACTAGTTGTTCCTTCTGCTGCAACTGCTCCAGCGCTGATCATTGTAGGTGTGTTGATGATGAGTCAGGTTCGCAGTATTGAATGGGATGACTTCCTACAAGCTTTCCCTGCATTCCTTACCATTGTGCTGATGCCTTTCACAGGTGGAATTGCGAACGGGATCTCTGCGGGCATCGTATCTTATGTAATCTTGGCGGTATTCAGCAACTTGGTAACAGAACGTAAAGTGAAGATTCACTGGTTGATGTGGATCTTAGCGATTATCGTAATATGCCGGTATGTATTTATGGGCGGCGAATAGTCGGGCGATTATCAATGAATACGTATCAAAATTGAAGAAGAAGCTAATGCGATGGTATATTGCCAGAGTGTTAGCTTTTTTTGTTTCCTTCTATATATACAACAAGAGATTAAACATCGTTGATATGGTATGTGCTTATGCTTTCGCTTCAATGCCGGCGATTAAAGAAGTGAAATATACATGCAGAGATAGTTGCAGTGTAGTGGTACGGAAAAGATGGACTATGGAACGATGGAGATATGAACTTGGGATGAGAATGAAGAGAAGGAGCTAGCTCCTGAATGAACTCAGGGAACGTATAATATAGAAACAAGCATACTTAGAGAAACTATATATTATAGAAGAAACTTATCTTCTGAGAGGAAGTGATTAAGAAAACTGATTTTATTTCAAAAAAAAGCTTGCGTTCTAAATCTGGACATGGTATATTCTAATTCCGGCCAAGAAAACACGAGAAACACGGTGCGGCAAGCAACAAAATAAGCTTCGAAAGAAACTTAAAAAAAGAGCTTGCAAAGTTGGTTCGGATGTGATAAGATATAAAAGTTGCTGACGAGAACGAATGTCGGCGCTGAAATAAGTTTGATCTTTGAAAAC
>NZ_JAKRNP010000014.1:0-92179 GCF_022346845.1 Paenibacillus sp. ACRSA | reverse complement strand
TATTGAAAAGAGCGATTAGCTCATTTTGAATCTGACGAGATTAAAAATCTCATTTGTGCTTCAAAATCATTCAGTCCGAAGACATGTACGATTTCTCAGCGTCGATCTTGCAAGCAAGATCATTACTCACTCGTTGTTCAGTTTTCAAAGATCAAACTTGAATCATGTTACTCATTTTTGTGTCAACCACGTTTTCAGCGGCGACTTTTATAATGTAACACATTTCGTTTGTTTTCGTCAAGAACTTTTTTTAATTTTTTTTTTTGAAGCATTTTGTTCTCGATGTTCTTCAGCGGAATCTGACTGTCTGTTACAACATTCTTCGTTTGAGGAACGAAATATAATGTATCATAAATCATAATTAAGAGTCAACATTTTTTTATAAATTATTAAACAAACAAAAAAGGAAGGTTCCCCCTCCTCTTTTTACACAGTAAAACTGTTGAGTGCAGCAATCATTTAATTCTCAATCCAGTAACGGATTTCGCGCCCTTCTCCCCCAATCAAGGAAGGCCAGCCAGGTGATTCTTTTACTAATGAACGGAAAACCAGCTTACGCAGAATAAGCGGAAGATCTTTGGCAACAAACCTTAATTGAGGATGATGAACAAGTTCATCCATACTCCAAGGTTCTTTACGGCTACCTAGCACACGTAGAAGTAGTCCCGAGCATTCACTCATTTTGGACATGACAGAAAACTCGCAGGCTAGTAGAACAAGCTCCACACGTTGCTCCAGTGTCTCTGAGCTGACGGTAAGTTCCTGATATAGCTTCCACAATGCCCGATCCAAGCTCTGTACATGCGTCCAGACAGCATGATCCGGGTATATCCCCTGTTCGATTAATACGATTCTAGCCCAGTTCCCTAGAGCCTCAAGTACATTATAATACGCATCTACCACATGCCCTTCCTGAATGTAGCGTTTCGACTCCACATACATTCTAAGAAAGCTAGCGAATTCATGTAGAAGCTTTTGCTCTCGCAATTCTTTGCTAAAAGTAGATAACTCATCTCGCAGTGCACTTATGGCACCATCAACTTCCCAGATGATCTCTCCTTCTATCAGACATTGCATCATGTTGTCATTGTCCCCTGTAATCACACTGCTTCGTAGCTCGTGTCTACTTGCATACATAATCTGATAACGCAGATCACCATATTTATAGTGCCCTACCTTGGATGCAACCTCATCTGATTCACATATAATAAGTACAAGCAATTCGAAATCCTGAATCAGGGAGCCGTGGAATCGCTCTCCCGGGTGGGAATAAGCGATAGCCCCAACTGCTCCCGTCTCTTCCGACTGTCCGGATAAAAAAGCTAGGTTCTTTAATTCCACGAGTCCCTCCATACAATTCATGGCAGATATGCGCCAAGTCAGTTATAATATAATTCTACAAGCAGGCTGAAGTTTCCTTCTTTTCCAGATACGATACTACTCATACGTTAGGAGCATTTTTCATGATTTTTAAATCAGCTAAAATTAATGCTTTTCGCACTTGGGGACTGTTGCTTACCATGCTAGGTATGGGTCTAATGGTCCTGGGTACGGCCGGAATTGTATTCTGGGGACATGCTGGCAAAATATTTGCTGCTGTAGGACTCGTTATTGGGCTGGTTGCTATGCTGGCTAGTCTAGCGATCTACTTTTGGGCAGGCATGCTGTCAACGAGTGCCGTGCAAGTTGATTGTCCAGAGTGCGGCAAATTAACCAAAATGCTGGGCAAGACAGATCGTTGCATGTTCTGTCATACCATCCTCACCCTAGATCCCAAGCAGGCCAATACGATCGCCCCACAACTGAAAGCGCCTTCTCCTTCAAGTACAGACTAGGAATTATACAGCCGAGAAAGATACACTCAACTCCTTAGATACCCATCATTCGCGACCGTTGTTAGTGCCCACAAGATTTCAATAACAAAAAGACCCGGAATGATTACTCCGGGTCTTTTTGAATTCTACAATTGGATTAATGAAACGAAGATTATAAGTCCATTGCGTATTCATTAGATTCTTAATGGTGTAACAATGATGAGTTAGAATAAGTTCATTTGCCATAGCCAGCTTGTTTTAGCACTTCCCAGGCAGAGGCGTTTGCAAAACTACGGTTCCACGCAGCAACGCCGCCCAGTTCCAGCGAATCAATCAGATCCACACGTGCCTGGAGAGACACGGCGTCTTCTATCCATATTTTCTTCGTTGCGCCATCTTCCTCATATTCCACATAGTTCTGTCCACTGGCTTGATCCAGCACAGGCTTTAATTTCTTTTCCTTAATCAGATCTATAACAGTATTCATACCTACTGCCTTCGAAGATACCTTGACTTCTCCCTGTTCATTCTTCTCTTCAGTCCATATCCGTGTGTATAACGGAACGGCCATAATTAATTTATTGGCAGGCACTTCGTCTTCTTCTAAAATACGGCGCATAGATGCCTCTGTCCATGGCAGTGATGCTACTGATCCCGCCTTTGGGCTTGCAGCCCAGTGTTCATCATAAGCCATCACAACAATATAGTCAGCGAAGGATCCCAGTGAACGACGATCTAGAAACGCTGACCACATCTCACTGTTGGATTTTGGTGTTACATCAACAGAGAGCATCAAACCATGAATACGTGCCATCGCTTTAATTTCACGTACAAATTGAGTTATGTTAGGCCCGTCATCCGTATAGACATTCTCAAAATCAATATTGATCCCATCCAGCTGGTAGGTCTGGGCATACGTTAACATCTGCTCAATAATATGAGTACGCGTCTCATACGTTGCCATTGCTTCCTTCGTAATATCCGGATCAAAACTATTGTCGATCAATCCCCATACTTCCTTGCCAGAGCGGTGAGCCCAGTTGACGTAGCTCTTGTCTGCTTTACTCCTCAGGTTACCTTGCCCATCTGTAATATGGAACCAGGTTGGACTAACTACATTCACTCCTGGCAACTTGCCAATAGACGCAATGTCTGGTTGGCGATTATACACTGCCTCCCATACCAAGTTTACAGGCTTAGTCTTCCATTTCTTCTCAGCTGCAGTAAGTGTGAATTGAGGCTTGTCCAGCTCCTTTTGCTCAGTAAGGGTAATGTTTTTGTTGTCCATGTAACCGGCATACCCATTGTCGAGCTGTACAAAACTTTGTTCATCCCCAGTCTGCCACACCCTCACTCGGTCGTCTTGCAGCATATCTGCAATTATAGGAGAACGCTCTCCCCCTTGCTTGTACAGCGGAACCGTCTTATCCGCCTTGGTCGATCCGGTATTCACTGTAGCGTATTGAATTGTATCTCCCCCGCGCATAAGTAAAACTGCACCGGTTGTAGAATCTTCTTGTATCGCTATGCCATAGACCTCCTTCAAAGGTTTAAGCGGAATATAGGCTTCATCCCCTACTACCTCCGGCTCTACCGACATCGGAAAGTCCTTATGATTCAATTCTGCTTGTGTACTGTCCACCTTCATATGCAGCACTCGTTGGGGTGAAGCAATGATAATATCACCTGTAGCAGCTTCATAACGAATGCCTGGATCAATTACGTCCTGCAGTACGCTGACAGGTAGCTTGAGCTCGTTACCTGAACCTGAAGCCTGCCCCTCCATACGCTGTCCCTCTACGAAAATAGGTTGTTTCATCCCAATCCAATCAGGTTCTTCATAAGTGGGATTAAGCCATACATTCGTAATGAGCCAGTAAGCAGCGCCCGCAACGATACAAGCCCCAAGTAAACCAGGCCAGAACGAGCGACGTTTCTGACGTGTATATCTGTTTTTTCTACTCAACAGTCTACCTCCGTTATTCATGCTGAATCTTAATCATTATGCATACATAACATCTTCTAATTTCCTTAAAAACAAAAAACGTGAAGAATTCAACCGAATTCCGCACGTTAATATTGTAATTCAACTCTCTTAAGTCCTGCAACTTTTACATACACCATAGACTTCCAGTCGGTGACCATGTACTTCAAATCCAGTACTTGTCTCCGCCTGCAGCTCCACGCTTTTTAACGAAGGATAGCTGAAATCTTCAATCTTGCCGCATTGATCACATATCACATGGTAATGATCCGTGACATTGGCATCGAAGCGACTTGAATTGTCTCCGTATGTTAATTCCCGAACCATGCCGGCTTCCAAAAACATCTTCAAATTGTTATATACAGTCGCCACGCTCATACTGGGAAATTGGGGTTCAAGCGCACGGTAAATTTCATCGGCTGTTGGATGCCCCATAGATTCCATCAGATAATTCAATATGGCATGACGCTGGGGTGTAATACGGACACCGGTCGTTTTCAGATGCTCCAACGCATGTTGGACACGTGTTGCCATAAAACCCACCGCCTTACCTTTCGTTCTCTAAATGAAGATCACATCATCATGTAACGCCATTCAGAGTTTGATCTTAGGCAGGAACAACGGCCAACCGTCTATCCCACCGTGTCACCTTACCTTATGATAGTTATTGTACGGCGACTACAAGTTTGTTGTCAACGCGGCAGTCACGGAACTTCCGGTGGATTGTCCTGGGAATTTTGCTCATTCTCACCCGTCTGTTCCACGTCATCCCCTGTATCTTCTACATTTTGTACATCTACACTGGGTGACATGACTTCAGGATTCTCATTGATCGTCAGATCGCTGTTCCCTTCAACTTTAACCGTATATTCCCCTTCGCCTAATTGACCTTCAATTGTTTTGTTCCGCACTGTAAACGGTAAATCTGTTAATAGGTCGCCATAGCTGCTGGAGCCATTCAGTTTATAGTCACCTTGATTCGGTATCAATATATTAATTGCGCCGACCGCACTGTACACTTCCCAATCGCCGCCTATTTTGGTCGAAGTAATGCTGATGCTCCCATTTAACGATTGAGCTCTGATGCCCAGATTTGCATTGTCCAAGTTGATATTCCCGTTTCTAGTCTCCGCCGTAAACTCACCAACAGAATCGGTAATACTGATACTGCCCACTTGTGTTGTTAAATCCACATCTCCAGATACCCCACGAGCTTTCATGTCTCCTCGATTACTATCCAGATCAACATTGCCAATGGCATTAGCTACAATGACATCACCATTCAGTGTTTTGCCTGAAATATCGCCAACCGCATTCGTAATTCGAATACGTCCGTTTCCCGTCTCAGCCATAATAGTGCTGATCGCTTCAGGACGGTTCAATAAAATCGCACCATTGGATGTGCGAATGTCCAGATTAAAACGACGATCATCCGGGACAGTAATGGTCATATTCATCCGTGGCTGTGTTTTTTCATTTTCTCCATAAGTCTTGCCTGTAGCTTGGATATAAATAACTTTCGTACCCTCTGTCTCAACAAAAGAAGCATCTGCTACAGCCTTAGCCTGTACCTCTGACGTATTGTCCACCCAGACAACCGTACGCACTTCAATTTCATCTGTGTCTCCGCGCTGGAACGCAATATCTCCATTTACGCCTTGAACGACAATATTCGAAGTTTCCATCTCCACGGGTACACGTATGGTTCCTTTATCTTGCATGTATCCAGCAGCTTGGCTATAGTCCATTGATGCGGCTCCGAGATTGAGACTCACCCTGTTCCATAAATGCATGTAATGATCCTGCTCTGTCACGATGAACACAGAAGCCGTAAGCACAAGAGATGCCAATATACCTTTCGCATCAGGTCTAAAACGCATTTTCACCTTCTCGCCCTTTACTTCCTCTGTTAAGGTCTTTCTCTTGCGAAGAAACCAGAGGAATAATAGGATACATTCGAAACCAAGTGCAATGAGCAGCAATGGCCACCAATCCACAATTTCATAGAAATAGTCGGTTCCCCACTGCTTATCCATAATCAATAGAACACCAACTGTTATGATTAAGGAGGCAGCCGTATAGCGACCAACTCGGATTTTACGGTTCATCGTTTCCCCTCCTATGATAACGTCATTTACACTTTCATTTTACGCAGCATACCCCATATTTCACGCCCAAATATAATTAAGCCACCTATAATTAACAAGACTGCAAACACATATCCTCCATACAGCGCCAAGACCTCTTGGAACCAACGTGGTTTACGGAAGAACAATACCATGAGTGCTCCTCCTACAATGAGCAACAGTCCAAATGATATCCCTCTTTCCCAGACCATAAGTGCTTCTCCGGCAGCCCGCTCATTCGGTTCAGGCTTGTCCGAGCCTCCAAGTACACTCACTCTACGCCTGCGCATCATAACCCAGTCTGCCGATTGTAATACATCATACACATTGTAGAAATAGATTATTGGAATAAATAAAGCCAGCAGGATCAACAGTGGTACGTTAATCTGTATACCGATCGATGAGAAATACAAGAGCGCCGACAAGTCCAGTAGAATGAGCAGCATAAACGTAAGACCTCTCATATATAGGCGCAAATAAATATGCCCCATACCCGGAATAATGGCACTTAATAGCCCAGCGAGGAATTTATGTGTTCGGTTCCGAATGGGTTTGTTTTGGGTCATATTTTTATTTTTTCGAGGTTGATTCTTCTGTTTTCTGGGTTGCTTCTTGCTTACCATGACATGCCCCTTTCCTCAAAAAATGATGCTCACGCTCTTCGTGCATTTGGTTAGATAGTACCCTAAAGCGGCAGAAGAGTAACTGGAAGAAAAATGGATAAAACCAAAAACCCTCCGCCACTGCTGGCCTGGGGAGGGCTGGATTCATTTATTCTACAGATACCTTGGTAATATGTTCTCGCTCTCTCAATTTGGATACAAGCTGTACTGTACTATAATCATGTGGCACATGAACATGTAGGACAACCTCAATTTTACGCTCGACGGAGACCATTTCTGCATAAGCCAAGTCTTGTTCATTTACTGTAATTTTGCGTATTTTGATCTTCTCATGCTCCAAAAAGGAAGAGATCTGCTCCAGAAAACCGGGTTCAGATAACGTATGGAGTGTGACGACATGAAGCTTGTTACCTCGAATGTACCTTAACTCCAGCTTATTAAATACCCAGAGATTAAGCAGAACTAAGACCGTGGATACGATGGATGCAAAAAAGAACCCCGCGCCTGCGGCTAGCCCAATGGCTGCAACCACCCAGATTGATGCTGCAGTCGTTAAACCAGTGATTGATTTTCCGGTGAAAAGAATCGTTCCTGCTCCCAAAAATCCGACACCCGTAATAACCGCCGTCGCTAGACGTGCCGGATCGATCCGTACATTTATTTCATTTGCAAAATCTTTAAATCCATAAACAGATAACATCATAATTAATGCCGAGCCAAGACATACCAGGATATGCGTGCGTAAACCAGCCGCATGATTGGAACGTTCACGCTCTAAACCTACAAGCCCTCCCAGTAACATCGCAAGCAATAACCGTAACAAAATATGCCACTCATCAATAAACCAAGGATTACCCAAAGCCGGTGTTCCCCCTCCAAGTTGTTAACATCTTTAATCGTTAATATCTAATATTTATTCCCCAACTAATGTTGTCATACCTAAGATGAGACTAACTCTTGTGAAACGTCGTTAGCTCCACGCCAGGCGCAATCTGCACAATCTCTACAGGTTTGAAGCCAAATTTAGTGTACAGATTCACTGCGGGTTGGTTCAAGGTGCCTGTAGACACGATATATCGAGGCACCTGGGGATACTGCTCAAACACATGAGACATTAGTGCAGCTGCGATTCCTTGACGAAAATGATTCGGATGCACCATCATTCGTGTAATCGTCAACGTATTTTCCTCTTCCTTCGCTACGGCGACAGCACCAAGAAGCTCACCCTCAGCATCCATGCAACCATAAAAAGTCTCACCACAGTTCTGGAGTGTCTCTATCGTATCCATCAGAGGTGGGATCTCTTGAAATCCGATAATTTCAGCTTCTAACCGATACGCCACATGTTGAAGCCGCCAAAGCTGGCTCACTGTCTCCATCTCGTCTAATACCAAAGCTTGCATATGCACTTTCCCTCATCTCCCTCCTGTACAATATAAGTTGAACCGTGTGAATAAGTTGCCAGTTGTAAAAAACATGTACATACACCTACTCCATAGATAGAACATGTTTCTATCGACGCTATCCTCAATTTGTTTTACAAAAAAGAGGCTGTCGCAGGGACGAGCCTCTTTCGATCCGGTCTCACCGGCTGGATTAGCGGTTCAGTACGTCTGTCAGTAGTTTATTGGCCAAGCCTGGATTGGCTTTCCCCTTACTTTCTTTCATAACCTGACCAACCAAGAAACCGATGGCTTTTTGTTTACCAGCCTTGTAATCCTCAACGGATTGAGGGTTGTTTGCAACAACCTGCTCAACAATCGTAAGAATGGCCCCTTCGTCACTAATCTGGACAAGACCTTTCTCTTCTACGATTTGTTGTGGAAGTTTGCCACTTTCCAGCATCTCTTTGAATACTGTTTTGGCAATCTTGCTGCTAATTGTGCCTTTCTCAAGCAGTCCGATCATCTCACCTAGACCTTGTCCTGTCAGTGGAACCTGAGACAACTCTAAGTTACTGGTGTTCAAGTGAGCGAGTAATTCTCCCATGATCCAGTTAGATACCGTTTTGGCATCTTGTGTGTATTTCAAACTATCTTCAAAAAGATCTGCAATCGCTTTGGATGAAGTAATAACCTCAGCATCGTAACTTGGCAGGCCATAATCCGCAGTATAGCGAGCTTTAAGCTGGTCTGGAAGCTCAGGAATTGAAGCTCTAATCCGTTCTTTCCAAGCATCATCAATATGCAGGTTAACTAGATCTGGATCTGGGAAATAACGATAGTCATGCGCCTGCTCTTTGCCACGCATGGTTAGTGTTTTGCCTTGTGCCTCGTCCCAACGACGAGTCTCTTGCACCACTTCACCACCATCATCCAGGATCTCAGCTTGGCGGAATTGTTCATATTCCAAACCACGCTGAACACCGCGGAAGGAGTTCATGTTTTTGAGCTCAGCCCGTGTACCCAGCTTCTCTTGTCCATGTGGACGCAAACTGATATTGGCATCACAACGAAGCGAGCCTTCTTCCATCTTCACATCAGACACTTCACAATATTGCATAATTGCACGCAGCTTCTCAAGATAAGCTCGTGCTTCTTCAGGTGAAGAAATCTCTGGTTCAGATACAATCTCGACAAGCGGTGTGCCTACACGGTTAAAGTCAACTAATGAAGCATAGCCGCCATCAACGTGAGTAAGCTTACCTGCATCTTCCTCCAAATGGAGACGGGTAATGCCGATTCTTTTCGTTTCACCATTCACTTCGATATCAATCCAACCGTTCTCACCAATAGGTTGATCAAATTGTGAGATTTGGTACGCTTTTGGTGAATCCGGGTAGAAGTAGTTTTTACGGTCAAACTTACTAACATCAGCAATCGTACAGTTCAGAGCCATTGCGGCTTTCATCGCATAATCAACTGCTTGACGATTCAATACAGGTAATACACCTGGGTGCCCGAGACAGACAGGGCAAGTATGCGTATTAGGCGGTGCTCCAAAGGCTGTGGAGCAACCGCAGAAAATTTTGGAGTTCGTGTGCAACTCGACGTGGACCTCAAGTCCAACGACCGTTTCATATTTAGATGCGGACATTTCTATATTCCTCCGTTCCGGGCAGTCTACAGCTGCGGACGCTGTTTGTGGAATTCCGTATTTTGTTCAAACGCATGCGCTACACGCAGTACGGTTGTTTCATCAAAAGCTTTACCAATAATCTGCATACCAACAGGAAGTCCATCCGAGAAACCACATGGGATGCTAACTGCAGGTACACCAGCAAGACTGACCGGAATCGTCAGAATATCATTAAGGTACATGGTCAGCGGATCATCCACTTGAGAACCTAGTTTGAACGCAGTTGTCGGAGCCGTCGGTCCGATAATCACATCATATTTAGCAAATACATTGTCGAAATCTTGCTTGATCAATGTACGTACTTTCTGTGCTTTCAGGTAATAAGCATCGTAGTATCCGGAGCTAAGTGCATACGTACCCAGCATGATGCGTCGTTTAACCTCTGGCCCAAAGCCTTGACTACGGGACTGATGATACAGATCGAGTAGATTTTCAGGATTCTCTGCACGCACGCCATAACGAACACCATCAAACCGAGCAAGGTTCGATGAAGCTTCGGAGGAAGAGAGCAAGTAATACGTAGCAACTGCATATTCGGTATGCGGGAGTGATACTTCTTCCCAAGTTGCTCCAAGCCCTTCCAGTACCTTGAGTGCCGCCATAACCTTGTCTTTAACCTCTGGATCAACACCTTCACCGATGTATTCCTTCGGTACAGCAATACGAAGCCCTTTGACATCGCCGGTAAGACCACTCAAATAATCGGGAATGTCGACTTTTGCAGATGTCGAATCTTTGGCATCATAACCAGCAATGGCTTGCAGGACATAGGCAGAATCTTCGACATTTTTGGTCAATGGTCCGATCTGATCCAATGAAGATGCAAAGGCTACCAGACCAAAACGAGATACTAATCCATACGTCGGCTTCAGACCAACTACGCCGCAATACGAAGCTGGCTGTCTAATTGAACCACCTGTATCTGATCCAAGTGTGAAATATGCCTCTCCAGCTGCAACAGCTGCTGCCGACCCACCGCTCGATCCACCTGGCACACGATCTAGTGCCCATGGGTTACGAACAGGATAGAAGCTTGAATTTTCATTCGAACCACCCATAGCGAATTCATCCATGTTCAATTTACCGATCGTCACAGTATCTGCCGCTCTAAGCTTCTCTACAACCGTTGCATCATACACCGGGTCGAAATTACTTAAAAATTGGCTAGCACATGTGGTACGCAATCCGTTCGTAACGATATTGTCCTTAATCCCTACTGGCAATCCAAAGAGCAGACCTTTTTCCTCTCCACTAACAAGACGGTCATCCAACTGGCGTGCACGGGCACGAGCCCGTTCCTCATCCAATGCCAAATATGCCTTTACCTTATCTTCACGTACACCAATGTTCTCATATGCCTGATTCACGAGATCGCTGACCGACAACTCCTTGGCGTGCAGCTTGTTATGTATCTCCGGCAACGATTGTTCAAATAAACTCACGATGTTCGTCCTCCTTCCGGTTATCGGTTATTCCATTACAGCAGGCACTTTGAATTGGCCTTCTTCTTCATCCGGGGCATTGTGCATAACCTGTTCAATTGACAAACTTTCTTTTGTCTCATCTTCACGCATCACGTTGCTTACGTGCAGGACGTGACTGGTAGGTGCAATGTCGTCTGTGTTCAGCTCATTCAGCTTCTCTGCATATTTTAAGATCGCGTTCAACTGTCCTGTCAGCATCTGCTCTTCATCAGAAGTCAGATTAAGCCTAGCCAGCTTGGCCACATGCTGAACGTCATTGTTTGAAATACTCATTTTCGGATGGCCTCCTTCATTTCGTTCAACTTCCCGAAACCGCCTAAAACGAATCGCTCGTTTAACGGGCTAAAGTCCCAAGATAACTTTTTTTATTATAGGGGAGATAGTTCGACAATTCAATGCAAAGACCCGAGACTTGTGTAATATGCAAAATAACACCACAATATGAAGCAAATCTACGAGGATGCTCAATCTAAACTTCATTCTCTTCCTTCTCCTATAACTAATCTCTATCTAATAAAAAAGAGTCGGCATCAGCCGACTCTCTAAATCCATGCTCGCAGATTAACCTGCTTTATAAAATCCGCTTGTGACATCACTTCGTCCGCGGTTTCCTCTTCCTCTTCCACAGCTTGAAAATCTCCGTTCATCAGATGATGAAACAGCTTCTCATTGTGTGTCGCAAGGGCGTAATCTATCAACGCTTCTCGCTCGACCCGCTCAGCTTCTTGCTTCAGTAGAACCTCTTCCAGATCAACGTCACCGGCTGGAACAAAAAAGTTCCGGTTCATTTGCGGTACTCGAAGCACGTAATCGAACGCATTGTCCGGATTCCGGTCATAAGCGATGATGAATCCATATTCCCCCACAGGAAGATTCTGCTCAAACGCATCCGCGACGATGACAACCTTCTCTCCTAAACGTAGCATCGTCTAACCCCCTGGTAGTCTAACTTTTAATTATTTGTATAGTCTACTAGAAAAGAATAGCGATGTCTAGGAATACTAGAATTATACAACATATTTGTGCAAAATCTTTTTTGGAGCGTTATTATGCAAATGATCATTACTGTTCTGTGCTTATTATCGCAATCTACGATTGGAACGAATAACTACAAACCAATACACAATAAGAGGTGTTGGAAATCCGGTAATACCCCACAATCCCCATAACCAAGGGAAACGTCCACGTCTGCGTGCATCTTGAAAGATCCATGTACCCTGGATTAGCAACAGAACGGCGATAATGACAATCCAGACCAAGGGTACTTCTTCCAGAGGATAACGGAAATTATTCATGCGTAGTCTCCTTCCGTTTTCCTACCAATATCAACGCTATAGCAATGGCCGCTACCACACTAAGTGCCTGAATACCCAAATAAACCGCAGGAGAGGAACGGATTAATAATGCACCTAACGTGAGAAGCATTATGCCAACCAACCAGAATAAGAGCATTTCCACCCGATCCGCTCGGCGTTTACTCTGTCTTCGTTCCTTAACTTGGGCTTCAAGTGACGCTAATGAAGGAATATTCACAGGTTCATATGCTTCGTCCAGCACCTTCATCTGTTGATTCAATCGTTCTAGCATCTCCCGCTGGGCCTGCTCATCCGATCTATTCATATTCCTGTAGCTCCTTTCTCAATTGACGAAGACCATACGCTGTGCGCGACTTCGCCGTCCCAGATGGAATATCTAACATCTGACCAATTTCATCATATCCGTAGCCGTAATAATGTTTCAGAAGGACTGCGATCCGATGTTCAGGTGTTAGTCTGGTCATAGCATCCATAACATCCGTCCATTCCTCATTGCGACGTTCAAATTGCCAGCGCAATTTCCTAATCGCCTGATTCCGGATGACTTCTAGCCAGCTCTGTTCTCTGCGTCTGCGTCGTGTCTTGTCAATATAAATACGTGTCGCAATCGTAATCATCCAAGATGAGAAAGCAGACGATCCATCATACCGATGAATATTCTCCATGCATCGAATCATCGTATCTTGCACCGTCTCTTCTGCAAGACTCGGATCCATTGTCACTTTAACGAGATACTTATATACAAATGCATAGTGACGTTGTAATAACTCAGCCAGTGCACTGTCGTCTCCTTCTGCCGCTCTGCGAACTTCCTCCAATTCGGCTGCCTTCATCTGGCCCTATCACCTGCTTCCCGTTCATGTAAAGATAGTACGAAGTGAAATCCATAAACGTTCAAAGGATAGTTCAAACTTTTTCACGATCAGATTTCATTGCGGTGTTCTTGCAGTTTAATAAACCAGGGTTGCTTCCTTGCTTGATTCTTTAACAACCGACTTTTCCATAAATCGTGCTTCTGTTCTAACGTTTCGTTTATTTGAAGATTACTGTTATTCATTTGCATACTCTGGTTATGTACTTGAGACCGCTCTACGACCAAATCTAATCTATTGTTCTCCAATCGACGACCTTCTTCAATAACGTACTGTTCGTTACGCTCTCCGAACTGGATTACTCGTCTTTTCTCCACTTCTACTTCCCCGCCCTCTAGTTACTTCTACTTCTACTTCTACTTCTACTTCTACTTCTACTTTTGCTTTTACTTCACTTCTTCTTTTACACTTGCATATTCGCTCTTATTACTGCTAACAAAACAGCTTAAAACGTATTGCTACCTATACACTTCTCAAACAATCTCTTCCCCATTCATTCCTCTTGTCTACATATGTATCTTGCCCAATCTATAGCCTAACGCTGTCCTCATGTCTATCTCCGCCGAATCTTGTCCAACTGTATATCTACTAGGCAAAAAGGTGCTGAAAACAAAAAAAGAACGCAAACCGGGTATAGACCACAGTCTGCGTGCTTCGCAAGGTTGGGTATTTCTGATTAACGCTTCAGTTAGATGATGCTGTACAGCTTGTAACAACTAATTGCTATTCTAATGAAAAAAATGTCACTTGTCCAGACTTTCTTCTCATCAAAATGACAGATTTTTATTATTCAGCCGATAAGCTTGTCGAATTACCTTGCAGATACGTAAGGATTATTCTGCTTCTCATATCCGATGGTTGTTTTGGGTCCATGACCAGGATGGACTCTAACCTCATCGCCAAAGGTGTACAGCTTATTCTGGATTGAATCGATCAGATCACGTTCGCGTCCACCTGTTAGATCAGTTCTTCCTACGCCCATGCGGAATAGAACATCTCCAGCAAATAGATCTTCACCACATAATAAGCTCACACTACCAGGTGAATGACCTGGAGTATGGAATACGTGGAATGTATGACCGATGAAATTCAGTTTCTGCCCCTCGTCCATCGCATATTCAGCAGGATCTGTCGAAAGCGGAGGTGTAGCTTGTGGCCAGTTCATTGAACCATTTAACTTCGGAGATGACAACCAATCGCTCTCCAGATCATGCAAGTAGACAGGGCAACCCTTCAATTTACGGATTTCGTCCACACCACCCATATGATCAAAATGAGCATGAGTCAACACAATCGCTTCAATCTCCAAGTCCTGAATCGCCTTCACCAGCGCACCCGGGTTCATTCCTGGGTCAATGATTATTGCTTTGCTCGGATCTTCCCCCTGCAGAAGGTAAGCATTGGTCTGTAGCGGGCCGAGTGTAAACGTACGAATCTTCAACATATCGGATCAATAACCCGAAATCAGTTCACGCAGCTCGCTAACGATAACCGCATGTGATTCCGTTCCTTCCCCATAACGTTTAGCCATTTCCTGACGTGCCACAGCAATATTATCCTGATAATCTGCCGCTTCACGATCTGGATTAAGACGTTTGAACTCAACCATTACTTCTTGTACATGCTGTGGACGTGGTCCCCACTGACCAAGCACATGACCACCTGTGTCTGCAAAAATAACGATCGGCACGGAACGTCCGCCCATTGTCAGGAATTCATCCATCACTTCTGGATGGTTCTCCATAATAAGCACTTCTGTTGGTATGCCAGAGATCTCTAGAGCCTGGAAAACAACCGGGATATTACGTACAACATCGCCGCACCAGTCAGCAGCAAGAATCAGCACACGCAGATCGTCGCGGTAGTTAAGGCTCTCAAAAAACTCACGATCCTCTTCATTAGCCCAAGTAAAGCTATCATAGTTAGCCTGAAATTCACTTTGGTTCTTCGTCATACTCTCAATAAATTCTTTAGGAGGCAGACCTTTACCGAATTTGTGAGACAAGTTAGGTTTACTCATTACTCAACACTTCCCTTCTTTTTACGAGCATTCATCCATTTAATAAGTACATAAATAATCATAAGAGCCAGTGCTACAAGTAAAATTGGCATAATGTACGGTGCTGCTTTTTCATCAATATGTTCCCATTGATCTCCAAGAATCATCCCTAAATATATAAACAAAGCAGTCCAAGGTATAACAGCGAGGGTAGTAAGCATGATGAATTTGCCTGTATGCATTTTCGTGATGCCAGCCGGGATTGAGATAGCATGCCTTACCACTGGAACAAACCGCGCCGTGAAAATGACACCTGTACCATACCTGCGGAACCACTCTTCGGAATGGTCGATATGTTTTTTCTGGATGAGTATGTATTTTCCGTAGCGTTCCAGTACAGGTCTGCCGCCATAACGGCCAATCCAGTAAATAAATAGCTGTGCAAGCACACCGCCAACTGTACCGAAAATCATAGCACCGAAAAAGTTAATGTTTCCCTGTGATACGAGAAAACCTCCATACGCCAGCACAATTTCACTTGGAATGACTTCAAGCATTAATCCAAGCATGATCCCAAAGTATCCAAGACTTTGAATCCAATCGAACAATTGGCTGACTATGTTATGAATAACGTCCATCTCAACCCTCTTTCTTCATCCTGATTAGCAGTGCCTTTTCGCACTATGGATGTTCGTCCCTATTTTATCACAGGGCTGTAGACGTTGCTACATTGCCCGGCTGGGATTGTGTCCTGTAAGAGGAACTCCGCATATGGTATCGGAAGAGGAGCGTGATGAGATGTCAAGCAAAACCACACCCGGTACTCCCCCGGTAAAACATAACATGCCTGGTCAGAAGTTGCCCTCGGCAAGAGGCATTCGGCGCGCATGCAGCAAGGAGTTATATCGTACAGCCAAACGACTCAAATTGTACGTTTCCCCCGAACTAATGAAGCAAGCAGAAGAGCTATACTACGGTAAAGTGATTGGCAATCTGCTCTGGATCGGGGAAAATCGCGATAATCGCAAAAAACTGTGTGATTGGTGGAACGCAGACGTAAGCTCAGAACTTGCTGCATTATGGAGCGTGGAGCTAGAGCCTCTTCAGCGTGCATTTCAACAGGCATTTGGTGGTTATCGACTATAGTGAAGTGAAAGCGAGAGAGCGGGAGCAGCTTTTTTTCTATTTTCCTGTCCTCTCCGCTCTCATGTATTGCAGTTGAGCGGTGAAGATGGGTCAACGAACGCTGCTGGAATCTTTAGAAAAATAGGCTTTGGTAGCTATCGTTCGCAGCCTATCTTCATACACGGTCGCCGCTGGCTGAAGTACGAAACGGCGGTCATTGCGATCATTACTCATCGCCACTGCTTCAACCAACTGCCTATAACGTTCAACGATATGCACTCCAGCCGCAGCGGTCTGCCTGGCTTGATCCAGTTGTCCTGCCTTCAACTCTTGCTGCGCGATCTGCTCCATCCAATATAAAGCGCCGAAATGAATTGTAGCATCATACCGGTTCAATGCAATCGCCTCGTTAAAATAGTGTATTGCTTGTTCGCTCTTAAGCGATTGGGCTGCGAGTTGTCCTAATTCAAAATACATTCTGGCATCTGATTGGGTATGGGGCAGGCTCTGTCGCAGCATCTTCTCTGCATCGACCACAGGAAGGAAACGAGCTAGCGTAATGGCGATATCTGAACGGTATGGATTCGCTCGGGATGCCTGAATAAGTATCGTTGCTTGTTCCTCCGACAGATCCGTTGATTGCACGACTTGACGATAATGCATTTCCGCTGCCATTTGCTGGCCAGCCAGCCAAGCTATCCCGCCAATCCAACAAACCGCAGTAAGTACGATCAAACCGGTTGTAGTCCATATATTCACCATTTGATACTTATGTATAAGATCCCCTATCTCATACCTGTATCGAGAGAATACCGTTTGAGAATATGCTTCACCGTGTTTCGCTTCCCCCCATTCATGCTGCCTTGAAGGAATTAGCTTCGTGCTACATCCGAACGGTGAAACAGATAGGCTATCTTCCAAGATCCTCCCTTTTGGACTGTGCACGGATGATTGTGCTCTCAGCGTTTGATGCACATTGAATCGCAAGGCATACGCCCAGCCACCAATCCAGATAAACATCATCCACAGTAACGTGAAGCTCCAGTCAAAATCAATTGCACCGTGAAGACCAAAAACGAGGATGCAAGGAACTAGGTGAGTGGCATTTCGCCATACGATGCGTACTGTTGATATAAACCACAATACAACGAGTACTAGTCCGATTATGCCGGCATCCAGAGCAAGATCAAGGATGCCGCTGTGAACCTCGCCGCCAACATACGGCGAGGATTGTATGGCGCGATACATGCCGCGCCATGTCTCTCCCCCGTGGCCGAGCCATGCGGCCTCGGTCCACAGCTTCAGGGCGTCCTGCCACATCCGTAGGCGGGACAGCCCTGTGCCGACACCTGCCGCGAGACGCTCGGCGGTGGAGGTCACGGCCAGCGCGGCTGCGGCAACTGCCGCCAGCGCTGTAGCCGTTATGGCGGCTACGCGCGAATTCGCGCTGCCGTGCCATAACCGGCACAGCAGCAGCGTGCCGAGCAGCGCAGCTGCCCATGCCCCGGCCAGTGCCAGCAGGCCGGGCACAGGTGCAGGCGCCAGTTGGACAGCAGCCAACTGGCGGTGAAGCCACGCCGCGCTCGCCAGAGGCGCGGCCGTGGCCAGCAGCAGCGGCAGGCGGAATGCACGCCGCTGTAGGGCGAAGGCGCAACCGGCTGCGCAGCCGGTTGCCAGCCAAGCGCCGCGCGACTCGCTCAGCAGGAGCGTGGCGATCGCGGGCATCAGCGGCGCCGCAGCCGCGATGAGCTGCCAGGTGCGCGGCGGCTGCACGGCTCCAGGCTGCACGCCGTGCGGCGTTCGCCAGCCGATGACGCGCGCGGCAGCGCCTAGCCGCTCCAGTGCGTACATGCCGACTACGGCACCGTACGCATTGGGGTATTGCAGCAATCCGCCGAGCCGTGCTCCGGCAGAGCTTATCTCAGGGTCGGCTGTTCGCATGACCCCAAAGGGCATCGGCATTATACCGCATACGGTTAAGATACCGCTCAACACCAGCACGCCGCCTGTAATCTGCCAGCCGAGCTTAAACCATCCTGCTCCTTGCGGGAACCTAGCCAATATTGCTACCAACAGAGCAAAAATGGCTAGCAAGCTCCACCGGAGCATTTCGTCTAAACTACCCTGCGTACTGTGTGAGCCGGTCAACGCATGCAGGGCAAACCATACCATCATACCTAACGGCCAAATCGTCCACGAAAAATAACCCAAGGAAGGTAACTGTATTGACTTATCCTCTGACTGGGTCAGACCGAATCCGTTTATATTCGGCAACCCTCGTTTAGACTTCGTTGGATGTACATCATATGACATGAAGATGAAGATGAAAATGAAGATAAATACGAGTAGCGCCCCTGCACAAGCCATCATGAGAGTTCCATAAACATCACTGGCATAAAACAATCCCCGGCGTAGAGATGCCATCCACAAGAGCATACAAACGATCAACCCCATTGCTGCGGTTAAGCATGATTCCAGCGAATTTCTCCCTTTTCGTTTGGACGTATCCCTCTTTGCTAACACATGGCACCTCCTACCTGTATCTCTAAATTCCTTGTACTGTGTCATGGTTCTTATACCAAGCTGCTACATATATCTACCTGAGTGACGAAGCAATTCCGATTCGCTTTCACAATCTTCCCATTCAATAATTATCAGTATGGTCAGGATCTGTAGGAAACATAAATGAGCCTACTTTTGCTTCACCGTTCCAATCTATCAACAGTTGTACTTCACCATTTCACTCTGACCATCCCACGCTATCCAATTAATCGCTCTTCCCTAATAGCACAAAAAAGGCCAACCAATCATTACTGGCTAACCTGAAAGCACAAAAAAGCCAGCCAGAACAATTCTGGCTGAACTTAACACACGAATACGCAGAAGCCCCTTTACAGGGAACTTCTGCCGCATTTATTGAACGTATCGTTGTGGTTAATGAGTTTTAGTTCCTGAGTTATGGATTAGCCATGTCTCTTCATTAACAGTTCTTACAATCACTTGATGAAGACGTAGCTTCATCTGTGCCTAACGCTTCCCGAGAACCGCATCCTGGCAACAGATCTGCACAAGCTCGTTCCAGATACGGATCGGCATGAATGAAATCACGGAACGCTGTGTACTCATCCCACAACTGCTTCGTTGGACCTGCTTGGCCTCTTACAGCTCGTATGAGTATATTTTTGGGCGTATGTTCCATATCGATAAACTCGAGCAATTGCGTTTTGTATCCCATTAGATCCAGCAATTTAGCACGAATGGCATCTGTCGCGAGTGCAGAGAAGCGCTCTTTGAGAATACCATGGGATAACAATGGATTCATGACCGTAGACTCGATCTGCTCAAACAGCTCATGCTGACAGCATGGAACCGATAAAATAACGGAAGCTCCCCAACGGACTGCTTTTTCTAATGCCGCATCTGTCGCCGTATCACAGGCATGTAGTGTTACGACCATATCTACTGCATTCAGCTCGTCATAGTCTGCAATGTCTCCAACCAAGAATTTCAGATCACCATAATGCAGCTTGTTCGCAAGATCATTACAATGCTCAATGACATCCGCTTTCAGATCCAGACCTATAACTTTCAAAGATCTACGCTGCTGTACGGACAGGTAGTGATACAGTGCAAAGGTCAGATACGATTTACCACAGCCAAAATCAACAATGGTCAGCGGACGCCCCTCAGGTAAGTGGGGAATCACATCTTGAACCATCTCAAGGAAACGATTGATCTGTCTGAACTTATCGTATTTACGAGCCAGCACCCTACCTTCCTCATTCATAATTCCTAACTCAACTAAGAAGGAAACAGGTACCCCATCCTCCAGCACATATTGCTTCTTGCGATTGTGGGACAGATCCACAGCCGTCTTGGATGCGGATTTGGTTAGAATCGAGACTTTATATTTTTTGCTGATCAAAATTTGATAGTCTGCTTCTGTGGTACAGAGCAGCCCTTGACGAAACGTCTCTTCGGCCAGTTCAGTCATGCGTTCAGTCGCTTCAGCCGGAGTCAAATTCTCATGCAGCACTTTGTTGTTATAATGAAAAGCGAATTGATAATGCAACTGATTTTTGAGCGTTACCGGCTTGACTTGCACTTTCGTATACGAGACATTGTCCCGTCTGCGCAGCTGGCTCCAGGTCGCCGTAATCAGCGAGTTCTGTTCAAAGATGTCTTGTATAAGCTTTCGCAATGAATCCACGGGGGTACATCTCACTTTCGATTTGGTTTGGTCAACCGTTACCATACCACAATTCCGTCCCCGCTCCAAGCAAGGACATCTAACAAGCGGTGTTCCTATCCGTTCGCCATTTCCCGATTTAACTGGGCAAGCCCCTCTTCCACTTCCTCACGAGGGAGTCCTCCCGCCTCAAGTTTGGCATCTTCAAGTTCACTTAGCCGTTCATAGAATGCCTGCACATCATCACGATAATTCACAGGATGCTCTCCACCAACATGTAACAGCCTATACCAGCTGTTCTCTGCCTGATCATACTTTCCTTGCTGTTCACGGTACATGGCAAGCTGCTTCTCCGTTCGTGCCGGTCGTTCGTATTCTTTGGTTAGTTCCAAAATGGACTCGGCACGATCCGGCGCATCCAGCAGTTTCGGATTGGCTCCGTGATTTAGTGCATATAGATAAAAATGAAGAGATTTCATTAATCGAATGAGTTCTTCATCTAATGAATGCTGTCGTTCCTCATCATCTATGCCTTCAACCTTCGCTTTTTCACCATATACATAAGCTTCCTCTTCAAGTAGGCGTGCCGCTTGCTGCAAATTATCTACTTCAATCATGCCACGAAAACGGAATAGCTCGATAACATCCTCTGCAGGCAAAGAATTTAGCAAAGACGAATGCAAGCCAAAATTCCTGCGAAGTAATTCATCTAGTTCAGACAGTGCCTCGGCATGTTTCCGCTGTTGCTTCAACGTGAACACTTTGCCGATCGCTTCAGTCATTTCCTCCACCATGCGGAGCAGATAGTCTTTTCTGAACATCCAATATGCCCCCTTAACATTCGCTTGTTGACCTAACCTTTGGCCTAGCAGTCTTTCATTGCGTGTTCAAAAAGGACGGACTTTGAACAACCTCTATGAACATTATTTTAATGCATGCACTATCAAAAAGCCAAAGTACGCCGTTCCAACCGTGCCCTTATACACAAAAAACCTCTGCCTTTCCGAATAAGGAATTTGGCAGAGGTTCATATTTGGTTCATAGTTAGTTGTTAAACGGTTAAATGGATCATCACTTTATGCTGTAAATGAAGCTAAGCCATAATCCTCCGTTTCATGCGTTATTTCGATGAAGACAATCCATCCATAAATTGCTTAATCACCTGAATTAACTTTTCTGGTGCCTCGTACATGCTCATATGTCCTACTCCAGGAATTACCGCTTGTACAATATGTGGCTTATCACTTGTGAAGGTGCGTTCTGGCGGAATAACCGCATCCTTCTCTCCTGCAACCAACAGTACAGGTAATGGTGTAGCTGACAATACATCACGACGATCTGGACGTTCACGCATAGCGAGCGCAGCGCCAGCAGCTCCTTGTGGTGCTGTCTGATACCCAATTTCTTTCACACGTGTAACTTGTGCCGACATGGACTCTACATGCTCTGGGGCAAATAACGCGGGAACCAAACCATCCACGAAATTCACAATTCCGTCCGTCTGTATCGTTGACACGGCACGAAGTCGTTTTTCTTTCCCCTCTTCGCTATCCGGGTAAGCCGTTGAATGAATCAAACCAAAGGCATGGAGTCGTTCCGGATGACGCTGAGCAATAGACAAGGCGATGTAACCTCCCATGGAGTGACCGAGCAGAGTTGCCTTCTCTACCTTTAACTCATCCATTAATTGCAGCACATCATTGCCCATCTGATCAATCGTATAACTTCCTACAGGCGCATCCGTTTTCCCGTGTCCCCGCAGATCAGGCACAATACAGCGGTAGCTTCGTGCAAGCTCAGGTACAACTTCATCCCAATAGGACGAACTGCCACAATATCCGTGGAGTAAGATCAGCGCATCTCCTTGACCTTGTTCAGCATAACAAATTGTCGTTCCATCACACATCACTTTTTCCATATGTATCCCTCTCTCTACACATAATAAATGCACTTGCGTTCATTGTAATGAATCTGGTTCATTCAATTCAAGTTCGTGTTCAAAAAGGGTGGTTTTCAGTACCGAGAAGATGGAATGAAGATAGAAATGAAGTAGCGGAGCGTAGGCAAATCTACGTGAGCAACCACATGTTTCCGAAGGAAACAAGCTTCGTAAGCATCCCGCTTATTTCGGCTGAATTCCATATTCGAAGCTGAGATGCCAACAGGCATCCTTCGTAATCAAAAGCAGACTTTTTGAACAACCTCTCAAGCTGAAGCTCAGGTTGTATATTATTAAGCTTTCCCATCAGGAATGAAACGTTTGCCCCGAAACTGCTGCTTTCAACACGGCTTCTGCAATCATGTGGGACATGTTCATCACCTGGTGAAGAGACGTCATTTGCAGCACAGTATATGGTCTTGGCCCATTCGCGTTCACCACAGCGGCTACACTATAATGTCCAACGGATGGTAGGTTGCCCCCCACGGATTCAGCTGGAGTCAAGGCCTGATTAAATAGGTAAAAGTGACCTACCGCAGCCTTCGGCCCCAGACACGCATCAATGGCAATGATGACATGATGTGGCGGGATGGATGCTAGCTTCTGTTGTAGCGTGTCTGCATCACAAGGGTATGGCATTGTTCCTATAACATGCCCCACTCCTTTTCCCTCCAGCAAACTCCCTGTTAACGGCCCAAGTGCATCACCTGTAGAACGATCCGTACCAATACATACAAAGGTGATCTCATCTGGGGAGTGAGCCTGATATATGTTGTGGAAAAATAAGTCCAGCTCTTCTCCCTGCACACTTCTACGGGTTTCTCGATTCTGCTTGCGGATTAATTCCCGCTTATATGCTGCCAAAAACATTTCCTCCTTCGCACATCGCATAGATGTCGACTGTTATAGTATCCATCATTTTACCTGATGCCCTCTTTTCCCGCAAAAGCATTCGCCTGAGCCTGTCCAATCATGATACAATGACAACAGTTTCCGATAGGGAAAGGATGGACATAACGATGGATTTAACGCAAGCAAGTACTGCCAACATGGAATATATGATTGAGGCAATCAAAACCAAATTGCGGATGGCGAGTGGAGCCGCAATGCAAGGATCATCTTTTCCACTGGAAAAGTATGAAGACCTTCATGATCTGTATGAGATGGTCATAGGAAAAGAACACTTGAGCATCTCTGAGGTTGAAGCCGTAGCTTCTGAACTTGGTAACCTGCGCAAGTAACTTCTTTGCTGTCAGATTGTCAGACATCATGATGGCAGACTGAAGTTGATACTACATTGCAGAGTGTAGCGAAAGAAACCTTAGACAGAAGAGGATCTATTCTCCACATTAATAGTGGGAATAGATCCTCTTCTGTTCATTTATTTTCCAATATTCATAGGTTCAGATTCAGTACGAATCCGAGTCATCCTGAACACTAATGCATCGGAACATAATCCTAATAGTAGATCATCTTATGGTAGATCAATCAGTACAAATTCAGCAGGCTCTTTGCCCGTTCCAGTGATCTGCAGATCACAGCTCTTACGAATTCGCGCTGCATCTCCCGGCTTAAGATCAAAGTTGCCATCAGCACATTCAATGGAGATATGACCACTGATCAGGAAAAGGTGTGTACGCCTATCTTCATGTTGTGGATACATTAGCTTTTTGCCAGATTCCAATTTGGACAAATAACATGTAACATCCTGATGAATAGGTAACGCATCCTCCGTGCCTTCTCCAGCTTGCCCTGACACGATAGGGCATAACCGATTCAAATGATCCTCCGGCTGAAAACGCCGGTTGGTATACGATGGCTCGGCTTTCCGTTCAGAAGGCAAGAACCACATTTGCAGAAAACGCACCGGCTCCTCTGTTGAAGGATTGGTCTCCGAATGCTCTACTCCCGTCCCCGCACTCATCACCTGTACGGTTCCTGGTTCCAGCAATTCTTCTGTTCCTATGGTATCTGTATGCTTCAACGTTCCTGAAATGACATAACTAACAATCTCTAGATCATGATGTGGATGTCTCTTAAAGCCCTCTTGCGGCATCAGCGTGTTGTCATTATGAGCTAACAGGCAGCCGAAATGGGCATTGCTTGGGTCATCATAATCTGCAAAAGAAAAGCTAAACTCACTGTGTATCCAACCGCGATCCGACGTGTGCCTTTCTTCCGATGTCACTACTTTAATCATGTTCATCCACCTCCAAGGGTTAGAGCTGCCAGTATCTCTCCAGCAGTCTTTCGTGTAAACGAATTGTATAGATTCATACCAGTTGGTATGTCATGTTTACCCTTGGTTAGACCATTCTAATCACGTACTTTAGTTCAGTTTATACGCTTTTTTTAGTTGATTGTAAAACGAATTCACTCTCTGCACGTCCTACAATTATGCCAGCATCATTTCGGATATCTGGTGGATATACTTCGCGTAACCTTGCAATAGTTGCTTGGTTCGCATAACCAATTTGCTCAAGAATCGACTGGGCAATCCAAGCCCATTCTTCCTCTGAACCATCAAGGATCTTAAAGGTGATGCCTAATCTTTCTTTTTTGAGTGCAAAACCGAATACACCCTTGAATCCGCCCTTGGCTACGATGTTGTCATCTTCCAGTAGAACAGAATCCACGCGATGAGTCCCACCTACCATAAGTGGAAATTCGTTCATTGCCGCTGTAATGGTCTCTACCGCACTGCGTGTCGAAGCATCCTCGATCAGATCTGGACAGGCTAATTTCAGATAAGCATTCGATAATGCTGATAATGGCAACGAAAATACCGGAAAGCCGCAGCCATCCGTTCCTAGTTGAATTTCATCCTTCTCAATCCCAGCCATATACGCCATCGTCTCCAAAATCTCGCGCTGTACCGGATGTTCTCGCTCAGCATAACTGCCCAGATCAACCTTCTTCATCTGACTGTATCCAAGAATACCTAAGTGTTTCCCCGAACAGTTATGCAAAATCCGGCGCTTCTCTCCCTGACCCCGCAACCATTCATTTCGACTCTCCTCATTTAGAGGGTAACTCGCCGCACAGACTAGACATTCTTCTCCCAGTCCGATTTTGGTAGATAACTGCTCCAATACTTGGATATGAGCTGGTTCTGATCGATGTGAGGATGCCATAATAGCAATCTCTTGAGCTGACAACCCATAGTGAGACGCAATTCCTGCACGAATACCTGGAATAGCTTGAAACGGTTTGGCTGATGAACGCGTAAACGCTCTAAAATGTGGATTACCTACCGAATAAACCACTTTACCGTATTCGTCTGTAATACTTATGTGACCGTAGTGGGCGCACTCCATCTCGCCAGCACGGTATTCTTTAACTAACAGGGCACTCTCCATGCGAGTTCTCTCCTTTATGCTCCCATAATCATATCTGCTTTGCGTCACGACGCCGCATGGGATATCTTAATTAGTATAGTACAAAAACTTCATTTTTACAGTTTTTTCGACATATCTTTCGGGTAAAGCATTAACCATATTCCTATCTGACTACATCAACGGAGGAGATACTCATCATGCTACGTAACGCCCAGTCCTCACCGAGCTTTTTGGCTAAATCAAATTCACCAATTCGTACCCTACTAATATGGAGTATCGCAGGCATTGTCATAAGTTCTGTCGTTGTATTTCTTATTGCTGCTCTTGCCTCCATCCTGGGCACGGATGTGATTTTGCAATGGGATCATCAGATCCAACGTTTATTTTATCTTCATTCTGAAACTCGTCTTCAACTGTTTCCTTTCACTTCGTTTATTACTGCGCTTGGATCCTTTAAGATCTCTGCACTCGCAGCCATCGGCTTCACGTTACTGTTTTTCTTACAGCGAATTCCTCGATTCTACTTGTATGGATATGCGTTATTGGGCAGTTTCGCCATTATGTGGGCACTGAATACTGGATTAAAGGAGATTTTTCAACGAAGCAGACCCGAGCTTGAGCATCTATTAGTTGTTCACGGTTATAGCTTCCCTAGTGGACATGCCATGATCTCCATGGGCTTCTACGGCATGCTCTTCGTCATCTGGGCTATTGAACGGCAATTGCGGACATCCAGACCAGGAATTCCTATTTTATGTGGCATCATATTCGTAACGTTGATTGGTCTAAGTCGGATCATGTTAGGTGTTCATTATCCTTCCGATGTTTTCACTGGATTTATGGCGGGTCTAGCTTGGATTATCTGCATGATCCCTGGTATTAGACAACGGAGCTAAGATCGGGGCTAAGTCACATCACATATAAATATCCAACCCTCTAACTACAAGTTTAACTGTTTCACCTCGAAGCACGGCGTTTATATACGAAGTAAGCAAACGCGAACAGACAACATCCTACATCAAGTTTAAAGGAGGCGGTTGTTATGTGGGGCATTATTATCAGCATAATCATGGCGGTCATTATTGGTTTGATCGGAGATGCACTTGCCGGTCACAACATGCCCGGAGGTATCATCGGCGCAATGATTGCCGGATTTGCAGGAGCCTGGTTAGGAGCACTCTTGCTTGGTAACTGGGGACCAGTTATCGGTAACTTTGCAGTGATTCCAGCCATCATTGGTACAGCGCTCTTTGTGTTCTTGCTGGGGCTTGTGTCCAGACTGTTCAGACAGGCTGCCTGATCGGTCAACAAGGTGTTCGTTGTTTCGTTATCCGTTTCTTAATCTGAAGAAGGAGTGATTGAATATGAATAAAGCAGAAGAACAATATCCTGTACAGACGGGTTCCACTTTCGCAAAAGGAATTTTCATCGGAGGTTTGCTAGGTGCAGCAGCAGCATTGCTCTTTGCTCCTAAGCCAGGACGTGAATTGCGTGGTGACCTTTCCGAGAAAGTCGGCATGGTTACAGATCGTACCAAGGAAGTTGCATGCGTAGTAGGTGATAAAGCATCCGAACTAGCCAAAACGGTATCTTCTAAAACGTCTGATATTGCAAAAACCGTGAATCAAGGTCGCAATGACGTTATGGATTCCGTGCGTAGAGCTTCGACGGATATCGCTAACGAGACATCCAAAGCTTCGAATGAGGTTGCTGTAGCAGCTGAAGAAGCGAAGGACGATGCACGTAAAGAGCTGAATTCAACCAGTCTGTAAGGCTAATTGAATGAAAATAGCCAGCTGAGTTTCAGCTGGCTATTTCTCTTCCCATCTCATCATAGGAGGAATGAACATGAGTAAAGTTACAATTAACGGCAACTCGCCTTTATCAGGAGACCCTCCTAGACAGCAGTATGATACGTCTGAGCATCCTTTTGAACTGCGACATGAGGTGAAAAAGCTCAATACCCGTCTAGATCAAATTGCGGATAGTCTTGAGAAGGCGCAGATTAAGGATATCATCGAGAACTATACCAATCCCAAGAAACGCATCATCACCAATTTCACAGCAGGTATGGCTCGTGGTTTAGGATTAACTGTCGGAACATTTGTTGTACTGGGTCTTCTCGGTTATCTCCTAAGTCAATTTGTGAACATGCCGATTGTTGGACAATACATTGCGGATCTGCTGGGCTATATTGAAGACTACAAAAATTAGGAGGATGAGCCCCTAGCCTATCCTTTCCTAACGGAAGTGGGGCGTTTGTTCTCATCAACTGGAGGCTGGGAGGACTTCATCCTTAACAGATCCCCTGTCCAGCCTTTCATCATCATCCAAATGTACATGCCAGACATACTACCCAGGATTAGTGCAATGACCAGAACCACTCCCCAGGTTTTATCAATCAGAGGTAAATTCTCAAAGTTCATTCCCCAGATCGCACCAGCTGCCGTAGCGGGCGTGAACACAGAGGTTACGATGGTAAGTGTCTTCATGATCTCATTGCCTCGCACACCGGAGGTTGCATTGTCGATTGAGATCAACGTGTCAATTTCTTTTTCATAGTGCTGAAAAAGTCGTTCGATCCGTTCAATTCGATGCTGAAGCTGTCGAAAAAAACGATTATCCTGTATTTCATCCAGGTAAGCTTCCTTGGAGGCTGCGATTAACTCAGAAAAGGGAATAAACTGATTGCTCCAATACAGCAATTCGTATCGAGATACGAGAATCTGATCCATCAGTGTGCGCGCATTGCGTGATTCCATCTTCCGCTCTAGCTCACGCAGATTCATCTCAAAATGATCCATTCCGACATGATAATAGTGCAGTATCGCTCGAAACAAAACAAACATGCCGTCTCTTGCCTCATTGCACTGATTCAGCATGGCAGCACGCTCTCCAGTATTCATGATGCCTCTCGTATTATTATCCATGTTGAGGGTAACGAGTGTACTCTGATCCACATAGAAAAACATCTGATTTTCTTTTCGTTCGCTATCCTTCTCATTCTTCACTGCATATAATAAAGAACCAAATATAACCGGCTCTTCACCATTCATAAATCGGACAGATAAGTAATTGGAATGCACCTCTGGGATTTTGCGAAGCCAATATTGCATTTCCGGGAAGGATTCCGTCAGTTCGTGCAAAACTTCATCCATACTCTCTTTATCTGGTGCTACCCAGTCCCACCATTGCCACTTATTCGAGAAAGACAATCGATCTCGTCTAATTTGCAAATCCACCTCATCCACGGGTTTTAACTCCTCCATTCCAGCATACATTTATCCTATTCTCCACAGCACTTCCAACACTCACTAATCCATTCAAAAAAGGACACGTATGCATTCCAGCGGAATCACGTGTCCTTCATTATGCCGAGCTCAACTTCATCAGAAGATTACATCTCATAGCATCGAGGCATTTGACATAATCTGTTTTAACTTCTCGGTTGCTCGCTTCTGAATTCGGGATACACTCATCTGAGATACACCCAATTTCTGCGCGATCGCCCGCTGAGACTGACCATCTTGGAAAGCCAGAATGAGCACTTTCTGCTCTTGTTCTTTCAACTGTCCTAATGCCTGCTGTAGATCCATTCGCTTCTCAACCGAATCAAAGTCATTGACATCCGCACTAATAAGTTCACCTAATGTCGCCGCACTCTCATCTTGGGATAGAGGGGAGTCTAGGGATACATAATGGTAACACTCACGGCCAGCCAACACTTCAATGGTTTCCTCCGGGGTAAGGTCAAGATAGTGTGCAATCTCGTCTACACTAGGTGAACGTTCCAGTTTCACGGTTAGTTCATCAATGGCATGCTGAACGAGGGCACCCTTTTCCTTAATCCGTCTTGGCACTTGAATGTACCAGGATTTGTCTCGAAGGTAGTTCTTCATATGACCGATCATACTCTTCATTGCGTAAGGTTCGAAAGGAATCCCTAGGTTAATATCGTATTGCTGTAGCAATCGAATCAACGCCATCTGTCCAGTCTGATATAGATCCTCATACAGATCCGGACGATTTCGGGCAATCTTACCTGCGGCCATTTTAACCATCGGTTCATATTTGCGGATAAGAACAGTAGCGATTTCATTATCCTTGGTTTGCTGGTATTCCCAGATCAAACCTACAGCTTCAGACATGGACTCTGGTGGAGTCACTTTTTCGTTCATACTTTCTCCTCACTTCTTGCAAGACGTTTAACGAGTACCACTTTCGTACCTTTGCCCGTCTCACTTTCCACACTAACATCATCCATCAATGCTTGCATCAGATAGAACCCAAGTCCACCAATCTGAGCATCTGACAGTTCTTTGTCATGCAGGCCAGCACGTGTTGCTGCAGGATTGATGTGGTCAAAGCTAGCACCTTCGTCTTTTACTGTAATCTCGAGCGTTTCGCCATCCACCTCAAATACAACTTCAACCATGCCGCCTTCGTGGGAGTAGGCATACAGTACAGAATTGTTACAAGCTTCGGATACAGCCACTTTCATATCCTCAATATCTTCATAAGAGAATCCCATTTTGGATGCTACCCCATAAAGATTAAGTCTTACGATATCCACATATTCAGCTGTGGCCGGTAGGTTAAGGGTAATTCTTTCAACTTCTGCATTCATTCCTTTTTCGATCCTTTCCTATTGGGAATTCTTCTGTGAGACAAAGAATTTGGCAATACCCGTCATGTCAAAAAGCTTCTGTATCTGCGCAGGAACTTCTTGTACTTCAAAGCGTGCTTCCATTCCATGTCGTGCCTTCAGAACAGATAACAGGATTCCGATCCCTGTACTGTCGATATACTTTAGATCTTTCATATTGATAATTAGATCTTGTTCCTTGTTGTCTACAAGCGGCTCCATGACCAAACGGAATTCAGGAGCAACTGACAAATCCAGTTCGCCAGTCAGATACACCGTGCATACGCCGTCGTGTGTCTCAGTCTTTGCATTGAATTTTTCATTTTTATTTGTATTCATTAGACATCTCTCTCCTGATCAATGGTTTCCTTAGTAATAACCCAACTTGAGCCCAAGTGAAACAAAACAAATATTGGAAAACTTAATTGGCATGATTCATGGTTGATGATCTGGGCTCAAACATTTTTCGTTGTTCCTGAAATCGCGACAATTTCTGCTTCACACTGCCCATTTTGACGGGCTTGCTAATATAATCATCCATCCCTGCCGCTGAGCAGCGTTGCTGAATACCGTCCATCACGTTTGCCGTCATTGCTAAGATGACAGGCTGCTCCGTCTGAGGAAGACGTTCACGAATGACTTTAGTACATTCCAGTCCATCCATGACAGGCATCTGCAGATCCATAAATATATAATCGTATTTTGGATGTTCTAGAACCATATCCAGTGCTTTCTGCCCGTCCTCAGCCATATCTGAAACAAACCCCAGCTTGCTTAACATAATGGACATCAGTTTTTGGTTAATGGGATGATCATCCACAATTAATACCCTTGGCTGATGCTCATAATTTTTCACATCAGATAGCTGCTCATCACCACCGCCAACGACAAATTCGGTTTCGACATAACGCTGTGCTTGGATCGTAAATACAAACGTTGCTCCGAACTTCTCCGATGTATCCAGATAGATGTGACCACCCATCATCTCAACGAGTGTACGACAAATGGCGAGCCCGAGCCCTGTTCCGCCGTATTTACGAGTCATTGAGGTATCGAGTTGAGAGAAGGGTTGGAACAGGCGATCCACTTTGTCTGCAGAGATGCCAATGCCTGTATCTTTTACGGCAAACTCCAGCGTCATTCTTCCGTCCTTCTCTTCACTGACCGAAACGATGAGATACACTCCGCCATGATCCGTGAACTTCACTGCATTAGCAATCAGATTCATTAATACTTGGCGTAATCTTGCCATGTCTCCGTAAACAAGCTGCGGAACGGACGATTCCAAGAAATAGTCCAATTCGAGATTTTTTTTGCCTGCTTCGACCGTAAATAATCCCAATACCTCCCGAATACAAGCAACTAACTCAAACGGATGCTCCTCGAGCTCCATCTTGCCTGATTCCATCTTCGTGAAGTCCAGAATGTCATTGATTACTGTAACCAAAGCATCGGCACTACGACGAACGATGTCCGCATACTCTTTCTGATCTTCCTTGAGTTCCGTTTCCATTAGCAGATCGACCATACCGATGACTCCATTCATCGGAGTACGGATCTCGTGGCTCATCATAGCGAGAAACTCGGTCTTTGCATTAGCAGCAATCTCCGCTTCCTCTTTAGCCTGAATAAGCTGCTGGTTCATCTTCTCTAGTTCCTGCGTTTTTTGATGCAGCAGCATCGTCTGGGTCTTTAATCTTTTATTCGTCATAAACATCTCTACAAATCCCTCAATTTTGGACTTCAAAATCTGAGGAATAAACGGTTTAACCATGTAATCAATAGCTCCGGCTGAATAGCCTGCAAACAAATGCTCGGCTTCCCTGCTATTTGCAGAGATGAAAATGATGGGCACATCTTTAGACTTATCGCGGGCTTTGATTAGCCTAGCAGTCTCAATTCCATCCATTCCAGGCATTTGCACATCAAGCACAATGACCGCAAATTCGTCTTTCAGCAAACAACGAAGTGCTTCTTCACCTGAAGTTGCTTTGACAAGTTTATATCTTTCCGATTCCAGAACCGCTTCAAGAGCAAGCAGGTTCTCGGGGCGGTCATCTACCAACAATATATGGATTGGTTCATTAAGCCCCATGACTTGCCTAACCCCCTATTTAATCTTCCGGTATATTTTTTCCGTCCGGTCTAACGGCTCGTAGGCATCACTAAATTCCGTAAAATGTATCGATTCCTTAGACCCCAGAACGAGGACACCGAAGTGACTCAAACTTTCATGAAATAACCCGTGCACTTGGTTCCGCAGTTCATCATTAAAATAAATCATGACATTGCGGCAAAAAATCACATTAAACTCGTTAAACGAACGATCCGTAGCCAGATTATGTTCGGCAAAAATAATGTTTTTCCGTAGATAAGGATGAAATATAACGGAATTGTACTTAGCCGTGTAATATTCTGAGAAGGCTTTAGTTCCCCCAGCCTCCAAATAATTTGTTGTATATAGTTTCATTTTCTCAATGCCATACACGCCTTCCTTGGCCTGTTGCAATGAGCGATCATTCATATCTGTCGCATAGATTCTTGCTTTGTCATACAATCCTTCTTCATGAAGCATAATCGCCATAGAATAGACCTCTTCCCCTGTAGAACATCCCGCATGCCAGATTCGGATATAAGGGTATGTTCGCAACACAGGAATAATCTGTTCTCGGAAAGTACGGAATAATGATGGATCCCGAAACATCTCCGTTACAGGAATAGACAGATTCTGCACAAATCGTTCAAATGCAGAGCGATTATGAAGCACACGCTCCTGTAAAGCAGATATCGTTTTTGCTCCTTCTGCATGTGCGTAATGCCAGATTCTTCGTCTCAAAGAAGGCAAGGCGTAATTTCTGAAATCATATCCATATAGACGGTGCATACCTTCCAACAGCAATTCGATTTCAATCAGTTCGCGCTCTTCATCTTGCGCCAAGCGGCCTGATTCTGCCCCCGCCTCGGTAGGTTCCCACGATGTCATAAATTCTCTCCACTCTTCTTTTGTTACTTACATTTAGCGTATTGTCCTTCATTACCCAAACTAGTGACTTACGAATACAACCAAACACGCATTAATGATAATAATTGATCCGTCTGGATTGGCTTCTTCACATAATCGGATGCGCCAGCCTCAATACACTTGCCACGATCATCCTTCATCGCCTTCGCCGTTAACGCAATAATCGGTAATTTCTCGAATTGCGGAATCTGTCTGATCCGTGACATCGCTTCATAGCCATCCATCTCTGGCATCATCATATCCATCAGTACAAGGTCGATTTCTGGATTTTGCTCCAGAATCTCTAAGGCTTCACGGCCGTTCTCCGCAAAGGTAACTTCCATTCGATATCCTTCTAATACACTAGAGAGAGCAAATACGTTACGAATATCATCATCGACAAGCAATATTTTCTTGCCTTCAAATAACGTTTCTTTGTTGTGTAACTTTTGCAAAATCCGGCGTTTATCTTCAGGCAAATTCGCTTCTACCCTGTGTAAGAACAAGGTGGTTTCATCCAATAACCGTTCTGGCGATTTTACATCCTTAATAATGATGGATTCTGCGTATTTACGAAGCTTCATCTCTTCCTTACTATCAAGCTCTTTTCCTGTATAAATAATAATAGGCAGGTCACTCAGATATTCATCATCCCTAATCTGATCCAACAGCTCGAATCCGGTCATGTCAGTCAGCATCAGGTCTAACACCATGCAGTCATAACGCTGGCTATGCAGCTCGGTTAAAGCTTCTTTTCCTGTGGAGACAGCTGTTATTGCCACATCATCATGACCTATCAATTCAATAATTGCTTTACGCTGAGTTTCGTCATCCTCCACAATTAACAAACGCTTCAATTGATTCTCTGTATAGGATTCGATATGTGAGAAGGCTTTATCCAACGAATCTTTGCTGGACGGTTTCTTCAGATATGCGATTGCACCCATCATCAATCCTTGCTTCATGTCATCAATGACGGAAATAACATGTACTGGGATATGACGAGTAGTCGAGCTACTTTTCAGTTCTCCCAAAATAGCCCAGCCATCCATAACAGGCAATTGAATATCCAAAATGATCGCGTCAGGCAAGTACTGACGAGCCATTTCAAGTCCCTTATCCCCTTGCAGCGCTACAATCGCTTTGAAGCCTCTTCCTCTCGCCATATCCATTAAGATATGGGCAAACTTTACGTCATCTTCGATAATCAAGAGAACTTTGTCTCCTTCGGAAATTTCACCTTGATCATCTTCTACCGTTGTTGAACCTGTAGCCTCTGGTGCTGACAATTCCATAAGTGCATTGTTGTCAGGATCTGGCGTAATAACGGTCTGTCTGCTTGAACGCATCATTCGAGCTTCTTTTTGTCTAATAGGCATTTCAGAAGTAACAGCTGCCTCACTCAGTGACTCCTCTAACGGAGCTTCATCCTCGTGATTATCAGGTAGATACAATGTGAACGCACTACCCACACCCTCAGAAGATTCTACCTGAATGGCTCCACCGAGCAGACGTGCAAGTTCACGGCTAATCGATAATCCTAGTCCTGTACCTCCATACTTACGACTTGTCGTACCATCCACCTGTTGGAAGGCTTCAAAGATCAGATCTGTCTTATCCGATGGAATCCCGATCCCTGTATCCTTCACGGTAAATCCTACGTATTCCTGATTATTGTTCAGGTACCCTGGAAGTTCTTCTGGGGCTACTTTACGTCCAATGATACTTACAGATCCTCGGTTCGTAAATTTAAAGGCATTCGACAGCAAGTTACGAAGAATTTGTTTCACACGATGGCTGTCTGTATATACCCACTCTGGTAGATTACTGTCGAAATCAATGTTGAGATCAAGCTCTTTTTTGTTCGCCATGGCGCCAAAATTCTGTTCGACAAATTGTGTTAACTCTTCCATTCGAACAGTCTCATAGTTGATATCCATTTTACCAGCATCTACTTTGGACAAATCTAAGATCTCATCAATCATTTTCAGTAGATCTGCACCTGACATATAGATCGTTTGAGCATACTCTTGTTGTTTAACCGTCAGATTTCCATCTTTGTTCTCAGACAATAACTGAGAAAGAATCAGTAGGCTGTTCAGCGGTGTACGTAGTTCATGTGACATGTTAGCCAAAAACTCGGATTTGTATTTACTTGTCATCGACAACTGCATAGCCTGCTGTTCCAACTGCGTTTTCGTTTTCTCGATCTCGTCGTTCTTCTCTTCAACTTCTCGCACCTGCTCTTCAAGTGCACGCGTCTTAGCAATTAACTCCGTATTAAAGTGCTCAAGTTCCTCCTGTTGCCGCTGAAGCAGCTCCTCGGAACGCTTGAGTGCACCTGTCTGTTCCTCTAAGTTTTCGTTAGAACGGCGTAACTCTTCCTGCTGTGTCTGCAGCTCCTCGGATTGCACTTGGAGTTCCTCCGTGAGCGCTTGAGATTCACGTAATAATTCTTCCACGCGTAAACGACGGCGAACGTTGTTAAGGATTACACCCAGATTCATAATCAACTGAGAGAAGAGCTGTTTATGCAGATCGGTAAACCCATCGAATGAAGCCAGTTCAACCACACCAATAAGCTCATCCTCAAAAACAACGGGATAGATCATAATGCTCGTCGCTCGCGAAGATCCAGATGCCGAACCGATATGCACATAGTCTTCTGGTGTGTTTTCTACAATAATCGGATTCATGTCCAGGGCTGCCTGACCAATCAACCCTTCTCCGATGCGATAAACTTCTTTTCCTACAGTCTCATTCTCTTCAAAAGCGTACGCACCGTAGCGTCTTAATTCATCTGGATGCTTCTCCTCATCTACTAAATAAACGACACCTAGTTGTGCACCTAGCACAGGTGTAAATTCACTAATAAACATTTGAGAAATCTGGCGGATTGAACCAATTCCTCTTAGTAACTCCGGAACTCTTGCAATATTGGAACTCATCCAGTTCTGATCCTGTTGCGCTTGTAAATATGCTTTCTCTATTTCCATTTTCTCTTCTAAGTCGCCCGATACTTCTTTGAATACCGTTGCTATCTGACCGATCTCATCCGTGGACTTGATCCGAATCCGTTGAATGGTACGATAACGACCATGACCGAAGCTCGTGATCATCATGGATACCGTGTTGAGACCTCGCGTAATGCTTGGCAGCACCCACATAATGACACCTAGTGCCAGTAATACACCAGCAATCATAATGCCAAAGGTGATCTGCACAGCCTGTGTGTAAGCTTCATTGGCTGATGTAATCTCTGAATCAATCTCTTGATCCTGATAACGAGAAAGAGCATTAAGGCTATCCACTGCCTCTTTCTGAACAGCTAAACCCGTCGAATTACGGTAGTTATTCGCATCATCTACGCGTCCCTGCGACATCAAGCTGAGCTGCCTCGTTCCATAAGCCGCATAGGCATCCCAAGCCGTATTGACTCGGTCAACTAACTGATGCTCTGATGCACTGTCGGCACGCTCGCGGACTTCTGTGAGATAGCCTTTTGCGTTTTTCATCATTTCCTTGAGGTCACCGTCAGCAGCGCTAATGGAATTGGTCGGATTGAGCAACAAGTTAGCTAGCACTTTAGCCATATCGTTCACTTCTCCGCGTACAGACGACGTGAATCTCACCTTCAAATAACGTTCCTGATACATCTGATCCAATTGCTGATTACTATTGTTCAACCGCTCATAACTTATAAATGTAAGAGCAATAAGAATTGCCATCAGAGCGGTAAAGCCTACCAGCAGTTTATTTCTGATTTTCACTCTGCTTCCGCCCCTTCACTTAACGTGATCCATACCAGACATTTATCGTCATCCCGCTCCTGAGGAATTTCGTCATCAAAGAACAAGGTTTGCATCAGCGGCTCATTCCACAGATGCGTACCTTTCAACTGTTCCTTCAGGAATTCGAGCTGGTCTTCCTGGTCTCCTGGAACAGCTTCCGTTAATCCATCTGTATAAAGAGCAATATGACCTTCACCCTCATAATGAATGGTTTGAGGTTCAATATCCATTTTATCGAACAGCCCCACCGGACAGCACACGCTGTCGAATGTTGTGATTGAACCATCCTCACGGAAAAATAAGGCTGGTGGATGCCCTGCGTTAACATAATCGATACGCTTCTTCCGTGTATCAACGACTAGGTAGATCGCAGTGAAATAATACTGCACCAATTGTTTTCCCAAATTAAGCTGGTTAAATCGCCGATTCAGTTCCTGAATTACCTTCTCTGGATCGACATATGTTGTCACTGTGTCTTTTAATACCGAGGCGATAAACATCGTAAATAATGAAGAGGAAATACCGTGACCCATCATATCTAGGAGTATCACACCATAACGCCCATCACCTAGTGGATACCACGAGTACAGATCACCCGCTAGCTCAAAGGATGGTTTATAGATGGCATTTACTTGAAATAAGGGATCATCAATCGCTGGGCTGAGTACGGCACTCTGAACCATAGCCGCAAGTTTGAGCTCGTCCTGGATACGCTGATCGCGTTCCTTATGCCAATCCTTCTCCTGCTTCAAACGCAGCGCCAACCTGATGCGAGCCATTAATTCCACTTTATTAATTGGCTTCGTCACATAGTCAGAGGCACCGGCATCTAGAGCTTCCGCCAGCTTTTTGGAATCACCAATAGCCGTGACCATAATGATGGGAATATCCTTGAGATTTTCAAACTTTTGCACAATGCTACAAGCTTCGATGCCGTCCATTTCAGGCATCATCATATCTAGCAAAATGAGGTCAATATCCGACGGTCTCGGACGAAGTTCATCACTTTCTCCACCTATTCCGAGGATTTCAAACATTTCCATCGCAGAACTTGCGGTTACAATGTCACGATAGTTTTCTTTTTTCAGAATTTCTCGAATGATAATGACATTCGTCGGATTGTCGTCAACAATAAGTATTTTCATTTCTATCTCCTTATCTGTGGCGTTCCGGGTTTGTCGATTAGTTGGTTTTTGTAATTACATGTAACAACCCTAATGTTACATTTTCTGCATTTTAAACGACGGTAGACATAGTAATTCCTACTATAACTATAAGCGTAAAAATGAAAAACTGCTATCAGTAAATGGCACCATTAGAAGGAAATTGCGCCGCTGGTGCCCTGTTTTTGCTACGGTTCTGACCCCGCTTCCAAACTTGCAAAAACATAGATAAGGAATGGGGAAATCCCCATTCCTTATCTATGTTTTTGATTCAGTACGCTACATTAAATTATCGTAGTCGTCTGAAGCTTGTACGCTTCAATCTTTCTTTTTGGCAATAACTAGCACTTTACCTTTATCTAATTCACTTTCGTAGAAGTCTGCTTCTGCTTCAGTGAATCCCATTGATACAATTTTGGCTCTAAGCTCATCTCCACGGGAACGGAACAGATTAGCCATGGAATCAAACAATCCCTCTTCCTTGATGCCAATTTCGTTTGCATCCGCTGTGTCTGCAATTCGATCCGTGCGATCCTTTTCATGGGCAAGAACGAAGATATGATCAGCAAGGTATCCGGTGTTTTGCAGCTCTTTCACTGCTTCTACCGCTTGGACTCCGTTTTCTACCACTTTAGCATAAGCTTGCGCATTGGTTGAATTCATCGTTTCCACTCTCCTCTGATATTCTTCTTTCTCAAGCTACTTTTAATATATAACCATAGCATTTGGGGATGAAACGCTTTATGATGTTTTGTCCCAAGAACATCATTCAAACAGACAAGATGTAGCTTTAGGACAAGGTTGCATCGAATAGGTCAATCCCCTCAATTTGATCAGTGCCTGACTTCAAATAGACTTTTAAAGCTTGGTCTCCACGAATGTATACTTCTCCATCCTCTGCAATAACATAAGGATCACCAAGCACCTCTTGTATGGATCTTATATCCATATCAATCCATTGTTGATTCAACTTAAATCGTTCTTGAGAAGCATCAATATGAATATATTGAATCTCTCCTGTATCTTCGCATAGTCCCACTTTCACATCCTGAAATGCAAATTCAGGGCATCCTAGATAAGGATCTTCTTTTATATCCATTGGCTGACCCTTGTGATACAACATTTGATGCATGTTGTCCTCCAAAGAAATATCATTTAGAGTCCGAAATGCCTCAACTGGTTCGGATCGATCTACAGCCAGATTAACTTCTGGCGTTTTCTCTTCCAATACCGTCCATGGCAGATCATGAGCAGCGGTTGTCGCTGCCGGTTGAACGGAAAAGGGAGAAATTACGCTAAACATTACAAGCAATAGTTTCATCATGATTCTCACCCTTTCATGAAGTTCAGGTTCGTCACCGCTCTAAATGACTTCCTTCTCGTTGAACGTTGAACTTATGTCATTAGTTATTTACGTGCACGTTGCCAAAGGTTAGCTGCAAGATCCACATACTTCAACCAATTCTTTCCACCATTTGCCGCATCATTATATGTAGCATCATAACTTTGCAGGGTACGATCCGTTTTGGTGGCTGGCGCTGCCTGTACATGAATCGGTTCAGGAGCTTTTTCTTCTTGTTGATTGGAACGTTTTGTCTGGAATTTAGCAATCATAGTAGAGGAAACTTGTTTCGCCGCGGCAGTTACTTCGTTGAGCACCTCGCCTAGGTTTTGAACAGATTCCATAACTGGATCGATTTTTTTCATTTTGTGTTGTACATCTGCCGTAATATCATTCGCATGTCTCACCGTCTGTTTCACTTCATAACTGAGTTCATCAATCGTTTTTTGGACTTCCTGTAGCGTCTGGGATACATTGTCCAATGAACTCTGAGCGGATTTTAAAGTACGAATTAAAAAGAAAACCAAGACTGCAAAGGCCACCGCAATTAAAGCCACGCTAATTTGATAGATCATAGAAGAACCTCGCTTTCGATATACTATCTGATTGTTATTATTGCTATAGTTACCCGACCATTTCCGGGACGAAACAAACGATAAAACTCACTTCATATAATCACTTGCTTGGAAAAATCATGAATGTTTCAACTCAAAAGTCCTCGGTTAAAGAACAACTACACAAGGCGGCGAGGTGTTCAAATCTCGCTCCACAATTTCAAATCGAAAGGATGAAAACTCATGTTGAAATGGTCTGTATTGTTTCTGATTATTGCACTTGTCGCAGGTATTTTCGGATTTTTCGGAATCGTTGAAGCTGCTGCTTCGATCGCTAAAGTCCTCTTCTTCATCTTCGTCGTACTGTTCGTAATCTCCCTCATTACGGGACGAAGCCGAATGCGATGAATGAGGTAACTCAATGAAAATCACGTCTTACATACAGAAGCCTATCGCGCTTACCATAGCCGGTAGGCTTTTGTTTGTGTACAAACAGATAAAAACATCATTCCACACTGTGCCTATACCTCTATTATGTATTACACTCCTTTCCCCTCTATTCCTGAATCACTCTCCTGCCCGTTATAAAATCACAACGTAAATAGGACTTTTTTGACATAGCCAAATTGATTTTATCCCACTGAAGTATGATTTTTACAAGCATTCCTAATACCCACAAATGCTCCAGTTGACTCTGGAGGAAGCAAGAAAATATTGTTATAATTTGTGATTCATAGGTGAGCTTGCTTGGTTATTTTTAACACAGGACAACAAATTACATACCTACTGAGGAGGAATTACAAATGAAGAAAATCGTAAGTTTTGCTGCTGCTTTAACGTTGATGGGCTCGATGGCTGCTGCTGCAGGTGCTGAGGAAGCGGTTACTGGAACAGTGACTCCTGAAACTGGAACTGAAGCAACAACACCAGCAACAACAACTCCGGCTGTTGAAGTTAACAAACCAGCTGTAGAAACAGTTGAAGGTACAGTCGAGGCTGCTACAGGTACAACAACTGAAACTTCAACAACTACACCTGACAAAATGTTCGATGAGCCTGTCGTAAAAGCGGGAGACGAAGTTCTTGAGCCTACAATGCTGCTAAACCTGTTAGAGCGCACTTGGTTCTATGATGCTCCAAACGGTAAGCCAATCGGTGCACTTGGTTCACAAGTCATCGACACTACAGGCGAAGTTGTTGATGGTTTCGATGGCGGTGAATGGGTACAAGTGTACACTTGGAAAGGCAAAGCTTGGATTCACGTTGCTATTCAGTAATATCGTATAATCCTTCTAGCCATAAGTAAAGAGGACAGCACGTGAACTCGTGACTGTCCTCTTTTTATTTTGGAAGCTGAATCATAATGAGCTTATTAAGCTTAGATCTAGTGTAATGATCTTCACTCATTCTTCGGGACATTTTCGATCCTAGGCTCGACATGTACATGAACCTGCATAATGTTATGTGATCGTTTCAATCGCTCCTCCACCCTGTCACAGATCTGATGACCTTCGATCAGACTAAGTTTTCCGTCCACCTCAATGACGATATCCACCAGGACATGACTCCCATGAATACGTGCTTTGACATCTTTAATCGTCTCCACACCAGGGACACGAGCAACGGAAGATCGAAGATCAGTTAACTCCTTTTGATCAAATCCATCGGTCAGACGATGTGTACAGTCTCTGAATATCTCCCAAGCTGTCCTGCAAATCAGCAACCCTACAGCGATAGCTGCAACTTTATCGAGCCATGGTAAGCCGAATTGAGCTCCGATAATCCCGATGGCTGCTCCAATACTGACCCATGCATCCGAACGATTGTCCTTGGCAGCTGCCATAAGTGCCTGACTGTTAATTTGTTTGGCCAGACGAGAGTTATAGCGATACACTCCTAACATTGCAATAGCACATATAACTGCAACTCCCGCTGACCACAGATTGGGTGCTACAAAGCTGCCATCATACCAGGAACGTACGGCTTCAACAAGCACTTGAAGTCCCACCACAGCCATAATAAACGAAGCAATGAGTGCCGCGACCGTCTCTGCTCTGAAATGACCATATGTATGGTCAGAATCCGGAGGCTTTTGTGAAATCCGGAGACCAATCAGCACTGCGACAGAAGCTACAATATCGGTAACATTATTATATCCATCCGCCACTAACGCACTGGAAGCAAATATATAACCACTGACTAATTTGAAAGCAGACAAGACAAGGTAAGCTGCTATGCTGACCCAAGCTCCCCGTTCTCCCTTACGGATTTCTTCATAAGCATTCAAATCAGTGACACCCCTTTACTATCTCATATTCAGGTTCATTCATCGTACCAAAGGCTCTCCTTGTGGGTCTACAGAAACAGTGTTGCCAGAATGCAGTGCTATAGAGGCGCTGAAACAAAGTTGTTAGAATGCATCGGTGTAGGTGACTAGACAGAAAGTTGGTTGTGTTCAACATGTGCGTTTACGCGCTGAAGATCAGCATTTTATCAGGTTGCCCTTGTAGGGCTTTTGTAAAACGTATAAAATAAGGACATCCCGTCCAAATCGGACGGCTTAACTGTAAGACCGGGAGGGAAATAACGATGAGCGATAATACTGAACCGAAAAAAGTCAGTTTGCAGGATGCGATACGCCAAAAACTGGCGCAGAAGAAAGAACAATCAAAATCCGGTAACCAATCCAGTGCCTATTTTGAAGGCGGTCCAAAGGCGATGAAGAGCCAAAACAACAAAAAGCCTAACAATCAGCGCCGCCGTACTGGCGGATCCTAGACCTTTGGGGGGTATTCCCCAATGCACGCTGTAGAACTGCCTCTAATGGCCTCTAGGCTAGGTAGTTACCTTGCTGTGACTGTAACCAAAAAAGAACCGCGACAATCCTCCAAAGAGGCTTCGCGGTTCTTTTTATATATCTATATCTTTTATTTACGCTTCAACCGGGTACATCTTGTTCCGTAATTCCTTAATCTCGTCACTCTCCAGGTATTCATCATAGCTCATTTGACGATCAATGATGCCTGTTGGCGTGATTTCAATAATACGGTTGGCAATCGTTTGAATGAACTGATGGTCATGGGATGTAAACAGCATGGTGCCGTCAAAATCGATCATACCATTGTTCAGCGCTGTAATGGATTCGAGATCCAAGTGGTTCGTTGGCTCATCCAGAATCAATGCGTTAGCACCGGTTTGCATCATTTTCGCCAACATACAGCGAACTTTCTCTCCCCCGGAAAGCACGCTTGCTTTCTTCAAGGATTCCTCACCCGAGAACAGCATCCGACCTAAGAATCCACGCAAATAGGTTTCATCCTGATCCTTGGAGTACTGGCGCAACCAGTCAACCAAAGTCATCTCGACACCATCAAAGTATTTGGAGTTGTCTTTCGGGAAATAAGCTTGTGATGTCGTTACACCCCAAGTATATTCACCACTATCAGCTTCAATCTCACCCATCAGAATATCAAACAACAGTGATTTGGCATTACCGTTCGGACCCACAAATGCGATTTTATCGCCTTTGTTCACGACAAAGCTAATATCATTCAGCATGTTCACACCATCAATCGACTTGCTTACACGATCAACCGTCAACAGTTGTTTACCCGCTTCACGCTCAGGCTTAAAGTTGATAAATGGATATTTACGGTTCGATGGACGAAGGTCATCCAATGTAATTTTGTCGAGTTGTTTCTTACGGGAAGTCGCTTGTTTGGACTTCGACGCATTTGCTGAGAAACGTTGAATAAAGGCTTGCAGCTCTTTAATCTTCTCTTCTTTTTTCTTGTTCGCATCACGTTGCAATGCAAGTGCCAATTGGCTGGACTCGTACCAGAAGTCATAGTTACCTACATACAACTGGATTTTACCAAAGTCGATATCAGCAATGTGTGTACATACTTTGTTCAGGAAGTGACGGTCATGGGATACCACAATAACGGTACCTTCATAATCCATCAAGAAGTTCTCCAGCCATTGAATGGATTCGAGATCCAAGTGGTTGGTAGGCTCATCGAGAAGCAGGTTGTTTGGACGACCAAACAATGCCTGTGCCAAGAGTACACGTACTTTTTCGTTACCGCTCAGCTCTACCATTTTCTTCTCATGCATGTCACGGTCGATACCGAGACCAATCAAGAGTGCCGCTGCATCTGGCTCAGCATCCCAGCCATTCAACTCAGCAAATTCACCCTCAAGCTCACCTGCGCGCAAACCATCTTCTTCTGTAAAGTCAGCTTTGGCATACAAAGCGTCCTTTTCCTTCATGATGGAATAGAGACGACTATGACCCATAATGACAGTTTCGAGAACTGGATACTCATCATATTCAAAATGGTTTTGCTTCAAAACGGCCATACGTTCGCCCGGGGTGATGTGCACCTCGCCCGAGTTTGCTTCAATTTCACCTGACAAAATTTTCAAGAACGTTGATTTACCGGCACCATTGGCACCGATCAAGCCGTAACAGTTTCCTGGCGTGAACTTGATATTCACATCTTCAAAAAGTGCACGTTTTCCGTAGCGGAGCGTTATGCCGCTTGTACTAATCATTAAGCATTACCATCCTTTATTTATTAATCTGCATTCTGCATGAATAGCAACTTGCATTAATCTTGGATTCAATATCCCGTAGCCTATTCTGGCACCATATTATAACACAAAAAAGCGGCGAATTCGAAAATTGGCCGCTTTTTACATTAAGATACATGTTCAAAAAGGACGGTTTTCAGTACCGAGAAGATGGGATGAAGATAGAAATGGAGTAGCAGAGCGTAGGCAAACCTACGTGAGCAACGGACATTTCGGCTGAATCCCATATTCGATGCTGAGATGCCCTCAGGCATACTTCGTAATCAAATGCGTACCTTTTGAACAACCTCTTCAAGATTTGGTAATGAATTATTCATGCGGATATACCCTTACATTAGCATATTTGGCTTGCTATTGTTAGTCTTGTTTATGTGTTTCATGCCTGATACGTAATGTCTCTCCGTGACCAAGCACACGAATCCGCTCCGCACTTATCCCTAATTTCTCACGTTCCGCTTCCAGACGGTCAAGCGCCTCCCTAGGTGTATCGTCAGCCAGTCTGAATGTTCCGTAGTGCATAGGCACCATAAGTTGGGAGCCACACTCCACAAATCCCTGCAATGCTTCTTCTGGTGTCACATGCTGAGAGGTCATAAACCATTCTGGATCGTACGCACCAATCGGCATCAGCGTAACACCAATATCGAAACGTTCACCGATCGTTTTGAACCCTGGGAAATAGCCGGTATCCCCAACAAAATAAACGACGGGTGGCTTCTCTACACTTTGCTGTGCCGTTAACTCCTGCGATGCAGAAGCTTCGGATTGTTGGGCATGAGACGTGTTGCCTGTTGCATCTGCTGAATCGTTTCGCATGTTCGTAGCAGCCATTTCCTCAGCAGCTTCAGAAGTTGTGGGATGAACCACCTCCAACACATAACCACCCCAGTGAGAGCTGTTCGTGTCAAACAATGTACGTCGTGTCCAGTGTTGGGCAGGTACAAAGCTTATTTTGACGCCGCCCACTGTCATATGTTCCCACCATTTCATCTCGTGGCAACGGTGAAAACCTTTACGAATCATCTTCCGCTTCAGCCCATCTGGTACGATTAACAGCGTTTTGGCTGTAATCAGCTTCCGTAAGGAGGCCAGATGCAGATGATCATAATGGGAGTGGGAGATCAAAATAATATCGAGCGGTGGAATATCCTGAATCGGAATACCAGGGGCACCAAGTCTACGTTGAAATCCCATTTTCTCTGCCCATACCGGATCCGTCACGATATTTAAACCGTAGTATTGAATAAAAAAAGTGGAGTGACCAATCCAGGTAAGTGTTGTCTCCTCCCGGTTGGCATGTAAGTAATCCAGCTCCGGTGGGTGCTTAGGTACAGTGTACGAATAATCCTTTACCTTGTTGCGCCGTTCTTCCCTCCACTGCTTGAATTCCTTCAATGTCTTATCCGTGCTTACATTATCAATATTGTTATAACGAATTTTCGGCATGAAAGGGTCCTCCTCCCTTCCTACTATTTTAACCCAGGATCAACCTATTTGAAAAAAACAGCCTGTTAGTCCTTCGGGTTTTTGCACATCGCCAAGTAGACAAATAAAAAGGCAATTGCGGCTACGATAATCAGTGGTGGAGCATACATAATCGTAAATGTCTCAAAAAAACTCAAGCCTGTAATCCCCGGAATGCCGGATACACCTTCCAGATACATGAATCTCATCCCTTCTTCTTGCCCGAATATCCACGGACGTAGTTCGCATCAAATAGAAACAGTTTCATGATCAGTACCAGCGATGGAATGAGCACCAGCAGCCCTAGACTGAACGCTGTAATCAGTGCAATTCCCATCGTTCGATTCGTAAAGCTATCATAAATATTAATGTACGGGTACAGGATGTACGGCAAATGGGAACGACCATATCCATACCATGCAAAGGCAAATTGCAACATTACGGCAATAAAACACCAGCCCAAATACTTTCGCTTCCATACAAACGATAAAGCAATGACAAAACAAATAAACGAAGCGATAAACATCCAGGAGATATCGAGCATCCGTTCAAAGTGAAGCGGATTTTGTTTGTTAATTTGCAAAAATGCAAGAAAACTCGCAAATATCGTGGGTAAGCTCCATAACAGCGCGTACTCTCTCAACACCTCAAAAGCAATTTCATCCCCTGCCCGCTTGGCATAATAGGACAAGAACATCGCCGAGATGTACAGCACACTCACGATTGCCAGCAATACAACAGACCACGTGTAGGGGTTCGTCAGAAACTCTCTCCAGCGAAAAAATACCTGCTCACCGACCTGCTCGATAATGCCTCCTTCGGATATAGCCAAAATGGTGGAAAACACCGCCGGAATCAGTAACCCCGTCGCACCGTATAAAGCCATGTAAATCCGACTGTTCTTGCCGTGATTACCGTACGTATTATAGGCGTAATACACACCTCGGATCGCCAGCAATACAATCGCAAGTGACCCGGGTACTAAGAGTGCCGTACCATAATAGAAGGCACTATCGGGATAAAAGCCCACCAGACCGACGACAAAAAAGATAAGAAATACGTTCGTAACTTCCCACACCGGAGATAGATATCGTTGAATAATGTTGTGAATCTTATTCTCGTGACCGGTTAGCAGACTATAAAAGCTGAAAAAGCCTGCTCCAAAATCAATGGAGGCTACGATTAGATACCCAAATAGGAACGTCCACAAGATCGCAATGCCTGCAATTTCAAAGCTCAATGCACGATCCCTCCTTCAAGCCCCAGTGAGTCCAGTTCTTTCTCTGCTTCCTTGTTACGGAATAGCTTGCTAAGCACCCGAATACAAGAGAAACAGAGTATCAGATACAGTACAATGAACAGCACCAGCATCCAACCGACAGATGAAGATGTGGTTGCTGCTTCGGATACTTTCATATATCCACGTAAAATCCACGGCTGTCTGCCCACCTCAGCAAACATCCAACCGAGCTCTATCGCAATCATCGCGAGTGGCCCCAGCAGAACAATGCCTAACAATAGCCACTTCGGATACGGCTTACGCCCTGGTAACCAACGACGAAACACATAGAGCACTGGGATCAATAAGATGATTACCCCTGTGGTTACTTTGAGATCAAACATATAGTGAATGGACAACGGCGGTCTGAGGTCTGCTGGGTATTCTTCAAGCCCTTTCACTTCCGTATCCGGACGGTTCCCTGCCAAAATACTAAGTGCATACGGAATCTCCAGTGCATACTTCACCTCGTTGTTCTCATCCAAAATTCCCCCGTAGACTAACGGTGCCTTGGTCATCGTCTTGAAATGCCATTCAGCCGCCGCTAGCTTCTCTGGCTGGTACTTGGCTAAGAACTTCCCAGAAGAGTCTCCAATCATGACGGTGCTTACCGCAAATACGAGCGCGCACACTGTCGTTAGTTTAAGCGCCTTTTTGTAATACACATGATCTCGTCCCCGAAGCAAACTGAATGCCGCTATTCCGGCAAGCACACCTGCACTCAGCGTATAGGAGGAAGCCAGTACATGAGATACTTTGGTCGGCGTAGCCGGATTAAGCATCGCTGCAATGGGGTGAATATCCTTCATAATGCCGTTCACAAGTGTAAATCCCTGAGGCTGATTCATAAATGAGTTAACGGTTGTGATAAATATGGCCGATGCCGATGATCCTAGGGCAACTGGAATGAGCAACAGCATATGGGTATATTTCTTTTTGAACCGATCCCACGTATACAGATAGATCCCCAGAAAGATCGCCTCGATGAAGAAAGCAAATGTCTCCATAAAAAGTGGCAGCGCAATCGCTTGACCTGCAACACGCATGAACATCGGCCAGAGCAAGCTGAGCTGCAACCCGATAGATGTACCAGTTACTACACCAACGGCCACGGTGATGACGAAACCACGCGCCCATCTCCGTGCTAGCAATGTGTAATGAATATCATTTGTACGCAATCCGCGCCATTCTGCCAGAGCAATCATTAGCGGAACGCCAACACCGATTGATGCAAAAATGATGTGAACAAACAGAGTAAGACCAGTCAAAATACGACTTAATAGAACTGGGTCCATTGAAGACATGGGTGACACTCCTCTTCAGCATAGTCAGTATGTATTACCAAGCTTCGGCTACAGACATGAGGGAAGCCCTTCTCAATAGCTCATGATGCGAATGATACTTTTCACAACGGCATATAAAACCACAACGGCTGCTACCAGACAGACGATGATGAGCGTTTTCTCCTGTTTACGAAACATATCCCAGCCATCCTCCTTATTCACGAATTGCAAAAATTGGCTCTATAGACAGTTTGCAAAAGTTCATCTTTTTTTATCCCGAAAAATGTAAAATACCAAAAAAGCCTTTACCTTCGCAGTACGCCTGAGTGCACTGCGAAGATAAAGACTTTATTATGGACAATAAAATTAAATAATGGCTTTTTCGTATGGTAACTGAATTCCTAAGATCACTTATTACAAGAGTTCATTCTGTTTAGGCAACCTAATCTTAAACGTACTTCCCTTGCCTGGTGCAGAGATGAAGCCAATTGTACCTTCATGATCCTCTACAATTTTACGGGAGATGTATAGTCCAATGCCGGTTCCACCAATCTGACGATGATCGGAGTTATCTACACGGTAAAACTTCGTAAAGAGCAGATCCTTCACGTTCTCTGCGATACCAATGCCGTAATCACGTACATCAATACACAACCATTCCTCTTCTTCCCACAGTGTTATATCAATGCGATCGGTGCCTGGAGAGTATTTGACTGCATTGCCTATCAGATTGTGCAATACCTGTACCATTCGATTCTGATCCGCATAAGCAAAGAAATCACCATTAAACGCATGAACCTCAATACGCTGAACTGACTTCATGTTCCATTGCTCGGCGACACCCTCCACCAATTCCAGTAGTGGCACATACGTTTTGTGATAGGTTAAGCCTTCGTTATCCAGACGCTGGATATCTAGGACATCATCTAATAAGCTGCTTAGCCTTGCTCCCTCCGCCGAGATCGTCTCCATAAACTCTTGACGCTGGGATGCCGGCAGATCATACATCATCATTAACTCCACATACCCCATAATGGTGGCTACCGGTGTACGCAACTCATGGGATACGACACTAATCAGTTCATTCTTCATTCGATTCAGATGTTCTTCCTGTGTTCGATCCCGGAACACCAGCAGAAATCCATGGTTTTTGCCCGGCACATCCACTTGCTTAATATATAGAGAAAACACACTTTTTCTCACATCATTAAACCAGAACTCGGTCTCCACAAAGGAACGTTCTCCGTTCAGAAAGGCATGAGTTTGCTCTGTCAGATTAAAATCATCGGTTAAGACGATCTGGTCAATTGCTTGAGCAAAATTTTCAATCGACTTGCCCAGGAAGTTCCCTAAGCTAAACATCTCTTCTATCCGTCTGTTCACGATGGTAATCGTGCCTGAACGGTCAGACATGACCAGCCCTTCACGGACAGATTCGATAAAATGCTCACTAATGTCCCGCTGCTCCTGAATTGCATTCTTCTCATGATATAACTCAGCATTTAACTGCTCTAGAGCAAGTGCATGCCGTACCCGTTCTTCTTCGGCTCTCGTTCGTTCAGTAATATCCTTAATAAAGAGGTTGTATAACGACTCATTGTTGCCTAGACGAATCTCCACAATCTTGTACTCAATCGGAAATAACGCGCCGTTCCGGCGAATACCAGAAATTTCATCCACGATGGTATATCGCTTGCCCTGCTTATATTCGTATTGCTCAAGCATTTTTTTGATCTCAACACAGCTTGCGCCTTGGAATAGAGACGGGGCATCCGTTTGCAGAATGACCTCTTCCCGCGTTAAACCGAACATTCTCTCAGCTTCAGGGTTGAATTCTATAATAAGTCCATTCGAGTCCACAGCGATAATGGCATCAATGGAAGAATCAATAATGGCGCGTTTAATCTCTTCACTATTCTTCAGCTCTTTGGTTCTTTCCCTGACTCGATCCTCGAGCGTTAATTTGTCTTGGCGAATCTGTTCGAATTGTTCAATAAGCACATCAGCCATCTTACGCAAATTACCAATTAGGATCTGCACTTCTGTAACGTGACTTGTCGGCCACTCCATCTTGCCATTATTACGGAATAATAGCCTTGGTAGAGAGCCTGTCACACGAGTAAGCCGTTGCATAGGACTTACCACCTTGCGACTGAGCGGGGCAGCTACCAACATGGAAGTGACGATAATAATAAACAGGCTTTGAAGCGTGGTCAGGTAGACCGTTTCAATGCGATTATAATAATTTTCAGCGCTTGTTTCGATGATGACCCGATAAGGAAGACCTGGTATTGGATCTGCTTCATAGATGAACGAAATCTGTTTCCAGAAACTGAGTATATTCCGCTGATGTGATTCACCAGAATGGACTAGAAGATCATTGTCTCCCGTCTGGATCAGTCGATACTGCTCCAAATCCAGTACATCCCCCGTCTTCAGATTACCTAACCCCGAAGCTACCACCTTTCCGTCGCCTGCACGAAGCAGAATAACATTCACACCCAATAGATGATGGTACCGCTCCATATTTTGAGCCATATTATCCGCCGTTACATATCCACTGTTCAGATCCTGAATAACTGCCGTAGCGGCATGCTCCATATTCGCACGAATGGCATCATTAATCTGATCGAGTTGCCTACGGCTATCGGCCGATAATAAAGCTAGAGACACGATTACTACAAATGCCACCACATATTTGAACGCAATGCGAGATAGTGGAATCGTGCCGGTTCTCTTCGCCTTATCCTCACCTGTTGTAATCCAAAAATCCACCACGATGCCCGCAATTAATGCATTCACCATGCTAATGACAGCAATATGCATATACGTATACTTCACATCTTCTAGACTCATACCCTGAATGAAGTAACCATACGTTGTGATTGGTAACAACATCACTACCCAAAATACAGCGTTGGCTTTAATGATACTTCCATTCTTCCAACGAATCTGCCACGCTAACATCCATATGAGTTCAATATAACGTAGCATGGCGATAACCATCGTTTCAGGCTCAAATTCTGTTAACAAAAGTTTGAGGATAAGAATGATGGTCATGGCCACAAATCCATAGATAGCACCATGTAACCGCAAAGCAACTAACACTGCTGCACTTACCAGCACCAAATTTACACCACAAAATAATGTCACTGGAAACAAACTGCTTATCGTACCCAGCAGAATAAGGATTGCTGTTCCAATCCAAGGAACACGTAGTTTCAATATGACCCATTCCAACATCTGTCTTGCCTTGATATTAGCCATCAGCACATTTCCCTTTGCTATTTCTCTTATGTATTATAAATGGCAAACTTAGTTCCTCCCATAAATAAGGGTAAATAACGACACTTTCCCCCCTAAATCGCTCCTGATCTATTATACTGTAGTTAGGTCATGTTATCTCTTTGGCAATTATTGAATGGTCGCCAAGCGTATTACACTCATGATAGAATAGTGAAGTTTGGCTACAGCAACCGTTTCTATACATACATGAATTCATCTCACAATACCTTAAGCTGCTTTAACAATTAGGACTCGTTCCCCAAATTCATTGTTTAGCACGTTATAAAATAGATTCATTCACCCTATATTTTGGAATAAAATCATTAAAATTTTTGCAGTATTTCTAACAATATTTCAGTGCGAACTTCGTAATTTCTTAACAAATTCAATTCACCCAGGAGTGTGACCTCAATGATCAAAGTACTTCTTATAGAGGATGAGAAAAATCTCGCGGACATGATCGCTTTCTTTCTTGAGGAGGAGGGGTACATAACTGAACGGGTTCATCATGCAAAGGATGCTCTACTGCTGTTCCCTCAGTTTCAACCAGACATTGTGGTGACTGATCTTATGTTGCCTGAAACGGATGGCAATGATCTTGTAGATGCGTTTCGCCAGCAATCAACAGTGCCTATTCTTATGATCTCTGCAAGCACAATGTTAAATGATCGACTTCGAGCATTACATAATGGTGCGGATGATTTCCTATGTAAACCCTTCAGCCTGAAAGAGCTCGATGCTCGAATTAAGGCTCTATTGCGTAGATCAGCCATTACCTATTCCGACAAACCGCTCCAAGAGGAAAAACCGACCGATGTGGCCGGACATGTGAGCGTGAATGAATACAGACGAACCCTTTTTGTGGATGGACAAGAAATCGAGGTTACGCATATTGAGTTTGAAATTATGAAAGAATTATACGGTAATCCCGGCAAAGTATTTACACGTAATGAGCTTATGGATCGCATCAAAGGCTCAGAACGGGCGTATCTGGATCGTACCATTGATGTACACATATCCAGCTTGCGTAAAAAGATTGAACCCGACCCCAAAAATCCCCGTTTTATCAAAACGGTTTGGGGAACAGGCTATAAATATGTCATCTAGCTTTACTATATTTGCTTGAATCATCACTTAAATACATAGCCATTACTTCCCCGGTCATGATCGAATGGACATGGTGGAAGGAATGGCGTTTTTATTGTCCTGCGGAGAAGTTTGAAGCCAGCGCTGAATCTCGGATAACCACTGATCTAATTGTCCGGGGTGCCACAAGCTAAGCTTAATTTCCCCTGAACCCGAAATTTGCTGCAAATGTCGTTTGCGAATAAGTGAATGGAAATCAGTAATGACAAGCAATGGAATCTGAGGCATAAACGCCCGAATCGCATTAGCTGCGGATATTGCACAGGAAGCCTCCTTATAATCCACGATACAATAACGGGACTTCTCCCATCCGCTCTGCTCTTTCATTATTCCTTCGTGTTCTCGTTCGCATGTCTCTTCGACGATCCATTGTCGCAACCTTGGAATCATCTCGTCATATGCAATGCTACGGCTTCCATCCGAAAGAACAGTAATGGGCTCCATAATGTTACCTCCAGTAATTTCATTACTTCTATTGTGAGCTTTTTCATTTAAAAATGTTTGTGCGTGAACATGAAAGAAGTGTTAACAATCTTCGCACTTCTTTACAATATACATTTGGTGCATTAGCGTTGATTTCGCAGTTTAGACACATTCATGTAAAATAGAGAAGTACCCGTGTGCTTTACTTCACGGGAATCTAAGAGAAGATCTGGTAATATAGGAGGTTATGAATCGATGAATATTGTTTCCATTGAACCAACACCCAGTCCTAATACGATGATGTTGCATCTGGATGAACGTCTGGAAGACGGAATCCGCAAAACATATACGCTAGACAATGAGCGCTCTGCCCCAGCCTTTATTCGCCAAATGCTTCACATCCCTGGTGTAAAAAGTGTGTTTCACACCACCGACTTCGTAGCTTTGGATCGTAAAGGGAATGCAGACTGGTCCGTTATCCTTGGTGAAGTTCAGAGCCGCCTAGGACAACAGGGTCTAGATTTGGATTGGATTGACGGTGAAGATCATTCCGGCGAACATTTTGGTGAAGCACAAGTATTCGTACAATTCTTCCGAGGTGTGCCTATGCAGATTCGGGTAAAAGCAGGTGCAAAAGAGGAACGTGTCGGACTCTCAGATCGGTTTGTCAAAGCCGTTACTGAAGTCGCCAGTGCTACGCTGATCAAAGAACGGAAGCTAAAAGACTACGGTGTTCGTTACGGTGAACTTCCAGATATCGCTCGCGAAGTAGAGCAGGAGCTCGAAGCTGCGTATCCTGGTGAACGATTGAATCAGGTGATCCAGCAAGCCATTGCGCACGGTACCAATGCCGAGGAATTTGTGGAACGTCGCCGCCAGCTCGAAGGTGCTGAGCTTGAAGAAGCTCTGAACAGCACAGACTGGAATGTACGCTACGCAGCGTTCGACGGTATGGAGCCAACACCAGAGCGATTGCCACTGGTAGCTCATGCGCTTAAGGATGAGAAAATGCAAATACGGAGATTAGCTGTTGTATATCTCGGTGACATTCGCACACCAGAAGCCATGGAGCTGTTATATGAAGCACTACAAGATAGCTCACCTGCTGTACGTCGTACCGCAGGAGATACACTATCTGATATCGGAGATCCGGCTGCAACTGCGGCTATGACAGCCACGTTAACTGATAACAGCAAGCTTGTACGCTGGCGTGCAGCCCGTTTCCTCTATGAAGTTGGGACGGAAGAAGCAGAAGAAGCTCTACGCCTAGCTGCTGAAGATCCCGAATTCGAAGTAAGCCTGCAAGCGAAGATGGCCTTGGAACGCATTGAATCAGGTGAACAGGCAGCCGGTACGGTATGGCAGCAAATGGCTGGCCGGAACAAAAAAACGGAATAGGCTAAAAACGTCGTATCCAATATTTGTTATTGCACTAGGAAACATTGAGCGTTATACTGAGTCTCTGTTCAGGAAACCAAACAAAGCTTGTCATGTTTGGAACCCATAAAAATTTCATAGACATATAGATACACCTCATCCATTGATGATGAGGTAGAGGTCGCGGGTGCGATCAGTATGCTGAAGGAGGCGCTAAGGAGCCGCTTAAGATCTCAGCAGAAAGGTGCACCCGCCGAAGCTCACTGGACGCTTCCTTATTTAGTCCAGTGTCGCTGGGGCTGTTGCCGAAAGGTGCAGAACTGTCACAGTTGGAACATACAACGCTTCAAGCAAGTATGATTTCTACTGTGTTGAGCTATCTTAAACATCGGGGACAATGTGGTGCGGACTAGATAAAGAGACCGCAGGCGAATGCCTGCGGTCTTTGTTATTGTTATGTATCCATTACCTATATGAACAACTCAGTATTTGAATGAAGGAGTGTTTCCATGCAAGACCGCAACAATACTACATCAACTGGATCATCACTAAAAAAAGGGCTTCGTGCCCGGCACATGACCATGATCGCTCTTGGTGGATCGATCGGTACCGGACTTTTCCTTGCAAGTGGTACTGCCATCTCTACCGCTGGCCCGGGCGGCGCACTCATTGCTTATGCAGCCGTAGGAATCATGGTATATTTCCTCATGACAAGTCTCGGAGAGCTGGCCACATTCATGCCTGACTCCGGTTCATTTAATACGTATGCCGCCCGTTACGTTGACCCTGCACTTGGGTTCGCTATGGGCTGGAATTTCTGGTACAACTGGGCTGTTACTATTGCCGCAGAACTTGCTGCAGCTACTGTGCTTATTAAATACTGGTTCCCAGATAGCAATTCTATGCTGTGGAGTTTGTTATTTCTCGTACTGATCTTCTCCTTAAATATTCTGTCAGTTAAGGGATACGGAGAATCGGAATACTGGTTCGCCATCATCAAGGTAGCTACCGTCATTATCTTCCTTACGGTGGGTGTACTTATGATCTTTGGTATTATGGGCGGAGAAGCTGTTGGGTTTAGCAACTTTACCATAGGCGACGCACCCTTCCATGGTGGATTCTTCACTGTGCTTGGTGTATTTATGGCAGCAGGATTCTCCTTCCAAGGGACGGAGCTAATTGGTGTCGCTGCCGGAGAAAGTGAAAACCCACGTGAAAATGTACCTCGTGCGATTCGGCAAGTATTCTGGCGCATCCTTATTTTTTACATTTTGGCGATTACGGTGATCAGTCTAATTATTCCATATACACACCCGAATCTGCTCAAAGGTGATTTGAATAATATCGGTGTCAGTCCGTTTACCCTTGTGTTTGAGAAGGCTGGACTAGCGATTGCCGCTTCTGTTATGAATGCCGTAATTTTGACTTCTGTACTGTCAGCAGGTAACTCAGGTATGTATGCCTCCAGCCGTGTACTCTACGCTCTTGCTCGGGATGGCAAAGCACCACGTTTCTTGGCACGATTGAACAGAAAAGGTATTCCTATGAACGCCCTGCTCATCACGACTGCAGTCGGAATGCTGGCTTTCCTTGCCTCCCTGTTTGGAGATGGGATCGTGTACACGTGGTTGCTTAATGCATCCGGTATGTGTGGTTTCATCACCTGGCTCGGTATTGCCATCAGTCATTATCGCTTCCGTAAGGCTTACGTTGCTCAAGGCAGAGATCTGAATGATCTACCTTACCGTGCACGCTGGTTCCCATTTGGCCCGATTTTTGCTTTTGTATTGTGCATTATCGTCATAATCGGCCAGAACTATCAGGCATTTACAGGCGATCAGATTGATTGGAGCGGCGCACTAGTTGCTTACTTAAGTGTACCGTTGTTCCTAATTCTGTGGCTCGGGTACAAATGGATTAAGAAAACTAAAGTGGTGCCTTTGCAAGAATGTGATTTCACCTCTTCAACAGATTAAATTACAGACAGCTTTTCTTCCGTGCGGAGGGAAGGCTGTTTCTTTATATCGAGGTAGAGATTTGCGCTCTGCGATCTCCGATTGTTTGAACCAACTGTTTCTCCTTCGGACATAAAAAAGAACGCTTCTGCATGAAGCGTCCTCTTTCGAAATAGTGAATTCGTTCTAATTCATATCGGTAGGAAATTATAGTCAGCAATTACAAAGTCCATGTAATTTTCACACGCAAATCAGTGGTGTCTGCCATGTTCGAAACGTAATAAGATATCGACTTCATCCCTAGCTGATATAAATCCTGTAGATCCTGAACTAAACCTTGCTCTGTTCCCTTATATCTGAATGTTAGCGATGTCCCGCCGTCCTTCATTACCGTTTGTACTTTCTCCTTCAAGGCAGCATGTTCCCGAATTGCATCACTCTCGTTATACAAGGAATAATCCAGGGTATGGTAGATTTTCTGATAAGCATCTGTTTTACTACCTCCCTCGGTAATTAGGCCATGCAGCACTTCACGGTACAACGTTGAAGCTGCAGGATATTTACCATTATTCGTCCAGAAGTGGTCACGCGCCATCTCAGCATCACTCAGCAGGTAATAATTATAACTCACCTTTCCTTTGCGGTCAGGTGTAGGATCATCCCACGTGGTGTCCATGTGATACCATTTCCCATCCAGTTTAACCAGATTCCAAGCATGCAGCTGATCACCAGCTGTACCTTCAACGATCCGATTCTCAATGCCCACTTGCTCTAACATGCGATAAGCCAGCAAAGAATATCCCTGACACACGGTGCTGCCCGTTACCAATCCATCGTATGCTGTATATTTCTTTAGCGAGGTATCATAGGCGAGGTTAAGCACGATCCAGTCATGGATCACTTTAACCTTCTCATGGTTGGACATGCCTGGAACGATGATCTCCTTCAGGACGCTCGCGACTTTTCGGTTTACATAGTCTGTCTGTGCCTTCGTTTCCCGATAGGACAATGTAATATGTACCTCTGCCGAGACGTTGGAGCCTTTATAATTAAATGCGTAACTCTTCACCGTATATTGAATATAAGGGTCGCTCTTCATCGCTTCATCAATAGAGCTCTGCAACTGTTTTTTGAGGCCTTTCACATTACCCTTGTATGTAAAAACAAGTTCCTCTGTGCGCTGAGACATCGCTGTTAACAACGTCTTGCGCAATTCCGCAGTCGTAGATATATCCGTCGTTCCGGATGCAGCATATAATTGATCCAGATCAACCGTACGCGGTAAAGCCACAGCAATTAAGCAGCTAGCTAGCAAAATGGTGATGATTCGTTTCCCATTCTTGCCCATGAAAGGATACCACCTCTCTTCGCAAAGTTCTCATGCCTCATTGTATCACAAATGCAACTGACATCAGGCTTCTAGTTTTGTCGAAAAGAATCAAAAGAGACCTTCCTCAGAAGGCCCCTCTTATCTTCAGTAAAATAACATCATTCCGTTATTCTTATCCTATGAACTTAACACGGATTTATGACATCATACGCTCGTTTAATACAGGCGGTTACCGCTCATAAACGTGTCTGTCTTGCCTTGGAGCTTCGCAAGTCGTTCTAATACCTGTGCAGCTTCTGCAACGGTTACCTTACGAGCCGGCATGAAACGACCTTCAATGGAAGGTAGCAGGCCTAGCTTCAGGCTGAGCGAAACTGCGCCTTTGTTCGTCACAGCTCCTGCATCTGCGATGTTAGGCAGATCAGAAGGTAATGTGTAGAATCCAGCCAATTTCTCATATCGCAATATCTGAACAAGTAACACAGCCAACTCTTCACGTGTCATTTCTTCTTGAGGGTTCAAGTTCTTCTCTGGATCAGATCCACCTAACCAACGTTGATCAAGCAACGTTCGAATCGCTGGATAGTATGGACTATCGGACGTAATGTCAGCGAACGGCTTGTCATCACTGTCTCCGTTGTAATACATATCCAGACTCGGATTGAGGGCTCTGGCCAAATAGTTGAACCAGTCACCCTTCGTAATTACACGATCTGGAAGAATACGACCTTGATCATCAGCAATGAATACGCCATGCTGAATCATACTTTTAAGAGCAGTCTCCGCAACATGCCCTGCAATATCCGTAGGCTGTGTCTTGGAGGATGAATTCAAGTCTGCATACATATTTCTCCACTCACCCGTGTTGGCATCCAGTACTTCATACAGACCATAGATCGAGTTCTCACTACGTGATGGCATGTATGCCAATTTGACTCCCATAGGCGTAGCTTCCCCATTTGTCATGCCATAGCCACCATAACGGGAATAGGCCAGAATCAATTGAATCTCTTGAAGATAAGTTGCCTTGGCATCCTCATAACTGATGGCAGGCTTCGCATCTGTAGGTAACAGTTCTGGAGTTGCAGCCATTCTCGAATAATATTCCGTGATAGAACCATCCTTCGCCACTTGAATCTGTAGAGAATCGTCTTTTACTAGAATTCCATTCATATATCGTTTGAAGAGGAACGTTCTTGCTCCATCCGATTCAATGACGGTGGACACGCGAAACTGATTCGCAGCATCTGGCACAAGGGCAATAGCTGTATTGACCGCCAGCTTCTCCGCCTCTGCTTTGGTTACAGACTTGCTGCTTGTCTCCTCCGTAGCTCCCGCTTCTGTCGTTCCTGGCATGATCCGCTGGTACACATTAAAGCTATATATCTGCCCTGTTGCTGCATCAACCTGTGCTGAGATATCTCTCATGAACATATAGGAAGCACTCGCATTGCGATCACTCCAGCTCAAACTCCAGACCTGACTGTTAGGGCTTGCAAAATAGCCTTTGCTCAGCTGACTATGTTCTAATTGATATCCTTTGGGAATGTCGAAATTCTTCTTCACCAAGCTCTCTGCTTGGGTTGCATTTAATTTCTGTCCTGTATTTGGAACAAACGCAGCCACACTTCCCTTTAAGGGTTTGTCCTGTTGCTCCGAATCGGAGGTCATTTCTTCACCAGTCATCGGGTTAATTGGTTTCAGCGTGTTAGCATCCAGCCCATTGCCTGAGCTTTTGGGTAAATAACCAAGATAATATTTCTGCCCTTTACGGGATGAGAATCCATCTGGCGAAATATAAGCAAGCTCAACATCAAATTGCTCGTCAAATTTCTTTTTGGCCTGCTCAGCGGATAGTTCCGGCTTCGATGAAGGGTAGTCGCTCTCAATGGTGCTGCGTGAATAACCTGTGACTCTTCCCTGGTCATCAACGTTCACATAGGCTGTCTCAGCCGCAGATAATAGACCTTCATGCTTCAACTGATACTGGTACTGATATTCCGTTCTGCCAAATAACGATTGTTGTACAGCGTATGGATAGGATTCAGAAATAGCTACAAATGCGTCTTTCTCTAAATCTGGTATAGCTTCATATAAAAATGCTTCAGCCAGCTTCTCTGCTTCGGACTCTGTCACCTGGCGGTCTGATTCAGTACGCTGTTTGTTCAGCAGCTCTGAAGGTAAATGCACGCTGAGTACCTCACCTGTGCCAGCATGTACGGTAGCGCTGAACCCCATGGAATGGTTGCCTTCACGAATTCCAAAACCAATTTCCCACGCTTTATAATCTGGTGGTGGATACGAGTTTGGTGAATCGAATTTGGCAGATGTAATGGTTGCCTTTTGGAGCAACGGAAATAGTTTCAATATGTTATCACTGGCTTGCTTAGAGGAGATCTTAGCTCCTTCCGGCACATCACTGCTTACGACACTTAATACATCTTCCCCCGTTGAAGCTTCGGTTACCTGTTCCGCTGTTGCTGCTGACACGCTGCCTGTAAACCCTGGAGCTTGCGATGCCAGAAGCAAGGTTGCCATTGCAGCCGTTGCTGCTTTAGCGGTCATCATTTTGAATCGAACGTGAAAACTCAAATCTGTACCTCTCCCTTCAATCTCATACATGGACACACATCAAATAACCCCGCATGAATATTGCTAGTCTATTCTATGATACCATAAGCTTCCTTTTTAATCGTCCTTTTCCCAACAATTTTACAAATGTGAATTTTGGCAAATCATCCGCAAACGCTAGAAAAACAACGATCGACGTACTTTCAAAGAAGATATACTGCGCTTAGCTGAGATTTATTTTGCGATAATCGAATTGTTCAGCTCCGCTGAAAACTTATAAATTCTTTTAACTACAAAAAAACGCCAACATCGTTGGCGCTTCACTTTCGTACTTTTATGAGTTCGTGTGCAAAAACCTCTATATAGTGGTCTGGAATATTAATCATCACTCGCTGCCGCTTGGGTCTGCGCTTGGACTTGAACATGCTTCTGTAGAAAAGGAATAACCGTCTCCCAGAATGCTGGATCTTCCTCTGAGCAGCTATGTCCACCACTGTTTACCCATAGATGCTCTACCGGGGGATCGGCTTTGGTCATAAAATACTCCAGCTCGCTAGGAGGGATAAAATTATCTCCTTTCGAATGAACCATAAGCAGTGGTAACTGCATCCCTTTACGCCGTTCATTCAACAACATTACAGGCTCACGCTGTCGATAGGACTTCAGCGACTCTCCGAGTCGCCAGAACCAGATTCGCGGTATAAGCTGAGCCAGCGGAAATAATGGGAGACGCCGCCGTCTTAGTTCCGAACTTACGATAACTTCAAATTGGGATGGCATTGAGTCCGTAATTACTGCAGAGACAGGGAGATTCTCCGTAACAGCCAGAATTGTACCTAATCCTCCAAGTGAATGTCCCAACACCCCGATGGCTTCCGGATCAATCTCAGGTCTTGTGGACATATATTTCAACGCCGAGAGTAGATCATCACGGAATAAATAGGCTGAAGCCGCTCGAACGGCATCACTCTCTCCATGACTGCGAACGTCATACATAAATAAAGCGTATCCTGCTTCCCAGATTGGACGTGCATAGCGGAGTACCCGGGAGCGATTAGAGCCCCAACCATGCGCAATGATGACTAACGGCCACGGCTTCGGTACATGTGCAGCAGCAGGAATGAACCAGCCATGCACTCTCCCTCCACCACTATCAAAGGTTACATCTTCAAAGGGCATAGGCGGCGTCAACGTGATCGGAATTTTTTTGGGCGTTTGGCTGTTCACCGCTGCTTTCCACAGTCCTCCCGCAGTTAAGGCTGCAAAAGCAATCATTCCCCCAACCATCGTTCTCGTCTTCACAGGCATCTCTCCTCTCCGGCTCTTGGCATACCTTTATCATAAGATAGGATTATTAACTACACATTAAGGATCATCGGTGAAATAGATCATTCTTAGCCACTCACATATTCTTTCGTCAAACTTATACTTACCCAATTTACGAATGGCTTGTCACTATTCTTTAATTCTGGCCGCGTCTACAAATGCACGCGTACATGCCGCAATCTGCTCATAATTACCACTTACCAATGCGTCTTTAGGAAGAAGCGCGCTTCCCAAGCCTACCGCTGCTGCACCCGCAGCGTAATACTCTGCTATATTGTCTAAGTTCGCGCCACCAGTCGCAAGCAGTGGAATATGATCCAATGGCGCCTTGATCTCCCTCAAATATGGAATGCCTAGGCTTGCCATTGGAAACAGCTTCACAACCTTGGCACCTGCTTCATAGGCAGCAACAATCTCCGTGGGTGTCATTGCCCCAGGCCAGATCTCTACACCCTGTTCTACAGCATATTCAATAACAGATAGATCGACATTGGGCGAGACCAAAAATTGTGCACCTGCAGCCACCGCTTCTCGTGCCATCTGTACATTTAATACGGTTCCGGCTCCTACATAGGCCTGTCCTTCATGTCGTTCTCGCCAATCGGCAATAATATCATGTGCACCCGCCGTATTGAGCGTAACCTCCATCAGACGTATGCCACCCTCAGTCATTCCTTGCCCTGCAGTAACAGCAGCCTCTCGGCTAATTCCACGTACAATCGCGACCAACCTTGATTCTAATAATGTTTCCGTCAAATTCATATTCCTATTCCCTCACTTCATCAATTCGTCTTAATATCAACTTCAATGCCGATGATCTCGTTAAGCACTCTTTATAATCAATGTAGACTTTTTACACAAACTCTTAGAACTATTGTAAAACATATCTTCCCTTGGTTGAACTACGAAAAGAATAGAAAAACGATGATAACCGTTTCAACTCTTCTAGAGAGCTGTCCCGATCACCATCGTTGATATCTAACGTTATAAGGTTTGTTTACGCATTTTCTAACACACTGCCCTCATCCATCTCTCGAAAATACTTTTCGTTATACAGCATGCTTGGATGTGTTGGATGGTAAGCCAGAGCAATCGTATTGTGCTCTTTCGCCTTCGTCCGATTACCCAGCCTGTCATAACACACACATAGCTGTAGGTGCGGCATCCATGTCCAAGCGGCTTCATTCACCGGTACGATGGGGTCAGCAGGCCGTATAGCCTGAGTTGCCTGTTCGTACCAGAACACCGCTTTGCGGTAATCCTCTCGATCGGCAAAATATCCCCCTAGGCGGCAGCATATTTCTGCTCTCGGTAAGTCATAAGCGAATGATCTTAGCAGTGCAGCAATCTCTTGATCTGGACGTTTCCGTGCAGCTTCGCAATCGGCCATCTTTTGACATGCAGCAATCTGATCCTCTACCCACCCTAATCCGGTATCCAGAAACTTCGTATAATACGCTACCGCGTCCTCATACTGTCCGTGATCATTAAGCTCATTCCCAAAATAATATAAATCACGCGGAGAAAAGAGCTCGCCTGCCTGTTCCCGCTTGCGATAAATGTTCAGGTTACGATCGGTATATACTTTATCTTTCTTATGGGTAACAGCCACATCGCTATGCAGCAAATGCCCGCTCACTTCCAAATATTCATGTACTGCACCAATCCAGCGGAATTGGCGATCCCGACGAACCAATCGATTTCGCCGTAGACTGTATGCTACCCGACCATCTGCTGTTAATGAAAGATTATAATTCATCGTCACACTGTCCACCGCTGGATCAAGAGAGCGCTTCAGGGCAATAAGCTTCTCCCGATCTTGAGGTTCAAACACATCGTCGGCATCGAGCCAGAGAATATATTCACTCGTCGCCTGATCAAAGGCAAAATTTCGCGCAGCCGCAAAATCATCTACCCATTCAAAATTGATAATATGCTCCGTATACCTTGCAGCAATCTGGCGGGTACGGTCAGTCGAGCCAGTATCCACAATAACTATCTCATCAGCAATGCCGTTAACCGAGTCCAGACAGCGCGAGAGGGAATTCTCTTCATTTTTCACAATCATACATAGCGTTATCGTTATCGTCTCTTCTGCACGTCTGACCCTCCGATTATAAGCGGCCACCCCTGGCAGTTCAGATAAACGATAGATGTGATAGGCAGGATGATGTGTATCAACAAACAATGAAAATCCTAGTGCTTGAGCCCGAATGCAGAAGTGACGATCCTCCCCCCAGAATGAAACATTAGGAATCTGATCAAACGTAACACCTGCCTCCAATACATTCCTGCGTATGAGCGTACATGCCCCCAGACCCCCAACTTCATAACAGCCTGGATGATGCAATTGCTGCAAAAAAACTTCTGTCTGAATCGTCTGATTATCCACTTCCGTTCCCTCAGCTACCTTTACACCTCGGCGGTACAACTGATATTCATCCTGCAGCCAAACTTGGGGCATCTCCCTTGCGCCTGGTTGCCAGCGCGTCCAAAAGATATTGGATACAATCTCTTTCTCCGTGGAAACGAGCTGTTCCAGTGTTCTAGGATGTAACACCAGATCAGAATCGATGAGAAATACAGCATCATACCGGTGTTCACACACGTATTTCAAAATCTGATTCTTCAAGCCAGCTACCCGCCAGACTTGTTCATCCTGCCAATAGTGTCCACCCTCATCCTTGGTGTATGAACCTTTCTGATGATCTTCCTCTTCATTCAGCACCGCGTCTACAGTAATAATGGTACCTTCATTTTCTGTTACAAAATCTCGAAGCATATCCGAAGAGGCGGTTTCCTCATTATCGTCCACAAATAAATAGTCTGTTCTTACCGTGGTTCGCTCGAGTGCACATAGGGATTCAAGGAATTCTCGGAGCACGGGTGCAGTTTGACGCACTGGACTCGCAATCAGTATGTTTTGCTTAGGTTTTCCCTTCTTCAATCTTATTCCTCCTCCCTTATTCTAACCATGGCAGAAGTCTAGGCTCTGGATCCAAAATAGACTCATACTGTTCCTTCCACCCATATCTCGCATCCGAATCTAGTGCCTGATAGCGCTCCACCTTACGAATTCGGTCTTCTTCCCGTGCCCAGCCATAATGCTTCACCCGAGGTACATGACAAGCGTAGGAAAAATGCTGAATCGTTAGCGGGAAGCGGCCGCAATGCTGAGGTGTTTCTTTCCACTCATAATCCCAGTCATGACGATACCGAATAAGAAATGGACGATAGTACGCATGAGCCTGCCAATACTGATCTTCTCGATATGAAGTCTCGCTCCACATATCAAACAAGCGGAAGTAGATTGCATCCTCTTCTCCACTTAACAGTCGGTCGCGTATAACTCCAAAATCAGGTGTTAATATCTCATCAGCATCCAAATTCAGAATCCACTCTGGTTTGGTAGAGATGGTTGCCTGCCACTGCTGTTTCCGTAGACTGACTTCATCCGCAAACTGGGGTGTAGAATTCTCTACTAATACTAGCGGTATATCCTGGAGTATCTCCCGACACATCGCAACTGTCCCATCTGTACTGCCGTCATCAATGATAACTGCCCGATCAATCCAAGGCCGATGCGTCTCCAGTGCCTGCCTTAAATAACGATGCTCCTCATTACAAACAATCATCGATAAGGTCATATGCGGTCTACTATTGTCCTGATGCTCTGTCAAAGCTTCACCCCCACCCTTCAGATCGTGACCATGTATGTATGCCCATTCTTTAGACAATAGAACTGGGTCTAATCCTTAACGGGATGAATCATATATCAGGTAAACCATTCATGTTGTACACCATCCATTAATGCTCATTGGAACAAATCGTGCCCCTTTAGCTACTGTATGCGTAGGAGGATTAAGGTTATGTCAGGCATGCTCATTTCGTACATGTGCGGTGTGTACTACGCGTTTATGTGCTATGCGATTGGCAAGTGTATATGGCAAAAAAGCACCCGCTTTCGCGGATGCTTAGGATATCGAAAAGTATTAATGTATGAATTCACTCACTCATTTTTTGATTAGCGATATTGAGCCAAACGATCATTTAGACTGCGCGTCTGTCCATACACCTCTTGGTACAATGCGAATAACCCGTCATATACTGCAACTGTTTCTGGGTTAGGATCATAGGATTTCGCTGGACGAAGGAACGCTGTAGCACATGCTTGCAATGATGGGAACCAGCCACATCCATAAGCTGCCAACATCGCTGCTCCCATCGCTGGACCTTGTTCACTCTCCAACTTCACGATGGTTGCGTTGAAGATATCTGCTTGCATTTGCAGCCAAGCTTCATTCTTAGCACCACCGCCGATGGAGATAACTTCTGTCACGGTCTTACCAGACCCACGCAAAATATCAATGGATTCGCGAAGCGAGAACGTAATGCCTTCCATCACTGCGCGTCCAAAGTGCTCCAGCTTATGCCCAGCATCCATTCCAATAAAGCTACCACGAATGTTAGCATCAGGGTGTGGGGTACGCTCCCCTACAATGTACGGTGTAAACAATAAGCCTTGGCTTCCAGCTGGTACCTGATCAATGCCCTGTAAGAGCACATCAAATGATTTGTCCGCTGCAAATGTATCCTTAAACCAGGATAAGCTATATCCTGCTGCCAGGGTTACTCCCATAATATAGAAGGCATCCTTCTCACCATGGTTGAAAAAGTGAACTTTCCCTTCGAAATCGAGATCCTTGCGCTCCTCGTAGGACAGAATAACGCCAGATGTGCCAATACTGCACATGGTTTGCCCTTCACTCAGGATACCTGCACCAATCGCGCCACAGGCATTGTCAGCACCACCTGCAAATACTTTGGTTGCTGTTGCCAGACCCGTTTGATCCGCAATCTCTGGCAACAGTGTCCCCACTTCCTCGAAGGATTCCACAAGTCTTGGACAGAGTGAGATGGGCAGTTCAAACACTTCTGCAATCTCTTGGCTCCATTGCTTGCCTGCAACGTCAAGCAGCAACGTACCCGCTGCGTCGGAATAATCCATCGCGTAATCTCCGGTTAGGCGATAACGCACATAATCCTTCGGCAATAGGAATACAGCTGCTTGTTGCAACACCTCTGGCTCGTTTTCTTGAACCCACAAGATTTTAGGTAATGTAAATCCTTCAAGCGCACGATTTCGGGCGATGCTTAACAGCTTACCATCCAGCACCTTCTCGATGCGGCGGCACTGTGCCGTTGTGCGTGTATCATTCCATAGAATAGCATTGCGAAGTGGTTTGCCTGCGGCATCTACCAATACAAGTCCATGCATCTGTCCAGAGAAGCTCAAACCTTCAATTTCGGAAGGCTGTACGCCAGATACCTCCAACAATTTGCGAAGCGATACAATCGTCTGCTCTACCCAGTCCTCTGGATTCTGTTCGCTGTATCCAGCCTTAGGCTGGTAAAGCGGGTATGACTCAGATGCTTCAAATGCCACTTTACCTTCACGGTTAACCAGTACAGTCTTAACTGCGCTCGTTCCTAGATCGACACCAATTACGTAACTCATAAGTATACTCCTTTCGTTTGTAGCAGGATTGAATAAAAAAACTCGGGCATGTAAGGTCACTCCGTAATCAGAAGACCCTTGGATCGCCGTTATCCCTGAATTTCCTTGATTCCCTTTTGAAAAGGGAGAAATCCCAGGATAAATGCGCACGCTTCGCTTCCTAGGGTTCTTTCTGATCACTCCGTTTTGCATGCCCTTTCTACATTTCATTCAAACGGTACAACGTACTCGTTTTGGGCAGCTAGGACCCTCCAATGACATCACACCGTCATTGGTTGTGAACGATGTAAATCTTAGATGAGGCATGCAAGGTCACTCCGTGGCCAAAAGACCCTCCGACCGTCGTTATCCCCAGATTTTCTCATTCCCCCTTGTTCAAGGGTAAAATCCGGGAATAAAGCGCACGCTTCGCTTCTCCAGGTTCTTACTGTCCACTCCGTTCCGCATGCCCTTCCTACATTTCATTGTAAGATCGCCGTATGCTGTGCTGCTCACGTTTCAAAAAAAACCGTCCCCGCCTTCCCAGAGGAAAGCGGGGACGGTTTGAATGTCACGCTTATTCAACGTCCAGGGTGCAAGATGTTCCTGCACCGAGTAGGAAGAGGTATTCATGCTTTGCATTATGCTCGCTTATGATCTGGTCATAGGCAGAGCAACCAGAGCATGAATCCGCCTTGCTCTATGACTGTCTTAGTCAGCCAGGATGTATTGGTTGAGTTTTGCTCTCAGCAATTCCTGACGTCCGGATTGGTTTTTGCGTGGGCTTTCGTTGTTCAGTGCATACTCAGCAAGGGAAGCAAGTGTCGCTTTACCTTCAACCACTTCTGCACCAATGCCTTCGCTGAAGCTGCTGTAACGTTTTTCGATGAAGTCATCGAATACGCGATCTTCGATCAGTTTTGCAGCTACTTTCAGACCTTTTGCATACGTGTCCATACCAGCGATGTGTGCCAGGAACAGATCCTCAGGCTCGAAGGAACCACGACGAACTTTCGCGTCAAAGTTCACGCCACCACGGCCGATACCGCCGTTTTTCAATACTTCGTACATTGTCAATGTTGCATCGTACATGTCCACTGGGAACTCATCCGTATCCCAACCGATCAGCAGATCACCTTGGTTTGCATCCAGGGAACCGAGCATGCCGTTGATACGTGCTACGCGGATCTCATGATCAAACGTATGACCTGCCAGTGTAGCATGGTTCGCTTCCAGGTTCAGCTTGAACTGTTTGTCCAGATCATACTTTTGCAAGAATGCAATGGAAGTAGCTGCATCGAAGTCATATTGATGCTTCGTTGGCTCTTTTGGTTTAGGCTCGATCAGGAATTGAGCGTCGAAGCCGATTTCCTTCGCATAATCAACAGCCATGTGGAACATACGAGCAATGTTGTCTTGCTCCAGTTGCATGTCTGTATTCAGCAATGTGTCGTAACCTTCACGACCGCCCCAGAATACATAGTTTTCTGCACCCAGACGTTTACCAACTTCCAGACCTTTCTTGATCTGTGCAGCTGCATGAGCATATACATCAGCGTTACACGTGGAAGCTGCACCAAACATGAAGCGTGGGTTGGAGAACATGTTCGCCGTGTTCCAGAGCAGCTTTTTGCCGCTAGCTTTCATATGCTCTTCCAGCAGATCAACGATCGTATCGATGTTACTGTAGAATTCACGCAGTGTTGCACCTTCTGGAGCGATGTCCACATCGTGGAAACAGAAGTACGGCAGATTCATTTTTTCCATAAATTCAAAAGCCGCTTCAACGCGAACTTTCGCTTTATCCAGACCGGAGTAGCTATCCCAAGAACGAACAGCAGTCTCCGCACCAAACGGATCACTGCCGCCTGCAGTTAATGTATGCCAGTAAGCCATGCCGAAACGGAAGTGATCTTCCATCGTTTTGCCAGCAACAACTTCTTCTGGATTATAGTGTTTAAAAGAAAATGGATTCGTGGAATCTTTACCTTCGAATGCAATTTTATTAACGGATTCAAAATAGGCCATGTGTAAAATGCCTCCTCAATAGTTTTAAAGAAATCGTTTACACCGTTATCCTATCACATCGATTATACTTTGTCTATCCACTAAACAAAGTTAAATAAAAATGTTTTTTGCACGTTTGTTTACGCTATAATAGTCGAATAGCTTGCTATCGGATATCATTGCGAACTCTTTTAGCAGAGAGAATAGGAGTGCCTTGTTGATATGAAAATTACCGGAGACCAGATGCTGGTCAAAAAAATAAATAAATCGATCGTCCTCGATACTATTAGACGTCATGCCCCCCTCTCTCGTGCGCGATTATCCGAGGTTACAGGGCTTAACAAAGCCACCGTCTCTAATCTGGTCGCTGATTTAATCAATGACGAGTTAGTACAAGAGATCGGTCCAGGAGAGTCTAGTGGCGGACGAAAACCACTGATGCTGCTCTTTCGAGGTACAGCCGGCTATGCGGTTGGATTGGAACTCAGTGTCACTCATTTAAAAGGTGTACTTACGGATCTGGAAGGCCATATTATTACCGAATATGCCGTACAATTGGAGCAGCATGATGTATCGTCCGTATTTGAGCAGTTGAAGCTCGCGGCTGATTACTTAATCCAAACTGCACCGCCTTCACCTCATGGCGTAATTGGTATTGGCATCGGTGTGCCCGGCATGGTTGATGAGGAAGGTACTGTGCTATACGCACCCAATCTACAGTGGGAGAAAGTTCCCCTACGTGCCATGTTAGAGGAAGCTTTTCAACTACCTGTCACGATTGATAATGAGGCCAATGCTGGTGCTCATGGTGAACTGAATTTTGGCGCAGGTATCGGCGTTCGACATCTAATCTACATTAGCGCAGGCATCGGGATTGGTTCAGGCATTATGGTAGATGGCGAATTGTACAAAGGCGCTTGGGGTTATGCCGGAGAAACCGGTCATATGTCTATTGAATCTGAGGGAAGACCTTGCTCTTGTGGCAACCGCGGCTGCTGGGAGTTATATGCTTCGGAGAGAGCTTATGAACATCCCGATTATCAAGTACATTTGCCTGCACACACAACCCAAGAATTGATTGAATACGCCGCTCAAGGGCATGAAGCTGTATTGGCATTGTACGAAGGCATCGGTCGTAAATTAGGTATTGGCATTACTAATATCGTCAATAGCTTCAATCCAGAGCGTATCATTATTGGTGGAGGATTATCCAAAGCACGACCATGGATCGAAACGGCATTAAGACAAGTTGTTGAGGAGCGGACCCTGCCATATCATCGCCGCAGTTTGCAGATTGAATGGGCTGCTCTAGGTAGCCGTTCAACAAGAGTGGGTGCGGCTTACTCTGCTATTTCCCAATTTTTAGGTAGAATCAGAATATCCGTCTAATAACTAATGAAATTGACATCATTTCGCCCCATTTCCTCCCTTTTTGTTAAAGAAATCCAGGGGTATAATGAATATATGTGATTTTTGTCATGGCGACATGTACGTCGTTATGTTATTCCCTATAACGAAACGGAGTGAACACCTGTGACCTACGTAGATACCTCAGATATCTCGGCGCAAATGTTTGTCACCGTACTCCTGTTCCTGATCGTGCTTGCGCCAATGTTCAGCCTTGGCATACTCCGGTTATTTCAGAGCAAAAAAAAGGCTGGTTTCATGTACATGCTGTCAGGCTTAGTGGTGTATGTAATATTTCAGACCTTTATGAGTATCTTTTTCTAGATGAACAATAACTTGATGTAACACACGCAACGCAAAATCCTCTTCTGCAGTTATTCATAAGGCATGTGATCATGTCTCTGAATTGCTACTAGAAGGGGATTTTTCATGTAATCACCTGTTTAGAAGCAGAACGAACAAAAGAAGCCTTAATCCTAATCTGGACTAAGGCTTCTCTCGTATATTTATATTCAAACGGCTCGCGCGAACCGGAATAGCTATAGATTATCTTACGTCTTCCACCCTGTAACGCTCAGACGATTCGTCTGATTTATGCGTCCAATGCTTTAGCGAATTGTGTTTTGTTCATTCCCAGGATGCGATGTTCGCCGATAACAGTCAGTGGTACAGCACGTACGCCCATGTCCCATACTTGTTGTGCGAATTCATCGCTAGTTTCGATGTTACGCTCTTCATAAGCGATACCTTTATCAGCCAAGAAACTCTTAACCGATTTGCAGTTCGGGCAGTTAGTCGATGTGTATACAATTACGTTTTCCATGATCTATTCACCTCATATAGTTTAGTTATTTTTTATATTTATTGATCTAGCCATCTTGCTTCATACAGCATTCAGCAGATTCTTACAGAGAAACTGCAGTGTGCTCCAAGCTCTCGATATATTTCTCTGTATCCATTGCCGCCATACATCCACTTCCTGCTGCTGTAATGGCTTGTTTGTAACGAGTATCCTGTACATCTCCACAAGCGAATACACCTGGGATGTTCGTCTCGGAAGTGCCTGGTGTTGTCAAAATGTAACCATGCTCGTCAGTTGTGATCTGTCCACCCAAGAAGCCTGTGTTAGGCGTATGACCAATCGCTACGAATACACCGCTCGCAGGGATCACTTCTTCTTCACCTGTTGCGTTGTTCAGCACTTTCAGTCCAGTTACACCATTCTCACCAGCAAGTACTTCAAGCGGAGTACGATTCAAAGCCATCTCTACTTTTTCGTTGCTGCGTGCACGATCCTGCATGATTTTGGAGCCACGCAGTTCCTCACGACGGTGTACCAACGTTACTTTGGAGCCAAAACGGGACAGGAAGCTTGCTTCTTCGAGTGCGGAGTCACCGCCACCAATAACGATAATTTCTTTGTTACGGAAGAAGAATCCGTCACATGTTGCACAAGTACTTACACCACGTCCAACATTGGTTTCTTCACCAGGAATGCCAAGGTATTTAGCAGATGCGCCTGTAGACAAGATCAGCGTTTCCGATACGAGTTCTCCCATACCTTCAACTTGGATTTTGAATGGACGCTCGCTCATGTCGATGTTATTCACCCAGCCTGTGCGGAATTCTGCACCGAAGCGTTCTGCTTGTTTACGCATATTATCCATCAATTCAGGACCCATAATTCCATCAGGGAAACCTGGGAAGTTCTCAACTTCTGTTGTTGTTGTCAATTGACCACCAGGTTGTGGTCCTTCAATAACGAGTGGGCTCAAGTTGGCACGTGCCAGATAAATTGCTGCTGTCAATCCCGCAGGACCTGTTCCAATAATAATTGATTTATACATGTATAGTTCCTCCCCCGGTTTCTACAAAAAGGTTCGACTCTCCAGCATCAAAAGCAAACGCCTTTGCATACACTAAAAATGAGAGCCCAGATCATGTCCACATGACTGGACTGTTATGACAATTGCCCTATGCAGAAACGGAATTCTAATTTATAATCATTCTAATCTGTTGTTCATTATGATCTCTTTTGTGTAAGGTGTCAATGCTCTGCAGCGATTATGAAGAAGTCTTCATCAGGAGGGAAAATAGAAGCATGAACGAAGCACTCCTTGGCAGCTTTATTTCGGCCATGTCCACCGGCCTTGGCGCCATACCCATTTTATTTATGCGCAAAGTAACACATCGACTCCGTGATATTTTGCTGGCGTACGCAGCTGGTATAATGACCTCTGCCTCCGTCTACAATCTGATTCCTGAAGCACTTGGTCAATCGAACCTATTTGTACTGGCTGTGGGCATTATGCTCGGTAGTATGGTTTTACTCGTGTTAGAGATGAAGATTCCGCATGTGGATTTGGAAAATCCCGAGAAGATGCCATTCAAAATTGAAGCCAAAGCCTTCATGATTATCGCGGCGATTACGATGCATAACTTGCCGGAAGGACTCTCCGTTGGTGTTAGCTACGCCAGTGGTGATGCTGGTCTAGGTAACCTGATCGCGTTGTCCATTGGTTTGCAAAATGCACCTGAAGGGTTCCTTGTCGCCCTTTTCCTCGTTAATCAGAACATTGGTCGCTTCAAAGCACTGGGCATTGCTACTCTCACGGGAGCCGTTGAGATTATTACAGCAATGATCGGATATACGCTGAGCAGTCTGGTTGAAGGTCTTGTACCGTATGGTCTGGCTTTCGCAGCTGGAGCTATGATGTTCATTGTCTACAAAGAGTTAATTCCCGAAAGCCACGGGGATGGCAATGCAAGAGTCGCAACCGTCTCATTCCTACTCGGACTTATCACCATGATTGGTCTGACTGAACTTTTCTAGAGGTTGAGAACCAACCCTTTTGAACATGTACTTTTCTAGGAGATCACTTAATCCACCGAAAAAGCAAATCGCACGTTCCACACATAACACATTTCATAACGTATAACGTATATATGAGATCAAAAAAAGAGAACCCGATCCAACAGCTCACCGCTGCCGATTGGGTTCTCTTTTTGGCCATAAATGAAGATTCCATGAAATAGTTGGAATTCATTGTAAGTGACTATACGTTGCCGAATCAAGATTGAATAAATCGAATCAATTCCACATTGAATTTCTCTAATTCATCATAGAAGGCGCCAAGCTCCTTTCTCAAGTCCTCGTCTCGCAATGCAATTGCACTGTGAATCGTGACCTTAACGCAGCAATCTAAGACCATTTAAAATAACTAAAATCGTACTGCCTTCATGCCCCACAACGCCTAGAGGCAATGCTACATCTTGAAGGAAGTTTCCGGCAATTAATGCAAGGATAACGGTAATTGCAAACACCATATTCTGCTTAATAGTCCGCTGCGCACGTCGAGCTTGCACAATCACCCATGCAATTTCCTCGATACGATCATTCATCAACACAACATCAGCTACCTCTAGTGCCGTACCACTTCCGGATACCCCCATGCCCATTCCTACCGTCGCTGCGGCAAGTGCAGGGGCATCATTAACGCCATCGCCGACCATCAACACCTGGCCATATTGCTTGCGCAAAGCGTGTACCTGCTTCACCTTATCTTCGGGGAACAGATCCGCATAGACGATATCTACTCCAGTTTCACGTGCAATAACAGTAGCTGCCTCTGCACGATCACCTGTCAGCATCGCTACATGTACACCCATCGCTTTAAGCTTTCTTACAGCCGTTGCTGCCTGTGGACGAACCGTATCCCGCATCGCGATTAGCCCTACAATTTTTCCGTCTGCTGTCACCACAGATACCGTCTTGCCTTCACCCTCTAGACGAGCACGTTCATCATACCAACGGGTATCCGCATCTTTATCAATCTCATCTGTTTTCCCAATTCTCCAATGTACATCATTCACCGTACCTTCAATGCCCCAACCGGTTAGTGTCTGTACCTGCTCGGCTTGTGGAAGTTCAATGTGCTCAAGCATCGCCTGATCTACAATGGCGCGAGCGAGAGGATGCATCGAGAGATTCTCAATGCTTGCTACAGCAGCAAGCACTTGGGTACGATCATAAGCTTCTGCTGTTACGATGTCCGTGACCTGAGGCATGCCCATCGTTAATGTTCCTGTTTTATCAAAAGCAACCACTTGGGTCTGAGCCAGATTCTCCACATGTGCCCCACCCTTAAATAAAATTCCTCGACGGGCACTGCTGGACATTGCGGATAACATTACCGGCATAATGGAAGATACGAGTGCACAAGGAGACGCTACAACCAGAAACACCATCGCTTTATAAAAAGCATCCCCCCACGTCCAGCCAAACAATAACGGTGTTCCCCCGATAATCAATAATGTCACGAGCACAACGATGCGCGCATATATGCCTTCAAATCGTTCGATGAAACGTTGTGAATCAGGGACTTCCGCCTGCGCCTCCTCAACCAATCTAATAATTTTGCCAAAGAGTGAGCCCTCAGCTGACTTGGTAACTTCGACATATAATGCACCTTCACCGTTCATTGTCCCAGCGTACACCTCGTCACCAGCACCTTTATCCACTGGCAATGATTCCCCGGTAATTGATGATTGATTAATAAAAGAACTTCCGCGATACACAACCCCATCAGCAGGCACCATTTCTCCTGGTTTGACTAACAGCAGATCGCCAGGCTGTAGCTCATCAATCGCAACAAGATTCATCTGTCCTTCCTCAATACGGAGTGCTGTTTCAGGTTTCAACGCCAGTAAGGATGAGATATCCTTATGACTACGTTCTGTCGCATAACTTTCCAAGGCTCCACTAAGTGCAAAAATAAAGATTAGCATTGCTCCTTCATTCCAGTACCCAATCGCCGCAGCCCCAAGCGATGCTGCAATCATAAGTAAATTCACGTCCAGATCTCGATCCTTGATCAGAGTCTCTATTCCCTCTTTTGCCTTTGTCCAACCTCCCAAAGCATAAGCCACAATGTATATCATGATGGATAATGGCTGAGACCACGAAGCTGTACTCCAGGCAATTAACATCATGAGTCCACTGCCTAGTGCTGCCTGCATCTCCTTGTTGCGGAGCATCACTCGAAAGTTCGGCCTACGATCACGGTTTGGATTAGGCGTATTCGTTGAGCTCTTCTCTTCCTTAACTTGCTTGTGAGTGGGTTGATATATAGCTTGCATGTTCATCACTGTCCTTTCTGAATGTTGGAACGAATTATCTTGCTGATTTCGTATTCCAAAGATGCGTTGTATTGAGAATGAGATCCATTGTTAATGCCCTAAAAATGACACATGCTGCTGCGGGAATCCCGCAGCAGCATGGTGATCAAATGAGAATGATAATCATTTTTGTACTTATGCAATTATTTTTACCTCAACCAACTTTTAGTTATTATATGCCTGTAATTGAAATTTGTAAATGGGGATTCTCACAGTTGTTCCACGAAAAAAGCAAAAAGCCACTGATCCATAAGGATGGTGACTTAAGTTTGTTTTTTTGTCTTAGAGGTCAAATGAGACATATTAGTTTATCTGGCTTCCAGCAAATATCTTCTTCATATATTCAACACGAGCAGCTAAACTTCACACGAACTTATACACTAACGCTGGCTTGTTGACTTGCTTGGATTGCTTGCTCCAGATCATACAAGATATCTTGAATATTCTCCGTACCCACCGATAAACGAATCAGCTCTGGATTAACACCTGCTGCTGTCTGCTCATCTTCTGATAGTTGCTGATGTGTTGTACTTGCTGGGTGAATAATCAGAGACTTCGAGTCACCCACATTCGCAAGGTGAGAGAACAGCTTCACATTCTCGATCAGTTTACGTCCTGCATCTACCCCACCTTTGATACCAAAGGTTAAAATCGCGCCTTGACCTCTCGGGAGATACTTCTGTGCGAGTTCATACGATGCATGACTTGGCAGACCTGCATAGCTTACCCATAATACATCTTCATGTTTCTCTAGATATTCTGCAACCGCTAGTGCATTACTACTATGACGTTCCACACGTAGGTGAAGTGTCTCCAGTCCCTGCAGTAGCAGCCATGAGTTGAAAGGTGAGATCGTTGCACCGATGTCTCTTAACAACTGGACACGTGCTTTGATAATATAAGCGATTGGTCCAACAGCCTCCGTGTACACGACGCCATTGTAGCTGGAATCTGGCTCAGTTAGACCCGGGAACTTCCCACTTGCCTTCCAATCAAATTTTCCGCTGTCCACGATGACGCCACCAATAGAAGTACCATGTCCCCCAATGAATTTCGTAGCCGAATGCACAACAATATCTGCTCCATGCTCAATCGGTCGAAGCAGATATGGACTTGGGAACGTATTGTCTACGATCAACGGAATACCATGTTCATGAGCAATCGCCGCGACAGCTTCAATATCTAGCACATTCCCTTGAGGGTTACCAATCGTTTCAGCGAACAATGCCTTTGTTTTCTCCGTAATTGCTGCCCGGAAGTTCTCAGGGTCATTAGAATCCACGAATTTCACGTCGATTCCTAGCTTCGGCAGTGTTGTAGAGAATAAGTTGTACGTTCCTCCATAGAGACTTGCGGAGGACACAATCTCATCACCTGCGCCAGCAATATTGAGAAGTGAGAAGGTGATTGCCGCCTGACCTGAAGCTGTAGCCAAAGCTCCTGCTCCACCTTCCAGTGCTGCAATGCGTTGCTCAAATACATCCGTTGTTGGATTCATCAGACGTGTATAGATGTTGCCAAACTCTTTCAATCCAAACAAATTGGCAGCATGTTCAGTGTCACGGAAACCATAAGATGTTGTCTGATACAAAGGTACAGCACGTGCATGTGTTGTAGGGTCTATTTCCTGGCCTGCATGAATTGCCAATGTCTCAAATGAAAGCTCACGTTCGTTTGACATAAAATCTGTATCCTCCCTTAGGTATACGTCTCTGAATCTCTGGATGTACTCACTTGGTGGCGTATGTTTTCCATATTCTCTCACAAGATGTCGTATTTGAAAAGAATTATTTCCGATTTTTCCGATGAGAAATTATAAATATAGCATTCATCGTCTTGGTATACCAAAAAACCTTTGCTAGTGCAAAGGTTCCTTAGTTATTTTCACTCACTTCATTCCTGCTGCGAATCAACAAGAACTAACGTTTATACTCGTACGCCATTCCATACTTCACGTAGATGTTTAGCCGCTGGTACTGCCTCTTCCGCAGTCACACCTTCTAATGAAATATCAATATGCGGCTTATATTGCTTCAACAGTTCAAAAAATAACGGATAATCTAAAATACCAGCACCGGGTACAGGATTAATCTTCTCCCCTTGGGCATTGAAGGCCACGTCCTTGGCATGAATCACAATGATGCGCTGATACAGCGTCTCCATTACTTCACGCAGAAAACCCGCCTGATCAGCTACATGATGTTGTTTAATCAAGTTACATGGATCGAACAACATTCCCAGATTGGAGGAAGGAATCTCTTCAAACAAACGCACCATATGTTCACGCGTATGCAATGTGTGCGTCGACACAGGCTCAATCGCAGCATGAACGCCCCACTTCTCAGCCTCTTCCGCGATCTCCTCTACTGTTGCTCGCAATACATTCCATGCATGTTCTTCATACGTATCCGGATGTGTACTGAGATACGTGTCCAAACCACCCGTTTCGGTTGCAACCATGCTGCACCCGAAATCTCTAGCATACCTTAGGTGTTCCTTGAATCGATCAATATCTGCACGTCGGCTCACCGGATCGGGGTCAATCGGATTAATATAACAGCCGAGCACTGCAATCTTCACACCGCGCTGTGCAAATTGATCTCCAATTTCATTCGCCAGCCCAGGGCTTAACTTGCCATTCGCAGAATCAACATCGGAGAGTGCTTTGGCAAGCGCAAGCTGCACCGAATTGAACCCGTTATCTGCGATCGTCTGCGCAAGCTGTGCTGTAGGCTGCTTACCGAACGTATGCGCTAGAATACCAAGTTTCATCATTCTTGTCTCCTTTATAATCGGATGGGTGGAAACCTAGCGAGCGAGCCAGCCACCATCGACATTAAGTACATGACCATTCAAGTAGTCCGAGGCTGAAGATGCCAAGAATACGACCGGCCCTTTCAAGTCTTCGGGTGTTCCCCAACGTCCAGCCGGGATGCGCGCTGTAATATCACGGTACCGATTCTCATCTGCCCGGATCTGCGTTGTATTGTCCGTTTCCATATAACCTGGTGCAATTGCGTTAATCTGTACACCTTTACCTGCCCACTCATTCGCGAGCGCTTTGGTCAGACCAGCAACACCATGTTTACTCGCTGTATATCCAGGTACATTAATTCCACCCTGATAGGACAGCATAGATGCAATGTTTATGATTTTGCCGCTACCACGTTCGATCATATGTCTACCCGCCAGTTGACTTAGGAAAAATACGCTATTCAAATTAAGCGCAATGACATCATGCCAGTCCTGCTGCCCATGATCTGCAGCAGGTGTGCGGCGAATGATACCTGCGTTGTTCACTAGAATATCAATTTTGCCTTGAAAGGATAGTGCCTCTTCAAACACTTTAGACAGTTCATCCTCAATACTCAGATCCGCTTCTATAACATAAGCTTTGCGTCCCAATGCCTCGATAGCACTGGCTGTTTCCACAGGTTTGGAATAGGACACCAGGACAACATCGGCTCCTGCTTCTGCCAGCCCGATCGCCATACCTTGTCCCAGCCCTCCAGATGTTCCGGTCACGAGAGCAACTTGTCCACTCAAATCAAATGAGTTCATATGTGATTCCTCCGCATGTTATGATATGCAAACCGTAATTAAGTTAACTTTGATAATCCACTTTGACACCGCTCTGACTATATAGCGCCGCTGTCTCTTCATCTAGTCGATGATCGCTGATAATGCAATCAAGCTCTGAACAATCCGCAAAGGTTCTCAGGGCAAATTGTCCGAATTTATGATGATCCACAACACCGTATACTTGTTGGGATGCTGAGATCATTGCTTTTTTCAACGGTACGAGATCACCTGTATAGATGGATAATCCGAACTCGGGATGAAGTGCAGTGGTGGAGATAAATGCTTTATGGATATTAAGCCCCGAAATAAAGGTAGCCGTATCGTCACCTACCAGCATATTTCGAACTCGCGCTCCCCCTGGCACAACCAACCGAACCTGTTCCTTCTTCGTTAACTCCGCAATAATAAACAGGTCATTCGTGACCACGGTCAACGAGAGATTATCCATACGTCTTGCCATCTCTAGCGTCGTACTTCCGCCGTCCAATGCAACAATATCTCCATGACGTATATAAGCAAGTGCCCGTTCGGCAATTTCCGTTTTTTCCGGATGGTGTTTCTCAATGACTCCGCGGCTGTTCAGAATACCATATTGGTCGTTCTGAGCCAACATTGCCCCACCGTGCACACGGACAAGTAAACCCATGCTCTCCAGCTTGGCAAGATCTTCCCTTACCGTCTTACCCGTAACCTCCAGCAGTTCACTTAGATCACTAACGGTCACTTCCTGGCGTTGTAACAACGCCTCCATAATTTTCTCATGTCGCTTCAATGGATTCATCACAATCAACTTCCTATATAACTGAATTAAAATGACTAACCTGTCTCACATACAGTGTATTACTTCAGATCTTTCATTGCTACGCCGTCCATATCTTCGAAGGTTTGGTTCTCACCAGCCATCGCCCAACAGAACGTATAATTGCTTGTACCTACGCCACTGTGAATAGACCAGCTTGGTGAAATGATCGCCTGACGATCACGAACAACCAGATGACGTGTTTCGTTTGGCTCACCCATCATGTGGAACACTACGCCATCCTCTGGCAGATTCCAATATAAGTATACTTCGGAACGACGATTATGGGTATGTGCAGGCATGGTGTTCCACATGTTACCCTTGTTGAGCTCAGTAATACCCATGACAAGTTGACAGCTCTGAATGCCGCCTTCGCCTTGGTGGATATAACGATAGATTGTGCGTTCATTCGAGCTTTCGATGCTGCCCAGATGGTTAGGCTGTGCTTGCTCTTGTGTAGCTTTTACCGTTGGATACGTATGGTGTGCTGGTGTTGATACGAAGTAGAATTGTGCTGGCTGAGCATTGTCGCTGCTCTTGAACAGAACCTCTTTAACGCCACGTCCGATATATAGACATTCCTTCGCACCGATCTCATAGCCTTGACCATCAGCGGTTACCGTTCCATGTCCGCCAACATTAATGATACCGATTTCACGACGCTCTAAGAAAAAGTCCGTTCCAATATCCTTCAAGTTCACTTCGAGCGTAATATCCTTGCTCTGTGGTACAGCCGTTCCTACAATATAACGATCCACATGGGAATATACGGTTACTAATTCATCTACAGCGAATAGCTGCTCCATCAAAAATTCCTCACGCAGACGAGACGTATCATATGTTTTTACTTCATTAGGGTGTGCAGCGTAACGGTTTTCCATGTTTAATCCATTCCCTTCGTCATTTGAATGATGTTCATATAAGTTCATTTTAGTTCATTTTATATCTTTTGTGTACCTTTTTTTCAAAATAAAACAACCAATGTAGTTAAATATGTACATTTATATTGATATCCGTATCCATACAACCTCACAAGTTTGACTTGTGCAATCAATCGATCCGTTCGATGGAATCACATTAAGCTAGATAAAACGGTTCGAGTTTTAGGAAAAAAACTCCAAACAAAAAAAGGGATTCCCACGGTCATAGATAGACCGGGAAATCCCTTTTGAGTCTGAAACTTAATGTGCAACTGCGTTATTAAGCATGATCCAGATCGAGCCGATAACGATGGTCATCATCATCAGAAGCCCGAAAATGAGAGCCATAACATTCCAGCGTGGTTTCTCTGTTTCACGAATATGCATGAAGAAGAAGAGTTGAACCACAAACTGAAGTGCAGCTGTACCAAGAATAACAACCATTGTTCCTGTTTTACCCATCATGTCGTTCAGAACAACCACCAGCGGGATGATCGTTAGAACGATAGAGAGAATAAAACCGATGACATAGGACTTCAGCGAGCCATGTTGTTCATGGCCATGGGAATCATGTGTGTTGTGCTCTGCCATCTACATCACCCCCATCAGATAGACGATGGATAGAAGGAAGATCCATACAACGTCCAAGAAGTGCCAGTACAAGCTGATTACGTTGATTTTACCGCGAGTTACATCGGTAATTCCACGCTTTTTCAGTTGGAACATCAATCCAATCATCCAGATCAGACCGAGCGATACGTGAAGTCCGTGAGTACCCACCAAGGTGAAGAATGCGCCAGAAGCAGCACTCGTCGTGTAGCTGAATCCTTCGTGAACCATCTCAACAAACTCATAAATCTCCAGTGCAAGGAAGCCTGCACCTAGAACGGCTGTAACGATAAGCCAGTTAATCAACTGTTTAACTTTACCTTGGTTCATTGCCAGAACAGCAAGTCCGCTCGTAAATGAACTTGTGAGCAAGAGGAATGTTTCAGCAATAACACCAGGCATTTTAATCAAGTCAGACAAAATTGGTCCGCCCGCCGTATTGTCACGCAACACAATGAAGGTTGCGAACAATACGGAGAACAAGATTACGTCGGAAATCAGGAAGAACCAGAAACCGAGAATTTTCATTTCCTGTGGATCATGGTGGCCATGATCATGACCATGTGCATGATTCTCACCGTGCTTAGCGGCTGCTTGAGCCATCTATACCGACCCCCTTAACGACGCTTCGGTACGCTTAATTTCGTCAACCGGAATGTAATAATCCGTGTCGTATGAGAATGAACGGGCGATCATGCAGATACCTACGCCGGCAAGTCCGAGAATCGCCATCCACAGCCATCCGAATACAAAGCCGAAGCCGGCAATGAACCAGAAGACAGACATAACGAACGGAATTCCAGAGTTCTTCGGCATATGAATCGGCTCGAGTTTTTGCTCTGGCGGATAGATGCCTTTAGCACGACGTTCTTTCTCTTCCCACCACTCATCAATATCATCTCCGCGAGGTGTAACAGCGAAGTTGTACTCAGGAGCTGGTGAAGGAATCGACCACTCAAGCGTACGAGCATCCCATGGGTCGCCAGAAGCTTTGAGTGATTTGTATTTGCGAATACCGTCTGCAATTTGTGCAACTTGGAACAAGAATCCGACACCCATTAGGAATGCACCAATCGTAGATACGAAGTTCAATTCCCACCAGCCAGTGTCCCAGCCGTAAGTGCTCAGACGACGTGTCATACCCATCAGACCGACAGCGTACTGCGGCATGAAGCAGACATAGAAACCGATATTCCAAGTCCAGAATGCCCATTTGCCCAGTTTCTCTTCCAGTTGGAAACCGAACATTTTAGGCCACCAGTAGTACAGACCTGCGAAGTATCCGAATACAACGCCACCGATCAATACTTGGTGGAAGTGAGCAATCAAGAAGTAACTGTTGTGGAACTGGAAGTCTGCAGGAGCAACAGACAACATAACACCCGTCATCCCCCCGACGATAAAGCAAGGGATAAAGGCAAGTGTCCACATCATTGGCGTTGCCATGCGAATCCTTCCTCGATACATCGTAAACAACCAGTTAAATATCTTAACCCCTGTTGGGATTGCAATCAACATCGTGGTTACTGCGAAGAATGCATTCACGTCCGCTCCGGAACCCATCGTGAAGAAGTGATGCGCCCATGTGAAGAAGGACAGGAAGCTGATGATCAGCATCGCGAATACCATCGATTTGTAACCAAACAGTTTTTTCCGCGAGAACGTACTTACGATCTCGGAGAACACACCGAATGCCGGCAAGACGACAATGTATACCTCAGGGTGACCCCACATCCAGATCAAGTTGATATACATCATTGGGTTACCGCCCAGATCAAGTGTGAAGAAATGCGCCCCGGCAAACCTGTCGAGGAAGAGCAATGCAAGTGTCACAGTCAAGATCGGGAATGCAAACAAGATAATAATACAAGTGGAGAATACTGACCATGTGAACATCGGCAGCTTCATCCAACGCATACCTGGCGCACGCATTTTAATGATGGTAACCATAAAGTTGATACCGGTAGCCAGGGAACCGATACCCGATATTTGGATACCCCATATATAGAAGTTCTGTCCTACCCCCGGACTGTGCGACAGCTCCGATAGAGGCGGATAACTCAGCCATCCTGCGTCAGGTGAACCACCAATAACGAAGGAAAGGTTAAACAGCATTGCTCCTAGGAAGAACAACCAGAAGCTCAGTGCATTCAGGAACGGGAACGCAACGTCTCTCGCTCCGATCTGAAGTGGCACGATAACGTTAAATAAACCAAACATAAATGGCATCGCCATGAACAAGATCATGATCGTACCATGAGTTGTAAAGACCTGATTATAATGCTCAGGGTGTAAGAAATCCATATTAGGCATTGCTAGCTGAAGACGCATCATCAGCGCATCCACACCACCACGGAACAACATGATAATGGAAGCGATGATATACATAATACCGATCTTCTTGTGATCGACAGTAGTTAACCAGTTACGCCAGAGCCAGCCCCATTTTTTAAAATAAGTTAGCACCGCTACAATAGCAATCATCGTAATCCCGATCGATACCATCGCACCATAGATGAGTGGATCACCAGTTACGAAAAACTCCGATGCAAACTCTTTAATTGTCTCTAACATTGGGCTCTCCTTTCGAATCTTTAGTTAGCACTCTTGTCCTCGTCTTGATTGGACTCTTGAGTGGCTTGATTAGCTCCAGCAGCTTCACTTGAGCTTCCGTGCTTACTATGAGCTCCATTACCATCTACAACATACTTGGTTACGATATTCTGGAACAGACCTTCTGGGAAGGCTGAGTAATAAGCAACATTGCTTGTTCCAGGTTCAGTAAGTGCATCGTATCCTTCTTGTGTCAACTCTTGGGAATTTTGCTTCACTTCTCTTACCCAGTTGTCAAACTCTTCGTCTGATGTAGCATTCACATCAAAACGCATCTTGCCGAAATGTTCACCTGTAAAGTTGGCGCCTGAGCCCCAATACTGTCCTTCATGGTCAGCTTGCAGGTACAAGGTCATCGCCATACCCGACATTGTGTAAATCTGACCACCAAGTTGCGGAATCCAGAACGAGTTCATTGGTGAATCCGCGGTAAGTTCAAATTTCACGGGCCGGTCTGCCGGAATATTCAACGTATTGACCGTTGCAATCCCTTGCTCTGGATACATGAACAACCATTTCCAGTCCAATGACGATACTTGGATAGTCACAGGTGCTTTCTCAGAAGCCAGTGGCTTCGAAGGCTCTAGATCATAAGTGTAACGAACTGTTACAATAGCGAGTATTCCAATGATGATAATTGGAACCGTCCACCAAATGACCTCAGCTTTGGTACTATGAGACCAATTTGGCTCATATGCAGCTTTATTGTCCGGTTTGTCGCGGTAACGCCATACGATTACTGCAGACAAAATCAACACAGGAACGATAATGACAGCACACAGAATGGTTGTAATAACGATCAAATCTCTCTGTGAAGCGCCTATCGGTCCCTTTGGATCCAGAACAACGTACTGCCCGCCTGCCAGCATTGGCCAGACAATCAATGCGATGGTAACCAACGTCAGGACAACCGGAATAATAATCCGGGCTAGCGACCTAGGTTTCTTGTTCATCTTGATCCCCTCTCCTTAAATTCGCTCATACTGAAAAATCAGTATACTACTCTATTCCTTCTAAAGATATCAGAAATGAGCAACTTTTTTGTTCTTGTTAACAAATTTGTCGATTTTACACCCTAAATGTGTGAATTTTTTCTCACAAATTACTTGCACACTTGATATTTCCGTATTATAAAACATCACATGTCACGTAAAAAAATAAAGCCCTTTGCAGTCTCGTTGAATAGGTCAACGAATCCGCAAAGGGCTATATTGACTGGATTCCGATTACTTATCCAGTCTTAGTATGGACGAATAACCTGCAGATTATAATTAATCCGCACCTTCGTCTTCATGACGTGTATGAACTAATCCGATCGCTTTTGCAATAACGTAAATGAATACGCTACCAACCAGGAAACCAATACCCACCATCAAGCCAAGATTACGGTCATTAAATTCATTCAAGTTGATCAAACACATCACTACGCCTGTAATCAGCGCGATCCAGGCAAAAACTGTCATCGTTAAGACTGCGCGCCGCATATTTTTATCCTTGCGCTCCAATTGGCTTACCATTGCTGTCTTCGATGCCATAGTAAACACTTCCTTTTCCCTTTTTGTAAGTTATTTACTGATACCAATATACCACATTAGTATGATTTTTAGTCAACAAATGTTCAAATTTTATTCTCAATTTGGACACTTTATTTATCTTTTACCTGTTGACAAAGTACATATTTAACCTTCTTGTTATGTATAACCCAAAAACCACTGCTTCATAACAGGAATTGCAAACAAGCTTTTGAAACATTAGTGAACGACCTGCGGTGAATCTTTTTGTACAAATTTTAAAGAAATAAAAAAACGGTGACTCCGTCTGACCGGAGCACCGTTTCATATGATTGCTTATCCAGACTGAATTCGTTCTATAGTCCAGCTTACCTCATGTTCCTTGCATTTAGCTACGCGTTTCCAGCCAATTGTTCTTGATCACATTTTGGTACCAATAGAAGCTTTCTTTCGGTGTTCTTACAAGTGAGCGGTAATCCACATGGATGAGTCCAAAGCGCATACGGTACCCTTCAGCCCATTCAAAGTTATCCATCAGCGACCAAGCCATGTAGCCTTTGAGATTGATGCCATCATTGATGATCCGATGAATCTGAGCCAAATGCTGTTCATAATAGGAAATCCGGCGATCATCATTAATTTTGCCATTATCCAGATCATCATTGATGCAAGCACCGTTCTCCGTAATGTATACATCCACATTTCCATACTTTTGCAGGTAGTGCATAAATTCATACAGGCCGCGGGATTCGATTGGCCAGCCAATATCCGTCTTTGTCAGCCCCATATCTACTTCTTCCGATTGCAGCACTCCTGCTTCTGGATTGAAGCGGTTGAGTCCCATTGTGTAATAATTAATGCCAAGCAAGTCGATCGGCTGTGAGATGATCTCCATGTCACCTTCCTGAATTGGCACAGTAGCACCAGCTTCAGCGAACCAGTCCACCATAAACTGTGGGTAGCTGCCTTTGTAGATTGGGTCGAGGAACCAATCCGTATTCAAGGCAATCGAACGGTCACAAGCAGCCTGATCTTCAGAAGACTTGCTATAAGGCTCTGCCCAACACACATTCGGAGCAATCCCAATCTGTCCGGTGATACCCAAACGACGGAAGGATTGGACAGCTTTGCCGTGAGCAACGAGCAATCCATGAGCAACATTGATTGACGTTTGCAGATCACGATTTCCTGGCGCATGTATCCCTAACAGATTGGACAAGAAAGCAATACACCACGGTTCATTAAAAGTCAGCCAGAAATTAATTTTTCCGGAAAACTCTTTAAAGATCACTTCGGCGTATTTCACGAAAGCGTCTACCGTTCTACGATTGCCCCAACCCCCGTCATCCTCCAGCGTTTGCGGTAGATCCCAGTGATACAACGTGCAAAACGGTTCAATTCCTGCTTCAAGCAGTTTATCCACGAACCGATGGTAGAAGTCTAATCCTTCTCTATTGATCTCTCCATCCCCATCCGGAATAATACGTGGCCAAGCAATCGAGAACCGGTATGTGTTAATGCCAAGCTTTTTCATTAGTTCGATGTCTTCTTCATAGCGGTGGTAGCTATCACAAGCAACATCCCCGTTATCTCCATTAAATACTTTACCAGGTGTACGGGCAAATGTATCCCAGATGGATACACCACGCCCACCTTCTTGTGCAGCTCCTTCGATCTGATAAGAAGCGGTTGCCGTTCCCCAGCGGAAATCCTTCGGAAATTGAAAAATAGTCATCGTTTATTCCTCCGTCTCTGTTGACACACGAACCGTCTGCCCGCTTGTCATCCGTATTGTCGTTACGTAATCGCCTTGCGCCGTACTCTCTGACATGCTCTGCTCATGTCCTTCAATGCTTACAGGATAAGCACTACGAAGCGTTAATGAACCACTGTGGTCTGCAGTAACTTCAGCTGTCACTAACTTGCCGTTCTCCCATACCATAGCCACCGTATAAGCCCCTCGTGCACGTAACCCCTTCACGCTACCACTCGCCCAAGCTTCAGGCAGTGTAGGCAGAAGGTGGATCTCCCCCATGTGACTTTGCAGTAACATCTCAGCAATGCCGGCCGTTCCTCCAAAATTGCCATCGATCTGAAACGGAGGATGGTCATCAAACAAGTTGGGATGAGTCGATCGCGCAAGCAAGGTACGTACGAATTGATGAGCATGCTTACGATCCAACAAACGCGCGTATAGATTGATCAACCACGCACAGCTCCACCCTGTATGTCCGCCCCCTTGTGAAATACGACGCTCAAGCGATACACGTGCGGCTTCAACAAGCTCAGGTGTATGCACTCGATTGATCTGATCCCCCGGATACAGCCCATATAGATGGGATACATGGCGATGTCCTGGCTCTGATTCGGCAAAATCTTGGAACCATTCTTGCAGCTGCCCCTCGCTACCAATCTGGAAAGGATATAGCTTGCTCTTCGCCTCTGAGAGCTGCTGTGCTAATTCCGAATCTAGTCCAAGCTGCTTCGCAGCAGTGATAGAGCGGTCAAACAATTCTCGAATTAAGCTCATATCCATCGTTGAAGCCATGGATACGCTTCGAGCATCCCCTTCCTCAGTCAAAAACTTATTCTCCGGTGAAGTGGACGGAGCCGTGACCAGATATCCGCCTGGCCCCTCAATAAGCCAATCTAAACAGAATAGAGCTGCTTCCTTCATGATCGGGTATGCACGCTCTGCCAAGAATTGCTGATCTCCTGTAAACAAATATCGCTCCCACAGATGGGCGGTCAGCCACACACCACCCATTGGCCAGAATGCCCAGCTAGCATCGCCTCCTGTGGGCGTTGATGTTCTCCATATATCCACATTGTGATGTGCGGTCCAGCCACGAGCCCCATAATGGATACGAGCGGTTCTACGTCCTGTCTGGCTCAAATCATCAAGCATCGCAAATAATGGGTCATGGCATTCACTCAAATTGCAGACTTCGGCAGGCCAATAATTCATCTCTGTGTTGATATTCGTCGTGTAGTCACTGTGCCACGGCGGCTCCACCTGATGATTCCATATGCCCTGTAAGTTGGCTGGTTGCGTGCCAGGACGTGAGCTTGCCATGAGCAGATAACGACCATATTGAAAATACAAAGCCTCCAGTCCAGGGTCTTCTGCCCCTTCTTGGTAAGCTAACAATCGCTCATCCGTTGGCAATTCTCCATTGCCAGTCATACCTAGATTCAGATCAACTCTTGCAAATAATGCACTATGATCCTGCTCATGGCGTTTCCTGAGCTGCTCAGGATTGAAGGACTTGGCTTTTGCGATGACCTCATGACATGTCTGCTCTAATAACACGCCTTCTTTCACTGGCATGACATCATAACGTTCAAATGACGTTGCAGCCGCCAGGTAGAACACAACCTGATCTGCTCCTTGAACACGTAGGTTACCCTCTTCAACCACAACCTGAGCCTTGCTGCCTACGGTACTCACACTTACACTAACAGCATAAGCGGTTCCACGGTCATCTTCATAAATGACGGACTCAGGATGATCCCGGAGATAGTTCGATTCAACATGACTGGGACAACGACTGAACAATGTCACGCCCTCTTCTGAGATTTGTGAAGTATATGGGTGTGGGCTGTCTAGTGAAAGGCTAACGTTCACTGCTCCCGCCTGGTCGGCTGAGAGCGTACACACCATTACATCGTCCGTAGCACTCGCATACACTTCACGTTTATAACGAACACCATCACAGATATAATTTGTCGCTGCAATTCCAGTTTCCAGATCAAGCTCTCGTTCGAAGTCCTGTACAGGGGTTCCAATCAGCTGCTCCTGCTTCAATAGGAAGTGTCCCATTGGCTGGTAAGCTTCAACATCCCGCCCTAACATTTCACGGTTCAACAGTTCTTCTGCTTCACTATACTGTCCTGCCATAATTAACTCACGAGTCTTCTTCAGATATCGCTGGCTGCTGTACTGTACTGTGTCGCGCGGGTATCCTGACCATAATGTGTCTTCGTTCAGTTGAATGCGTTCTTCCACATCGCCGCCGTAGACCATACCCCCAAGACGCCCATTTCCTATAGGAAGAGCCTCTTCCCAACGGGTTGCTGGCTGACGATACCATAAACGATTCGGCTGTGTGTTCTTCGTTAGTGAGGTCATTACATAGCTCCTGTCCCTGAAGTAATGTTATTCTAGTTCGATTTTATAAAACGTTTTCGGTAAATGTGTTAACGGCACTAATCTATTCGTAAATTCGTCTTCTATGCTACTGCAATACAAACTCATTTTAGACCACATTGAAAGTGCTTACACTAACAAAATTATAGGAGATTTCACCTTGAGCGTCAATGTAAAACATCACAGTAAAATGAAGAAAAGACCCTTCATTCTAGGGTCTTTTCTTCGGTTCTATCGCCTTTCAACTAAGACGTATTATTTAACGTCTTTACCTGTCCAGAGTGCTACACGCTCTTTGACCCAAACCGTGTATTGTTGCTCCATTTCTACAGCACCTGCTCGATCAAGTTCTGCGAGGAAATCATCGTATACTTTATCGAAGTTTTCTTTTTTAGCAAGCACTGCTTCTGGGATACGTTTACGGATGATGTCCTGTGTTTTCTGGTACTGCACGTTGTAATCTGTATCCGATGGAACTGGCATGTTGTACGCCGCGCCCCACTCTTTGATTTCGAATTCATCTTCTTGTGGATATAGACCCTTCCATGTGTCGATGCCATATGCTTTTAGCGTCTCTTTCTCAGCAGCAGTATAACCTGCCATGATCTGTTCCGGGAATCTTGTCGTGTAATAATTATCCGTTGCATCCTTCACACCATCACCATATCTTGCACTAAAGATGGAGTAGAGCTCGACACCTGTTTCTTTGGAGAATGCAGCATTATCATTTGTTTTGCGATCCTGAATCTCTTCAGGAATAACACGTTTGCCATCCACTACGTTGTAATGTTTACCTTCAATACCCCAGTTTCGAAGCACTTGGCCTTCATCGGAAGCAAGCCAATCGAAGAATTTGATGATGCGCACCGGGTCTTTCGCTGATGTTGATATCCCAATACCATAGCCATCAAAGCCAGTAGGCTGGAAGGTATTATCCTTAATATCTTTATTCAATGTGACTGGGAAATGGGCATAAGTGCTGTCGTCTTTGCCTGCAGCCTTCAGAGCATTCTCAGCATCTGAATATCCCCACTCTGCATCAATGAGACCAAGCACACGACCACTGGCAATTTTGGACTTATACTGATCTTCTTTTTGTACGAAAGTATCCTTATCGAGCAGTCCTTCATTGTACATATGGTTCAACCAGCGAAAATATTCTTTTTCGATTGGACGCTTGACATGTAGCATGGCTTCATAATTTTCTGGGTTAATGTAATATTCACCATCGCCACCTCCACCTGTCGTTTGAGCAGCTGGATTTGTTACTGTAATCATAATTTTCCAGTCATCTGCATTAAGTGACAGCGGAATCGTTGGCTGACCGTCAATAGTCGGGTGTTTTTCGACATAAGCACGTAGCACATTTTCATAGTCCTGTAGTGTTCTGACTTCTGGGTAACCAAGCTCTTTCAATACCTTTTGCTGAATCTCGAATCCGTCTGTTGCATCAAACGCAACGTTATCTACACCCATATTCGTTGGCAG
>NZ_JAKRNP010000013.1:0-94053 GCF_022346845.1 Paenibacillus sp. ACRSA | reverse complement strand
CGTTTGGTGGCGATAGCGGAGGGGTTCCACACGTACCCATCCCGAACACGACCGTTAAGCCCTCTAGCGCCGATGGTACTTGGACCGCAGGGTCCTGGGAGAGTAGGACGCCGCCAAGCAAATTTTTCTTACATAGATACAAGTTATGCTTGTGGACATTGTATGATGAATTACACTTGCTTTTGTAAATGTATATTATTCCCTGATAGCTCAGTTGGTAGAGCACTCGACTGTTAATCGAGTTGTCACAGGTTCGAGCCCTGTTCGGGGAGCCAGTAAGGCCCGTTGGTCAAGGGGTTAAGACACCTCCCTTTCACGGAGGTAACAGGGGTTCGAATCCCCTACGGGTCATATAGATGGAGGCTTAGCTCAGCTGGGAGAGCATCTGCCTTACAAGCAGAGGGTCGGGGGTTCGATCCCCTCAGCCTCCACCATATATATTTTTAACGACGCGGGGTGGAGCAGCCCGGTAGCTCGTCGGGCTCATAACCCGAAGGCCGCAGGTTCAAATCCTGCCCCCGCAATTATACTTTCTTACGAAAGTGATCTGGAACCGTGGTGTAGTTGGCCTAACATGCCTGCCTGTCACGCAGGAGATCGCGGGTTCGAATCCCGTCGGTTCCGCCATTTAAGATTTTGCTTCATGGATGAGAGTCCGGTTTTGTTTTATTTACACCTTACCGTATGCGGAAGTGGCTCAGCGGTAGAGCATCGCCTTGCCAAGGCGAGGGTCGCGGGTTCGATTCCCGTCTTCCGCTCCAATTTGCGCCCTTAGCTCAGCTGGATAGAGCGTTTGACTACGAATCAAAAGGCCGGGAGTTCGAATCTCTCAGGGCGCGCCATTATAACTTCATATGCCGGCGTGGCGGAATGGCAGACGCGCTCGACTCAAAATCGAGTGGGAAACCGTGGAGGTTCGAGTCCTCTCGCCGGTATACATAACGGGATGTAGCTCAGCTTGGTAGAGCACCTGGTTTGGGACCAGGGGGTCGCATGTTCAAATCGTGTCATCCCGATCTAAGAAAGCAGATTATCTATATTAGATAATCTGCTTTTTGTATTTGTGTAAATAATATGAGTGATGTTTAAATGCAAGCTTGTTTGTGCATAAACGGTAACCCTTTCGGTCACACTAGGTTTAAAAAAAGTGATAGAAGGGGTTCAGGTGAACACGTTTAAATTAAAGAAACAATTAAAAAGGCGTTGGCGACGTTGGAAACGAACTGCATGGATGAGTCTAGCCTTAGTGGCTGTAACGATACTAGCATATAGCGGACTGTCCATCTCTTCTCATATTCAACGTTTATTAACAACTGATTTTAGTGAGACCGTCACTGTCATGGGGGCAGCTCCTATAGAGGAGAATCGTTCGGAAGCAGAGGTACAAGCCATAGTAAAACAACTAGGATCTGCTACACCTGATGACTTAACTGCTGTTGTATTGGAAGTCCACTATGTTTGTGGAGTCGAGACTGAGCAATTAGGCAAAATGACAGCTTCACAAGTCGAAGTGTTATTACTTCAGCATCCTGAATGGGGTGCAGAAGTTGCAGCAGATGGTTTACGGGTTAAGCAACAGGTTGATGACCTTTCTCCTCTATGCAAAGAGCAGGCTTATATTAGCATAGATGCATTGGGAAATCTGAATTTGTACGAAGGTCGCCCTACAGAAGACAAAGTAATCCGTACTTTTTTTCAAATGGATGTTGGGTCACTTGAGTCTTCATTGCCTGAGGGAGTATGGGAACAGCTACAGCAAGGAATTCGAGTGCAGGACAAAGATGAATATAACAGTGTGATTTCGACATTTAGCGACTATGCGGTTGAACGAGCCTCTGAAGAAGTCATTCTAAATGGTGGTTGACTCAAGAAAGTTTTGAAGAGCATTAAAACAAAGACAGGTTATAGGTTTGCTGGAGAAGGGCATCGAAGTGATGTCCTTTTTGTCGTGTGATGACCGATCGTATGGAAATAAGTTAGCCTTTGGGATTGCGTGATACCTTCCTGTTAACAGGTTTAGGGCTTTGCTAGACCTTGGACACCGAAGGATGGGAAACGTTTTGTGACATCTTTATAGGCAAAGCGACAAGGTTTTCTAAGACTCGATAGGAGGGTGAACGATAGATTTTATGAGGATTAAAATGTAGTCAAAGTTTCCTGCCGCAGGGTCTATCTTTTTGTTATAATGAAATGAACGATACATATGTTCGCTTTATTGTAAGGGAGAGATGGGTTTGCGTTTTTTGGGGATAGACCCGGGAATTGCGATTGTTGGGTTTGGTTTTGTGGATAAGATCGGTAGTAAAGTGGTTCCTGTACAATATGGCTGTATTCAGACAGAAGCTCATACACCTGAAGAGGAGCGATTACTTCACGTATATGAGGGAATGGTACAGCTCATCGATAAATATAAGCCAGATGCAGTCGCATTGGAGAAACTCTTCTTCAATCGGAACGTTACAACAGCGATGTCCGTCAGTCAGGCCAGAGGGGTAATGATTCTGGCTGCTGCACAGAAAGGGCTACCTATTGCTGAGTACACACCGATGCAGATTAAACAGGCGATTGTAGGATACGGCAAAGCGGAGAAACGTCAAGTGCAAGAGATGGTCAAAATGTTTCTGCGGTTGCAGGCGATTCCTAAGCCAGATGACGTAGCAGATGCGTTGGCAGTAGCCGTATGTCATGCACATTCTTATACATTAAATTCTAAGTTAAATGAGGTATTGCGAAAATGATTGATTTTCTTAGAGGACAGTTCGTGCATGTGGAGAATGAATATATTGTGCTTGATGTTCAAGGTGTGGGCTATCGTGTATTTTGTCCTAACCCATATGCTTTCGCGAAACAAGAAGGTGAGATCATGGTCTATACCCATCATCACGTGCGTGAAGATGCCATGTTGCTATATGGTTTTGTTACAAGAGAAGAACAGCGCTTATTTCGTAAGTTGATCGAGGTGTCTGGTATTGGACCACGAGTCGCCCTGGGCATTTTGGCAGGAGGCACGCCTGATCATGTCGTTACAGCGATTTACCAAGAGAATCTGACGTTTCTGACCAAACTACCGGGAATCGGTAAAAAGACAGCTCAGCGTATGATTTTGGACCTGAAGGATAAGCTCGACGGGTTCGGTGCTGCGGCGTATGCAACAGGTTTATTCGCCCCTCCTTCAGAAGAAGCAGGTAGCGGCTCAGCTTGGGATGAGGCACGTGATGGTCTCAAAGCACTTGGTTACACAGATAGCGAGTTGGACAAAGTATGGCTCAAGCTGAAAAAAGATGTTACATCTGCCGATTCGGTTGATGTGTTGATGAAACGAGCACTGCAAATGCTATTCACTGGATAACTAACTTCACCAACACGATAGCACATTGCTCGTACTAAAAAGGTAGGGATGAACATGGATGAGCGTATTATTTCCGCTAACTTGATGATGGATGATCAAGCTGTTGAGCTGAGTCTTCGTCCCCGGTATTTGAATGAATATATCGGACAAAATCAGGTGAAGGAGAATTTAAAAGTATATATTGAAGCAGCCAAAATGCGTAATGAAGCACTGGATCATGTTTTATTGTATGGTCCACCAGGACTAGGTAAAACAACACTTGCCAACATCGTCGCTAATGAATTGGGTGTTAACTTGCGTACCACTTCAGGGCCTGCAATTGAGCGACCAGGAGATCTAGCAGCATTGCTGACTAATCTTCAGGAAGGTGATGTCCTATTTATTGACGAGATTCATCGCCTGCATCGTACTGTTGAAGAAGTGATGTACCCTGCGATGGAAGACTCTGCATTGGATATTATGATCGGTAAAGGTCCCAGTGCGCGATCTGTGCGTCTTGATCTACCACCATTCACTCTCATTGGGGCTACAACACGCGCTGGTTTGCTGTCTGCGCCTCTGCGGGATCGTTTTGGTGTCATTAGCCGGTTGGAATTTTATACGGTTGATGAGCTAGCCTACATTGTCTCTCGCTCTACAGAAATCCTTGGGGTTGAGATTGTTGGAGATGCTGCAGAAGAGATTGCTCTCCGTTCCCGTGGAACGCCGAGGATTGCCAATCGTTTATTGAAGCGAGTTCGAGACTTCGCTCAGGTACGAGGCGATGGAGTCATTACACAAGCATTAGCAGAAGAAGCACTTAAACGTCTACAGATTGATCCGAGAGGATTGGACGAGATCGACCACAAGATGCTTAAGTCCATGATCAATAGCTTCCGGGGAGGCCCGGTTGGTCTGGATACCATTGCAGCTACGATTGGTGAAGAGAGCCAAACCATTGAGGATGTTTATGAGCCTTATTTATTGCAGATCGGTATGATTCAACGTACACCAAGAGGTCGGATTGTTACAGATATGGCTTATCATCATTTGGGTTTGCCGATTCCACCACGAGATGGAAAGTAACATAATTGACTCATGGATAGTGGGATGTGTGAATGTTGTTCTTCTATTACATGAAACAGTTCTAAATATTAATGAAGTTTGAAATTCATAGATGTATCTACACAAGGAAAAGTGCGGAGAGGAGCCTGATTGTGGGGAAAGCAATACAAAATAAGAAATGGAGTCGCCGATTAAAGGTTTTGGCTGCGGCTGTATTGATGGCAGGATGTCTGCAGGTACCCGCTTATGCAGCAGAAAATGATGGACAGCTGATTCGGGTTGCGATGTTTGCGAATCTGGGAAGCACATACAAATCAACAACACCATTAATCACACTTGAATCGAATGGGAGTTGGACAATTGGATCTGAGACGGGTGCTAACACAAGTCTTCCAGCGGGGCAGATTCGATTCAGCGCAGATGGTTTCCGAGTGAAGGTGTTGGAGACAGCAGATTTCAAAACAGCGGCAGCAGCAGCCAAATTATTGCAACCAACCAGCGATAAGCCGTTACTTTTCAGCTCAAGTGTGAGCGGCAAAACGGTGTATCAGCTCTATACCGGAAACTATGCTACAGAGATACTCGCTGGACAAGCAATTGCTCGAGTTCAGAAGGTAGCTGCAGTTCAATTGGGTGGGCAGAAACCAGTCGTAACGGGAAACAAGCATTTATCTACTGGAAACTATAGCTCCTTACAAGAAGCACAAGCAGCGCAGGCTTCTCTCTCAGCATCAGGCATCACTTCCTTTACTGTATTGTCATTGGATGCAGGTAGTCCGGGCTACAGTGTATGGGTTGGTGAAGCTGTGACAGATGCAGAGCTTACTGCTCTGAAGAAGGCAGTAGAGACTCAAGTAGGTGGCATCAGCCTATCTCCTGTATCTAATAACAGCTCTGCTCTAATCATTCGGCAGGATGCGGGGTTAAGTCTAGACACGCCTAAGACTGCAGCACATTACACAATTGCCGGTACGGAAGCCAAAGCGTGGGTGCAGGGAGATGGAAATGGCATTAAAGTACTGGAACGTTCCCAGCGAACATATCGCGGAGATATGGAACTCAGTATCGTGAATGGTGACTTGGCTTTAGTGAATGTCGTTCCGTTGGAACAATATTTGTACTCCGTAGTTGGAGCAGAGGTGTATTCCTCCTGGCCTGCAGAGGCTCTAAAAGTACAAGCGGTTGCTGCTCGTTCCTATGCTCTCCAACAGGGTACTCGCTTCCAGATTGCCAATGTTGTGGATACAACACTAAGTCAAGCCTATAACGGCGTTGATTCGGAGAATGATAAAGTAACCAGCGCAGTAGATGCTACCGCAGGAGAAGTTGTCAAAAGTGGTGGTAAAATTGTAGAGGCTGTATTTTCATCCAATGCAGGTGGACAAACGGCACATCCTTCCGAGGTTTGGAACGGGGGGGCAGGGGTCTTCACCAATGTGGATAGTTCTGGAGATACATCAGCACAGGCTGGATTGCATACGTGGTATCATGTACTGCTTAACTCAGGCATCAGTGGGTATATCCGTGAGGACAATGTGAAGGAGCTAAGCTCCAAAACGGATGCGGGCCTTTCCAAGGTCACTGTCACCGCACAGAATACGAATGTACGTGCCATCCCATTAATCCAATCTACGGTTGAGCCGGTAGCCAAAATGAATCCAGGGAACGAAGCCGTTGTTTTGGCAAAAGTCGCACAATCCAATGATTATGCTTGGGTGAGAGGGCCATTTACCTCTGCTCAATTAGTCAAAACGTTGCAAGGTAAAACGACGACGACTGTTCCCTCATCCATCTCAACATTAGAAGTCACGCAGCGCGGACCTTCTGGTCGAGCACTTGAAGTAAGTGCCAATGGACAAGCGTTGACTGTTAAATATGCAGATACGTACCGCTCGGCGCTGGGTGGATTGCCTAGTACTTTATTTGATATTGCAGGTACTGGAAGTTATACTGTATTAGGCGCTGACGGGAATACAGCGAGTAAGACAGGGTCTCAAGGAGCAGCTGTATTGTCTGCCTCAGGTACAGGAACTTCATCTGGTAATGCCCTTGTCGTCATGAGCGGTGATGGTCAGGCAAGAGCCGTAACTCAGGGACAAAACTTTATGTTCATCGGCCAAGGAAATGGTCACGGATTAGGTTTGTCGCAATGGGGAGCCAAAGGCATGGCGGATGAAGGGTATGATTACCAGGAAATATTGAAACACTATTACCAAAATGCGACTATTGTTAAGGAATGAATTGACCATGAATGTGAACTTATATGATTTTGAATTACCGGAACAGCTTATTGCACAGACGCCGTTGCTTGATCGGACTGCGTCTCGCTTGCTTACCTTGAATAAGGAGAGCGGTGAAGTCAACCATAATACGTTTCCGGATATTATTAACTTTCTACAGCCTGGTGACACACTTGTACTTAATGATACGCGAGTGTTGCCAGCTCGTTTGTTTGGAACAAAAGAGGATACAGGAGCCAAAGCGGAAGTGTTACTTCTCAAAAACGTGGAAGGTGATCGCTGGGAAGCACTGGTTAAGCCAGGCAAAAAGCTGAAAGCCGGTTCTGTTATCGTTTTTGGTGATGAACTGAAAGCCGTGATTGATGAAGAAGGCGAAATGGGCGCACGTATGCTTACATTTTCGTATGAGGGGATCTTTCAGGAGATTCTAGATCGTCTCGGTGAAATGCCGTTGCCTCCGTATATTAAGGAAACACTGGATGATCGTGAACGCTATCAGACGGTATATGCGAAGCATGAAGGTTCTGCGGCCGCACCAACAGCGGGACTTCATTTTACGGATGAGTTGCTTGATCAGATTCGAGCAAAAGGTGTTAATGTAACCTTCATTACGCTTCACGTTGGGCTGGGAACATTCCGTCCTATGTCGGTAGATGTAGTAGAGGATCATGTTATGCATGAAGAGTATTACTCTATGTCACAGGAGACGGCCGATCTGATTAATGAAACGAAGCAACGTGGGAATCGTGTTTTTGCTGTAGGTACAACAAGCTGCCGTACACTTGAAACGGTAGGCAGTAAATTTGAGCAAGGACTCCTGCAGGAGAGTAGCGGCTGGACTAAAATTTTCATTTATCCTGGGTATACCTTCAAGGTCATTGATGGCATGCTGACGAATTTCCATCTTCCGAAATCTACATTAGTCATGCTGGTAAGTGCGCTTGCAGGCAGAGAACACATTATGCACGCCTATGAGGAAGCTATTGCTCAAGAGTATAGATTTTTCAGCTTTGGCGATGCGATGTTGATCTATTAATGTTGCATTAGGCAAAGAATTATTGGTGTGGGTTCAACTCGTTATTACACAAGAACAGATGCTTAGTAAGAACGTTTGGTGTTGAACCTACAAAGATTCACGAGTACAGGTCTAACGATTAACTTTTAGAGGATGATTAAAACCAATGGCAGCAATTACGTACGAACATATTAAAACTTGTAAACAATCCGGTGCCCGATTAGGACGTGTACATACACCTCACGGAATCATTGAGACACCAACGTTCATGCCGGTAGGCACGCAAGCAACCGTTAAAACGATGAGCCCTGAAGAGTTAAAGGAAATGGATGCGCAGATTATTCTGAGTAATACGTATCATCTGTTCCTTAGACCTGGACATGAGATTATTCGTCAAGCTGGTGGCTTGCACAAATTCATGAATTGGGATCGCCCAATTCTGACTGATAGTGGTGGATTTCAAGTATTCTCTCTCAGTGAAATGCGTAAAATCACAGAGGAAGGCGTGAATTTCCGCTCGCATCTGAATGGAGACAAGAAGTTCTTGTCCCCTGAAGTTGCCATGGAAATACAGAACGCACTGGGTTCCGATATTATGATGGCATTTGATGAATGCCCACCGTACCCGGCAGAATACGAATATGTGAAAAAATCCCTTGAACGTACAAGCCGCTGGGCTGAGCGTTGTTTAGAAAGTCATGCACGTCCACATGACCAAGGTTTGTTCGCCATCGTGCAGGGTGGAATGCATGAGGATCTGCGCCGCCAAAGCGCGGCAGATTTGACTTCCATGGATTTCCCGGGGTATGCTATTGGTGGACTGAGTGTTGGAGAGCCGAAACATTTAATGTATGGCGTGTTGGATTATACGGTGCCTTTGTTGCCTTCCAACAAACCACGTTATTTAATGGGGGTAGGTTCACCCGATGCATTGATTGAGGGATCGATTCGTGGAGTAGACATGTTTGACTGCGTACTTCCAACGCGGATTGCCCGTAACGGAACAACGATGACTAGCCAAGGACGGCTTGTAGTTCGAAATGCCAAGTTTGCAACTGATTTTGGTTCACTTGACCCTGAATGTGATTGCTACACTTGTCGTAACTATTCCAGAGCCTATTTGCGTCATTTAATCAAGGCGGATGAAACGTTTGGCTTGCGTCTGACGACCATCCATAATCTTCATTTCTTGCAGAATTTGATGCGCAACGTGCGCAAAGCCATTATGGAAGATCGTCTGCTTGATTTCCGGGATGAATTTTTCGATCAATATGGTCTGCATGACAATGACAAAGGTTTCTAGGGAGTGTCTGAAAACTCCGAAGGACGCAGATTTTACCGCATTTTTGTTCCAAGCCAGGAAGTTTTCCGCAGGCGTGCCGGGGCACGTCAAGGGAAAGTGACGCAGCAGGGGGCGAAAGGGCGGTAAAAGATGCACTTCAGCGAGTTTTAAGACACGACCTAATGAGGTTTGTTGCGGAACCGGAGGAACAAGCATTATTTTGTACGTATAGTCGATAAGGGGGAGTTTACATGTTTCAAGGAATGTTTGCAGCAACTACGCCTAATGCAGGCGGAGGTATCGTATCTTTGATTGTACCTTTGGTACTTATGGTTGCGATTTTCTACTTCTTGATGATTCGTCCACAGAACAAAAAGCAAAAACAGCGTAATGCGATGCTTGGCCAATTGAAAAAAGGCGATAAAATCGTTACTATCGGTGGTCTCCATGGTACAATCGCTGAAATTACAGAAGACGTGGTTGTTCTGCGCGTAAACGATGTAACGAAGCTTACTTTCGATCGTAATGCGATCAGCAGTGCAGTAAGTCGTGAAACTGCTGAATAATTATAAATGAGCGAGAATTTAGAGAAATAGAGTCCGCTCACAATAGTTAGTTCCGTCTGTTATTACAGAACCGAAGCTCCTTATACAGAGCCCCGGTTCTTTTTTTTATTTTATAGTCTGATCAGGAACTCATATTCCATATACCAAGAACTCGTTGACTGTTAGTTTCGCTGTGTGTTTACTCCGAAAATTCCACCTAGAGCAGAGATTAGAAATGCACTTGCGAGTTGCAGGCTATCCTTCCAGTTGAACGAAGCATCCAGTGCCAGAAATCCAATGATCAATACGATTATGCCATAAACGACACCCGTTAGACCTCCGTGGTACCATCCCTTTTCACCGGATCTTTTGCCAGCCACGAATCCACCAATGAGTAGCGACAGCGCATGAACAACGTAAGTATACAGGGAAAGATCCTGCTCCCGCATCCCAGTCATCCAGAGAAATAAGGAAAGAACCAGTGCTCCTAATAACATCCAAACAAAGGCATGACAGAGACCTGACAAAATCGGGTTGGACATTCGAAACGAGATCACTCGGCGAATCAGCTGCATGAAGCATCCCCCTTGTACAAGTTTGAAATTAATACAGTGTATGGTCAAGCCTTCAGACTTATGAACTGAATTTTCCATTAAATGAATTGATGTGATCTGCATGAGCATGTCAGCTTCGGGTCAAAATAGGGATTACGCTACAGGTGCCTATGGATAACTCAAACAAAGGAGGAACCTTGTCGTGAACTTCTCAGATATCGGAGCACATGTTTTTCGAACGATCCTCATGTATTTCATTGTCTATGGCGCGATCCGAGTGATGGGGAAAAGGGAAATTGGAAAGCTGTCCATGTTTGACCTGGTCGTGTCCATTATGCTTGCAGAGATTGCGGCCTTTGTCATTGAGGATATGGAAAAACCTTTATCTCACGGAATTGTGCCTATGCTAACTGTACTTATAATGCAGATTGGTATGGCATTTGTCAGTCTCAAAAGTCGTAGACTCCGCCTAATGATTGATGGCAAACCAACAGTTCTCATCTCCAAAGGAACCTTGCATCGGGATGAGATGCGTAAGCAGCGATATAACTTAGATGACCTGTTACTTCAACTACGTGAGCAGAATATAGACAGCATTGGTGATGTCGAGTTTGCGATTCTGGAGACGACAGGTAAATTAACTGTTTTCCCGAGTAATCAAAGCAACCAAAGTAATTCAGGTGGAAATGGATCATCAAATAACAGAGGCAGTGCACATACGAAACAAAAAGCCAGGCAAGATCGAGTGGATGGGTTTCAAAATATTAAATATGAAGGTCTGCCCTTACCACTAATCATGGATGGAAAAGTTCAGGATCAAAATCTGGAGCTGATTCAAAAGACAAGATTCTGGCTTAAAAATCAGATTCAGCAAAAAGGCATCCTTGATTTCAAGGAAGTATTTATCTGTTCAATTGATCACAATGGCAAAGTTTTTGTTAGCCTGAAGGATGATTCCAAATAAGACGTTGCTTATTTACGTGATCTGCGTTCAAACCACGAACCGATGATAGGTGCACGAGACAAATCATGAAAATCAATCATACGTGTCAAACCCATCACGATCAAATAGACGATTAGCCCTATGGCTGGAGCAAGAATCATTCTTGCCCATAGTGGCAGAATAACGACAGTATGCTCAAAGACAAGAAGAGTGGCTGCGCCCATGATGAACATGCCTGTGCCTGTCTTAACCCAGTCCATAACCTTGAAACGAAATTGAAGTAAAGTACGTACACTTCGTGCATGTAAAAGAGTTACGATTGTGGAGTTAGCACATATAGCAATAATTGCACCAAAGATGCCGTATTCAGGACGTGAAGCGAGCAGTAGGATCAATGTGATTTTGATAACAGCTCCGATAAACGTATTAAGCAATGCTTTTCCCGGACGATCAAGTGCTTGTAATGCGGCCTGCAGAGGAGCCTGAATGTAAATGAAGAGAGCAAAAGGAGCCATGAGTTTCAGCATGCTTCCAATCGATGCATCATTATAGAGAATAAGGCACATCGGTTCGGCAAGCACATACATAAAAACAGAAAAAGGAGCACCTGTAACGAGTGCAAGCCTTAAAGCTTGATGCATGCGTTTATTAATCAAGGCCCGATCACCCTGCGCAGATGCTTCAGACAATGAAGGGACAAGAGATGTTGCAAGTGATGAGGTAAGTGCTCCTGGAAGCAATAATAATGGAATAATCATGCCTTGTAGTGCTCCGTACTGGGCGGTAGCTAATCCTCGTGAAATACCTGCAATGGCCAAGCTTTGCGCTGTTACGATAGTTTCGGCAAGATAGGATAAGGAGCCGACCAATCGTCCTGCCGTAACAGGTACAGAGATGGCTAACAAACGGCGAATAAGTGAATGATTGGGCTGAGCAACTGAACCGAGACTGTTTTGTGCTTGAGGTAAGACTGACGGCGGAGTGTAAAGAGGCTCGGTATCGTTTTTTTGCCTATGGTAATTCCATAGCAGTACGAGCATGCCAATGAATTCACCGACCAGAGCACCCAGCATTGCACCAGCGGCAGCCTGAGCAATACCTTGTGGAAGCAGCAACCAAGCAAACCAAATGACGCAAATAATACGTACAATCGTTTCAACAATAGAGGAAGCTGCCGTAGGAATCATATTTTGCTTACCTTGAAAGTAACCTCTGTAAACAGCCGACACAGCGATAATTGCAATCATGGGGCTCATGCTAACAAAGGTGTGGTATACTCGCTCATCTGTAAGAACATAACGTGTAACCCAAGGGGCAAAGACAATGCACAGAAACATAAAAATCACACCAAGCGTCAACGTAAAGGCTAAGCTGATTTGCAAAATCCGTTGAGGCGAAAAACGATTCGCACCTGTGTCTGCTTCAGCTACGAGTTTGGCGACGGCAAGCGGTATGCCGCCTGTAATCAAGGTTACGAGCACGATGAAGAAGGGGTAACTTAATTGATAGATTCCGACGCCTTCTGCTCCGATAACCCGTGGTAATGCAATGCGTGGGATGAATCCGAGAATACGATTAATAATGCCTGCGGCGAGCAGGATCATAGCTCCCTGGATAAATGTCTGCTTCTTCAAGACTACCCCTCTTTCCCGAATGAAAGTAACAGGTTTCGTTAACGGGACCAAGCCGTTGTTCTTCATCCTATGCCAGTCCATCATCTTCTCATGACAAATTGATCACGATTAACAAAAAGATCCATCAACAGCAAGAAGGAATATGACCAGGGGAAGTCGAATGATGTAATATTGATGCCGCATAAAGGCTTGTGTGTGGGAAGGGAGGCTAATCCCCGTTGGAGGAAATGAACGATATGGAGATGGAACAATCCATTGAGATGCTCTGCTGCAGCAAGGCGGAAGAGTTTAGGCTTGTAGGTTATGAATATGTGACCAGCAAAGATGTCTGGAATTGCGTCAGTCATAAATATGAAAAGCAGGGCATTCCACCGCTTCACCAGCTGGTGAACGACATTTTGTCACTGAAAGCAACAAGCTTTATGAACTTTATGACCGTGTCTGCATACCGGGGATCCTCTTTCTAGCGAAAGGGATCTTTTTTGTTGAAAATTGACTGCTTTTTACGGCATCGCTATAATAGGAATATTGAGAACGAAAGGGGATCTAGGAACGGCATGAAAAGAATTATCAGTTTCATTCTGGTCGTGCTTGTCACCACAGGGGTAATGGTGGGAACAAGCCCGGAGCTGCTCAAAAATATACGCTTGGGCCTTGATTTAAAAGGAGGCTACGAGATCTTATATGAAGCAGAGCCGCTTGATGAGGGACAACAAGTCACCAAAGCATCTTTGGTGCAAACAGCCAAGAGTCTGGAAAGCCGTGCCAATGCGCTCGGAACAAGCGAGCCGGAGGTAACCACTGAGGGAAGCAACCGGATTCGATTGAAGTTGGCAGGGGTTACGGACGAGGCTGAAGTTAGGGCCAAAATGAAAGAACCAGCAGTATTGACCTTCCGCAGTAAAGCTGAGGGGGACAAGGAAGGCGAATACACCAAGATCGAACTACGTGGTAATGAATTTGTCGAGAATGCTGCAAAAGTCGTGTTCACGCAGTTAAATGAGCCGATGATCGACATTCAAGTGAAAGACAAAGCTAAATTTTCTGAGATCACTAAACGTTTGATCGGACAACCTCTCGCCATTTATTTGGATGATGAGTTGCTGTCTGCGCCAACGGTTAGACAACAATTAACAGATGGTTCTGCTCAAATCTCAGGTTCCTATTCGCGCGAAGAAGCAAACCAGCTTCGTGATACGATTAACCTGGGCGCGCTTCCGCTGAAACTTACAGAGAAATATTCACAAAGTGTTGGTGCAACACTGGGTAAATTGTCTTTGGATCAGACGATCAAAGCGGGCTTGATTGGTTCCGTTATTATCCTCGTATTTATGATTGGAATATATCGTATTCCGGGTATCATTGCGAGCTTTGCGTTGATTACACATACGTGGCTGGTGCTTGCTATTTTCTACCTAGGGGAGTTTGTACTTACCCTTCCAGGGATCGCGGCATTCATTCTAGGTATAGGTATGGCGGTTGACGCTAACATCATCACGTACGAACGGATCAAAGAAGAGATGCGGAGTGGTAAGTCGATCTTGTCTTCGGTCAAAGCGGGTAGTAAACATTCCTTCCGCACGATTATCGACTCTAACATAACAACGATCATTGCTGCTGCTGTTATGTTCTTCTTGGGTACGGGTGCAGTTAAAGGTTTCGCACTTGTGTTGATTTTTGACATCGTCACAAGTATTATCACGAATATTTTCTTCTCCCGCTTCCTGTTAACCTTGCTCGTACGGGGTAACGTCTTGAAGAAGCCTAAGTACTTCGGAGTGAAGGAGAGTGAAATTCGTGCGCTTTAATTGGAATTATGATTATGTTAAAGGCAGTAAGATTGCCTATATTTTTTCGATTATTTTAACCGTTACGGGGATTGTTAGTATTCTTGCGCTTGGTTTGAACTATGCGGTTGATTTCCGTGCTGGATCGAATGTTGATATTTCAGTATCCAAAGAAATTACAACAGAACAGATTAGGCCTATAGTTGCTGATCTTGGTGTTGATGAGGGCGATGTAACGATCACACCAGGTGCAGAACGGGTTAACGTTCGTTTTTCCAATGAGCTTGATGAAACGCAAGAGAGTACATTTAAGCAGGAATTCAGCAAGTTGGATTCCGCTGCTTCTTACGAAGTAAACACGGTAGATCCCGAGATGGCGAAAGAATTAGAACGTAATGCGATCTATGCCGTTCTCATTGCAAGTATCGGGATCATGATTTATGTAGCTATTCGTTTTGAATGGCGGTTCGGTTTGGCGGCAGTTATTGCTCTCTTCCACGATGCATTTGTTGTAATAAGTGTATTCTCGATCTTCCGTCTGGAAGTAGATTTGACCTTTATTACCGCTGTATTGACCATCGTCGGTTTCTCGATCAACGATACGATCGTTATCTTTGACCGAATCCGTGAGAATTTACGTTTTGCCAAAAAGACAACCAAAGCAGATTTGCGCCAGGTCGTTAACAGCAGTTTGGCACAAACGATGACACGTTCCTTGAATACGACATTTACCGTATTTGCAGCTTCCATCTGTTTGTTCATATTCGGCGGAGAGTCCATTCGTATGTTCTCGCTTGCCATGGTAATCGGAACGCTGTTCGGTGCGTATTCTTCCATCTTTATCGCTGCTCCACTATGGCTGGTACTCAAAGGTAAACAAATTGATAAGCCAAAAACAGCGGCTAAAGCATCTAACTAAACATCTTATTGTGAAGTCGCGTCTATTAGGCGCGGCTTTGTAACTTTAGAGACAGAAACAAGGGGGAATTTCCATGGCCAGAGAACATATTCCGACGGTTCAGGCGGCAACGTGGAGTGGTATTGCTGGGAATATGACGCTTGCAGTAATTAAGGCTGTTGTCGGTTATTTAGCCAATAGCAAATCGTTGCTCGCAGATGGTCTGTACTCCGCCTCAGAAGCTGCCTCTTCACTGGCGGGACTATTCCCTTCCCATTCTGTAAGGCACAAGAGCAAGGATACAGATCGAGCAGCTACGCGGTCTACGGAGCATTCACGTGTAGCGAGACCAGGGATATCGGTTTTGTTGTCTGTTCTCATTCTTATGGGAGGATTACAGATTGCAATTTCAGCCCTAAGTAGCCTAATAGGCGATGTTCCAGTGGCATCTGATAAGTATCAGCATGCACTTGTCGCAGCCTTTGCAGCCTTAGCGATCAAAGAAGCCATTTTCCAATTTCAATACAGGTATTTCCGGAAAAGAAATCAAGCACAAGCATTGACCTATGCTCAGCAGCATCGCCGGGCGCTTTACTGCTCACTTACGGTATTGGTTGGGATCATTGGTTCAATGATCGGGGAGATGTCAGGGTGGAGTATGCTTCTGTACATGGATCCAGCAGCGGCATTAATTGCATCTTGTTTCGTGTTTCATAAAGGTTATAGAATGATTGTAGACACAGTATATGGTTCTTTAGTGCAAGAACTGCAACAGGAAGAGGCTCTCGATTTCAAAGAGACTGTGCAGCGAGTGTACGGCGTCATTACCATCGAACAACTGGTTGCGCGCGAACAGGAGCATGCCGTTACCATTGAACTCATCATTAGCGTTAATCCACGAATCTCCGTTTTGGAGGCTCAGGAGATATCTAATCGAGCCAAAACGCTGCTCTTCACTCGCTTCAGCCATGTAAAGGAAGTACAGATTCAGGCAGTACCCTATGACCCTGGGTATCCTTATAAATCCAATCATGAACTGCCCGATCATGAAGCGACATTAATTCAGTAATGGAGCTCGGATCCCGTAGATCAAGAAAGGAGCGTTATTATTGCTTTATTCGCAATACCGGTGGAATACACCACATATTGATTTGGATGCGGCTGCGGGACTCTCGCAGGCGCTTTCCGTGTCATCTCTTGTTGGACGTTTGTTAGTTAGTCGCGGGGTTCATAATGAAATGGAGGCCGAACGGTTCTTGCATCCAGATCTGAATCAGATGCATGATCCTTATCTCCTTCTTGGTATGAAAGAAGCTGTACCACGGATACGTCAGGCTATTGAGCGGGAAGAACATATTTTAATTTATGGAGATTATGACGCAGATGGTGTCTCTAGTACTTCACTGATGATCCATCTGATGCGCCATTTGGGAGCATCCTACGATATTTATATTCCCCATCGCTCCAACGAAGGTTATGGACTCCACAATCATGCATTAGATTGGGCGCAACAACAAGGTGTGACGCTAGTGATTACCGTCGATACTGGCATAAGTGCAGTAGAGCAGATTGCCTACGCGTCCACGCTAGGGATAGAAGTGATTGTCACGGATCACCATGAACCACCTGAGATACTTCCTGAGGCGTACACACTTATTAATCCGAAACTGCCCGAATGTCCTTATCCATTTAAGGGGCTGGCGGGCGCAGGCGTAGCTCTGAAGCTGGCTCAGGCTCTCATTGGTGAAGTTCCAGGTGAATGGATGGAGATCGCAGCAATTGGTACCGTCGCTGACTTGATGCCGCTCGAAGGTGAGAATCGTGTTATTGTCAGTTACGGAATTGAATCTATGCGTGGTTCACGCTTACCTGGTGTAAGTGCTCTCCTTGAGATTAGTGGTGTGGATCAGAGTCAAGTAACGTCCATTAATATTGCATTTGCAATGGCGCCTCGTATCAATGCAAGTGGACGTTTGGATCATGCAGGACGAGCTGTATCTCTTCTGACGACTGAAGATTTAGACGAAGCTCATACACTTGCAGGTCAATTAGATCTGCTTAACAGAGAGAGGCAACAGGTTGTTGAGGGGATTCTTCAAGAAGCAACAGCTCAATTAGAACAGAAAATAGAGCTTCGCTCTGGTGCTGTTCCCGATGTGATCGTTCTTGCGGGAGAAGGGTGGAATGTTGGCGTTGTAGGTATCGTTGCATCCAAGTTGCTGGAACGTTACTATCGGCCAACACTAATTCTGGGCATTGATCCTCAGAGCGGGATTTGTAAAGGCTCTGCCCGTTCCATTGACGGATTGGATATCTATGAAGCATTAACGGCTTGCAAAGACTCCATGGATCATTACGGGGGACATCCGGCGGCGGCAGGTATGACACTCCATCGAGATCAGTTGGAAGAGCTTGAGCAAGGCTTGAACGAGTTTGCTGCAGCGGTTCTAACCGAGGAGGATTTTGTACCTCAGCGTCTTGCAGATGATGAATGTCGCATTAGTGATGTACCTCTACAAGTCATTCAAGAAATTGACAGACTGCAACCGTTTGGGATGAGCAATCCTTCTCCCCGTTTCGTATTTAGAAATGTTACGGTTAAAGAGACCCGAACGATGGGGCGAGAGAAACGCCATCTGAAACTTGTTCTGGAACAAGACGGGCAACAGTTAGAGACCGTGGCCTTTGGCAAAGGAGCGCTAGCTGAATTTTTACCAGTGGGTTCCATCATTGACGTTATGGGCGAGCTGTCGATTAATGAGTGGAATGGAATGCGCAAACCACAATTGATGCTCCAAGACATTCATGTGCCTCATGCACAAGTGTTTGACTTAAGAGGAAATGGTGAACCGCTGAGTACAATGAAGCAGTTCCTGAGCACACTAGAAGTACATTTACGGTACAAATCTGGCTCGGTCGGTGCAATCGTTAAGAACGAAACGAATGTTTCTGAGGGAAATTCATTGTATGAACCGTGCCTTTGGGTATATGATAGAAAGGTCGGGTTGTTTCCGTGTAATGCTGCTGCGCAGCAATATGGACAGGAACAGATCCGGACGTTATTTGTGTTTGATACGCCGGAAACTCCGGAACAACTTGATGCTATGCTGGCTTTGTTCAGCGGAGCAGAGAATATCATCCTTCTGCACGGATCAGGCAACCGCCGAGATCGCCTTCAGATGCCTTCCAGAGAACTATTCAAGCGAATCTATATGCTCGTATCGAAATGGCGAGCTGAACCGGTGGGGGAAAAAGAGATTACTCCCGTACTCAGCCGTCAATGTGGCTGTTCTCCACGTATGATCACCATGATGCTTGATGTATTTGAGGAGTTATCCTTCATTACAAGAGATTCTGGAAAAATTGCGTTTGTGGATAACCCACCCAAACGTGAGCTAACCGCGTCACGTCATTATCAGGCGCTGGAAAGTATGGCCGAGACGGAGCAAGTGATGCTGGATGCATCTACGCCTCAGCTGACACAATGGATGATATCCCGGATGAAGGGCGTATCTTAGATGGAAGTTGTGCTATTTATTTTAGGAGGAGATTATTTTGGATTTTAAAGAGTATATTCGTGTCATTCCTGACTTTCCACAACCGGGAATCAGCTTCAAGGACATTACAACATTGTTGAAGGATGGAGAAATGTACCGCAATGCAATCAATGAGATCAAAACAATGGTTTCTGATCTGAAAATTGATGTGATTGCCGGACCTGAAGCACGTGGTTTCGTTGTGGGCGCCCCTCTGGCTTATGCTCTTGGTGTCGGTTTCGCTCCGATCCGTAAAAGCGGAAAATTGCCAGGAGAGACGATTGAAGTTGGTTATGATCTCGAGTATGGCAAGGATACACTCGCTATGCATACAGATGCGATTGAAAAGGGACAAAATGTTCTGATTGCGGACGATCTGCTTGCAACGGGTGGAACGATTGCGACTTCCATCAATTTGATTGAACAATTGGGTGGTAAAGTTGTTGGTGCAGCCTTCCTGATTGAGCTTTCTGATCTGAATGGACGTGCCAAGTTGCCTGAAATTGATGTATTTACATTGATGAACTACTAAGATTTCAGCATAGAGCTTGCTGTGATTGAACGCGAATTGGCTCTCCCGTTTCCCGGGAAATAATATACAGCATTAACTATTATAAAGAAGCCTGTTCCCTCATTCCTTAATGGTGTGAGAGAACAGGCTTTTTGCTTTTGATAAACTTTATACCTTCATAAAGGTAATTCGTGTTTAAGTATTATTTTGAACCGAATTATATATCAGTCTGGTGTTTTCTCTGTCAAAGGTTGATTTTCTGACTTATCGTTAGACAAGCCTAATACATCAAACAGTTTGAATAACAGGCTCATCAAGATGCCAGCAATTGTTGCAAGTGCCATACCTTTCAGATGAACACCATAGAAACTTACTTCGGTTCCACTTAGTCCAACCACAAGCACGATTGTTGTTAGAATCAGGTTTGTTGGTTTAGTAAAATCAACTTTTTGTTCAACCAGAATGCGTAAACCAGATGCGGCAATGACACCAAATAGAAGCAGGGAAACACCGCCCATAACTGGATCAGGAATATTGGCAATTAGAGCCGAGAACGTTCCTGAGAAGGAAAGGATGATCGCGATGATGGCTGCGCCACCAATCACATAGATCGAGTACACTTTGGTTAAGGCCATAACGCCGATGTTCTCGCCATAGGTTGTATTTGGCGTAGATCCAACAAAACCAGATAGAATGGTGGAGACACCATTACCGAGTAGAGAGCGGTGCAAACCTGGGTCTTTGGATAGATCCTTACCTACAATGCTGCTCGTTACAAGCAGGTGACCAATGTGTTCTACAATAACAACAAGAGCCACAGGTAGAATCGTTAGGATGACTGACCAATCAAACGTTGGTGTTGTAATCGTTGGAAGAGATACAATGCTAGCATCAGCAATCTTCTCCGTCTCAACAGCCTTCATGACGAAACCAAGTGCATAACCTGTCACAATACCGATCAAAATGTGAATGATTTTGGGAAATCCGCGGAACGTTACAGCACCTATAACAGTAACACCTAAAGTGACCATGGATAATATAATTGGTTTAGCTTGTGGAACCCAGTCAGGGTTCTTGAGAGGTTCTGGATTAATAAGCCCTGCCATTCCGGCTGCAACAGGAATGAGCTCTAACCCAATTAACGCTACAATCGCACCCATAGCTGCTGGGGGAAAGACAACGTTAATCCAGCCTGTACCTGCATATTTAATTATGATAGCTACAATACAGAACACGATGCCTGTGATGATAAAAGCACCAAGAGCCATTGAATATCCGTTGCCTGGATGAGTGAGTAAAACAGACTGTACTGGTGCAATAAAAGCAAAGCTGGAGCCCAGGTAAGCAGGAATCTTCCCTTTACACATCAATATGTACAATAGTGTTCCAATTCCGTTCATTAGCAAAATCATACTTGGGTCGACACCGAAGAGATTCGGTACAAGCACCGTACTTCCAAACATGGCGAACAAATGCTGAAGGCTAAGCAGCGAACCTGAGCCGAGCGGCATCTTTTGATTAACCTGAATTTCGCGTTGCACTGAATGTTCATCTCCTTTTCCGAAACACAAACTTTCAATAGATTACAGAGTTTCTCTTAATTAAGCAATAACATTTTGTGTAATAGCATGGGTTTGAGCTGTTTTTTTATACTTTATATTCTATTTCAGCTAGGATCGGGAATAATAATACAGAGGAATACTCATTTTTCTTCGATTAAACCGAACATTTACAGGAAGCATCAGCATGGGAACAGAATACATATTTTCAGCTAAAAAAATGGAAAACTTACTCTTATTCGTCAGCAGTTGACGGGAAACGGGTGAAGCGTCATAATTATAGGAAATTACTTTTACGGGGAACCTGTGTTCATGCAATGTCACGGGTTCCATTTTGTATAGAAAGGACACGGAACAGATCAGAATGGGCATAGAGCAATTACTCGAGAAGGCCGGAGCCTACATCAAAGAACCTGATTTGGTGCGCATACGTGAAGCTTACGAATTTGCGGATCAGGCACATCACGGACAGACGCGAAAATCGGGAGAACCTTATATTCTGCATCCGCTTGCGGTTGCCGATATTGTTGTGAACATGCAGATGGACACCATCTCCATTATTGCAGCGCTTCTTCATGATGTAGTAGAAGACACTACGGTGTCCCTTGAAGAAATTCGCAATCATTTTGGCAATACGTGTGCTATGCTTGTTGACGGTTTGACGAAGCTGGAACGAATTCAGTTTCGCTCCAAAGAAGAGCAACAGAACGAGAACTATCGTAAGATGTTTATCGCTATGGCGCAGGATATTCGTGTAATCGTCATTAAATTAGCGGATCGTCTGCATAATATGCGGACGTTGAAATTTCAATCAGAAGAAAGCCAGCGCCGAATCTCGTATGAGACGTTGGAAATTTTCTGTCCAATTGCGAACCGTCTAGGTATCTCTGCAATCAAATGGGAAATGGAGGACATCGCCCTCCGTTATTTGAATCCGCAGCAATACTACCGCATTGCGAATCTGATGCACAAGAAGCGTGCAGAACGAGAGCAATACATTGATACGGTTATGGATGGAATCACGAGTAAGCTGGAAGAGATGGGAATTCAGGCAGACCTATCAGGCCGTCCGAAACATATCTACAGCGTGTTTAAGAAAATGACAACCAAAAACAAACAATTCAATGAGATATATGACCTGCTTGCCATTCGTATTATTGTGGATAATATTAAGGACTGTTATGCGACGCTCGGAATTATACACACCTTATGGAAACCGATGCCAGGACGGTTCAAAGATTATATCGCAATGCCGAAGGCGAACATGTATCAATCCTTGCATACAACGGTCGTTGGCCCTAATGGTGAACCAACCGAGGTTCAGATCAGAACGTGGGATATGCACCGTACCGCTGAGTTCGGTATCGCTGCCCACTGGGCGTACAAGGAAGGCGTGGCTTCAGGCAACAATTTCGAAGATAAAATTACGTTCTTCCGTGAAATCCTCGAACTTCAGAATGAGGCTCAAGATGCTTCTGAGTTTGTGGAATCGCTCAAAATGGACTTTTTCTCTGATCTCGTGTTTGTATTTACACCGAAGGGAGAAGTCATTGAACTTCCAACAGGTTCTGTGCCACTCGACTTTGCCTACAGGATTCATACGGAAGTAGGTAATCGTACGATTGGAGCTAAGGTGAATGGTCGCATTGTACCACTTGATTATCACCTGAAGACCGGCGATATTATTGAAATTTTGACGTCCAAGCATTCGTATGGTCCGAGTCAGGACTGGCTCAAAATCGCCAAATCGTCCCATGCGCGAGCGAAAATCAAGCAATGGTTCAAGAAGGAACGGCGTGAAGAGAATGTGGAAAAAGGACGCGAGAGCTGTGAACGTGAGCTCAAACGTATGGGGCTTGATCCATCTGCTTGGATGACGGACGACAAGTTGCAGGAAGCAGCCAAAAAATACGCATTTAACGACATTGACGATATGCTTGCAGCTGTCGGGTTCGGCGGAATTACGGCTGCGCAGATTGTGACCAAAGCAACGGAGAAGCTGCGTAAAGAGCAGGAAGAATCCAGCTTACTGGAACTGAATTCCGAGATGCGCGAATTGAAGCCTGCACCAGAACGCAAAAATCGTCCGACCAACGGCATTCGTGTCAAAGGAATAGATAATCTGCTTGTTCGTTTTGCCCGTTGTTGCAACCCTGTTCCTGGAGATGAAATTATCGGATATGTTACACGTGGACGTGGTGTTTCTGTCCATCGTAGCGACTGTCCCAATATTCCAACTAGTGCAGATGGGGAAGAAGCAGCACGTGTCATTGAGGTCGAGTGGGAAGAGAATATTGAAGCGAGCTACAGTGTGGATATCGAAATAACAGGTCATGATCGTAATGGCTTGCTTAATGAGGTACTTCAAGCTGTCTCCGAAAGTAAAACGAATATTTCTGCCGTTACAGGACGGACAGACAAAAATAAATTAGCGTTGGTGCATGTCACTATTTTGATTCGGAATACAGAGCATCTGCATGCCGTGGTAGAACGAATCAAACGGGTGAAGGATGTCTATTCGGTGCACCGGATTATGCAGTAAGGAGCCTGTGCAATGAGAGTGCTTGTGCAACGCTGTAAAGAGGCTCAGGTCACTGTGCATAATGAGTTGACGGGACGGATTGAGTCAGGGTTAATGCTGCTCGTTGGCATTACGCATGAGGATACGGAAAAGGACGCCCAGTATTTGGCTGACAAAGTTGCAGGACTTCGTATTTTTGAAGATGAGCAGGAGAAGATGAATCTTAGCCTCTTGGATGTGGGCGGAGCCGTGTTATCTGTGTCTCAATTTACGTTGTATGGCGACTGCCGGAAAGGAAAACGTCCTAGCTTCGCGGCTGCGGCCAGACCGGATGCAGCGGAAACGTTATATGAGCTGTTCAATCAGTTGTTGCGGGATAAAGGCATTCAAGTAGAAACAGGGCGTTTCGGCGCTATGATGGATGTGACCTTCACGAATTGGGGGCCAGTCACCCTAATGCTTGAAAGTCCTAGTAATCCAAGCTCGTGAGCATAATGAGATCGTAATCTGGTCATAATGTAGGATATCCAACCGATGAAATTTATTGTCAAAGGAGTATCCTGCCATTATGCGTCAATCTGTTAAGGAAACACGATCACGCATCGAACCCTTACTTCTACCAGGGAATTTATATGAATCGCTTCAACTTGCCCGTGCAGCTGCTGAATATGCTTCAACAGTGTGGGCGCTGGAGAACGCAGACAAAGGGGAGCAGAGCAGACTTCCACGTAGCTGAGTTAAGTGTGATCCTGCATGGCACATAGAAGTGAGCTTGAAACGGACTCTTGAACGGAATTCTGTTTGAAATGACTAACCTATAAAGAAGACCTGATTTCATTTATATGATTCAGGTCTTTTTGGTATGGTGGCCAAAGATACGCTTGGAACATAAAGGTAGTCGCGAAAGAAAAGAAAACGAATTGTTATAAACGCCTTCAGTTAGGGTAATAACAAAACGAGGCGCAGGGATGCGCCAAGTCATACGACAACTTAACGGGTAAAGAACAGAGATGATAGACATACAGTTCTGCAGAACCCCGATTTCAAGAAATTTCGAACACGGAAAGGAGAACGTACGTTATGAGTAAAGTTGCTTTTTTATTGGCGAATGATTTTGAAGATTCGGAAATGCAGGTGCCATATGATGAAGTGAAAAAAGCCGGACATGATGTAGAGATCATCGGTTTGAAGGCTGGAGAATCGTTAAAAGGTAAGGGAGGAAAAGTGACCTATACCTCAGATAAGGCGATCTCAGAAGTCTCTTCATCCGATTATGACGCGGTAGTTATACCTGGTGGCTCTTCCCCTGAAAATCTACGAACAGATGCAAACATTTTGAAGTTTGTAACTGAGATTAATAGTGCGAAGAAACCTATTGCGGCGATCTGCCATGGTCCACAGATTTTGGCAAGTGCAGACTTGCTCAAAGGTCGTACCGTGACGGCTTATCCACCGCTTAAGGATGATATGGTGAATGCTGGGGCAGAATTTAAGGATCATGAAGCTGTAGTGGATGGGAACTATATTACATCCAGAACACCTGAAGATGAACCAGCATTTGTTCGTGAATTGTTGAAAGTCATCTAATCGCCATTAAATGAATGAGCCTTATGTAGTTTAGAATTCTAAACTATATTTTAGCTTAGATACATGGCAGTTCAACTCGACAAAGGAGGGTTTGACATGGCAAAACATATTCAGGCGTATTTTCGAACAGAAGATGAGGCAGAGGGAGCAAGAATCTCACTTCAAGCGTATCGTACAGAGCATTTGGAAGTAGGACAACTGGATGGTGCAGTAGGCAGAAGTAATCGCATTCTAATACCTCTAGTGCCCTATACGACTACTGGCGCTACAGGAACAAGCGGAGGCGTTGGTGTGGGTACAGCACCTGGCGCTCCAGGGACTGGGAACGTTGTTCCAGTCATCGCAGATGTAGACCGTGACAGGGAGACAGATCCTCGTGATCGCGTGAATGAGGATGGAGATTTGTTAAATGCTGCGGATGTATCTCCGGGAGATTATAGTGATCTGCATTACGTTTTGTCTGCCAAAGTGAGCGATGAAGACTATGATGATATCGTTCATAAGCTTCGCTCTAACCATGCCTATGTAGAGGAATTAGACGAATAATTAAAATGATAGGCCAGCGAGCCCCTGTGACGTCTGACTCTCAGACGTTGCAGGGGTTTTATACATATAAAACAGCTCCTTTATAAAGCGCTATCATTTTTGTAATATTACTGTAATATTAGTTACATAAGGCTTTAACATAGGGGGCTTATAATAACACACATGACCCCCTTTTTTTTATATATGATTTGAGCCCGCACACCGTGTGCGGGCTTTTTTTTGTTATCTTTTCAGGTTAACCCTTGACTTTAGCACTGCGGTTCATTACAATCAGGAAATAATATTGACTCCAAACGTTAGATTAGAGCGTTAAAGGACATATAACGATGATTTGATGACGGGACCAAGTACTCCGTACCCACATGACCAGAGAGGAATCCCTAGGCTGTAAGGATTCTCTTGATGAGCGGACGAATGACTTCCCCGAGAACAGACTGCGAACACTCTGAGCTTCTTATGAGGTCAGTAGCAGATCTGCGCAGACGTGCGTTACACGTTGAGCGGAATGATTCTGTATGAATTCATACAAATGCACTTTTTGTATGATCAGACGAATCACCTGAACGGCTAATGTTTCAGGTTCCGAAATGTGGGTGGTACCACGGGTGAATGTTAAACACAATCTCTCGTCCCTTTGTTTGCTGTATACAGCGACAGGGCGAGGGATTTTTTTGTTATCTAAAGAGAACCAATTCATATCAAAAGCTGGAGGGATGAATGATGGCTTTTCAAAAACCAACAGGTACACAAGATTTGTTGCCTGGCGTTGTAGAGAAATGGCAGTACGTAGAAGAAAAAGCACGTGACCTTTGCCGCCGCTTCAACTATCGTGAAATTCGCACACCAATTTTCGAACAAACTTCTCTGTTTGTGCGGGGTGTTGGAGAGACAACGGATATTGTAGAGAAGGAAATGTACACATTTGACGATAAGGGAAATCGTAGCATGACTCTTCGCCCTGAGGGAACTGCGGGCGTGGTAAGGGCTTATGTGGAGAATAAAATCTACGGAGAACCGGATGTAAGCAAACTGTATTATATTGGTCCGATGTTCCGTTATGAGCGTCCACAGGCAGGGCGCCAGCGTCAGTTTCACCAGTTTGGAGTAGAGGCAATCGGAGCACTTGATCCAGCTATTGATGCAGAAGTAATTGCACTGGGTTACCAACTGTGTGTAGAGCTTGGCTTGAAGGATGTCAAGGTGGAGATCAACTCCGTGGGCAATCCAACCAGTCGTGCAGCTTACCGCGAACAATTGCTGGGATTCCTCAGACCGATGAAAGACACGCTCTGTAAAGATTGCCAATCTCGGATGGAGCGTAACCCACTGCGTGTGCTCGATTGTAAGGTAGATCAGGATAAATTCGTTGGCGCACCGTCCATTCTGGATAGTCTTGATGAAGAGTCCCTGAATCACTTTGCTAAGCTAAAAGCATATCTGGATGACTTCGGTGTAGACTATGCCGTGAATAATCGTCTCGTACGTGGACTGGATTATTATACACTCACTGCTTTTGAATTGAAGGCCCAAGGTATTGGTGCAATTGATACGGTAGGTGGCGGTGGTCGATATAACGGACTTGTGGGAGACATTGGCGGACCAGATCAGCCAGGGATTGGTTTCGGAATTGGCTTGGAGCGGATTCAGCTCATTCTGGAACACCAAAACATTGACGTTACCACACTTGCTCCGCTGGACGTTTACTTTGTCGCTTTAGGCGAGGCAGCGGATCGTGAAGTGAACCGTCAGCTCTTCAAACTTCGTCAATCAGGTATTTCCGGAGAACGTGACTATCTCGGCCGTAAGATGAAAGCACAGATGAAGTCGGCAGACCGTTTCAAAGCACGTTACACCGCCATTCTCGGCGATGATGAGCTAGAGCGCGGTGAGATTGCACTGAAATCCATGGATACAGGTGAACAACAGACAGTGAAGCTTGATGACTTGGTTACTGCAATCCAAGGCAAGTAATAATCTGTTGAGACTTTATCTAATGCAACAAAACATAAAAAGTAATATATGATCCGGCAATCTTACAGATGAGCGTAGACTAAAACACATAGGATGCGAAAGGTCGAGTGATTCTGTAAGAGCAAAGCCTTTCTAATAAAATCGTCTTCACACAACCGCACTGGTGATAACGGGAATTGCCTGCTATCAACACAGAACGGAAATTCACATAATGAGGAGTTTGGTTATGAAAAGAAGTCATCATTGCGGCGCATTAACACCCGCACACATCGGTGAAACAGTAACATTGAACGGTTGGGTTCAGACTCGCCGTGACCTCGGGGGCGTACTCTTCATTGATCTACGTGACCGTAGTGGAATTGTACAAGTTGTCTTTAACCCAGCTTACTCAGGCGAAGCTCTGCAAATTGCAGATCGTGTACGTAGTGAGTATGTTATCGCTGTTACCGGTAAAGTCGTTAAGCGTGACGAAGAGACCGTAAACAAAAACTTGCCTACAGGTGAGATTGAAGTTCAAATTACCGAAATTGAAGTGCTGAATGCAGCCAAAACGCCTCCATTCTTCATTGAAGACGGCGTTGAGGTTGATGAGTCGCTTCGTTTGAAATATCGTTACCTGGATCTGCGTCGTCCGGAAATGTTCGAAACACTGAAACTGCGTTCCAAAGCATCTAAAGTATTCCGTGATTATCTGGATGGAGAAGAGTTTGTTGAGGTAGAAACACCAATCTTGACGAAGAGCTCCCCAGAAGGTGCGCGTGACTATCTTGTACCAAGCCGTGTGCATGAAGGTGAATTCTTCGCCCTGCCACAATCCCCACAGATCTACAAGCAATTGCTGATGGTCGGTGGATTGGAGCGCTATTATCAAATCGCACGTTGTTTCCGGGATGAGGATCTGCGTGCAGACCGTCAACCGGAGTTCACGCAAGTCGACATCGAGACTTCCTTCTTGCAACAGGATGACCTGCTGCCAATGATGGAAGAGCTTATGGCTAAATTGCTTCGTGAAACAAAAGGCATTGAGCTTGAACTGCCATTCCAACGTATCACGTATGCAGATGCAATGGGTAAATACGGCTCAGACAAACCAGATTTGCGCTTTGGCATGGAACTGGTAGAAATGAACGATATCGTAGCGAACAGCGGTGTTAAAGTATTTGCTTCTGTCATCGAAAAAGGCGGAGAAGTAAAAGTACTGAACGCTAAAGGCTGTGGTACATGGAGCCGTAAAGAAATTGACGACCTCGGACCATTCGCAGCACGTTATGGTGCCAAAGGTCTGGCATGGATCCAAGTGAAAGATGGCGAGTTCAAAGGGCCAATCGTGAAGTTCTTCACGCCTGAAGAGATTGAAGCCGTTAAAGAACGTACAGGTGCAGAGGAAGGCGACTTGTTGCTCTTCTCCGCTGACACGAAAAAAGTCGTTGCTGACGTTCTGGGCGCATTGCGTCTGAAAATCGGCCGTCAACTGGGTCTGATCGACGATAGCAAGTTCAAGTTTGCTTGGGTTGTAGATTTCCCACTGCTTGGCTATGATGAAGATGCGAAACGTTATGTAGCGGAACATCACCCGTTCACACGTCCAAAAGATGAAGATGTGCATCTGTTCGACACAGACCCAGGTGCAATTCGCGCTCAAGCTTATGACCTTGTTCTGAATGGTTATGAAGTTGGTGGCGGTTCGATGCGTATCTACAAACGTGACGTGCAGGAGAAAATGTTTGCAGCCCTGGGATTGTCTCCAGAAGTGGCTAATGAGAAATTCGGTTACTTGCTCGAAGCATTCGAATACGGAACGCCACCACATGGCGGTATTGCCTTTGGTCTTGACCGTCTCGTGATGTTGCTTGCTGGTCGTACGAATCTGCGTGAAACGATTGCCTTCCCGAAAACGGCAAGTGCAACCGATCTGCTCATGAATGCACCTTCTGAAGTAGACAACTCACAATTGGAACAACTTCACATCCGTGTAGCCCGTAAACCGGTAGCGGAAAAGAAATAAAGGAGGTTTCGATCTCAATGCTTCATCAATTTTCCAGAACAGAGCTGGCCATCGGATCAGAAGGTCTGGACGCTCTCAAAAATAGTACCGTAGCTGTGCTCGGCATTGGCGGCGTAGGTGGTATTGCAGTAGAAGCCCTTGCGCGCAGCGGTGTTGGACGCATCATCCTGATTGATAAAGACGTGGTGGATATCACGAATATCAACCGCCAGATTCACGCGTTAACAACAACCGTAGGTCAGAAGAAAGCCGATCTGATGGTTGAACGGGTGAAGCTGATCAATCCTGAGTGTGATGCGATTGCACTAAATATGTTTTACACGGAAGAAACGTACGAGGAACTGTTCAAATATGAATTGGATTATGTACTGGATGCATCCGACACGATCATCTATAAAGTCCACCTCATTAAAGAGTGCCTGAAACGTAACATTCCAATGATCTCCAGCATGGGTGCGGCGAATAAAATGGATCCGACGAAATTCCAGGTTGCGGACATTTCTAAGACATCCATGGACCCGATTGCCCGTGTAGTCCGTACGAAGCTTCGTAAAGACGGTATCAAAAAAGGCGTGAAGGTGGTATTCTCCACGGAAGAGCCACTCAAACCACGTGCAGATGTTACGCAAAAAATTGTACCAGAGAACGCACCAGAAATACGCAAAGCCAAACAGCCACCAGCGAGTAATGCCTTTGTTCCACCGGTAGCTGGACTGATCATGGTGAGCGTAGCGGTGAAAGAACTACTTGAAAAAGCAGAGCAACAATAGGCACAACAGAAGTAACAAGTAACATCAATTAATAAACATTCTCTACCTTATAAACGTGGGTGCCTATGTGCACCTGCGTTTTTTTGGTGTTTGTCTACTACTTATCCTCTGAAACAGGTAATTGACATATCTAAATGCGTGCAGCTCCCAGCACGCAGTGCCCTGCTCATGACAAGGGTGGTCAGCTCAGTCACGTATTTGCTGTGATAAGTGAATCGGAGGTGCAATAGATATATCAGGATTACGTCATGTACTTCAAAGTGAAAACCGTGTATGATATTCATTGCTGTGCGAAATGATGATAAATACATAGAGATTCGCAGCTTGAGAGGGGAATAGAACGAATGAAACATGGATGGATGTCCAGACGTCTTGGGATCGAGCCGGGGGATCAGTGGAAAAAGGAGATTGTGGCAGGAGCCATTTCTTACTTTGCCGTGGTCTATATCGTTATGGTCAATGCTACAATTCTATCTGATGCCGGAATGCCTTTGCAGGCGGCAATGGTAGGCACGTTACTCACATCTATTGCAGGTTGTTTACTTATGGCATTTGGCGGGAAATCACCTATTGTGGTAGTGCCTGGTATGGGGATTAATGCCTTCTTCACGTATACATTGGTACATTCAATGAAACTGAGCTGGCAGGAAGCGCTGGCTGTTGTAGCTGTTACAGGGGTATTATTTGCGATCGTTGCATTCACGTCATTATATAAAATGATCAGCGAAGCGATCCCCAAAAATCTACAGCATGGTATTACCGTAGGAATTGGATTATTTTTGACGTTCATCGGTTTGCAAAAAAGCGGGATCGTAATTGCGCACCAGACTACGTTTGTAGCCATTGGACATTTCAACGATCCTAATGTAATCACCGCCTGCGTGACGCTAGTTCTTGCCTTGATTTTATTTATCCGTAATGTACAGGGTGGACTTCTCATCAGTATTCTGATTGGGACAGGGCTTGCGTATGTCCTCGGTGCAGTACACCCCGGTGAGTCGGTATCCGCAATGGAAGCGCTGCGCCAGTATGGGGGCTTGTTTGGTGAGTTATCATTGATGAAGCTGGCGGACATCGCCTTTTGGATTGCAGTATTTTTATTGCTACTCATTGTGGTGTTCGAAAATATTGGACTTATTACCGCTCAGACGCAAATGATCAGCCGTCCAGAACGATTCAAAGGCAGTCTGCGGGCACTCTCCATTAGTACGGTGCTGGCAGGGATATTTGGAAGCAGCCCACCAGTGGCAGCAGCGGAGACGACTGCCGGTATTGCTGCAGGTGGTCGCACGGGCTTGACACCTCTCGTGACAGCGGTGCTGTTCGGGGCAACCTTTTTCTTCATTCCATTGCTCGGTTACATTCCAGATAGTGCGATTGCACCAATCTTAATTATTATTGGTGGTTTGATGGTGCAAGGTGTGAAGGACATGGATTTTGGTGACTTCACAGAGGCATTCCCAGCTTTTTTGATCATGGTCATGATTCCCTTTACGTATAGTATCGTGGATGGTATGGCTTTTGGATTCATCGCTTATCCGCTTGCGAAGCTGGCCGCAGGTCAAGGAAAACAAGTGCCGCTAGTGATGTATGGCATATCCATTCTCTTTTTGGCTAATTTCGTGCTGCACGGGGTGTTGTAAAAGGCGGGGAACCTAATGTAAGTTCATACGTATGATCTTTGGTAAGCAGATGAGAACGGGAGGAACGGGAATGGAAGAGCAACAACAAGTAGAACAGAATGAGCCTAAGGTTGGGAAAAAGGGATTTAAGGATTTCGTTAAGCTCATTGCTTCCACGAACCCACCGAAATTAATCCTGATTTTAGCTCTCATTTTGACCTTGATTCAGACTACGGCCGGATTGATCGTGCCTCTGATGACCAAAGGTCTGATCGATGGACTGACGACTTCGGCGCTCGATAAGTCTATCATTTTGTTATTGGTTGGGGCATTTGTCATTCAGGCCATTGCTTCGGGTATCAGTATTTATATGTTGAATTATGCGGGGCAACGAGTGGTGGCGACACTGCGGACGAAGCTATGGAACAAGGTTTTATCCTTGCGCATGCCGTATTTTGATCGCAACCGCACTGGGGACACGATGAGCCGGATTACCAATGATACGAGTCAGATCATGACCTTAATTGCGGATTACCTTGTATCGTTTGTATCCAATATCGTTGCTGTTATCGGTGGAGTGGCGTTGTTATTTTATCTGGACTGGGTGATGTCGCTCATTATTCTAAGTCTGGTACCACTTACGTTATTAATTCTGTTGCCGGTTGGGAAGAAGATGTACAAGATTTCCAAGAAACAGCAGGATGAGATGGCAGGCCTAACATCGGTGCTTAGCCAAGTGATTGGCGAGATTCGATTGGTTAAAGCCTATGGTACGGAGAAACAGGAGGCAGAAGCAGGGGATTCCCGAATTCGCAAAATGTTTGCTTTTGGTTTGCAGGAAGCACGCATTCTGGCGCTGATCGGTCCGTTGTTCTCATTTGTCATGACGGCTGTGTTGGTCGTTATTCTGGGTGTTGGGGGAATGCGCGTAGCGTCTGGTATACTGTCGCCAGGTGAGCTGGTAGCATTCATACTACTCTTATTCCAAGTCATCATGCCCATGGGACAGTTCACGACATTATATTCCCGTTTGCAAAAAGTAGTCGGAGCGACAGAGCGCATTCAAGCTATTTTTGCAGATGAGGAAGAACAGAACCACAGTACGAAGATAGCGCCTCAGGGGAATGAAACCATTGAATTTCATCAAGTGCATTTCTCTTATGTCACAGGGGAAGAAGTGCTGCATGGGATTGATCTAACGGTTCCTACACGGAAGGTAACAGCTATTGTTGGGCCAAGTGGTAGTGGTAAATCAACGTTGTTCTCCTTATTGGAGCAGTTTTATATGCCGGATTCAGGTCACATTTCTTATGGTGGACAACCAATATCAGAGTACTCTTTGTCCTCTTGGCGGAGTAAGATCGGGTATGTATCACAGGAAAGTCCGCTCATGGCAGGTACGGTCAAGGACAACATTACATACGGATTGAACCGTGATGTTACAATGGATGAGATCAGGCGAGCTGCGGAGATGGCGTATTCGGCTGACTTCATCGACAAGCTACCTCAGGGCTATGAGACAGAAGTGGGCGAAAGAGGCATCAAGTTATCCGGAGGTCAGCGTCAACGGATTGCTATTGCTCGTGCACTGCTGCGTAGTCCGGATATTCTCATGTTGGATGAAGCGACATCCAGCTTGGATAGTACCTCAGAACATGAAGTTCAACAGGCCTTATCCAATCTTATGGAGGGAAGAACCACAATTGTGATTGCACACCGGTTGTCTACGGTCGTCGATTCTGATCAGATTGTTGTGTTGGAACATGGACATGTGACTGGAACAGGAACGCATGCGGAATTGATCAGCAATCATGCGGTATACCGTGAGCTGGCTCAGAAACAGTTTGTGGCTCAGGAAGGCCAGAATAATTAATTTTAATTATAGGAACACATATTTCATCATAGATAATTAACAAGCTGAAGCTATACACCGTTGTTCTTTCGTTTCTACACACGAGAACAGCGGTTTTTAGTTTACTGGTATTGGGAGTACCTGTAGCTTTTTGCAGATCAATGTGATATATTGGGTATCCTTTTGCGTGGTCAGTGATTGGCTATGCAGAGCAAACATTTCTTAGGAGGTAACTGAAACATGTCAGACAGCTTTCAAAGTGCCTATCAAGAAGAAGAGTACAGGTTAGAGCGAACGATGGAGGAAGTGGATCGTCAGTTGGAACGACTGCGGAATGTTCCGGTCTATACCGGCCACGACTTCACAGAGCAAGTGCTGGAAGCGGGACGCGAAGAGCGCCGCACCGCCTTGTCCAAGAGCGCGCAGCAACCCTATTTCGGACGCTTGGATTTCGAAGAGCAGGGCAGCGGTGCACGGAAGCCGCTGTATATTGGCAAAATCGGCGTAGACCGCGAAGAGGTGGGCGAGCATCCACTCGTCATCGATTGGCGTGCTCCTGTCGCAAGTCTGTTTTACTCTTTTACAGGAGGCGAAGCTTCCGCTACGTATGAAGCCCCAGAAGGGCTCATTGAAGGTCTGGTTTACTTGAAACGAAACGTTGTCATTCGGCAGCGGATATTGGAACGTGTAGCAGATACGTATAATCGCGACAGCGACCAGCCAGCCGTATCGGATGAATTTCTCGTGTATCGGTTGGGTGAGAACAAGGATAACAAGCTACGTGATATCGTCTCAACCATTCAGGCAGAGCAGGATCAGATCATTCGTGCGGCAAGAAACACCGCTTTGATTATCCAAGGTGTAGCTGGATCTGGAAAAACAACGGTTGCCCTGCATCGACTCGCCTTCTTGCTGTATCAATATAAGGAGCAGGTATCTGCGGAGAAGATGGTTATTTTTGCACCGAACCATATGTTCCTTGATTACATCTCCGATGTACTCCCCGAACTGGGCGTAGGTGATATCCAGCAGCAAACTTTCCCGGATTGGGCGATGAATCTGCTCAGTCTGGAGATGCCTTTGGCGGATACAGCGGAGACGCTAAACACATGGTTCGAAACACCAGCTGCTCGTCCTGAGCTTAATGATGATGTGCCTGGGCGCTACAAAGGATCGATCCGCTTCATGGAACTGATTAAGGAGTGGCTGTCCGGGATGGAAGAGGATTCCGTACCAGATATGGACTTTAGCCCATGGGATGGAGCAGTGCTCAGCAAAGCCGAGATCGAGGGCTGGTTTGGGGACGAATACAAGCACTACCCACTCGCCAAACGAAAAGAACGTGTCATGGCGCGTATTCATCGCTGGATAGAGATGGAACTTAAGAAACCTGTACCGGAGGCTGTGCGCAAGGATCGCAAAAAGAAAGCAGCAACTCGGGAAAAGGCTTACGCCAAAAAGTGGCCGCAATATGAACCTTTGACCCTATATAAGCAATTGTTCAAAGTGATCAAAGGTGGTTCAGTTCCAGCATCTGCACAGCAAGCGATTCCGAAGATGGTTATGAAACAAACGGCAGCAGATCTGAAAGAAAATCGTGTGCGTGAAGAGGATTTACCTGCGCTCGTTTATATTCATACGTTAGTCAACGATATTGAAGGCAATGAGCGGTTTGATCACGTCGTTATCGATGAGGCACAGGATTTTTCACCGTTTCACGTGGCGTTGCTGGATCAGTTTGTCAAAGGGCATTCCTTTACGATTCTTGGCGATCTCTCGCAAGGCATTCATGAGTACCGGGGTGTACACACATGGGAAGAGATGAGTTCCTTGTTCCCGGCAGACCAGAATGCATATTTTGCACTAACACGTAGTTATCGCTCTACAATGGAGATCATTGATTATGCGAATACCATTCTAGAACAGGGCGTTAAGAGCGGAATTACAGCGATTCCTGTGTTTCGGAGTGGTGATCCTGTCAGGACTCTACCTTATGGTAGTGAGGGGCGGACTGCGAGTCTAGAGCGTGCTCTGAAACTGCTGACGGTCAAGGATTATCGGACAGTTTCTATTCTAACGCGTACCTTGCATGAAGCGAAGGCGTTACATCGTGAACTAGAGCAGGCGGGCTGGGATCTTAATCTGATTGATGGTGGCAAAAAAGAATATACTGGTGGTCACTCCGTTCTACCTGTGTATTTATCCAAAGGGCTGGAGTTTGATGCAGCGATTGTGGCGGATGTGGATCAGACACATTATTTGCCTAATGCAGGAGATGCGAAGCTACTATATGTTGGGTGCACGCGTGCCTTGCATGAGCTATGGCTGTTTCATGAAGGTGATCTACCAGCATATGCTTCTGCAACGCATAATTCAGAGGGTGAGCTGGTATCTATTCAAGCGTGGCCTGAAGTTTAGTGATACAGAGATACATGAGATCGATTCCTCTACAAATAAATGCTACAAGTCATGGTTGCTCAGTTAGGGAGCGCCATGACTTTTTTTGTGTTTGTATCAGATACTTGTATTACTTACTTATGGTTAATAACTCGTTTAACATCTCGTATTAACCGCTCATATTAACTACTGGTGTCAGCTATTACGGATTCGTTGTGTTCATCTCCATTATACGTTGACGTCGATTGACCAGATAAATACCGATACAGATGAACGCCCCGCCTACACCCATCATCCACTCCATGCGTTCAGATAGCAAAATCCAACTTGAAAGTACACCAAAGAACGGAGCCAAGAAGAGGAAAGAACTTGTTTTGGCTGGATCACTATGTTGTAACAGATAGAACCAGAGTGAGAATTGAATGATCGAACAGATGAGTGCGAGCCACAGCAGGACAAAGATAGAGGTCGCATTTAGAACAAAATGGGGTTCTTCCGTCCAAGCACTTAGGATCAGAAGAACGATGCCACCTGCGAGCATTTGGTATGCGGTAAGCACAAACGTATCCTGCGCAGCTCCCCAGCGTTTAATCAGTAATGTGGACACGGCAAAACAGAAGGCGCCGGCAAGACCAATCCATGTTCCAGGACTTACGCTCAGCTGCAGACCAAACGTTAACACAACCCCTATGAAGCCTAACAGAACACCAGCCCACTGGCTCAAGCGATACCTCATCCCATACAGAACTGCACTGAATAGAATGACCAGTAGGGGATTGGTGAAGGTCAGAATGGCCGACTCTCCCGAAGTGATCCAGTTCATACTGTAGTAAGCGCAGCCCATGACACCAGCGGACTGGAATAGTCCGATCAAGGCTACCTGTAACCATTGTCGCCATCCTACAGGCAGTGGTCGTTTACGCACAATATAGGCCATAATGATGCTGGCGAGGATATAACGCAGTCCCATAAGCAAGAAGGGCGGAGCATAATGCATGCCTATTTTACCAACAGGAAATGAAGTTCCCATAATGAAGGTGGTGATGATAATCAGTAGTGTGTATTGTCCGCTTTTCATACCATTAGTACTCCTTTCAATAATTCACGTTACAATGTCTGACCAGCATCGACTGTTATTAATTGTCCTGTCATGGAGGGTTGTTCGAGAACGGCGCAGATCATATGGGCGATATCTTCACTAGGCGTTATTTTCTGTAGCAAAATACTCCCTGCCAACTGGTTCATTCGTTCTTCGTTGCCTGCCCACCAACGTGTAGACACTGCACCAGGGACAATCGCATTGACCCGGATATTAGGCGAAAGAGCATGAGCGAGTGAGCGGGTTAAGCCATGTACAGCTGCTTTGGATACAGCGTAGGGAAGAGATGAGCCTGAACCTGTGCTGCCTGCAATGCTCCCCAAGTTGATGATAGCCCCGTGACCAGCCTGTTTCATTCCGTCTGAGACAGCACGTGCGCAATAAAACATGCCCTTAACATTCACATCGTACAATTCATTCCAGATGTCATCCGTTACAGATTCTAGATCAGACAGTGGAATATGATGCGTAATGCTTGCGTTGTTGACCAGTTGGGTCACAGGTCCATACGTTTCAGCAACTGCCGCAACCATACGACGAACCTCAAGGTCAGATGCAACGTTAGCCTGGATGCTCATGGCTTGCCCACCTGAGTCCCTAATGAACTGCACAGTCGTCTCGGCATCTTCACGGGAACGGGAATAGTTGACAACTACCTTCGCACCTCGTTCAGCCAAAAGTATGCTGGTTGCTCGTCCGATGCCTGTACCACCTCCAGTAATTAAAACCACTTGCTCTGTCCAGCTATTATGATGATTTGCCATACTTATACATCCTCCTAGGGTGACACAGCGATATGCTGTATCCAGATACCCTCAATTGTAGGACTGATCTGTCATACTGTATAATGATTGTTAATGAACTTGATATCATTAATAGTGATGTCAGGTGAGGAGGATATGATCATCATATGGAGAGCGGAGATCTACGAATATTTCAATATGTAGCCCAGGAAGGCAATTTGACCAAGGCAGCGGAGCGCCTGGGATATGTGCAGTCCAATGTCACAGCGAGAATCAAATACTTGGAGGCAGAGGTCGGTACTTTACTGTTCATTCGTCATAATCGGGGAATGACGTTATCTCCTGCGGGGGAGTTGCTGCTTACCTATGCGGATAAGATTATCGGATTGTTGAATGAAGCAGAGAAAGCACTATGTGCCACCAATGAGCCAACAGGCCCGCTACGAATAGGCTCTACACAGACGGCTGCGGCTGTGCGATTGCCAGAGCTGTTTGCGAGTTATTATACGCTGTATCCATCGGTTTCCCTGTCATTAAGCACAGGCAACTCACAGTATCTAATTGATCAGGTGCTGGGTTATGAGCTGGAAGGAGCCTTTATAGGCTGTTCATGTGATCATCCTGATCTCTCTGCGGTACCCGTCTACGACGAGGAATTATTTATTGTATCCTCTGGCATTCGTCCAGAGAATCAAGAACTCGTTGAGAAGCCTGTTTTGGTGTACAGTATGGGGTGCTCCTACCGTAAAATTTTGGAGGATTGGTTACTAAGCAACGGTGTTAATCGTCCCGTAATTATGGAGTTTGGTACCCTTGAAGCCATTATTAGTGGGGTTACTTCAGGCATGGGGATTTCATTGTTACCTGAAATTGTGATTCGGCAACATCTGCAACAAGGATTACTGCGTAAACATTCACTTCCTTTGGGTATGAATCATATGATGACGTATTTTATCACTCGCAAAGATGCCTTTGTTAGTAGTGCTCTACGTGCAATTATGGATTTGTTACCGAAAGAATATGATATGATAGAGAGTAGAGGTCATTAGTTAAGGAAGTGATAGATCATGGATTTATTTTCATTTCAACAAGATTCACAGCCACAGGCAAGACTGCTCGCTGACCGGATGCGGCCAGAGCAGCTTGATGAATATATTGGACAAGAACACATTATCGGACAGGGTAAATTACTGCGACGTGCGATCGAAGCGGATCAGATTTCCTCAATCTTATTATACGGTCCTCCAGGCTGTGGTAAGACAACCCTTGCTAACATCATCTCGAAGCATACACAAGGGCAATTTGTGCGTCTCAACGCAGTGGATGCCTCTGTCAAAGATGTGCGTGAAGTGATCGAACAGGCGCATACGAACAAGCAGCTGTATGGAACCAAAACGATTCTATTTCTGGATGAGGTTCATCGCTTCAATAGCTCTAGACAGGATGCGCTTCTTCCGGCAGTTGAGAAAGGCACCATTATTTTTATCGGGGCTACAACGGAGAATCCTTTTCACTATGTCAATGGAGCCTTAATGAGTCGTTCCACCCTGTTCCAGTTGGAGTCTTTAAACAAGGAGCATTCTCTGATTGCGATGCGTCGTGCGCTTACGGATGTAGACAAAGGGCTGGGTTTCATGGATCTGCAGGTAGACGAGGAAGCGCTTGAGCATATTGCTACGATGGCTAATGGGGATATTCGCCGAGCGTTAAATGCACTTGAACTGGCTGCCCTGACGACGCCACCAGAGAAGGATGGTACGATTCATATTACGCTTGGTGTAGCGGAGGAGTCGATTCGGCGTCCCATTGTAAAAGCGGATGAATCAACGCAGTATGATGTGTTATCTGCCTTCCACAAGAGCATTCGTGGTTCTAGTGATGCGGCATTATTCTGGTTTTTATATGCAGTGGAGAAACTCGGTATGGATCCGATGACGTTTATTCGTCGCCTGATTGCAGCGAGCAGTGAGGACATTGGACTTGCTAACCCACAAGCGATGACACAAGCCATTGGCGCATTGGATGCATATCGGAACAACGGATGGCCTGAAGCCAAGCTGAACATTGCTCAAGCGATTCTATTCGCGGTAGAGAGCCCTAAATCGAATGCGGTGTATACGGCCATATCCAAAGCGATGAATGCCATCGATGAAGTGAAATCGGCAGAGGTTCCTCTTCATTTGAGGGATACCCATTACTCAGGCGCAGTGAAACTTGGACATGAAGGATATCAATATCCGCATAACTATCCAGGTCATTATGTGAAGCAGGAATACCTACCTAAGCAGCTATCACGCCGTGTATTTTACGAAGCGACAGAGCAGGGGAATGAATCGAAAATTCGGTTGAATCAACAACGGCGCAGAGACTTGTAGTTATGAAAGAATTCATATATGTGGCGTGTGGTGGATTGATAGGAACACTTACCCGGTATGGAGTACAGGTCTGGATGCCTGCAGCGAATGAAGGTTTTCCTTGGGCGGTACTGTTGATTAATGCGCTTGGAAGCCTGTTCTTGGGGTGGTTCTTCACCATTGCTGTACCGGGCAAAATAACACCCCAACTTCGCCTAGCGATCGGCACTGGTTTTACGGGAGCATTCACTACATTCTCTACGTTTAGTCTAGATATCGTACGGTTGATTGAGGGAGGGCTATGGGAAAGAGCTCTGATATACCTGTTCGTTAGTTTGGTTATGGGGCTGTTTCTCTGTGGACTTGGCATCAAGATTGGACATAGTATGCTCAACAAATCATCGGCCGGAGGTGCTTCATGATCCTGTGGATTGGGTGTGCAGGTATGGTGGGTGCGCTACTTCGTTATAGCCTGGGAAAATGGATCTCGGGCTCCGTCGGTACGGGGTTTCCATGGGGAACCTGGATGATTAATATTAGTGGTTCTCTATTGCTGGGTTTACTGTATGGCTGGCATCAGTCGGCTATAATACCGGATTGGTTATGGGTGGTAGGGGGTACAGGTTTTTGCGGAGCATATACCACCTTCTCCACCTTCGGGTATGAAACACTTGGCTTGTTGAATCAAGCGCGTCATGCACGAGCTGCGGTGTACGTCGTTAGTTCGGTCGTGCTAGGTGTTGCTGCTGCTTATGTAGGAACCTGGATCGTTTGACTAACGAGGAAATCAGACGGGTTGCCAAGATAGAAAAATTAATTTTTTTTGCAATAAAAAGCAGGAAAAAAGCCATCTCTCATGGTATACATGAAAGGTGGCTTTTCTTATCGAGATACAAGGCTTTCTTTATGATAATGGAAGAACTGTGCACAGTCCTAAACTACATCATAACGCCATTTGTTATTGCATTGCGGGTACAGGTACCTTTTGCACTTGATCAATGGTTCCACCGCCAAGGCATACTTCTCCGTCGTAGAAAACGACAGCTTGACCTGGTGTAATGGCTTTTTGCTGTTGGTCAAATTGTACATCGACACTACCGTCTGCTTGCCATGTCAGCGTTACGCCTTGATCGGGCTGGCGATAGCGGAATTTTGCGGTACAGCGGAATGGAACGTTAGGCACCTTCTCGGCGCCGGCAATCCAGTTTACACCGGTTGCTGTGAGACCTGTTGAGTACAAGCTTGCATGGGCATCGCCCTGTACAACGAGCAATTGATTACGCTCTAGATCCTTATCAGCAACAAACCAAGGCTCACCATTACCAGACCCACCAATACCGAGACCTTGGCGCTGTCCAAGTGTGTAGTACATTAGGCCATCATGACGACCTTTGACTTCACCGGTAACGATATCGACCATATCTCCACCTTTGGCCGGTAGGTAGTTACTCAGGAACTCTTTGAAATTGCGCTCGCCAATAAAGCAGACACCTGTACTATCTTTTTTCTTCGCAGTGTACAGACCGGCTGCTTCAGCAATTTTGCGTACTTCCGGTTTAGGAAGATGACCGATCGGGAACATTGCTTTGGATAGCTGGTTCTGATTGAGAGCGTTAAGGAAATAGGTCTGATCCTTGTTATTGTCTACACCACGCAGCAGTTTGAATTGACCATCCTCTTCAACAAGGCGGGCGTAGTGACCTGTTGCTACATAATCTGCACCCAGATCAAGCGCTTTGTTCAGGAATTCGCCGAACTTGATCTCACGATTACACATGACATCAGGATTTGGCGTGCGACCTGACTTATATTCATCAAGGAAATAGGAAAATACTTTATCAAAGTATTCTTTCTCGAAGTTGACAGTGTAGTATGGAATGCCGATCTGTTCACAAACCCGGCGCACATCCTCTGAATCTTCTTCAGCGGTACAGTGGCCGAACTCGTCTGTGTCATCCCAGTTTTTCATGAAAATGCCGATGACATCGTATCCTTGCTCTTTTAACAAGAGCGCAGTTACGGAAGAATCGACACCCCCGGACATGCCAACGACGACCCGTGTATTTTCAATTGTTTTGGACATCGTTATCACCACTTCTATATATAAATGTGTTTCGTTCTCGTTCCTTATCATATCAGAAAGTGAAAGCCTCGGAGCATCCTCTTTCTAATAAGGTAAGAAACATTTTCGCTGAATGCGATCAAGCTTCTATGAAGCACGTCAATGGACGCTTTTCTTATTTTAGCATAACCTGGTCTAAGTTACGATACACCCGGCCAATTTTGGATAGTGTCCACTGTAGGCGTACATTTTTTGAAAATCGTCAATCTTTGTTTTCCATAACGCAGACAGATATGTTAACATTAGCTGAGGGTTATGATCGGAATACGTAGGATTAGAAGTATAAGACCTGTATTTTCCCATTCTTAACCACACAATAAGGGAAAGACGGTCATGAATCACATAGGGTAAGTTAAGATTTATCGTGCGTTTTTTCGAAAATTGAAAGAGGTGACTCCTTTGAAGATATCAACAAAAGGCCGTTACGGTCTCACAATCATGATGGAGCTGGCTGCAAGAACAGGCGAAGGCCCTACATCACTTAAAAGCATTGCCGAGCGCAACCAGCTTTCCGAGCATTATCTGGAGCAACTGATCGCTCCGCTGCGTAATGCAGGACTTGTTAAAAGTATTCGTGGTGCTTACGGTGGCTACATTCTGGCAGGCGATCCTGCGACAGTAACCGCAGGTGACGTGATTCGCGTACTGGAAGGGCCAATCTCTCCGGTGGACTTCACCGAAGAAGATGACCCGGCTAAGCGGGATCTATGGCTGCGTATTCGTGATAGCATTGCAGAGGTACTGGATTCCACGACATTGAAGGATCTTATTACGTTCGAGGATCAGGAGAAAAAAGACAGCTATATGTTCTACATTTAATGAAATGTTCCATATCTAAATAAGATGACGAGCATCAGAGATCACACATATAAAGCCCCCATTATGGGGGCTTTAGCCATGCAACGAGCTATTTAAGCATATTTGTACATGTGAATTTAATTGCGAATTCGTACTTTAACGATAACGGAGTGAAGTGAAATGCAAAGAATCTACCTGGATCACGCTGCATCCACACCAATGCATCCACAAGTCGCAGAAGCGATGATGAAAGTTATGACAGAGCAATATGGGAATGCGTCTAGTATTCATGCATTTGGCCGAGATGCCAAACGCGTTGTCAGCGGCTCAAGAGATGCTGTAGCAAAGGCTTTGGGCTGTTTGCCGGATGAGCTAGTGTTCACTGGAGGTGGAACGGAAAGTGATAATCTAGCTATTTTTGGTGCGGTATCAGCAAGAAAAGATCGTGGACGTCATGTCATTACAACGGAGATTGAACATCATGCCGTATTGCATACTTGTCAAGAATTGGAGCGTCAAGGATACGAAGTAACTTATCTGCCTGTTGATCAACACGGAAGAATTAACGTGGATGAGTTACGTGATGCTATTCGTCCAGACACGATTCTGATTACGATTATGTTTGCCAACAATGAAGTGGGTACAATTCAGCCTATACGTGAGATTGGTGAGCTTGCAAGACAACATGATATCTGGTTCCATACCGATGCGGTTCAAGCATTGGGTACACAACAAATTTCCTGTCATGACTTGCCTGTGGATTTGATTAGTTTTTCTGCTCACAAAATCAATGGGCCACAAGGTGTCGGTGCACTCTATGTGCGGCGTGGCGTTGTACTGGAAGCAAGAGCACATGGAGGGTTGCAGGAGCGGCAGAGACGTGCAGGAACAGAGAATATGGCTGGCATTGCCGGATTCGCTGAAGCATTACGACTTGTTTCGGCAGAACAACAAGTGCGTTACAAGCATGATCTGCAGCTTAGAGCATTGTTGCTTCAACAATTGAAGGAGCACGTGGGGGCAGAGCATTTTCATGTGAACGGCCACCCCGAGTTCACGCTTCCCAACATTATAAATATTAGCTTCCCTGAAGTGTCCACGGAAACGATGTTAATGAACCTCGATATGGAGGGGATTGCTGTTGCCAGCGGCTCGGCATGTACATCAGGTTCTCTTGAATTGTCCCATGTGCTCAAAGCGATGAAGCTTCCAGAAGCATTTTTGCATTCAGCGATTCGTTTTAGCTGGGGATTGGGTAATACTACGGAAGAAATCAGGATAACCGCCGAAAAAATTGGAACCATTCTTGGGCGACTGCGTAATAGACCCTAAGGGGATCTTTACACATGGGACATAAGGAGGGAAGAAGTTCCATTTCATCGGTTGGATAGAGCGGTTTGGATGTTGGTATCTGATTGCCATTCATAAGCTTTGGGCATACCTAACAATGATAGCACCGCGCCTATTTAATGATAAGAAGATGAGGGGGACCCTACGATGAAGCTTCAGGAAATGATCGGTCTAGCTGTTTTTGATGTTGAGGATGGCAAACAGGTCGGCAAAATCCAGGATTTCATTGTGAGTGACGATTGGAAAATTGAAGGCATTGAACTTGAGAACAAAGGCCTGTTTACCAGTCATGTCAAAATCGTGCAGTGGCAAGATATCGTTGCCTACGGCGAAGATGCCGTCATGATCCGTAATCAACAGGCTGTCCGCAAGACGGGAGCCGACGACATAAAACATACGTACCTTCTCGGTCAATCTAAATTGAAGGAGAGAAATGTACTTACTGAAGAGGGTTTGTTATTAGGACGAATCTCTGATGTTTATTTTGACCAAGAGTTGGGAAATACAATAATAGGGATTGAAATTACGGACGGGTTCGTGTCCGATTTGATTGAGGGCCGTAAATGGCTGCCATGTACAAGCGATATGTCTATCGGGGAAAATGCCGTTATGGTACCTCCACTGAGTGAGCAACGCTTGGAAAATGCCATTCATTCTGTTAATGGATAGGTGAATGAATATGAAATGTCCAAACTGTAGTTCCAAAGATATCGGGAAAATTGGTTCCCACCAGTTTTATTGCTGGGGTTGCTTTATCGAATTAACGGTGAACGGAGAGAAGATGTCCGTGTATCAGGTAGAAGAAGACGGCACACTTAGCTCACTCGATGACTTGTTCTTCGGTGAAGAATTGCCACAAGACTTCCCTCACCTGCACGCGTCTTCTTAAGAGGTTGTTCAAAAAGTCCGCTTTTGATTACGAAAGATGCGCGAGTTGCATCTCAACGTCGAATATGGGATTCAGCCGAAATGTCCGTTGCTCACGTAGTTTTGCCTACGCTCCGCTACTCCATTTCTAGCTTCATCCCATCTTCTTGGTACTGAAAACCGACCTTTTTGAACACGTACTTAAAGTCAATGAACTTCCTCTATATGCGGTTTGATGACAGTTTATGTCGTTAAATGCTGTTGCGATACGCGCAACAGGGCATATTGATGTGTGGTTACATAGTAATTCATAGAGTATGCCATAATATATGCTCGACCGGATTACAACATGCGTCTCTTTCTCAATGAGAAGGAGGCGTTTTTTTGCGTTTAGATATAGTGCGTGTTCAATAAATGCGGTTTCTAACTTTTTTGAACAACCTCTAGTACGTGTCTGAAAATTCCGAAGTATGCAGCAGGGGCGAAAAGGCGGTAAAAGATGCACTTCAGCGAGTTTTGAGACATGTCCTGTTAATAAATATTCTCTTTCCTACATATACTGACTTTCAGAGCCAGTCCAAAAGGGAGAGATACAAGTGGAGCAATTAACCAAACACAAGCTGTTCCGTTACGCCATCTGGCTGCTGCTGGGCTTAATTATCTTATATTTTATCTGGCTGTTAAGGCCATTGCTGCTACATATATATGGATTTCTGAGAACAGTTCTGGCACCTTTTATCGTAGCACTTATCATATCTTATGTTCTGAATCCAATTGTAAGTATGCTAGGTGGGCGTAAAGTGCCGAGGACAATTGCAGTCCTGCTGATTTATGCTTTTTTCCTGACCTGTATCGGTGTGATCTTAATGAATGTGATCCCTGTATTGATTGAACAACTGGAAGAGTTGAATGAACATATGCCAGAGCTTTCGATGCGAGCCCAAAGTTTAATGAATAGCATGGATAACAAGTTAATGCCGCCAAGCGTGCGCACGGGCATGAATAGCTGGTTTTTTCAAATGGAGGATCGACTGACACAAGGGATTACGGTGCTGATGGATAATATCGGAGCAACAATTAACGTGTTGTTCAACGTATTTATCGTGCCTTTTCTTATTTTCTATATGCTTAAGGACTTTGAAGTATTTGAGCGTACTGTTGTTGCCTACTTACCCCGCTCACGTCGCAAAGCCATTGTTTCAGTCATGAAAGAGATTGATGCAGCACTGGGCAATTACATTCGTGGGCAATTTATTGTGTGTGTGATCGTGGGGATCTTTGCCTACATCGGTTACGTGATTGTAGATATGCCCTATGCCTTATTGCTGGCAAGCATTGTTGCTGTGTTTAATATTGTTCCTTATCTGGGTCCGTTTCTGGGGGCAGCACCTGCAGTCGTAATGGCGTCAACTGTATCTCTCAAAATGGTGCTGTTCGTGGTCATCGTCAATACGTTATGTCAGGTGTTAGAAAGTAACGTCATATCACCACAGGTGGTTGGGCGAACATTGCACCTGCACCCGCTGTCAATTATCTTTGCCCTTCTCGTTGGGGGAGAGCTAGCTGGTATTGTTGGACTTATTCTTGCCGTACCTGTCTTTGCAGTCCTGAAAGTGATTATGCAGCATTTCTTCGCATATTACATCAAGCGAAGGATTGAATAAAGCCAGTCTGGGAGCGGAAGTTACGTGCGTTGACACCTGATAGGCATATCGATATAATGAGGGTGTATGTTTAGACTATGAAATCGATGATGAAATAAAGTATGCCGGGGTTCCTTTCTCAGAGAATAGACTCCTTCGGAGCAGAGTTGAATCTGCCTGATGGCTGGAAGAGTCTAGGAAGTTGAAGCGGCAGAAAGCTAATTTCGGAGTGCAGGACAACCCTGCCGGAAGCGACCGTTATTCGCATCAACGAGGCGATTGTCTATTTATCCTGGATAAATGGCAATAACCAGGGTGGTACCGCGATAACATCGTCCCTGATATAATCAGGGGCGTTTTTTGTGTTGTTTTTATCGCATTATCATGATTAACAAACCGGGGGAGTTACAGCACCGGACATTATAATTAAATTGGAGGAAGACCAACATGAAAGCTAGTGAAATCCGGTCTAAATGGTTAGAGTTTTTTGCAAGTAAAGGTCATAAAATTGAACCAAGTGCATCCCTTGTACCTCACAATGATCCATCTTTGTTGTGGATTAATGCAGGTATGGCGCCGCTCAAACCGTATTTTGACGGTCGTGAGAAGCCAGAGAATCCGCGTCTTGCGAACTCGCAAAAATGTATTCGTACGAATGATATCGAAAATGTCGGCAAAACGCGCCGTCACCATACATTTTTCGAAATGTTAGGTAATTTCTCTATTGGAGATTACTTCAAGGAAGAGACTATCGAATGGGCATGGGAGTTCCTAACAAGCAAAGAGTGGATTGGTTTCGACCCAGAGCGTCTGTCCGTAACGGTATATCCAGAAGACGAAGAAGCGTTCAAACTGTGGAATGAAAAGATTGGTCTACCGGCAGAACGAATTATTAAGCTGGACGAAAACTTCTGGGACATCGGTGAAGGTCCTTGTGGACCATGTACGGAGATTTTCTACGACCGCGGCGAAGCTTATGGCAACGATATGAATGATCCAGAGATGTATCCAGGTGGAGAGAATGAGCGTTACCTCGAAGTATGGAACTTGGTATTCTCACAATTCAATCACAATAAAGATGGCAGCTATACCCCGCTTCCGAACAAAAACATTGATACAGGCGCAGGCCTCGAGCGGTTTGCTTCCATTCTTCAAAATGTGGATTCCAACTTCGATACCGATCTGTTCCAACCGATGATTCAGAGAACAGCAGCACTTGCTGGTGTTAAATATAATGATAGCGTGGAAATTGACGTTGCGCTAAAAGTGATTGCGGATCACATCCGTACGGTTTCTTTTGCTGTAGGTGATGGCATTCTGCCAGGTAATGATGGCCGCGGATATGTTATCCGTCGTTTGCTCCGCCGCGCAGTGCGCTACGGTAAAGTGCTTGGACTAGACCGTCCGTTCCTGTATGAACTGACAACTACCGTCGGTGAGGTTATGGGCGTGTACTATCCAGAAGTAGTGGAGAAGCAAGAGTTCATTGCTAAAGTCATCAAAACGGAAGAAGAGCGTTTCCATGAAACACTTAGCGATGGATTGGCGATTCTAGCTGATATTAGTGCAACAGCTAAAGCGGAAGGACGCACAGTGATTAGTGGACCAGAAGCTTTCAAATTGTATGACACATACGGATTCCCGTTTGACCTTACAGAAGACTATGCAGCTGAGAATGGCCTCACGGTAGATCGTGAAGGATTCGATGTATCGATGCAGAGACAACGTGATCTTGGACGAGCAGGTCGTCAAGAGAACGAAAGTATGAAGGCTCAAGGTGGCCCTCTTGCTGATCTAGAGGTTAAAAGCGAGTTTGTTGGTTATACTGACCTGTTGAAGGAAGCAAAAGTGGTAGCTATTGTTGCTGACGAAGCGCTTGTGGATGCTGTCGGTGAAGGGCAGTCTTGCCAGGTCATCCTTGACCAAACACCGTTCTATGCGGAAAGTGGCGGACAAGTCAGTGACCAAGGTTTATTGCGCGGAGCGAATATGACTGCTAAAGTTCAAGGCTTGTTCAAAGCTCCAATGGGACAACATGTACATTTGGTCGTGGTAGAAGCTGGTGAGCTGCGTGTAGGTGATGTCATTAAGGCAGAGGTGGATGCGTCCAAACGTGGGGATATTATTAAAAACCATACCGCAACCCACCTGTTGCACAAAGCGCTCAAGGATGTACTGGGAACTCACGTTAATCAAGCAGGATCATTGGTTGAACCACAACGTCTGCGTTTCGACTTCTCTCACTTCGGTAGCATTACACCGGAAGAATTGACGGAGATTGAGCGTCAGGTTAACGAACAGATCTGGAATCGCTTGAACGTGAACATCGAATTGAAGGCGATCGATGAGGCCAAAGAAATGGGCGCAATGGCGCTATTTGGTGAAAAATACGGGGATATCGTGCGCGTAGTTCAAGTAGGAGACTACAGTTTGGAACTTTGCGGCGGTTGCCACGTAAATAATACATCGGAGATTGGAATTTTCAAACTAGTAAGCGAAAGCGGAATTGGTTCCGGTGTACGCCGTATTGAAGCTGTTACGGGTCGTGGTGCATATCTCTATGTTGAGAGTCAATTAGAACTGTTGAAACAATCGGCTACCTTGCTCAAAGCGAATGTTGCTGATGTGCCTAAACGGATCGAAGGCTTGAATCAACAATTGAAAGAAGCAGCGAGAGAAGCAGAATCCCTGCAAAGCAAACTCAGTGCTATGGAAGCAGGTCAACTGACCGATCAAGTGGTACAAGCGGGTAACACGCAGGTGCTAGCGGCTCGTGTAGATGCTCCGAACATGGATGCACTGCGAACTGTAGCGGATGAACTGAAGGCGAAACTGCCTAATGCAGTCCTCGTACTGGGTGCTCCTGCAGATGGTAAAGTGAACTTTGTTGTCGCTGTACCTGCAGAGCAAGTGAAGCAAGGTCTTCATGCAGGTAAGATTGTCAAAGAAGTTGCAGCTGTGTGCGGCGGCGGTGGCGGTGGACGCCCAGATATGGCACAAGCTGGAGGTAAGGACGCATCCAAGCTGGATGAAGCACTGAAAGTGGCTGTATCACTTGTAAGTGAGCATGTTGTTTAATTCTAACGAAATCAATTGAATTGAACATCTACAGAGGATGAAGCGAATATAAATTACTGTTTTCAGTTACGAATGAACAGCAACAACTTGCTGTAAACCGTAACAGTCAAGCAAAAAACACAATTCGCTTCTCCTTTGTTTACTCGTGACAGTCAGAATATGTTATTATATAAGCAGAAATCAATTCGGCAGGACATGGTCCCCATGTTCATGCAGGAGCGAGGTGTCATCAATGGACTCCATGGATAAGACGGTTAAATTTAATGTGAAAGCTGACGAGCAGGAGGCATCCTCCCAAGAGATTCTTCTCACGGTATATGATGCACTGGTCGATAAGGAGTATAATCCTATCAACCAGATTGTCGGGTATCTGATCTCTGGCGACCCCGCATACATCCCTCGTCACAACAATGCACGCAGCCTGGTTCGGAAAAAGGAGCGCGATGAGCTCATTGAAGAGCTTGTACGTTCTTATCTGGCCAATCACCGGTAATGTACACCGCTTCCGCTGTGATGCAACCCATGCAGGGCAGCGGGAAATGAACCGACAGTAGTCAGCCTGAAGCTTGAGAGAGAGGATGATTCATCCTCCTAAGCAGGCTTGAGGATGGGAGAGCATGATGAAAATATTAGGTTTGGATTATGGGGACCGAAGAATCGGAGTTGCTGTCAGTGACGCCTTCGGTTGGACTGCCCAGGGATTGGAAGTGCTTGAACGCCGCCGGGATGAAGGTGAGTTCGGTCGAATTGCCGAGCTTGTGCGCGAGCACGAGGTTAGCGAGATCGTTGTAGGGCTCCCCAAAAACATGAACGGCACCGTAGGGCCGCGTGGTGAAATCTGTATCGATTTTGCCGAACGCCTGCGGGGCGAACTGAATTTACCTGTTCACCTTTGGGATGAACGGCTGACAACCATGGCAGCAGAAAGAACGCTGATTGAAGCGGATGTCAGTCGGAAAAAACGCAAGCAGGTTGTGGACAAAATGGCCGCAAGCTTGATTTTGCAAAACTATTTAGATGCCAACAGTAAAAGGTGAGGGGGATCAACAATGGCTGAAGATCAACTGGGTATGGAAGAAGAATCGGAGATTATTTACATCGCGGATGACGAGGGCAATGAAGAAGAATTCGAAGTCATCATGAAGTTTGAAGTAGATGGTTCGGAGGCCAAGTACATGATGGTTGCTCCGGTTGAGCCCGAGGATGGAGAGACGGATGTATATGCATTCCGTTACGAAGAAGAGGGCGACGACATTAAACTTTTCGTCATCCAAGATGATGCCGAATGGGATATCGTTGAGGAGACGTTTAATACATTCTTAGCAGAAGATGAAGAGGAAGCGAACTAAATGACTGAATACAGCCGCAAAGACCTAAAATGGACAGATTCACTGCGTTTGGCTTTTGGTGCTCAAGTTGAGCTCGAGGAAGAGAACGGGAAATCACATCCCTACGACTTGCTGGCTGAATTCGAAGTGCATGGTCAGCAATACGCCGTACTTCGAAGCTCATTGCGTCCTTATGACGAAGTTGAACTTCTGAGAGTATTACCAGGTAGTGAAGACCAGATCATGCCGGAGTTAGTAACGATTGACGATGATGAAGAATGGGAGGACATTTCGGAATTATACGATGAATGTACACTTCCCATTGATGAAGATTAATCAGCTTCAAATTGAAGAAACCGGAAGGGCGGAGAAGTCCGCTCTTTTTGGTTGTGTAAAGGAGTTGTTTCTTTTTTGAAAGGGAAAGTCTGGATGATTCTTCTGCTTATCATTGTTATAGCTGTCGGTGGGGCTGGTGCGTATGCCTGGAACATGATGCGTCCACTCGAAGCTTCAACAGAGCCGATCGTTTTTGAGATCAAAAGTGGAACAGGAACATCGAAAATTGCAGAACAACTACAGCAAGAAGGTCTTATTCGAAGTGGCCTAGCTTTTAAAGGATACTTGAAATGGAAGAAGCAAGGTTCGAATTTTATGGCAGGTACCTATTCGATGAATCCAGGTGTGTCATATGAGGAGATCGTGAACAAGCTGAATAATGGTGAAGTTGTACCCGAGGAAATGGTGAAGTTTACGATTCCGGAAGGGTATACTGTGCTGCAAATGGCAGATAAATTATCGGAAGAAGGCATTGTGGATCGCGATGAATTTATCAAGCTTGCCAATGACCCTTCGGCCTTTGATGTAGATATTATTAAAGATATTCCAGTAGATGAAGAGCTGCGTTATGTGCTCGAAGGGTATCTGTTTCCAGAAACCTATGAACTCAAAAAGGACAGCTCTACCCATGATGTTATGCAGCGCATGCTGGAGGAGTTCCAGACCAAAGTGAATTCAATTCCGAATCTGGAGACTGAGCTGCAAGAGAAGAAGTTGTCATTGCATGAATTGCTGACTATCGCTTCGCTAGTGGAGAGAGAAGTTGTCGTCGATGTTGAACGTCCTCTAGTCGCGGGTGTGATCTATAACCGGATTCATCAGGACATGAAGCTGGAGATTGACGCTACAGTGCAGTATTTGTTGGACAAGCCAAAGGCTAGATTACTTTTCAAGGATCTAAAGGTAGAGAGTCCCTACAATATGTATCTGAACAAAGGGCTACCTCCGGGGCCCATCGCAAGTCCAAGTCTACCGTCCATTCAGGCGGCACTTCAACCAGAAGCTTCAGAATACCTATTTTATGTAACCAAAAAAGACGGTTCGTCCGGGCATTTGTTTGCCAAAACGTATAAGGAACATCAGCAAAATATAGCCAAGAGTAAGGCTGCGCAATAAGCGGAGGGGATGTATATGAGTAAGAAACATGAACTGCTGGTTACAGCAGCGAATGTAAATGAAGCAGAGGTACTGTTACAGGCAGGCGCGGATGCCCTGTTAGTTGGGGATGATCGATTCGGTATGCGACTTCCTGGTAGCTTCACTATAGAAGAGACAGCAAAGGTCGTAGAACTTGCAACTCAACATCAGGCACGCGTCTATGTATCTATGACGAACTTGATGTCTAATGATCTGCTGAAGGAACTACCTGAGTACGTGCAAGCATTGGGCAAAATCGGTGTACACGGAGTGGAATTTAATGATCCGTCGGTGCTTGGAGCTATTCGAGAATACGCTCCACACATTCAGCTCCATTGGAATGCAGAGATGACGTCGACCAACTATGCCACCGCCAACTATTGGGGGACAAAAGGTGCTAGTCGTGTTGTGTTGGCGCGCGAGCTGAACATGGACGAGCTTACAGAGATGGTTCCTTTTTTGAAGGTGGAAGCTCAGGTACAGGTACATGGGATGACTAATATTTATCATTCCAAGCGTAGCCTCGTACAGAGTTACATGGCACATCAGGGTCGTCCTGTGGAGGGAGATCTCGGCAAAGAGCGTGGCTTGTTCTTGATTGAAGCTGAGCGACGGGATGAGAAATTCCCGATCTATGAAGATGTGAACGGGACACATATTATGAGTTCAGAGGATATTTGCATTTTGGAGGATCTACATTTGCTAATGGAGGCAGGTGTGCATAGCTTGAAGATTGAAGGCATTTTGAAGCCGCTAGCCTACAATGTAGCAGTAGTTAAGGCCTACCGAAAAGCAATTGATCATTATATCTCAGATGCTGATGCATATGCCTTCTCCGAAGATTGGCTGGATGAAGTTCGTGAATTGCAAGATCCTGAACGGGAATTGTCATTTGGGTTTTTCTACAAAGAACAAGTGTATTAATAGAAGAGGTGAAGAAAATGGAAACAGTGGCGGTACAGCGGAAGTTCTCCGGCAAACGTAACCGTCTGGATAAACCGGAGTTGCTTGCTCCGGCTGGGAATCTGGAAAAACTGAAGTTTGCAATCCATTACGGCGCAGATGCTGTGTATATTGGTGGACAGGCTTATGGCTTACGTTCGAATGCAGACAATTTTAGCTTTGAGGAAATGCGTGAAGGTGTTGAATTTGCCAAGAAATACGGCGCGAAAGTGTTTGTGGCAACGAACATCTATGCACACAATGAAGATATTGAGGGGATAGAAACGTATCTTCAGAATCTGTACAATGCCGGCATTTCGGCTGTAATCGTAGCAGACCCAGCCATTATTGAAGTAGCGCTGCGTGCGGTTCCTGGACTTGAGGTTCACTTGAGTACCCAACAGTCAACCCTTAACTGGCAAGCTGTGAAGTTCTGGAAAGATGAAGGACTTCCACGCGTTGTTCTAGGTCGTGAGACAAGCTTTGAGGAGATCGAGGAGATCAAGGCGCATGTCGATATCGAGATTGAAGCTTTCATCCATGGTGCAATGTGTTCTTCATATTCCGGACGTTGTGTATTATCTAACCACTTTACGGATCGGGACTCCAATCGCGGAGGCTGCTGCCAATCCTGCCGCTGGAAGTATGATCTATTCGAAGATGCACGAGAAGAAGGGGTATGGGTCAGCGAAGAAGAGATGCAGATGCAAGCACCTGCTCCGTTTAACCTGGGTGAGAATCAGATTCCGTTGTTTGAAAAACAGGATAACGCGTTCTCGATGGGTTCCAAAGATCTGTGCATGATCGGGCATATTCCTGAATTGATCGACGTAGGTGTGGATAGCTTCAAGATCGAAGGGCGTATGAAATCCATCCACTATGTAGCCACTGTGGTTAACGTGTATCGTCAAGCGATTGATTCTTATATGGCTGATCCAGAAAATTATGTGTTGAAACCGGAATGGGTTGAAGAGATGAATAAGGCTGCAAACCGTCCGTTAAACACAGGTTTCTTCTATGACACTCCAGACCATGAGGATCACATCTACGAGCCAGAAGAAAAAGCAGTTCCTTATGACTTCGCAGGGCTTGTTATGGATTATGATGCTGCTACGGGTATGGCGACAATTCAACAACGCAATCACTTCAAGCCGGGCGATCAAATTGAGTTTTTCGGCCCAGGTGGGACATTCTTCAAACAAGTTGTAGGAGAATTGCAGGATGAGGAAGGCAATGTTCTGGATGCGGCAAGACACCCATTGCAACGTATCAAAATGAAAGTAGATCAACCTATTTCTTACTTCGATATGATGAGAAAAAAGAAATAGTCTTACAGACCTATAATATAACAAAATAGTATTATGAAATGACAATATTATGTTATAAAACAATAAAAACGACCTCCGTATATCGGTTAAAGGGGGTCTTTTTTGTATAGAAAATTAGGAAAAAAGTTGTAAAAAAATTTCGTTTTAGTAAAGGGGAAATAGGAAAACTGTCGAATAATACATGTTTATAGGGGAAAGTAAGAAAAATCCAACAAGTAGAAACTGGCAGGTGAATGGGAATGGTTCAAAAGAAGCAGAAAGAAAATGGGGAAAAGAAGGAAAAGCCGGTGAAGGAAAATAAAGTGTTAAACGTGTTAAAGGAAAAGATTACGAAAAAGGGAAAAGCTGTACATAGCAAAGCGGATGGAGCTCCGAATAAAAAGCCCTTTAAAGTAAAATGGAGCAAGCCAGATTTGAAAAATGTGAAGTGGAAGAATCTAGGGGGTTCAACGTTATCCCAAATTAAGAAAGCGAATCCAATTAAATCGGTTGGCGTCAAATTGTTCTTTATCTTTTTTGCTGCAATTATGATTTTTGTCGTTAGCTTGGGGCTATTATCTTATAATAAAGCCAAAAACACGATTGAACAAAATGCTTCTCTTTCTAACCAAGAGACGATTGATCAAACCAAGCAAAAGCTGGATATTATTTTAGAACGTTTTGTGGATACATCCACACAGATTTTCTTCGATCCAGAGATGCAATCGTTATTGCAGAAAATGTCTGACAAGAACTTGTCTGCGTATGACCTATTTGTGAATTCTAGTTCCATCAACAAACAGTTGTCCAATATTGCTTTTACAAACAAATCCATGGAAGCGATTTATTTGGTTCCTACGGATGAAACGAAATCAACGATGGGTACAGGGAATAGTAGTTCCTCCATGGGAAGCATTCGTACTGAGCCTTGGTATGCTGAGCTCACCCAATCCGGTGGATATCGCTGGTTGCCTACAGAGAATGAAGAAGATGGATCTATGCCAACCTTCCGCATTGCTCGTTCAATGAAGAACTTGCAAGGCTCCAACCAATCGTATGTCTTAATTATTGAACTTAAATTAGAAGTATTGGAAGAACAATTGAAATCGCTTGATCTGGGTGCAGGTTCAGTTCTACAGTTGATTGCTCCAGACAATAAAGTTGTTGCTTCTACCATTCCGGATCGGACAGGAAAAGATACCGAACTGGCATTTTTCAAAGATCTTACCGAAACGACAGGAAGTCTTAATACGGAATACACGGTGGATGGTAAGAACACAGAGATGTTAGCTGTGTATAGCACGATGGAATCCTCCAACTGGAAATTAATCGGTATGTTGCCAACGTCCGTATTGGTTAAAGATGCCAAGGGTATTCTTACGCTCACATTGTGGATGGCACTACTTGATGCTGCAATCGCAGTCTTAATCGGTATTTGGATGGTTCGTATGTTTGCCCGTCCGCTCGGTAAATTGAAAGACCTGATGCAACAAGGAGCCAAAGGTGATCTTAAAGTTCGCACGCCGTATACATCTAAGGATGAGATTGGTCAATTGTCGGCTGCCTTCAATGAGATGATGGAGCAGATTACCAAGCTTGTTGAACAAACGAATCGTTCTGCACAAGAAGTGCTGGATACAGCGTCGGAGCTCAGCAATGCTTCCAAGAAAACGGCTGTTTCCGCTTCTGAGATCGCTGTAGCTACAGAAGAGATTGCAGGAGGTGCGAGCAGTCTTGCAAACGAAGCTGAGCGTGGGAATGATCTCACAGATAACATCTCTCGTCAGATGGAAAGTGTGGTCGCTGCCAATGAGGAAATGGGACAATCCGCACGTCATGTTGAGAAGTCCAGTGAAACGGGTATTCAGCATTTGAATCAATTGATGACCAAAACCCAGAAGACCGAAGAAATGATTGGTGCACTGGTGAACAAAGTGGATTCCCTTAAAGAGAGCACGTCCTCTGTTCTGAAGGTGCTCGATGTAATGCAAAATATTACGAAGCAAACGAACATTCTGTCCCTTAATGCTACGATTGAAGCGGCAAGGGCGGGTACGGCGGGGCGCGGATTTATGGTCGTTGCGAATGAGGTGCGGCAATTGGCTGAGCAATCTAGGAAGTCGATTGACATGGTTGGAGAAATTACAGACAACATCATGGCCGAAATGAATGAAACCGTTACAGCCTTATCGGATGCATACCCATTGTTCAAAGAACAAATGGATTCCGTGAAGGACACTAACGTCATTTTTGCTTCAGTTCAGCAACAAATGGGTGCGTTCGTAGAACGACTGGATATGGCAACAAGCTCAATTGGAGACTTGAACCAATCACAGGTTACGCTATCTGAAGCGATGAGTAACGTTAGTGCTGTAGCGGAAGAATCATCAGCTACCTCACAAGAGGTTGCTTCACTCAGTAGTGAACAGCAAAATATTAGTAATCAGCTGGTTAACCTGTCTGATAAGCTGCAGAATGTATCCACCGAATTGAAAAACACCTTGTCACGTTTCACCGTGTAATCACATAATCTAAGAGAAGACCTGTTCCGATGATGGAACAGGTCTTTTGCTGTTATTTATTGGATACATACATGTCCTTTGCAGCATACTATGCTAAAACGCTAAAGGGTGAGCATGATGAATGTACACTTAAAACGCAGAATCTTTATAGCCTGTTTACTTTTGACGGGTGTTTTTGCCATTCTTCTGTTCCGTCTAGCTTGGATTCAGATTATTCAAGTGAATCAGGTAATTCCGGGTACCACTCGTTCATTGCGGGAGATGTCTGTACTACAGCGAGAACGGGGTGTGATGCTTGATTCGGGTCGAGGGCAATTTACAGATTATAGAGGGAAGTCATTAACGGGAAAAATGGAATGGGTGCTTGTTCTATTTCCGCATCAACCTGTCACTGTTTCAGCAACGATCCATCGTGCATCTTCTCAGTTGAACCAGCTGGCTACTATTTTACATACGGATGTCGAGAAGTTACAACAAGAGTGGGACCAAGACCATACGCCTCGGTTATGGACAGCAGGCAATCAACAGCCTGTTGTATTAAGTGATTCACAAGTAGCCCAGATCCGTCAATTGGAGGACATGGGGGCATATGTTTATCCGATGATGAGCCGATATGATCAGAGATATACAGGGATGCAATGGCTCGGGTATTTAGCTGAGCAACCTAATCGCCTAGTAGCTTCAACAGCACATATAAATGAAGTAAAGCAACCATTTGCCATGAAGTCGGGAGCAGCGGGGCTAGAGAGGACGCTTGAGCCATTGATGATGGGACTGGGACCTACGTTGCTCACACGTATGGTTACAGGTTCTGGTGAGATCATTCCTGAAATGCAGCCACGAGTTATTGCTCCAACCAATAGTCATTACCCTTTACAAGTAGAGACGACGGTAGATATAGATCTCCAGCAGGGTTTGGAGACCATTGCGAAGCAGTCGGGTATCCGTGAAGGAGCAGTCGCTGTGCTGGATGCGGCCACGGCTGATGTGCGAGCGATGATTTCTATGCCCATGTATACACCACAACATGTGGAGCCGACGGAATCCTCTTGGGCCAATCGTGCGATCCAAGGAGCCGTTCCGGGATCTATTTTCAAAATCGTCACAGCCGCTGCGGCACTTGAATCACATGCAGTATCTCCACGGGAAACCTTTCATTGTAACGGGGAATGGGGGAAATACGGACTATCTTGCTGGAAAGAGCACGGACATGGAACGTTACATCTAGAAGAAGGTTTTGCTCAATCTTGTAATATCGTCTTTGCCGAGACGGCTCGCCGATTAAGCATGGAACAACTAGAACGTACCGCCAATGCTCTAGGGCTTGCACGTACCATTGGTTGGGAGAGCAAGCATATTGGGGGAATGCCCATCCTGCGACACTTTGATCATGAACAGGCGGGTCGAGTTCGGACTACAGCGGTTTCCATACTAGATGAAGGAGCTAAAGTGCAGACTTCAATTGGACAGCGAGATACGCTGGTTACACCTCTTCAAGCAGCCAATCTGATGGTTACTCTCTTGCATGATGGCAAAGTGAGTGCACCTAGGTTAGTTCAACGCATACGTTATGCAGATGGTGATACGATGCTGGAGATGCCTTTACACGATTCGCCATCTTCCGTGGGACAGATCTCACCAGCTACGGCTCATCAGTTGTTAAAGTGGATGAGAGGAGTGGTTACGGATGGAACGGGAAAAACCCTGCAGCAGGCCAAGTGGCATATTGCAGGGAAGTCTGGAACGGCTCAAGTTGAGCAGCAAGGGCGTAAGCTGAATCATCAATGGTTTATAGGTTATGGGCCAGTGGAAAATCCCAAATATGCAGTTGCTGTGTTAGTTCAACATGTCGCTCCGGGAAGCTCACACCAAGCTACTGCACTGTTTCGCAACATTATGGATTACTTGGCAGAGGGATCCCCATCGTCAGCACGCTGAGATGCTTGCATAGAATTTTTGCTATGATGTGCAGCGTCGTCTGAATGATGACCTGCCGCTCCGGCTCCGGCAACAACTGGTGTATCCATGACGAGTGGAGAGGAGTCAAACTCATCTTTTGGCAAGTGAATCCATTGTTGTAGATATCCCTGTTGCAGCAGTTCTTTGAGCAAGATTAACAACACTGGAGACAATACCACGCCTGCAAGCCCGAAGATTGAGAGCGAGATAAGCATAAATGAGAGCATCAAGTAAGCCGAAGAGACACCGATGGAATTACCTGATATTTTGGGCTCTAGCAACTGACGTGTCAGCATCGTTACTGCGAGCAGGACAATTAGGCCGATGGCTAATGTACTGTTTCCCACAATAAACAGATAGACGATCCAAGGGATGAATACAACAGGAACACCGAGCAGTGGAACAAGGTCAAAGACTGCACAGATTGCCGCAATCGTAAAGGCATTGCTTGTTCCTAAGATCAATAATCCAGCATAGATCAATACAAAGGTGATTAACATCATGATCATCTGTGCTTTTAGATAGGAACGAATGGTTTTGAACACATGATTGCGCATGAATTCAATCGCAAGCTTTAAGGTTTTTGGTGTTTTGGCACGGGCGAACTTACGCCAGGATTCAATCTCAATACTAAGGAAAAAGGCGAGAATAATGGCGATCCCGAAGTTGGTAATAAATGAAGAGAAGGAGCTTAGAAATCCAATGAGATACTGAGCACCACTCGATACCCATGTCGAGATGAATCCAGTCAGTGTAGCAAAATACTCATTTACTTTGTCCATGATGCTTACAGGCAAGGCATCCGATTTGTCCTGTGCAAAATGAACCAGGTTGGTGAATTGCTGTTGAACCATTTCGATATAGGATGGAAAATTATCTTGTAGGTTGGAGATCTGAGAGATAATGATAAGCCCCAATCCAAAAAACAGAGCGACAATGACCCCGAGAAATAACAAAACCGATATAGCAGCACCTAACGTTTTCGGCAATCCTCTTCGATGTAAAAAACGAGCCAATGGTTCGATCATCCAATAAACAATAAAAGAAAGGAACACGGGCGCAGCAATTTGATACAGACGGCTGAATCCGTACATGATGAAATAAACGGTCAACACGAGTAACGCAATGTCGAAGACGGTGCGTCCATATTTTTTGTATAACGGTAACATAGGCTCTACTCCTTCGTATGTATAAGGTGAAAGGTAAAAATAGGAATGCATTCATTGTACACGATCATACTCTTTTTTGGAAAATAGGATTCAAGATAAGGCTGAATTGTGATAAAATGATAGGTGGTTTCTTTTCCATAGCACATAAAGTGGTAGCCATAATTCAGCGAGAGAGACGGGGAATTGAAGCATGACAAGTCTACTTCATAGCCTATTGATGTGGGCATTGTATATTTCATCATTTTACGCCTTTATTCCAAGTTTGATTAGTAGGCTTTTTGGTTTTCGGGTATTCAGGCGAGGAAAAAGCGAGACCGAATTTGCCCTGACATTCGATGATGGGCCAGATCCAGTGTATACACCAAGGCTGCTGCAGCTGCTCAAGCAATACGATGCCAAAGCGACGTTCTTTGTTGTTGGAGAGCATGCAGCCCATCATCGGGATTTAATCCAGCGAATGCATGAGGAAGGGCATCTGATCGGAATTCATAATTATATCCACAAGACGAACTGGTTAATGAGACCTCGAACCGTTCGGAAGCAGATTCAGCAGACGGGGCAGATTATTCAGGAAGTGACCGGGGTGAAATCCTGTTATTACCGTCCGCCATGGGGCATCATGAACCTGTTTGATTTTTTTAGCCAAAAAGATCGGAAAATTATATTATGGTCATCAATGTTTGAAGACTGGAAAAGTCGAGTAGGAGTCCAGAAGCTAACCGAACGAATGCTGAAAGAGCTGAGGGGTGGCGAGGTCATGTTATTGCATGATCGTGGTACAACGTTGGGAGCTGACGCACAAGCGCCTGAACATATGCTTGAGGCTTTGCAGGTTGTGCTCCAAGAGGCTGACAGACGAGGGTTGCGGAGTGTGCGGGTGGATACCTTAATGCGAGGGGGCGCTACAGTGAGTGAATCTCAAGAGAATAGTCAATCTCAGGTTCAGTTATCCTTCTGGAAGAGAGGTATTGTCGCGCTATGGTTGCTCTGGGAGAACGTGTTTCACTGGATGTATCATCTGAGAACAGCTTCTCCGGAAGATCCGTTATTACATTACCGCCCACGTGTGTATCACGGTGCAATGGTTGAGATGACCGATGGACATGTGATGCAGAATGGGGATCAAGTGATTGAACTTCATTTTGATAATAAAAAATTATTCGAATTAGGCATGACTTCACGTTCCAGTATGCACTTAGCAATTCGTATGATTCGTGCGATCAAACAGCAGTTACCTGATTTGGCTCGGCAGATCTCAACCGATCCGAAGCTGAACTCTGCTAAAGCATTGTATGGCGTGAGTATGATTAATCGTGGACCAGAGAAGTTTGGTTTTACTGTTCGGGATTTGCCCCCTGGGCCGTTTAGTGCGGCTTCTAAGATCTATTTGAAATTACTGCTCAGTGTCATTCACCCTGCAGGCACCAAGCGTCTGAAACAGCGTTCCGAACAGCTTGTACCTAAAGTCATCGCCATGCCAATGGGACATCTATTGCAGCACTATGGAACGAGAAGTTTCGCTGCAGTGACGGTTGAGCAGGTGCACACTACTTTGAAGGAGCCTCAACAGGATTTGTTGTCAGGAGCTGAATTGAGAAACGTTCCTCCAATGTGATAAGAACGCACGCATGTATAAGTAGGTAAGTAGAGATACAAAAGTCATGATTTCTTTTTTTTCTTCCTAATGTTAAGAAAAAAGGGTGGTTCCTTACCGTGTTGGTAAGAAGCCACCCTTTTGTTATGGTTTCTAATCAATGGTATGGAACCATTTGAATTAGATTTTCAACACGCCGCCGTTACTTGCGTTCGTTACAAGTTTGGAGTAACGAGCCAGTAATCCGGTTTTCACTTTTGGTTCAAAGCCTTTCCAACCTGCACGACGACGCTCGAACTCCTCGTCACTGATGTGCAACTCGATGATACGGTTGTTCAGGTCAAGCTCAATGATATCTCCTTCTTCAACAAAGGCGATTGGACCACCTTCAGCCGCTTCTGGGGAGATATGTCCGATACTGATTCCGCGGGATGCGCCAGAGAAGCGTCCATCAGTGATCAGGCCGACTTTGGCACCGAGACCCATACCAACGATCTGGGAGGTTGGAGCAAGCATCTCAGGCATACCTGGTCCGCCTTTTGGTCCTTCATAACGGATAACTACAACATGTCCTTCTTTAACTTTGCCATTCGCAATGCCTGCCAGAGCTTCATCTTGAGAGTCGAAGCAGATTGCGGGACCTTTGTGATATCCGCCAACCGAAGCATCTACTGCACCAACTTTGATAATAGCTCCTTGAGGTGCAAGGTTACCGAACAATACAGCCAGTCCACCTTTTTCGGAGTGAGGATTATCTATTGTGTGGATACAGTTGGTATCCTGAATTTCTTGACCCTCAACGTTCTCACGGATCGTTTTACCTGTCACGGTAATGCAATCAGCGTGGATCGCGCCTGGTTTTTTCAGCAATTCGTTCAGAACTGCACTTACGCCGCCTGCATTGTGAACATCTTCGATGTGCAGATCAGAAGCTGGAGCAAGCTTAGCCAGATGTGGTACGCGGTTAGCTACTTCATTGATGCGCTCGATTGGATATTCAATGCCTGCTTCATGAGCCAATGCCAGCGTATGCAGTACCGTATTGGTAGAACCACCCATTGCCATATCCAGAGCGAACGCGTTATCGATTGCTTCGACAGTAACGATATCGCGTGGTTTCAGATCAAGTTTGATGAGTTCCATCAATTGTTTCGCAGATTGTTTAACAAACTCACGACGCTCAGGAGCAACAGCCAGAATTGTTCCGTTACCTGGCATAGCCAGTCCCATTGCTTCTGCTAGACAGTTCATGGAGTTAGCCGTGAACATACCGGAGCATGAGCCACAAGTTGGACAGCCAAACTGTTCAAGCTCAAGCAAGCTCTTGTCATCAATTTTACCCGCTTGGTAAGCACCTACACCTTCAAATACGGAAGTCAGGGAGAGAGCTTTACCGTTACTATCACGACCAGCTTTCATCGGTCCGCCACTTACGAACACGGTAGGGATATTACAACGAAGTGCACCCATCATCATACCTGGTGTGATTTTGTCACAGTTCGGGATACATACCATACCGTCGAACCAGTGAGCGGATACTACCGTCTCAACGGAATCGGCAATGATATCACGGCTTGGAAGGGAGTAACGCATACCAATGTGTCCCATTGCAATCCCATCGTCAACACCGATTGTGTTGAACTCAAATGGAACGCCGCCAGCTTCACGGATTGCATCTTTTACAATTTTACCAAACTCCTGCAGATGTACATGACCAGGAACGATATCAATGTAAGAGTTACATACGGCAATAAACGGCTTGCCAAAATCTTCTTCTTTAACGCCTGCGGCACGCAACAAACTGCGGTGCGGTGCGCGGTCAAAACCTTTTTTGATCATATCGGAACGCATCTTATTGGCTGACATGGTGTATTTCCCCCCAAATTATATAGTGTATTCGAGCAACATGAATGGAAATAAAATGGCAGTGGCTCTGTCGTTAAATTTCATCCGTACTCTAAAAAAATAGACCGACAATTGCCGGTTCGAGCTTCCCGTAGTTTGTGAAATTCTTTGCTGCTTTAAACCCGTGAACAACCCGGTTTTTTTATAGAGTCTATCACAATCGTCGTCATATTTCTACAATCAATAGAAAGAAGCCGGCTTCCAAATCCATGGAGTTCGACTTCTAAGTTAGAAACACAGCTATTCATATATATCGGATCGAAATGTTCAAGATAAGTTAGTTGCTTCCGCCTTTGCGTCCAATTTCCCGATAGAATTCTTTATCATGTGTCTCGGAAGTGGCGTTCCCGCCCTTGCGCCCTATCTCTTTATAGAAGTCTGTGTTATGGGCATCCGAGGTCGCTTCACCGCCCTTTTTACCAATGGTTTGGTAGAAGCTACGATCATACTTTTTGGAGGTGGCTTTACCACCCAGTCGTCCCGCTTCTTCGCGAGTCATTTTGTGTTCTGACATTTGTGGACGTGCCATTACAAATCACTCCTTAGATTATAAGTTGTTTTTTGTAGCGCGTATGCCTATTTACCACGGTCTTTGCAGGCTGAAACAAAATGATTCGGACAACGAACACGGTGTTGTATTCAATTTAAAGTCATGCTGAGCGTTTGGAAACCTCCTGACGGTGAAAGGTGAAACGCGAAAGATTAGGTTCGATGAGAGGTCTGAATGTATGGCGAACCGCAGGATGTGCAAGGATAACAGCAAACAGGACAGCGATCGCAATAATGACCGGAATATATAAACTGCTTTCCATATAATTGTAAACGCCAGACCAGACGACCAGACGAACGAGAAACCCGTGCAGCAGGAACACATACAGGGTGCGTCGTCCCATTTCAGTAATTTTGGAAGTGATTGTAGGAACCCAAGCTAGAAATAATGCGGCTGACCCAAGCTGTACTGCGTATATGCCTAGACGGTAAATGCCTGCATACCATTCGGAATGACCTAGTTCAGCATAAGTCATGCTTCCCAGCAGCCAGCCAGGTGAGAGCTGCATTCCCCCTACGCCAATCAAAATGAGTACACCCACGGAGAATAGTGCAGCTACATAACGGCTCCAGTTTGATTTTATATGGGAGCGAATGGCTGTTCCGTAGTCATAACCAATGATAAAGAACGGAAGGAAAACAAACGTACGACAGAAGCTGAGCCAGAAACCATCTACAGGTAGATATCCAGCGATGATTCCAAGAATAATGGAGCCAATCAACCGGTAGATCGGTTTCCAAGATAATGTGACCCGAACTAAGAGCCTCCAGCAGAAATGACTGGCTAGGAACCATAATAACAAGTAAGGTGCAAAAAAAGATAAGCGCATATGTGGCGTATGGAACACCGTGAAATCCATCAATGCGTATAAGGATTGAAATAGTACATACTGGATGGCGATGTGCTGAAGCACACGTTTACCGGATTCTCCTTGAAGAGTGTGTCTAGCAAAATACCCGGTTACCCACACGAACAGTGGCATATGAAACGTATATATCCACAGGAACAATGTCTCTGCTCCAGCAAAACGTGTAATAATTGGTTCAAGCGCGTTTCCTACAAGAACACATACGATGAGCATGAACCTTAAATTGTAAAAAAATGAATCTGGATCATCACGATGTATTGTCCGAATGTTCATGATGTAGCCTCCTGTTACCCCTTTGTATGCAAAAAGTACTTCTGCAATAAGGGTAATATGAAAGTGGTTAATCTATTGTGATATTTTTCACAATAGAAAGCGTTATCCTTTCACCAAGCTGTGACAACAAAATGAACGCTTTGGGATTGACAACGCTTGCATACGGGATGACAATGGTACAAGAAGATGAGAAACTGTAAATATAAGGAGGGATGAAATATGTCAACGAAAACGAGCCAAAGCCCTGATATTATCACGTTTGGTGAGAGTATGGGGCTTTTGACCGCGAAGGATACTCGTGGATTGGAATACGCAGCTTCATTAGATAAATCATTTGGTGGGGCAGAGAGCAATCTGGCGATTGGTGTCGCACGTCTTGGCCATACAAGCGGCTGGTTTGGACGACTTGGTAGAGATGCATTGGGTAGTATGATCTTGAAGGCGATTCGGGGTGAAGGTGTAGATGTATCTAGAGTAACCCTAAGTGATACGGAACCTACGGGTCTTATGATTCGTGAGAACGCTTCCGGGAAAGCATCGGTTCATTATTATAGGAAACTATCTGCTGCCAGCGCGATGACACCTCAGCATCTTGATCAGGACTATATCGCAGGTGCACAAATTTTGCATATCACTGGCATTACAGCAGCGATCAGTCCAACAGGTCTTGCTACCGTTGAAGCTGCTATACATATCGCCAAGCAGGCTGGTGTGAAAGTGAGTTTTGACCCGAATCTGCGCTTAAAGCTCTGGTCGATTGAAGAAGCACGTCCTGTTATCCTTCGGCTGGCTGAACAGGCGGATTATTTCTTGCCTGGTCTGGATGAGATGAAATTGTTATACAACGAAGAAGATGATCAAAGGGTGCTTGATCGTTTATCCGCTCTGGACGCAGTCTGCATTGTGAAAGGCGGTCCTGATTTGACCTATGTATTAGTGAATGGTACCCTAACGGAAGTTCCGTACTTCAAAGCGGATCATGTGCTGGATACGGTCGGAGCGGGTGATGGTTTCTGTGCAGGATTTCTGTCAGGCATTATCAAAGGTTATTCCCCTCAAGAAGCTACTCGACTAGGAAACCTGACAGGTTCTATGGTGATACAGGCTGTGGGGGACTGGGAAGCACTCCCGACGTGGGAGCAGGTAGAGGCTAAGCTGAACAACGTAGCTCATGTTGAGCGCTAGTCGCTGCTGATATCATGAATGTCTCATCTTCGTTCTAAATGTAAGGATTGCAATGCCGATCACATTGACAAGGGAGAGAATGAAATGAAGAAGCTTCAGCTACTGCAAAAAATAACGGACAACGGTGTCGTTGCCGTCCTGCGTGCGGATTCTGCCGATCAAGTTATCGCGATGGCGGAACAAGCCATTGCTGGTGGGATCAAAGTCATAGAGATCACCATGACAGTTCCCAGTGCCCTCAAAGCGATTGAGAAATTAAGTCGTGTCTATCATTGGAATACACAAGATCCTGAGAAGTTTGCCATTATTGGTGCGGGCACCGTTCTAGAACCCCAAACAGCGCGTGCAGCTATTATGTCAGGTGCTGAATTCGTCGTTGGGCCATCTCTGAATCCAGATACCGTTCAGATCTGCAACTTGTATCGTATCCCTATTTTGCCAGGTGTGATGACGATTGCAGATGTTCAACGTGCTTTGGAACTTGGCGTGGACATTGTGAAATTATTCCCAGGTAATCTGTATGATCCTTCAATTATCAAAACAATGAAAGGCCCAATGCCGCAGGCGAATTTTATGCCGACAGGTGGGGTTTCTTTGTCTAATTTGGGTGATTGGATCAAGGGTGGCGCGGTAGCGGTAGGAATTGGTTCCGACTTGACGACCGAAGCAGTAAAAACGGGGGACTTGAGTCATGTCCGTCGCAAAGCGGAACAATATATGGACGCTTATCGTAAGGCCAAAGCCGAATAGGATGAATATGCGGAGAATGGGAGCCGGGACGTATGAGGCTCTCATTCTTGCGAGCCGCGGCACCTGCGGAAGCGAAGAAAGGTGAATGAAGTTGAGAAATAGGAATCGGTACAACACAGGGCGCAAGAAAAGGGGCATATGGAAATTCTTGCTCGTTCTTCTGGCGCTCATTGTCATTGGTTTAGGATATGTTGGTTATAAAGTGTTAACCCCTTATGGACCACAGGAAATAGCTCAAACGGCTATGGAAACTGCGGATCAGGTCACGGTAAGTGAACAAGAAAACTGGATTGATTTTGCTCCTGAAAAGCCTGAAGGTGTGAGCGTTATTTTCTATCCGGGTGGATTGGTCAAACCGGAAAGCTATGCACCGTTCGCCCATAAGTTAGCGGAAGCAGGCCATCATACCATTATCGCCAAAATGCCTGTCAATTTGGCGGTGCTTAAGCAAGATCTAGCTGATGAGATTCGAAATGCATATCCTGACGAAACATTCGTCATGGGTGGACATTCTCTAGGTGGTTCAATGGCTGCTCGTTATGCAGCTGCCCATCCTGATGCACTTCAAGGCATATTCTTCTTAGCATCATATCCAGATGAAAAAGGTAGTGTGAAATCATTAAATATTCCAGCGTTATCTATTCTGGGAACGAATGATGAAGTTGTAAATTCGACGAAATACCAAAGTGGGCGTGCTTACTTACCTGAAGATACCGTGTATTATACCATCGAAGGAGGAAATCACTCCCAATTCGGTGATTATGGTCACCAGAGCGGTGATGGAGAACCTGGAATCAGTGAAGAAGAGCAGTTAACACAGACGGTAAAAACCGTTTTGGATTGGCTACAGGGCATTCAATAGATAGCCTGTTACTATGGGGAGGATACCATATGACCTTCAAGCTTCACGTGTATGATGTAGCGTACCCCTGTGAGGGCATTCTCTTTGACAAAGATGGAACTTTACTAGAGTTCCTGCATCTATGGGGGCCTTGGGCAGAAACCATGTTACGGCAATTGGAAGAGGCACTCAGCGAACGGGGGGCTACGTTTACAGTTGATCGTGGTGACGTGTTAGGCACGAAGCATGACGGTGCAGGCAAGATCATCGGATACGATCCACAGGGACCATTCGTGATTGCTACAGTAGATGAAAGCAATGGATTATTGGCTGGACAGTTGTATGCCGCGGGCATCCCATGGAACGAATCAATCACGATGATTCGCAAGTTCTCAAGTGTAGCTATGCGAGAGGTACGTCAAAATAAGCTTGCAGAACCTATCGCAGGTCTTATACCATTTTTGCAGCAATGCAGAGATGCATCCATTCCGATGGCGGTAGTAACCTCCGACAGCACCGCAGCTGCGGAAATACATCTGGATTGGATGGGGATTCGATCCTTTTTCACATCCATCGTCGGCTCTGATCGGGTTACATTAGGCAAACCAGACCAAGAATCGGTTATGTTGGCTTGTAATGAATTACATATTCGTCCTGATCGAGCGATTGTTATTGGTGACAGTAACGGAGATATGCAGATGGGACGTAGTGCAGGGGCATCCTGCGTTATTGGGTTCTGTCCACAAGATCAAGCGACTGACCATTTACATGATGCTGATGTCATTATCCGAACTTATGAGGAGCTAAGCTTATTTCCTAACGAAAATTGAAGGTTCAGCGGTTCATTTCAATAAAAGGGAGGAGAGAGAGGATGAACGCAACAAAACAATTGGTCTCTTGGATTCAGGAAAGTACGAAAATTGTCTTTTTCGGCGGGGCAGGCACTTCAACCGAAAGCGGAATTCCCGACTTTCGTTCTGCCGCCGGCCTGTATCAAACGGAGCAGCATTCACCTTATCCACCGGAGGAACTGCTGAGCCGTCATTTTTTTGATCAGCACGCGGATATCTTCTATGATTTTTATCGGGGGAAGATGCTCCATCCACAAGCCGAGCCGAATGGCTGCCATCGATTGCTTGCACGCTTGGAGAATGAAGGGCGCCTACAAGCTGTTATCACGCAAAATATCGACGGTTTACACCAGAAGGCTGGTAGTAAGAACGTGCTTGAGTTGCATGGATCTGTTCATCGTAATGCGTGTATGGATTGTAAACGATTCTACTCGCTTGATGATATCATTCGTTCTCAAGATATCGTTCCCCACTGTATCTCCTGCGGAGGGGTAGTCAAGCCAGATGTGGTGCTATACGAAGAGGAGTTGGATCAGAATACATTGTATCTCTCAGTGGATGCGATCTCTACAGCGGATTTATTATTGGTAGGGGGAACATCACTCACGGTACAGCCTGCAGCCCAACTTATTACGTACTTTCAAGGCAAGCATACCGTGCTGCTTAACGCTACACCTACCGCGTATGATCGTCAGGCTGACTTACTGATTACAGAGCCCATCGGTGAGGTAATGAATACTGTGGACCAGCTTCTGGGTTAGAAAGCAAATCAAATAACCGCACGCTCCGGTATGGTGCCGGATGAATAGAAGCGGAATCTGGGGAAAGAAGGGATTCAATATGGTCTACGTGGCCAGCGATACTCGCTACGAGGTAATGAAATATAATCGAGTTGGACGTTCCGGATTGAAACTGCCGGCTATTTCACTTGGACTTTGGCATAATTTCGGTGGTATTAATAATGCAGAGAATGGACGTAACATGATTATGCGTTCGTTTGATCTAGGTATTACACACTTTGACCTTGCCAACAATTATGGACCTCCAGCTGGATCAGCAGAGCAATTGTTTGGACAGGTGCTGGCACAGGATCTGAAGCCCTATCGAGACGAGCTTATCATCTCCACCAAGGCTGGGTATTATATGTGGCCTGGGCCTTATGGCGAATGGGGCTCCCGCAAAAATCTCGTATCTAGTCTGAATCAGAGTCTGAAACGGATGGGACTCGATTATGTCGATATTTTCTATTCCCATCGCTATGATCCGGAAACACCACTGGAAGAAACGATGATGGCTCTTGACCATATCGTGCGTTCGGGTAAAGCCCTCTATGTAGGGATCTCGAATTACCCTGCAGAACAGACCAAGCAAGCCGCAGAAATTCTGAAGGGACTAGGGACACCACTTTTGATTCATCAACCTAAATATTCGATGTTGGATCGCTGGATTGAAGATGGGTTACAGGATGTCCTAGAGGAATATGGTGCGGGGAGTATCGCCTTTTGTCCACTTGCTCAAGGGTTGCTCACGAACAAGTACCTGAATGGTATTCCTGAGGATTCTCGTGCAAAAGGACCATCTGTATTTCTAAATGAAAATAACATCTCGCCAGAGACGCTGCGAAAAGTTCGTGCGCTGAATCAAATTGCAGCCGCACGTGGCCAGAGTCTAGCTCAGTTCGCACTCGCTTGGGTGCTCCGGAATGGCAAAGTGACTTCTGCATTGATCGGTGCAAGCCGCCCTGCTCAGATTGAGGAGAATGTAGCAGCGCTAAGCCAACTGGATTTCTCTACCGAGGAATTGGAGCGCATTGAATCCATCCTTCGTCCTGAGCATGGTGATAAGTAATAAGCTCGCTCTTTCCATGCATTCCTAATAGCGGTTGTTCCAAGAGTAAGCTTTCGAACCATGTACATGATAGGATCATGGCGACCGAAGCTCTGATTGAAATAAATGAAGTGGAAAAGGTGCATCTTAGCCATATCGGCGTGGATGCACCTTTTTTTAGATCATAGAATTTATAAGTTTTCAGCGGAGCTGAACAATTCAATTATCGCAAGAAAACCCACAACTAAACTCGGTCTTTCTTCTGTGAAAGTACGACGTTAGGCATTTTTCTTATGTTTTCCTGGCTCCGTTACTTCTCGAGAGTATGTTCTCCCTGTATAGACTAGGGGCTTCACCGTGAAATCGTTTAAACTGTTTCGAGAAGTATAGCGCATCCGCAATCCCTACAGAGTCAGAGATCTGCTCAATCGATAGGTCTGGTCGTTCGCGGAGTAACTGCCGCGATTTATCAATGCGTAGCTTGAGCAGATACGTTACCGGAGTTAGGCCGGTTTCTTGTTTGAATATACGCGATAGATAGGCGCGATTATAACCTAGACTGGCTGACATCTGTTCAATGGAGACAGGATAGGCATATTGTGTCGACATGTATTGGATCATTTGTTTAACGGTTCTGCGAATTGAAGATTCACCTGGAATTAAAGTTTGAACCTCAGCAAGGTGATTTTGCGCTTCAGCGAGAATCATATACAGTGTGCCCAGAGAGGTAAAATGAGAGCTTTCTTTGCGCTGGGCAAAAGCTTCCTGCATGACAGACAGCCAGTCGGCAATACCGCATGCTGTCCCAGCATGAAACACGGATTTCTCCGGGCGAAATCCGGCAGCTTCCGTATGCTGAATTGCTTGGCTTCCCGTATAGGCGATCCAACGATATTGCCAAGGATTCCGGGCATGAGATTGGTAGCTAACCAATTGACCCGGATGAATAAGGAAGCAGTCTCCGGCGGCTAACTCGTATGAATGCAGTTCTGTACGGAATGTACCAGAACCCTTCTCTACATAATGTAATAGGTAATAATCGTACAATTTCGGCCCAAGGGCGTGTCCAGGTAATGTCTGACTTGCTCCTGCAAACAGGACATGTAGTGCGCCTCTTTCATAATATACGGGATTGGAGGCCACCGAATAACTAAGAGCACCACTTTTGCCCGACGTCTCTTGAAGCTTCGTGTTTGGTGGGTTTGGGGTCTGCTCCGATCGGGACTCAGTCATGAGTACAAGCCTTCTTTCTATCTACATTAAGAATGTGTTATTTGCTCCATTATACGTGTTAAGGTCACATTTATCCATATGAAACACACATGGTTTCATTTCAAGAGGTATCGCTTTCTTATATAATAACATTAAGAAAACCTACAACATTGAGATGAGGTGCAGCAGCGGTGAACATAAATGATTTGAAACAAAAGTTTATCGATAAGTACGGAGAAAGTGGAGCGGACATCCGTGTATTTCATGCCCCTGGTCGTGTGAATCTGATCGGTGAGCATATCGATTACAACGGTGGATATGTACTTCCGGCAGCACTTGAATTTGGTACAACATTGGTTATTCGAGAGCGAGAGGACAACAAGCTGCAACTGTCCTCTACGAACATGTTCTACGAAGGAACGTTGACCATTTCTTCTGTTGGAGAAGAGAAAACAGGTGAATGGACGGACTATCCTGTTGGTGTCATGGTTGAGCTTGCAGGCAAGGGTGTGAAGGTAACGAAAGGGTATGACTTCCTATACCACGGCGAAATTCCAAATGGCGCAGGACTTTCATCCTCTGCTTCCTTGGAAGTTCTCACCGGATACGCGATCCAATCACTAGAAGGTGTTTCCGATATCGATACGGTGCAGCTAGCACTGCTGTCGCAGAAGGCGGAGAATGAATTTGTTGGCGTCAACTGCGGAATTATGGATCAATTTGCTGTTGCCAACGGTGCAGAGGATCATGCGATTCTGTTGATGTGTGATACCCTTGAATACGAGAAGGTGCCTTTCCGTACAGGTTCCTATAAATTGATTATTGGTAACACGAACAAACGTCGTGGTTTGGTGGATTCGGCTTATAATGAACGCCGTTCCCAATGCGAGCAGGCACTTGCCATTTTGAAGGAACAGCTGCCTGCACTGAATTACCTGGCGCAATTAACGCCAGAGCAGTTCGTAACACTTCAAGATCAGATTACAGATGAGAAAGTGAGACAACGTGCACAGCACGTCGTCGAAGAAAATGCACGTGTACTGGCATCGGTAGAAGCATTGCGCGAGAACGACCTTGTTACCTTTGGCAAACTGATGAATGCTTCTCATGAATCGCTTCGTTCTTTGTATGAAGTAAGCTGTGAAGAACTGGATGTTATGGTGGAAGAAGCTCAGCGGATTCCAGGTACACTTGGTGCTCGAATGACAGGTGCAGGATTCGGCGGTTGTACAGTATCTCTGGTACATGAAGATGATGTAGAGCGTTTTGTTAGTGAAGTTGGGGCAGCGTATGAAGCACGTACGAGCCTCAAAGGTGAGTTTTATGTGTGCGGAGTAGGCGACGGTGTTAAAGAATTGAAGGAGGCGAAGTAAAATGGCAATTTTGGTAACAGGTGGAGCAGGATATATTGGTTCGCATACGGTAGCGGCTTTGTTGGAACGTGGTGAAGAGGTTGTAGTTCTGGATAACTTGCAAACAGGGCATCGCGAAGCATTACTCGGCGGTAAATTGTATGAAGGGGATCTTCGTGACAAAGCGATTCTGAAAAAGCTGTTCGCAGAGAACTCGATTGACGCAGTTATTCACTTTGCAGCGAACTCCTTGGTAGGTGAGAGCATGACAGCTCCGGTTAAATACTATGACAACAATGTCTTCGGTACATTGTGCTTGCTGGAAGCAATGAATGAAGCGAATGTGCGTAAGATTGTGTTCTCCTCTACAGCAGCAACCTACGGTGAGCCTGAGAAGGTGCCGATCGAAGAGAGCGACCGTACAGAACCAACCAACGTATACGGCGAAACTAAGCTCATGATGGAGCGCATGATGTCTTGGTTCGATAAAGTACAGGATATCAAATATGTATCCCTGCGTTACTTCAATGCAGCCGGCGCTCATGACAGCGGCAAAATTGGTGAAGATCACCAACCGGAAAGTCACTTGATCCCACTCGTGTTGCAGACAGCACTGAAACAACGTTCACATATCGCTGTGTTTGGTGACGATTATGACACTGAGGACGGAACATGTATCCGTGACTATATTCACGTAAGTGATCTGGCAGATGCGCATTTGCGGGCTGTAGATTACCTTCGCAAAGGCGAGAGCAGCAACGTGTTTAACCTTGGTAACGGTACAGGATTCTCAGTTAAACAAGTCATTGAAACAGCTAAGAAAGTAACTGGATTGGATATTCCGGTTGTACAAGAGCCACGTCGTGCAGGTGACCCAGCAGTTCTGGTTGCTTCGTCTGCTAAAGCAAGATCCGTGCTGGGCTGGAGCCCAACACGTACCAACCTGGAAGATGTCATTCAGAGCGCTTGGGGCTGGCACCAATCTCACCCTAATGGCTACGGGAAAAACTAGGAGGCGAATACCCATATGTCACAGACTCATAATGCAGCAGGTGCCACAGAGCGGACACCCGAGCAGCAGGAAGCACTGCATGCCATTGAACGTCTGGTTGCATTTGCTCTGCACAACAAGTTGATTGAAGAAGCAGATTGGGATTATAGCCGTAATCTCTTGCTGGAACAGTTCGGATTCTCGGAACCTTATGCTGGAGTATTAGATAATACTGTACCCGATGGTCCACAGGCCATGTTGGATACATTGATTGATTATGGATTCACCATTGGTCTTATACCTGAAAATACAGATACGTACCGTGATTTGCTGGATGCCAAAATTATGGGCCATCTTATGGCTCGTCCATCAGAGGTCGTTCGTGCTTTCCGTCATACGGAGCAGACTGAAGGCATTGAGGCAGCAACCAAGCAGTTTTACGAGCTATCGATTCACTCTAACTATATCCGGATGGATCGGATCGCGAAGAACGTTTACTGGACACAGGATACGGCTTACGGCGATATGGAGATTACCATCAATCTTTCGAAACCGGAGAAAAGTCCGAAAGAAATCGCAATGGCAAAATTGCTTCCACCACCGGTCTATCCGAAATGTCAGTTGTGTCGTGAGAATGTGGGTTATGCGGGCCGGGTGAATCATCCCGCTCGTCAAAACCTGCGTGTGATTCCGTTGGAGCTGAACGGTGAGCCTTGGTTGTTCCAATACTCGCCATATGTTTACTACAACGAGCACTGCATTATTTTCCATCATGATCATGTACCAATGAAACTAACCAAAGACACGCTGCGCAGACTGCTTGCTTTTGTTGGGGAGTACCCACATTACTTTATCGGCTCTAACGCCGATCTGCCGATCGTAGGTGGCTCTATCCTAACGCATGATCACTTCCAAGGTGGACGTCATACGTTTGCGATCCAAAATGCACAGTCAGAGGCGGTATTCCGCCATGCAGATTCACCTGGACTTACGCTGAGTCTTGTGAAATGGCCGATGTCTGTAATGCGATTGGCTTCCCACGATCCAGCAGAGCTGCTTGAAGCAGGTAATGCTGTATATGAAGCTTGGAAGGTCTACAGTGATTCTACAGTGGATATTCAAGCATTCAGCGATGTGGACGGAGAACAGGTACCGCATAACACGGTAACCCCAATCGTTCGTCGTAGTGCAGACGGTGGTTATGAGATGGATCTTGTTCTACGTAACAACCGGACGAATGATGTGCATCCTGAAGGTATTTTCCACCCGCATCGCGAGATGCACCACCTGAAGAAGGAGAATATCGGACTCATTGAAGTTATGGGTCTTGCGATTCTGCCAGGGCGTCTGAAGGAAGAGCTGGATGGTATTGCTAACATTTTGGCAGGAGACAACGAGCTAGCTGAGGCGGCACAGGCTGCGGATCATGATCTGAACAAGCATCTGCGCTGGACTGAGGAATTGAAGCAGAACCACGGCGCTAACTTAACCAAAGAAGAAGCGGTTGCGCTTGTGCAGCAACAAGTTGGTTTGAAATTTGCTGAAATTCTGGAACATGCAGGTGTGTACAAACATGATGAAGCTGGACGTCAGGCGTTCCGTCGTTTTGTAACTAGCATGGGCTATACCGAATAACATAGACATTCCAATCTTCTTTACAATAGAATATCTATGAAATCAAAAGCACCCGCTCAATCAGGAGCGGGTGCTTTTGGTGTTTTGCTGATCGTTTGGAATGGGATTCTCACCCATGTATAATGAGAAGAAGTGTGTAGAAGCACAATGCTGATGAAGAAACGGGGACGAATAATTGGAAAAGCAGGCATTGAATATTCCATTAATTACTGACGCGAAGGAATTGCAGAGCATGGTAGGAGAACCGCATGAACATGTACGGAATAAAGCAATCTCCTATGTAGATTCACATGTTCAGAATTTTGTATCCATGTCACCCTTGTTTTTCTTATCTACGTCCGATCAAGATGGGAAGAGCGATGTATCTCCTCGGGGCGATGAAGCAGGATTTGTGAAAGTATTAGACCGATTTCGTTTGGTTTACCCCGAACGTCCGGGCAATCGCCGTATTGACTCATTAATGAATATATTTTCTAACCCAGGGGTAGGTATGCTTTTCCTGATTCCAGGTATGAATGAAGTGCTGCGCATTAATGGGACGGCCTCGATTACGAGCGATCCAGAATTTATCGAGAGTATGAATTGGAGCGGTAAAACGATTGGTGCGGCTGTGATTGTGAATGTGGAAGAATGCTTTATCCATTGTCCTCGTGCGTTCAAACAGGCAGGGCTGTGGGATTCTGAAACATGGGTACAATCGGAGGATTTGCCTTCCTCCAGTGAAATGTTCCGAGCACACTTGCAGATTAACGGATTGATATAAAGTTAGCATCTATAGATTTGTTTTTCTAGATATGGGGTACTATAATGGGAGTTGTGTTACAAACATAAATCTCCAATGGAGGCGATATAGATCATGAGATCTTTTCAATTTTATAATCCAACCCGCTTGATTTTCGGTAAAGGACAACTAGAGGCGTTGAAGACAGAAGTTCCGAAATACGGCAAACGGGTTTTGCTTGTATATGGTGGCGGTAGTATCAAACGCAGTGGCTTGTATGATCAAGTCATCGGTTTGCTGGGCGAGATCGGCGCTGAAGTAACTGAACTAGCAGGCGTTGAACCTAACCCACGTCTTTCGACAGTTCACAAAGGCGTAGACCTCTGCAAATCAAATAACATTGACCTCGTACTGGCTGTTGGTGGCGGTAGTGTACTCGACTGTGCTAAAGCAATTGCTGTTGGTGCGAAGTATGACGGCGATATGTGGGATTTTGCACAGCGCAAAGCAGTAGCACAAGATGCTCTCCCGCTTGGTACAGTGTTGACGATGGCAGCTACAGGTTCCGAGATGAACTCTGGCTCCGTTATTACGAATCAGGATACACAGGAAAAATTGGGTTGGGGCAGTGCATATTCATTCCCAGCGTTCTCCATCCTTGATCCAGTCAATACATACACAGTGCCTCGGGATCAAACGGTCTATGGTATGGTTGACATGATGTCACACGTACTGGAGCACTATTTCCATCTAGATGAGAATACACCTGTGCAACTTGGATTCTGTGAGACGATTCTTCGTACAGTAATGGATGCAGCACCTCGCCTCGTCGATGATCTGGAAAATTACGAGCTGCGTGAAACGATCCTGTACTGCGGAACGATGGCATTGAACGGCGTTCTTAACATGGGTCTTGCAGGTGACTGGGCAACACATAACATTGAGCATGCGGTCTCCGCTGTGTATGATATTCCGCATGGTGGCGGACTCGCAATCCTGTTCCCGCATTGGATGAAGCATAATCTAGATGTGAATGTGGATCGCTTCAAGCGTCTGGCTATTAACGTGTTCGATGTGAATCCTGAAGGTAAGTCGGACAGACAGGTAGCTGAAGAAGGTATCGATGCGCTCAGCCAATTTTGGACGTCCATTGGTGCGCCTAACCGTTTGGCAGACTACGATATCGATGACAGTCAGATCGATGTAATGGCTGACAAAGCGATGTTGTTTGGGCCATTTGGTAACTTCAAAAAGCTGCAACGTGAAGATGTTGTATCCATCTACCAAGCTTCTCTGTAATTAAATAGAGATTAGTCGTATAGCTATGACGTAGTGAAACCGCCAGATTCCTCCTAGGAAACTGGCGGTTTTTCATGTTTTTTAATAAGTGAGGCGGGACGCTTAAGCTTGACTGAGCATCGTAAAGCATGAGGTGAAATACATGATGATAATACCCATTATCGGCTTCTGAATACATTTGAGGAAACATTTTGAAACATTTTGCCGATTTGTACGTATTTATTTACATGTGGAATGCCCAGTTAGAATTGAGATTGCGGCAGAGGAGAGGAGGAACGGGGAATGGAGTCCATCTATTGGGGCTGTCTTATCGGCGGAGCCATATTTGCGGTCGTGAGTCTTGTGCTAGGTGACTTAATTGATGGCTTGCTGGACGGAGCCTTTGAGTTACCTGGTGTTGATTTTTTCAAACCTGTTGTGTTGGCTGGTTCCATAACAGCTTTTGGCGGGGCAGGCATTATGCTGACACGTTATAGCTCGTTAAGTGCGATGACGGGGCTAATATTATCCCTGCTAATAGGTATTGCTGCAGCTTTACTGGTATTTTTTGCATATATCAAACCGATGCGCAATAGCGATGTCTCCATTGGATTCTCAATGAAGGAACTATCAGGCAAAATTGGAGAGATTACGATTCCGGTGCCGGAAAAGGGTTTTGGTGAAGTAATGATCCGTTTCGCCTCTGGCAGTACCATTCAAACGGCATCCAGTTTTGAACATCGTCCCATTGCGGCGGGAGCGCGTGTTGTTATTATTGATGTAGTAGATGGTGTGTTACGAGTGTCGGAATGGGAAGATGATGTACTTAAAGATGTATGAGTGAGACCACGTAGTAACAGGTAAGTATACGAAGTTAAGTTGTACTCAACAAAGATTAAAGGGAGAGATGTGGAATGGATTTGAATTGGGATGTATTGTTGATTCCGGTTGTTGTGGTTGGTGTAATTTTGATTCTGGGTTTGGCGTTCTGGGCAAGATACAAAACGGTTGGACCGGATGAAGCGATGATCGTTACGGGGTCATTCCTGGGTAGCAAAAATATTTCCGATGATGACTCTGGCCGAAAAATTAAAATTGTTCGTGGTGGCGGTGCATTTATTCTGCCGGTATTCCAGCAATCTGAGTTCATCTCCTTGTTATCCCACAAGTTAGATGTCTCCACACCTGAAGTGTACACGGAACAAGGTGTGCCGGTTATTGCTGACGGTGTCGCGATTATCAAGGTTGGAGGCGCTGTAGAGGATGTTGCTACGGCAGCTGAGCAATTTATCGGTAAACCTGTAGAAGCGCTGAGAAGCGAAGCACAGGAGGTGCTGGAGGGGCATTTGCGGGCTATCCTCGGTACAATGACGGTGGAAGAAGTATACCGGAACCGGGATCGGTTTGCACAAGAGGTGCAGGGAGTAGCGGCTAGAGATCTGAAGAAAATGGGGCTTCAAATTGTCTCATTTACCATTAAGGATGTTCGTGATAAACAGGGCTATCTGGATGCTCTCGGTAAACCGAGAATTGCCGCGGTGAAGCGTGATGCTGAGATTGCTGAAGCGGAAGCGATGCGTGATGCGCGTATTCAGAAGGCTAACGCAGAAGAACAGGGTCAAAAAGCCGAATTGCTGCGTGATACGAATATCGCCGAGGCAGCTAAAGAAAAGGAACTGAAAGTAGCGACGTTTAAGCGGGATCAGGATACAGCGAAAGCAGAAGCCGATCAGGCGTACCATATCCATGAAGCTCGCGCGAGACAGACCGTGGTGGAAGAAGAAATGAAGGTTGAGCTCGTTCGTAAAGAACGCGAGATTGATCTACAGGAGAAAGAAATCGTCGTACGTGAGAAGCAATATGATGCGGAAGTGAAGAAGAAGGCAGAAGCGGACCGTTATGCGGTGGAACAGGCTGCCGAAGCGGATAAAGCCAAGAGAATGCGTGAAGCCGATGCTGTACAGTACTCCATCGAAACGCATGCCAAGGCAACAGCTGAACAGAAGCGACTTGAAGGTCAGGCTATGGCAGATGCAGAGCGTGCTAAAGGTACAGCGGATGCTGAAGTTATCCGCCTGCGTGGTCTTGCCGAAGCAGAAGCAAAAGAGAAGCTTGCTGAAGCTTTCCAAAAGTTTGGCGAAGCAGCCGTGCTCGATATCATTGTCAAAATGCTGCCTGAACTGGCTGGCAAAATTGCAGAACCAATCTCATCCATTGATAAATTGACGGTGGTAGATACTGGTAAAGGTGAAGGGGCAACGCGTGTTAGCAACTATGTAACTGAATTGATGGCAACTGCACCAGAGATGCTCAAAAGTGTGTCCGGGATTGATGTCGAACAGTTGATTAAAGGCCTTACCAAAACCAAAACAGCTGCACCAGTTGCTGTGCAACAGAGCGATTCTGGAACGACTCCGTCCATCGTAGATAGAATTGTGGAAAAAACGAGAGGTGACGAGTAAGTATTACAAGCATTGTCAGTGGTAAGCTCTATTGACCTTAAGGCGAATTTTTGTTACTTTTTAAGCAAGACGTCCGGCGCGGTTTGCCCGCTCCGGATGTCTTTTCGTTCGTAACAGGGTGTGACTTCATCACGCCCAAGATGGTGTGAAAAAAGAGGTGCAAACAATGAGCAGCCTGCATGTAGATAAAGCGCTAAATAATAATGTAATCATTGCACAGCATCCTGAACATGGGGAAGTCGTCGTCATTGGTAAAGGCATCGGCTTTAACCGCAAAACAAGTGACAATATCCCACTTATGGCTGTGGAGAAAATGTTTATTTTGAAGAACCAGCAGGAGCAGGAGCAGTACAAGCAGCTTCTTCCACAAGTGGATGAAGCGTTGATCGAGATTATTAACGAAGTCATTACGTATATTGCTGAACGTACGGATGTTCCATTAAATGAGCATATCCATATCGCATTAACGGATCATATTTCTTTTGCGTTGAAGCGTAAGGAACAGGGAATCGTCATTCAAAATCCATTTTTATATGAAACGCGCGAGATTTATCCGGAAGAATATCGTATGGGTGAATACGCTGTTCGTTTGATTAAAGAGAAGCTGGGCGTCGATTTAGGGATGGATGAGATCGGGTTTATTGCCCTTCATATCTATAGTGCTATGACGAACCAGAGCATCTCCCAAGTACGAGAGCATTCTCAATTGATAACGGATTTGGTGAGTCTTGTCTCGAAGCAGTTGGACTATTCGTTTGAAACGGAATCGCTGGATTATTCACGTTTATTAACTCATCTGCGTTTTGCTCTAGAGCGTGTTCGTCGTGGAGACAAAGTCGAGGAGCTTCATAAATTGGATTCTCTTTTGAAATTGGAATACCCTGAAATGTACTCGCTTGCATGGAAGCTAACAAAAGTTATGGAGAAAAGGCTGAATCTGCCTGTGTATCCAGCTGAGGTGGGATATCTTACTATTCATCTTCAACGGTTGTATCAGAGGAAAGAAGAAGAGAAGAAGTGATATATTTCCACATGTGGAATGGTTTTTAGGAAATTTCCTGTAAAGGCTTGCACTGAAATTAAAGTGATGCTACAATGGTTTCCGTAATCAAGCAACTGAATAAACATAAGCGACGTGTTACTGACTCGATCAGGCATGAGTTATTAAAGTGTGATTGTTCTTACCTTAACCCGGGTATGCTATACCCGAAAAGGTTATTTCGATTCCTTTATTAATTCATGCTTTTTTTGTGTCCCCTTGCTTGCATCAAGACATACTAACATAGAACGAAAGGGAGTAAACGACGCGATGTTCAAAAAGCTTTTTGGTGTTCTGCAAAGAGTTGGTAAAGCGCTAATGCTACCTGTAGCGATCTTGCCTGCGGCAGGATTACTCTTAGGCATTGGTAACATGCTGGTTAATCCAGACTTTTTGCAATACGTTACGGCGCTAGATACTCCTTGGGTGAACTCGATCGCAACGATTATGATGAATGCGGGTCAGATCGTATTTGATAATCTTGCACTGTTGTTCGCCGTTGGTGTAGCCGTAGGATTAGCTGGTGGTGAAGGTGTAGCTGGACTTGCAGCCATCATCGGTTATCTGGTCATGAATGTGACACTAGGTACAGCTGTAGGTGTTACGCCAGCCATGATTGGGGAAGTACCGGGGTATGCGAGTATACTAGGTATCCCTACATTAAGTACCGGCGTGTTCGGAGGTATTATCATAGGTATTACCGCCGCACTATGCTACAATCGGTTTTTCAAAATTGAGTTGCCGTCTTATCTAGGTTTCTTCGCAGGCAAACGTTTTGTTCCGATTATCACTTCAGTCGTTTCCCTCATCATTGGGTTACTTCTGGTGATTGTCTGGCCTCCAATTCAAAATGGACTGAATGCTGTATCTCATTTCATGGTAGATACAAGTCCAACATTGTCGGCATTCATCTTCGGTGTAGTTGAACGGTCATTGATTCCGTTTGGCTTGCATCACATTTTCTACTCACCATTCTGGTTTGAGTTCGGTGAATACGTGAATAAGGCTGGAGATGTTATTCGAGGAGATCAGCAAATTTTCTTCAATCAGCTTCGTGATGGTGCCGATATTACGGCGGGAACCTTCCAAGTAGGTAAATTCCCGTTCATGATGTTTGGTTTGCCCGCAGCGGCACTTGCGATGTACCATGAAGCAAGACCAGAGCACAAAAAGTATGTAGCAGGCATCATGGGTTCGGCAGCGCTGACTTCATTCCTGACAGGAATCACAGAACCACTAGAGTTCTCCTTCTTGTTTGTAGCGCCTGTGCTATTCGCAGTACACTGTATCTTTGCAGGTTTGTCATTCATGACCATGCAAATTCTTGGTGTCAAGATCGGAATGACCTTCTCCGGTGGGTTCATCGATTTCCTGATCTTCGGGATTATTCCGAATCGCACACCATGGTGGGACGTTATTATCGTTGGTTTGATTCTTGCGGTGATCTACTATATTGGTTTCCGATTTATTATTCGCAAATTCAATCTCAAGACGCCAGGACGTGAAGAAGCAACCATGGAAACAAGAGCAGGCGGAGGGACGGGTTCGACAGACGACCTACCGCACAATATTCTTGCTGCATTCGGTGGGCAACAAAACATCAAACATCTGGATGCATGTATTACTCGTTTGCGGATTGAAGTGAACGAGAAATCGAATGTAAATAAAGACCGTTTGAAGCAATTGGGTGCATCTGGCGTGCTAGAAGTGGGTAATAATGTACAGGCCATCTTCGGTACACGTTCAGATACAATTAAATCTCAAATGCAAGACATCATCGCAGGACGTACACCTGCACCAACTCCGGCTGCTAATTTGAAGCCAACGCCAGAGGAAGAAAAGGCGCAAGGAGAGCAAGGTGAACGTATTGTTGCAGAAGATATCGTCATGCCAGTCAATGGTGAGTTACTGGATATTACGAATGTACCTGATCCGGTCTTTGCCGAGAAAATGACAGGTGACGGATTCGCAATTCTGCCACATGACGGAACGATAACATCTCCTGTGTATGGTAAAGTGTTTAATGTATTTCCAAGCAAACATGCCGTAGGTATTATGTCTGACGGTGGTAAGGAAGTGCTTGTTCATATAGGAGTGAACACGGTGAAGCTGAAAGGTCAGGGCTTCAACGTGCTTGTGCAGGAAGGGGACTTGGTATCGGCAGGACAGCCGATTATGGAAGTTGATCTGGAGTATGTAAAAGCGAACGCTCCATCGATTATTTCACCAGTCATTTTCACCAACCTGCCAGAGGGCTCTACAGTCACTCTTAAGAAGAGTGGCGTGTTGAAGATTGGCGATCAGTCAATCATTGAGATAAAATAAGAAGTGTTACGATGATGGCAAGCAAGTGTAAATATATGCAATGCCTAAAAAAACAAATTGCGAAAGTGAGATGATTGTAATGCAACAAACATTCAGAATTACAGATGAAGATGGTATCCACGCACGTCCGGCGACAGCCTTGGTAAATACAGCAAACAAATTCAAAGGTGCAGAATCCTTTGCAGAAGCTAACGGTAAAAAAGTAACATTGAAATCCATTCTGGGTGTTCTTTCCCTCGGATTGGAACAAGGCGACACTATCAGCATCATCGTTGAAGGTGAAGGCGAAGCTGAAGCTCTTCAAGCTTTGACTGACGTTATGGTTAACGAAGGGTTGGGCGAAATTAATGCTTAATGTTTCCGGGATCGCGGCTTCGGCGGGTATTGCTATCGCCAAGGCGTTTATCTTGGAGCATCCTGATTACTCTGTAGAAAAACGCCAAATTAACGACGTTGACGCAGAGATCGCGAAACTCGACTCAGCTCTGGGTAAATCCCAGGCTGAGCTTGAGGCGATCAAAGAGCGTACTTTACAAGAGCTTGGCGAGAAAAAAGCTGAGATTTTTGCTTCGCATTTGCTCATTCTGAATGACCCGGAACTGATTGATCCGGTTAAAGCTAGAATTGCAGATGACATGATCAATGCAGAATTTGCTTTGAACGAAACGGCATCACAATTTATCTCCATGTTTGAGAACATGAAGAGTGCATATCTTCAAGAACGTGCAGCAGATATGCGTGACGTAACCAAGCGTGTGCTAAATCACTTGCTTGGTATCGACTTCATGAGTCCAGCAGAGATCAGTGAAGAAGTGATTGTGCTTGCAGAGGATCTTACACCTTCCGATACAGCGCAATTGAATCGCCAATTCGTTAAAGGTTTTGCAACGAACATTGGTGGACGTACTTCTCACTCCGCAATTATGGCTCGCTCGCTTGAAATCCCAGCTGTTGTTGGAACAAAAGACATTCTGGCTCAAGCGAAACAAGGCGATCTGATTATTGTGGACGGTCTGGATGGTCATGTCTTGGTTAATCCTACAGACGAGGTTGTTGCTGAATACCGCGCCAAACAGGAGCAGTATGACGCACAACGTGCGGAGTGGAGAAAACTGCGTGACGAGCCAACTGTAACTGTGGATAACGTTCATGTGGAGCTCGCAGCAAACATTGGTACTCCAAATGATGTTGCTGGCGTTCTAGAGAACGGTGGAGAGGCTGTAGGTCTGTATCGTACGGAGTTCTTGTACATGGGCAGAGACAAGCTTCCTTCTGAGGACATCCAGTATAATGCTTACAAAGCTGTATTGGAAAAAATGGAAGGTAAACCTGTTGTTGTTCGTACACTCGATATCGGTGGAGACAAAGAGCTTCCATACCTGGATCTGCCAAAAGAAATGAACCCATTCCTCGGCTTCCGCGCAGTTCGTCTGTGTCTGGATCGCCTGGATATCTTCCGTACACAATTGCGTGCATTGTTGCGGGCAAGCGTACACGGTAACTTGCGTGTCATGTTCCCAATGATCGCAACACTGGGTGAATTCCGTGAAGCAAAAGCTGTCCTGCTCGAAGAGAAGGAGAAGCTCGTTGCTGAAGGTATCGCTGTTTCAGACAGCATCCAACTCGGAATCATGGTCGAAATTCCTTCGACTGCAGTTCTGGCGGATCAGTTTGCTAAAGAAGTGGATTTCTTCAGTATCGGAACAAACGATCTGATTCAATACACAATGGCTGCTGACCGTATGAACGAACGTGTATCTTACCTGTATCAACCATACAACCCTGCCATCTTGCGCTTGGTTAAAATGGTCATTGATGCAGCTCACCGTGAAGGAAAATGGGTTGGCATGTGTGGAGAAATGGCGGGAGACGAAACAGCAATTCCATTGTTGCTCGGTCTTGGACTTGATGAGTTCAGCATGAGCGCAACATCCATTCTGCCAGCACGTAGCCAAATCACGAAATTGTCCCGTGCGGACATGCAAGAATTGGCTGCCAAAGCATTGGATATGCAAACGGCTGAACAAGTCGTTGAATTGGTTCAAAGCATTCAAGCGTAATTTTGCCGGGGTTTCCTCCGGAGCTTAAAGGTCTTCTTTTTCCGATAATGAGCTGCGTTTATGCAGCGATTTTGCCAGTATCCGCTGTTACAGCGGTTACTGGCTTTTTTTGTTTCGAGCAGCATGTGCCGGGATCTACCTGACAGTAGATGCCGGCTTCTTTTGATTCAAGCAGGGAAACTATTAAGTCGGATTAGCTAAAGCTAAGAGCTAGATGCCAAGAGCTAGATGCCAAGAGCCAAGTGTAAGTGCTGAGAGCTAGGGTCACTTACCAATGCCGAGAGCCAAGTATCAAGTGCTATGTGAAGAGCCAAGAGCCGAGAGCCGAGAGCCAAGTGTAAGTGCAAAGAGCCAAGATTTGAGTTCTAAATGTTGCAAGTTGTAAGATGCAAGTCTCAAGTCGCAAGTGCTAAGTTCCTAGCAATGACTTTTAAGTGGTGAGTAGTAGGCACTCAGTTCTAAAGAATCTGAAACGTCTTATTCAGGTGTTTGAAGAGCCCGCAGAAATCTAAAGAACCTGAGACGCGTTATATCGGAAATACCAGCCATTTTTCGTTTTAATAGCCGGTGATTTCGAGAAATAACGTGTCTGGTGTTCCTAAAAATTGAAAAATTGAGCCTATGGGCCAAATAAGATGTCCTGGATTCCTTAGCATATCTTCAGAGTCAGTGCTGTCCCTTCAGAGGCATTAGCCAGTCTGGAGTTAAGAACTACGATGGACGCCACCAGTGTGCGCCTATGGGCTCAATAAGATGTCATGGTTCATAAAGTATCTTATGGACCGGTGTTGTCGCTCACGGTTATAAGCCAGTGTCTGGAGCCGAAAATCCCACTGGACATCACCATGTGAGCCCATAAGCCAATCTAGACGTGAGTAATATAGACGCCATAATTGATCTGAATACAGCTTACCTATGTTTAAGACATGTTCTAACAGCATGATGGGGCGGCAACGCTAGTTTTCGTAAGAAGAGGAAAGCAACGGGGTGATAACACTGGTATCTGTAAGAAGGGAAAAGTAACTGGGCGGCAACACTAGTTTCTGTAAGAAGAGGAAAGCAACTGGGCTGTAACACTGGTATCTGTAAGAAGACAAAAGCAACTGGCAGCAACAATGCCATCAGCAGAAGGGGAAAGTAACACACAAAAGCTCTTGCAGAAGTACAATCCGCAAGAGCTTTTGTGTGAACAATGATTTGGTTAGGCACGTTCTATAACTCTGAAAGATGCAAAGTTTGCAAAAACTTTTCGTTCCAAAAGGAGCAGATTGTGCCCAATTTACGTTCCAACCAAGGAAATTTCCACAGACGTACCGATCTACGCAAGAGGTAGCCAACACAGATGCAGTATGACAGAAAGTCAGCGGAAAGTCAGCGAAAAGGCTCAGGTAAGGCAACGGAAAGGTAGTGGAAATGTTTTCAAGTCTGATTTGCCCTCAAATAAGATTCTAAATGTCCTAACTGCAAGCGCAGTTCAATACAGGTTTACGAGCAGCGGTTGTTTCGTCCAGACGAGTTACCGGTGTGCCGTAAGGGGCGTTAAGCACCAATTCAGGTGTTTCTTCTGCTTCCTTCGCAATGCGGATCATTGTATCAATGAATCCATCGAGTGTTTCTTTACTTTCGGTCTCGGTAGGCTCAATCATAATGCATTCCTCCACATTGAGTGGGAAATACACCGTTGGTGGATGATAGCCAAAATCAAGCAACCGCTTGGCAACGTCCAATGTACGAACACCATATTGCTTCAGTCCACGACCGGACATCACGAATTCATGTTTACATACACCTGGGTATGGAATTTCGTAATAAGGTGCAAGACGTGCCATCATATAATTCGCATTAAGCACAGCACATTCAGATACACGTCGCAGTCCCTCAGGGCCGTACGTACGCATGTAAGCATAAGCACGTACCAAGATGCCGAAGTTGCCATAGTACGCTTTGACACGTCCAATGGATTGATCGCCTTCATAGTCCAGAGCATAGAGGCCTTGATCATTTTTGATCACCATCGGTTTAGGCAGATAAGGCACGAGGCGGTTTTTCACGCCGACAGGGCCAGCACCAGGGCCGCCGCCACCATGTGGGGTACTCATCGTTTTGTGCAAGTTCAGATGTACGACATCGAAGCCCATGTCTCCCGGACGGGTAATGCCCATAATTGCGTTTGAATTAGCGCCATCATAATACAATAATCCGCCTGCCTCATGCACAATTGAAGCGATCTCCTGGATATCCTTCTCGAACAGACCAAGCGTATTAGGATTCGTAAGCATCAATGCGGCTGTGTCGTTGCCCACTGCCCCGCGAAGTGCATCAAGGTCAACAAGGCCATCCGCTCGCGAAGGAATGGTTACCGTCTCGAACCCAGCAACCGTTGCACTGGCTGGATTAGTTCCATGGGATGAATCAGGCACGATTACTTTAGTACGCACTTCACCACGACTTTCATGGTAGGCCCGAATCATCATAAGCCCCGTCCATTCGCCATGGGCGCCTGCAGCTGGTTGTAAAGTTACGGCATCCATGCCAGTCAGGCCAGCAAGATCCTTTTGCAGTGTGTACAACAGCTCAAGAGCACCTTGAATACTGGACTCATGCTGATATGGGTGAATTTTGGCGAATCCACTGTAGCGTGCAACATCCTCATTAATTTTGGGATTGTATTTCATCGTACAGGAGCCGAGTGGGTAAAATCCATTATCTACTCCGAAGTTACGGCGGGATAGAGCTGTATAGTGACGGATGACATCGACTTCGAATACTTCAGGTAACGCAGCTGCTTCTGACCGTAGCATTTCCCGGGGAATCAAAGCTCCGGGATCTCGGCGAGGCACGTCACATTCCGGTAGAGAATAAGCCACACGTCCAGGGCTGCTAAGTTCAAATATGAGAGTCTGTTCAGGAGCAGGAGATGCTGTTGAAGCAGTATTCTTCAATTCGGTTTCGGTGTTCACCGGTGATGCAGTAACAGGCGCTAACTCGGTTTGTCCTGGTGATGTTCTCGTTTCTTGGTTCACAACGATCCCTCCAATGCTCGTGCGAATTCGTCAATTTCTTCTTTGGTTCGTCGCTCCGTAACTGCGAGTAACATATGTCCGGCAAGCTCGGGATACTCCCGGCTGAGTTCGTAACCACCGATAAAACCTTTATCCAGCAACGATAGTTGCAGGGCATCAACGTTTGTTCCTTCAGGCAATTGAATGACGAACTCGTTAAATGTTGGTGTGTTGAAGGTTGCTTTTACACCAGGTATAGCTTTGAACACTTCGAGTGCATAATGACTCTTCTGCAAATTGAGATCGGCTACATCGATCATGCCCTGTTTTCCCATTGTGGACATATACACGGATGCGCTGAGTGCAAGCAAGGCTTGGTTGGAACAAATGTTAGACGTCGCCTTTTCCCGGCGGATATGTTGTTCGCGTGCCTGAAGCGTTAGTACGAAGCCGCGTTTGCCGTTACGATCAGTCGTCTGACCTACGATTCGACCAGGAATACGGCGCATATGAGCTTGTGATACAGCAAAATATCCACATGTTGGCCCGCCCAGTGACGCGGCAATTCCCAAAGGTTGAGCGTCGCCGACAACAATGTCAGCACCAAGCTTGCCAGGAGCCTCTAGCAGTCCAAGTGAAATAGGATTGGTACTGACAACAAGTAGGCTTTTATGTGCATGAGCAAGGTCAGCTGCTTGTTGGATCGGTTCAATGGCACCGAAGAAGTTCGGGTTTTGAATCATGACTGCGGCTGTATCTTCTGAAATAGCAGCTTGTAAGGCATCCCAGTCGGTTACGCCATTCTGATACCCGATCTCAACGATATCGAGACTAAGACCATGAGCATAGGCTTTCAATACTTGGCGTGCTTCCGGGTGGACGGTACGTGATACGATCAATTGTTTACGGCGAGTGGCTGCTGCAGCCAAATTTCCTGCTTCTGCAAAAGCTGTTGCACCATCGTACATACTCGCATTGGCCACGGCCATGCCTGTTAATTCGCAAATGTATGATTGAAATTCAAATATGGCTTGAAGCTCGCCCTGACTAATTTCAGGTTGGTAGGGTGTATATGCAGTATAAAATTCTGAACGGGAGATTACATGATTAATGACAGACGGTATATGGTGATCATAGATGCCTGCACCCAGGAAGCTTGCGTGTGTCTCGAAGTTGGCGTTGGCTCCAGCTTGTTTGGACATATGACGTGTAAGAGCATATTCATCTAACCGAGAGGATACGGGAAGCTCGCCCTGATAACGAATCTCCTGCGGGATATCTCGGAAGAGATCTTCAATCGTGTCTACACCAACTGTTGCCAGCATAGCGCTCTGATCCTGCTCGGTCATGGGAATGTAACGATGCTTGGTCATGCTTGATCAGCTCCTTGAGTAGGTGTCTTAGACGTGCGTATCCGTTTATGAAAAGGGGTCTTTACGACTTCGGCTTTTAGTTTTTTGCCACGAATCTCAATCTCCAGTGGCGTACCTAGCGCAGCATATTTGCTGTCAATGAGGGCTAACCCAAGATTCCGTTTCAGCGTAGGTGATTGTGTGCCTGTCGTTACTTCGCCAATCTGTACACCATCCGCGTAGAGAGGGTAATGGGGACGTGGAATTCCACGCTCCAGCACTTCGATACCGACTAATTTGCGAGCAGGCCCATCATTTTTCTGCTGGGATAAAACGTCGTGTCCGATAAAAGATCCAGAATTCAGCTTCACAAACATACCAACCCCAGCTTCCAGCGGGGAGATCGTAGGTGATAATTCCTGTCCGTACAAAGGTAATTTTGCTTCAAAGCGTAGGGTGTCCCGTGCACCAAGCCCAGCCGGAACTAATCCGTGATCCTCCCCAGCATGCATCAATCCGTTCCATACCGTAGCTGCTTGATCTGCTCCAACATAAAGCTCAAAGCCATCTTCGCCGGTATATCCGGTGCGGGATAACAGCAATTTTACACCGCAGACTTCCGCATTCTGTACAAAACGAAACGGCTCAATGGTAGCTACATTGATGTCCGTAACTTTTGTGAGGATATCAACAGACAATGGACCTTGCAGTGCTAGAAGGGCAGTCTGCTTAGAGTCATTTGTCATGGTTACCCCAGGAGCGAGATGTTCTACCAACCATGCCCAATCCTTATCGATATTGGAGGCATTAACCACTAACATATAATGCTGTTCCTCTAGCTTATACACGAGCAGGTCATCCACCACACCGCCATCGGGATAACACATCAACGTATATTGTGCCTGACCGGGAACAAGCACAGTTACATCATTCGTGGTCATTTGCTGCAAAAAAGCCTCCGCTTGCTCACCCTGAACGGTGAATTCGCCCATATGGGATACATCAAACAGTCCAGCGCGTTCACGAACGGCCTCGTGTTCCTTCTGGATGCCACTAAATTGTACAGGCAGTTCCCAGCCGCCAAAGTCAATGCAACGTACACCTTCATACTGCTGATAGAGTGGAAAGAGTGGAGTTCTAAGTAAATCAGACATCGAATCACCTCTTCATTAGCCGTCAAGCGGCTGAATGTGTTGCATATGGATTATCATTGAAAGGACATGATCGTTATTAAAAATGGTATAAGTATGTTGAGTAATGAATATAAGTCTTACTTAAGCCCGTACTTCTGAGATGCGTTATGCCGCACGGTTTGGTTCCTGAGTTCATCTTTTTTTTGGGAAAAAGGAAAAGGACAGGCCAAAGAACCGGCATGCCAGAAGCACGCTGTATTCTTAGGCTCTGTCCTTGGTACCTGAGAGTTACCCCGCCGCCAATGCAGCAGGTTTCCCCTTGGGTGATCGTAACGCCCTACCGGGCGGGTAGATGCTCTCCAGAGTTGCGTCCCGTAAAAGTCCTTTTGCCTGAGAGATTCACCGCCCGCTTGTCGGGTGGTTTACTCCTTCGGCGTTACCGCATGAACATCCAGATTTGGGTGTTTGGGTAATCTCTCCCTTTACATTCATCCGCGATATTGCACACAACGAAAACAGTTTTACTCCTTCCATTAATACGCGAATTGCATAGTAATGTCAAGAACAATGTCATCGGTTTTCAAATAAATACGAATATTTGTGTTTAAATATAAATTAATGTTCGGATAAATTAAAAGACTGCGCTTACTATTCCAATAATAACTAGTATATGTAAGTTCGTATTTTGATGAGCTTGTTTTTAGGTAGTAGAACACAAATAAATTGTAAGGTATCTTGACATTTGAATCGAAAATATCATACGCTATGTTCTGGGAAAAAGGAATGGCTGAAGAACGCATGCACTCATTAATGAAAAGCGAGGCGGATATCGATGAGCGAATTGAAAAGTGATTTCCTGTACAGTGAAGAGCACGAATGGGTGCAGACCGTAGGGGAGGATACCGTACGTATTGGTATTACCGAGTTCGCGCAGCATCAGCTGGGTGACATTGTGTTTGTTGAATTGCCTGATCTTGAATCCAGTGTACAAGCCGAAGAGAGCATTGGTACGATTGAATCTGTCAAAACGGTGTCTGATTTGTTTTCACCGGTTAGCGGCTCCATTATTGCGATCAATGATGCATTACAAGATGCGCCAGAGCTTGTAAATAGCTCTCCTTATGAAGAAGGTTGGATGATTGAGATCCGGGTAAATGGGGATTTGAGTACAGCCTTATCTAAGCTCATGAACGCGGACGCTTATCGCAAACATACCGAGGATTAAACTTCGAATGTAATTGAATATACCTATAATAAATATGAGCACCTTTTGTGGAACAAAGTAATCGCCTTTTGGGGAAGCTTTGAATCACAAAGGTGCTTTTTGTTGTGGTTTGTCGTGCTGAATAAGCATAGAAAGGATATTATTTGCTGATAAATGGATAGGTACTAAGTCCCTATTTTTGGTAAGGATAACTATAGTTTCAAAGGCAGAAAAGATGCCCATGATTGCCTATGGGACATGGAAGTTGATGGATGAACGTACAGCAATTGAATGACTTTAACTCATTTGGGGCTATCATCCTGAATTCACGGATTACAGTTGTTTCTCGTATTGGAGCGTCTATAATGACATATAAGCAAGGAACGACAGCTTTCTTGAATTTAGAATTTAACAACATGTGGAGGTGTACAAGTCTATGAAAAATATCATTCAAAAAGTGTTGCTGGCTTCGATGGTTACGGCGGCTGTGTACCCGCTGGTTCCTGTCACTCTGAATCAAGCTTCTGCAAGTGATTACATTGGCACAGTTCCCCAACCTCAGTATTCAACGATCGCAACCTACACCATGGACAAAAGCACAGTAAAAGATTTAGCAGCGAACATGCGAGCGTTATCCAGTAACACAGCCATTCTGGCAGAAACGATTGCACCGATCATTGCGACCAGGATCTCTCCTGTATTAGGGGGATATGTGTCGGCA
>NZ_JAKRNP010000012.1:0-97006 GCF_022346845.1 Paenibacillus sp. ACRSA | reverse complement strand
CCCCAAACCCCAAACCCCAAAACTAAAAACAAAAAATACTTTAAATCAAAAAAGCAAACGACCCGAAGGCCGTTTGCTTATAATCCCTATACCCTACCCCACTAAAAGGTGGGGCTTTTATCTTAAAATCAGTTCATTGGTGCAGCAACGTAGTGGAGGGGACGAAATCGATTCTGGAGAAGCGGAGCGTTCGCCTTTATCCCCGTGATTTCTCCCTTTAGAAAAGGGAATCGAAGAAATCTGGGGATAACAGCGATCGTAAGAACGATTCGTCACCGTAACGTCTACGATGCACACCCCCAATGCTCTGCTTTTAACTAAAATGCTACAAACTTCTCAAAAATTGAACAATCGTAAGCAACCCTTTGTCGAAGTTCTCCAGGTTGAAGTGTTCATTCGGTGCATGAAGGTTCTCATCAGGCAAGCCGAAGCCCATCATGACAGCCGGAACTTCAAGTACACGTGAGAGTTTTTCAACAATCGGAATGGAACCGCCATCTTTTGTGAAGAGGGCACGAACGCCATATACCTGCTCATAGGCATCTGCTGCTTTTTGCAGAATAGGGTTGGATGGATCTGTATTGAATGCAAAAGCTTTCTCAATCTGTTTCACCTGTAACGTTGCACCAGGTTGAACGTGAGCACGTAGGTGTGCCTCGATACGATCGAGCACCTGTTGCGGATCTTGATCGGCTACAAGACGGCACGTAATTTTGGCATGAGCCTCTTTTGGAATAACCGTTTTGGAACCCTCACCTTGGAATCCACCCCATACCCCATTTAACTCCAGGGTTGGACGTGCTCCAACGCGTTCCACGAATGAGTAACCTTCTTCACCATACAACTGCTCCAGACCAAGATCCTGACGAAGCTGTTCTTCGTTGAAGCCTTGCTTCACGAATTCTTCTCTCATCTCAGGGGACAGGGGCAGAACGCCATCGTAGAACCCATCTACACTAACGCGTCCTTGTTCGTCATGTAATGAAGCGAGCAGGGAAACGAGTGCATGCAGTGCATTTGGAACACCGCCACCAAACGAACCTGAATGCAGATCCGTGTTAGCAGTGAACAGATCCACATGAAGCGAGCAGAGACCACGCAGACCTGTAGAAATCGCGGGTTTACCTTTTTCAAGCAAGGATGTGTCGGAGATGAGTACCATGTCAGCACGCAGCTTGTCCGTATTGTCATTAAGATAGATTGGCAGGTTTGGACTGGAAATCTCTTCTTCACCTTCGATGCAGAACTTCACGTTAACGGGCAGTTCCTTGTTCTCTGCCAGCAAAGCTTCTACCGCTTTGATATGTAAGAAAATTTGTCCTTTATCATCCGTTGCTCCGCGAGCATACAACTTCCCGTCACGTACGGTAGGCTCGAATGGAGGTGTGTCCCACAGGTTAAGTGGATCAACAGGCTGTACATCATAGTGACCATAGATCAATGCGGTTGGTTTGCCAGGTGCATGCAAATGATCCGCATACACAATCGGGTGTCCCGCTGTTTGAATAACCTCAACATTCTCCATGCCTGCACGCGTAAGTGCATCTGCTGCCCACTGTGCTGCGCGATTAATGTCCTCTTTATGTTCCGAAATGGCTGAGATACTTGGAATGGACAACCATTCATTCAGTTCGGCCAAGTGCTTATCTCTGTTTTGTTGAAAATACGTTTGTTCTTTCATTATTAATAAGCCTCCTTCATGTTCTGCTTCATCCTATTGTAATCCATTTTTACGGGTTAATAAAACATTGGTTAAAAAACGTTACACTAAATCTCGTTTCATTCACTGGGAAATATTGAGTATAATATAAAAAAAAGATGTCATTCACAGATCATACAAACCACTCAGTAGGGAGATGGAGCAGTTCCCATGACAGACAGATTACTCACAAGCAGGCAGGTGACCGCTGATGGAGCCAACTAGTCGTGTACGGGACATGGGTCGTTTTTTTCGTTTGCCAGAAAGATGGACGAGGCGACAGAAGGGGCGTTTCTATCGAAACAGCCTGATGCTTATTTTGTTGATTGCGAGCATTCCCGGTCTGATTACAGGAATTGTGATGTATGGGTTGGTCGTGAATCAGATGGAGAAAGAATTCAATCAGATGCACCAGAACCAGATTGAGAACCGGGCGCGGAATGTAGATGATCAGCTCGCTTATTTGGAGATGACCTTATCGCACTGGGCTTTCGAACCCAGATTCGGCAATGCACTCCGGACGCTGGATTTTGTATATTTTTTCAAAGAAACACAAGAGATTGTAACGACATTGTACGTTCTTCAGGGCTCGCATCCGTTAATTCAATCTGCACAGCTATATTTGAGGGAACCGCAGCCGATCTTATTCAATCGGGAGTATAACGAACTGAAGGACGAGGCGCAGATTGAGGCGTATGATCGATACCTAAGTATGGGCAATCATGTGTATTGGACAGATTGGGTATCTGGTCAACAGGAAATTAAGCAATCCCTGAACTCCAATCCCAGCTTGTTACATACAGGTGCAAGCGATGCTCTCGTTCTTGTACATAAAATTCCGGGAGAAAGTGTCAACCCGTTCGGTGCCCTAATCATCACACTGGATAACCAAAAGATCGCAAGCTTATTGAAAACGCTTACTCCGTATGATGAAGGACTAACTTTTCTGATGGATGCCGAAGGCAATACACTGATTACTGGTAATACAGACTTAGGCGCTAAGGATCCAGCCTTTGAACAGCAGCTAAAAGAAGCAGTCGCCCTGCACAAGGATAGTCATTCTTTTCTATTCAAATATGAGGATCAGACCTACTCCGTATCATCCGGCTCGTTGAGCCGAATCGATGCGGATTGGACGTACGTGTCTGCAGCTCCATTGACCTCGGTTACTTCACCCGTCAAGCTGGTATCCAAAATTATTGTGATCGCGAGCATAGGCAGTCTAGTACTGGGGCTACTCCTGTCGTGGTTTGCTTCACGTCGAATCTATTCACCGGTTGCACGGATGGTTCATCTGTTGACGCCTGGAAGAAACGAAGCATCTGCCGGTGTGAAATTAGACGAATTCCAACTGTTAGAGCAGCACTGGAATGAACTGACTTCAGATCGTCTAACAGCTCACCGCCAGCTACAAGAACAACTTCCCCATCTGCGGGACAGCTTTGTATTACAACTGGTACAAGGTCATCTATACGCATACAACGAGCAGGATCTACGCCGACGTATGACAAACCTTGGATTTGAGGTCGAAGGTCAGCAGTTTTTGTTATTGCAGATGTATTTTACAGGACATGTAACATTACGAGAAAGGTTTGGTAGCCGGGATACAGGACTGATTACGTTTGCCGCAGCCAACATTATAGAAGAGGTTGCGAAGGGTCATTTTAGCCAAATAAGTGTGATGAATTTCCACGATCTATCCTCGGCGATGTTAATTATGGCTCCAGAAGAGCATTCCTTGAAGCCACAAGCATTGTTGTGGGGAGAGGAACTGATGGAAGTGATTCACCGAACATTGAAAATGCAGGTGACCGTAGTAGTCAGCCGCCCAGCCGCAACGTTGCAGGAATTACCGAGTTTATTCGTGGAGATGGAGCAAGCGGTCGTTTATCGAAGTGTGGGGGCGGGCAGCCAAATCCTTGATCTAGATGATGAGCAATGCTTCAATCAAACGGAAGGAGCAACTTATCCGCTTGGACTGGAACGCGACTTTATTCAAGCACTGAGATTAGGGAAGCGGGATGAGGCAGAACGGGGGATGGAGCAATTTTTGACCGAGGTGACCCGAACCGATAGCACGGAATTTCAGGTACAGCAGATGATGCTTCAGTTATTGGGCAGTATTCAGCATGTCATGCTGCAAACGGGCGTTATTCCCTACCAGTTGTTCGGCGGTTGTAACATGTATGAACGATTGTCGAGTATTCGTGAACCAGCACAGATGATGCAGTGGATGAAGGAGAAAGTGATTAGACCGTATATGCAAGAGATCGAGCTTAGATCTCAAGAACCGCTTAAGCAGGTGGTGGAGCGTACGATGCAGTACATTGATGACAACTACAGCAACGATATTTCATTGGAAGCATGCGCTGATCTGGAACAGATGACGCCTTATGCTCTCAGCAAGGCATTTAAACAGATTTCAGGAATGAATTTTATTGATTATTTGACCCAGGTACGTATGGAGACCGCGAAAAAGTTATTACGTGAGACATCGATGAAAATTAATGATGTTGCAAGCGCAGTAGGATACCAGCATAGTTATTTTAATCGAATCTTCAAAAAACAAGAGGGTTCCACACCGAGCCAGTATCGGGATCAGTGGTTTACATCTTAATCGATTTTCAGAAGCTTCGTTAGCCGGGATTCCTTAAAGGGATTCCGGTTTTTTCGTGTTTTATAAAGGTGGCTGGGGTGCAAATACAAATAAAGAGAAGATGGCAAAAATGTGCAATCCTCTTCTCCAAAATGTTGCAATTCAAGAGCGCTATTGGCGCTATATCGGGCTTTGTACAGGTATGAGAAGTGCTAAGCAAAAAATGAAGGTTGCCGGAAATGAGGGCGCTGTATAGTCTGAGTATCAGATAATTTGATAACGCTTACATGAATGGAGGGAGAGGACATGAACGGGAAGAATGGAAGTGCCGCTACAACAACGCAGGCGGACATTTCTAGTTACTCCGTAAAGCGGGAGTCCAACTGGAAGCGGCAGATCAAGCGAAATAAATGGTTATACGTACTTGTACTTCCCGGTTTTCTGTACTTTGTGATCTTTAAATACTTGCCCATGTGGGGAATCGTTATTGCTTTTCAGGATTATCAGCCTTTCCTAGGGATTCGCGATAGTGAATGGGTAGGATTTGAGAACTTTACGACCTTTTTCTCGAATCCAGACTTTTTCCGATTGCTACGGAATACGTTGCTGCTCGCCTTATACGATCTCATTTTCTTTTTCCCAGCACCGATCATTATTGCACTCCTATTAAATGAGATTCGAACAGCCTTTTTCAAAAGAACGATTCAGACGCTCGTATATGTACCACATTTTGTATCTATGGTGATTATCGCCAGTATCACTTACGTATTTCTGACACCTCAGGGTGGAGTGCTGTATGAGCTAATTGCGATGATCACAGGTAAACCCATAGATGTCCTATCCAGCCCGGATACGTTCCGACCACTGATCATTATTCAGATGATGTGGAAGGAGATGGGGTGGGGGACAATCATTTTCCTTGCAGCTCTTGCGGGAGTAGATACAGAGCAGTATGAAGCATCCATTGTGGATGGGGCAGGGCGTTTACGCCGAATGTGGCATATTACCCTGCCAGCGATTCGTACCACGATTGTTATATTACTCATTCTAAGACTCGGAAACTTTCTGGACACAGGATTCGAGCAGATTTACCTGATGACGAACTCACTGAACCGGGATGTAGCGGATGTGTTCGATACCTATGTATACACCGTGGGGATTACGCAAGGTGCGTTCAGCTACAGTACGGCCGTTGGACTCTTTAAGTCTGTTGTGGGGATTATATTGGTTCTTGGTAGTAATAAGCTTGCCAAAAAGTTTGGTCATCCCGGTATTTACTAATAGACCTTAGGAGGTAACCGTTCATGAACAGTCGTCTGTACAACAGCCCTGCTGGCAGAGTATTTGATGTGCTCAACTACATCATGCTCGGCGTTCTGGGGTTACTAACCGTTCTTCCTTTCTTGTATATTATAGGGAATTCATTTGCGACCGAAGCTGAAATTACCGAACGCAGTTTTTTCCTTATTCCTAAGGTGTTCTCCCTTAGCGCATATGAGTATATTTTTTCATCCTCCACGATGTTTCGAAGTATTGGTGTATCCATCTTCATTACCGTTGTAGGTACGTTCGTTAACTTATTCTTCACATTGACGATGGCGTACCCGCTGTCTCGCAGCGACTTCTGGGGACGGAACATGCTAATGAATATGGTCATTTTCTCCATGTTGTTTGGGGGAGGCATGATCCCAACGTATCTCGTCATTCGTGGTCTTGGATTGCTTGATTCCTACTGGTCTTTGATGCTTCCTGGCGCGATCAGCGCTTTTAACCTTATTGTTGTCAAAAACTTTTTTCAACAGATGCCGCCTGGGCTAGAGGAAGCGGCTCGCATCGACGGCTGTTCTGATCTTGGGGTGCTGTGGCGTATTGTTTTGCCATTGTCCAAACCGGTCATTGCTACCTTTGCGTTATTCTACGCCGTGGGACATTGGAACAACTTTTTCTCCGCATTGCTCTACATTTCCGACAGTACCAAATGGCCGCTGCAAGTCATGTTACGGCAAATTGTACTGCTGTCGCAGGCCAGTGTTGGAGATATGGCGAACATGGATCCCAACTTTGTTAAACCACCGGAACAGTCTGTGAAAATGGCAGTCATCGTTGTGGGTACGATCCCAATCTTGCTGGTGTACCCGTTCTTGCAAAAGCATTTTGCCAAAGGTGTCATGCTTGGTTCAATTAAAGGCTAAGGGGGAGAATGTATGGGACAACCAAAAACAGGATTGAAGAAAATGGCTCTTGTACTTTGTGCATCTATGTTATTAAGTACGGTGCTCGCTGCATGTAGCGGGGAACAACAATCAAATACGGGAGAAGCGGCGAGTGGTACAGATCAGTTGACGATCATGCTCCCTAATTTTGAAGCAGAGAATCCACCGGAGAATAGTCCGGTTGTACAGAAGCTAGAGGAGATGACCAAGGTAGATGTTAACCTTCAATGGGTGCCCAGCAGTTCGTATGAAGACAAATTCAATATCACCTTAGCTTCAGGCAAGTTGCCGGATATTATGGTGGTACTTGGTAAGTCGCCGAGTTTCATCAACGCAGCTCGAACAGGAGCATTCTGGGAGCTTGGCCCTTACCTGAAGGATTATCCAAACCTTAGCCAAATGAATGAGATCATTACGAACAACGCTTCGATTGATGGCAAAACGTACGGTATATACCGGGCTCGCGCTCTAGGTCGCAACGGGGTAACCATTCGTAAGGACTGGCTGGAGAATCTGGGGCTCCAAGAACCGAAAACAATTGATGAATTCTACAATGTATTGAAAGCGTTCACGAATGATGATCCAGACGGAAATGGCAAACAGGACACCTACGGGCTGGTGGCAAGTAAATTCACAGGTCCATGGGATAACATGCAGGTATGGTTTGGTGCACCGAATAAATGGGGCGAGGATAGCAGTGGGGCTTTAGTTCCAGCACACGATACACCAGAGTATATGGAGGCATTGCAATTCTTCCGTAAAATTTATAGTGAAGGTCTGGTGAACAAGGACTTTGCAGTTATGGATGCAACGAAACTTCCAGATCCATTTGTAAATGGGCAGGCTGGCGTCATGGTGGATGTGGCAGATAATGCACAACGTATGGATCAGAAGATCTTGGAGAAAGATCCAGCAGCTACAGGACGTGTGGATGTATTGCAAGCGATGGAGGGGCCAAAAGGTCTGCGTGATATGCCAACGTCTGGGTACTCTGGGATGATCGTTATTTCCAAGAGCGGTGTGAAAACGGAGGAAGATCTGAAGAAGGTACTGACATTCTTGGATCAATTGAATGAACCAGAGCTTCAAGCATTACTCGGCAACGGATTAGAAGGTCAGCAGTATGAGAAAAAAGGCGATTACATCATACCTACAACAGATAAACTGGCACTGCGGGATGTACAGGGATTGAATCAGATTCTCATGTTTATTCCTGAGGACAAAACGTTACGTATAGAACAAACTCCTGTTCGACAAAAGGTTGCTGAGGTTCAGAAGGCCAATGAAGAGATTGTCATCGCGAACCCAGGTGAACCACTGATCTCGGATGTATACGCGCAGAAGGGGCCACAGCTTGATAACATCATCAATGATGCTCGTATTAAGTTCATTGTAGGACAGATTGATGAGAAAGGCTTCCAAGATGCGGTTGCTTTGTGGAGAAAGAGCGGTGGTGACGAATATGTCAAAGAAGTAAATGAGCTATACGCTGCGCTCAAATAGTCTTTATAGTAAGCCCGGTTGCCGTTAGTGTCGTAGTGCAGGCGGCCGGGTTATTCAATATTCAACCATTTTAACAATTTTTTTGTGAATTATGGCTTCCCAGCATTCGATTTTGTTGTATAATCAAAGCGAAACAAACCCATTTGAACTAAAATGAACGATAATGGAAGATGAACAACCACTCTTATGTATTTGGGAGGAAGGCGACATGTGGAACGGGGATGCTTTTGAAAATCCCGAGGCGCAGTACCGGGTTCATCCCTTTTGGTTTTGGAATGGGGATATGGAAGAAAGCCAGATCAAGCATCAGATCGCAGAAATGCATAAGCAGGGCGTGGGTGGATTCTTTATATGTCCGCGTCAGGGACTGCAGATTCCTTATTTATCTGAAGCGTGGTTCGATAAGGTAAAAGTAGCTACCCAAGCTGCGGATGAACTTGGCATGCAGGTCTGGTTGTATGACGAATATCCATATCCGAGTGGTATGGCTGGGGGCGAGGTAACACTTGAATTCCCGGAAGCGAAGCAACGTCAGCTTATCCATCATCATCTGAATGTACAAGGTGACACATTGCTTGATCATGAGCTACCCTGGGGACGTGTGTTACATGCCATAGCTGTTCCTAAGGATGTACAAGGTAAACGCTCATGGCATGAATCCATTAATCTACGTGGATTCATTGGTAATGTGCAGACAGATCAGGTGTACCAGGAGACGGGTCTGACTTCGTATAACCGCAAGCGATTTTTTACATACCATACAGCTTTTCGCTTGTTGTGGAAGGCTCCGGCTGGAGAATGGGAAGTTATTGTATTTCAAGAAGAAGAGATCGATGATTTTAAATATTACGGGAACTTTGTTGACCCTTGCCATCAGGAAGCAATGAGTCGTTTCATCGAACTCACCCATGATCGCTACAAGTCAGTTTTTGGAAAACAATTTGAAAGCGTAATCAAAGGTGTGTTTTCGGATGAAATTGCACCTCTAGGGAAGATTCCTTGGTCACCACAATTGCCTAGTTACTTCGGTGAACGTTGTGGTTATAGCCTCATTGAGGCTCTACCTGCGCTGTTGTATGGGGATGTTCCGGATTTTGAGCGAATCCGCTATGACTATTATCAATCCCTGCACCTTTTGCTCCGTACTTCTTATCATAAGCAAGTTCACGACTGGTGCGAACAGGCTGGAATTCAATATGCGGCAGAGGTTCCTGGTGTGCGTATGACGACACAGCTATACAGCCACATGCCAGGTGGAGATTCCGCCCATGAGAAGATCGGACGTTCGTTATCCTGGATCCTTGAACGCTACGGAAAAAGAATGCGCGACAATCCCAAAATGGTCAGCTCACTAGCTAGACAACTGGGACGGGAGCGAAATCTGATTGAATGTTTCCACAGTGTAGGCTGGTCAATGACCCTACAGGATGCCAAATGGATGATTGACCGAATGGCGGCCATGGGCACGAATTTTTTCAACTTTCATGCTTTTTTCTACACGATTGGTGGGCTGGCGAAGCATGATGCTCCCCCTTCACAGTTTCTGCAAAACCCGTACTGGGAACACTTTCGGGAACTCGGTGACTACACCGGAAGATTAGGTTACCTGATGAGCACAGGGGCAGCCGATATCCGTATCGCAGTGCTCGATCCAACGACTACACTCTGGAGTTTAATGGGGAATCCGCTCCATGGCTTCGAATATAGCGGAGAAGACGAAGCAGAAAAGGCAAGACTGGAAAGGCTCACCAATGACTGGATGAGGATGACTACGTACTTATTACAGAGCAGACGGGATTATGATCATCTTGATCCTGAACTTCTGGCGGAAGCACGATTGGTGGATGGCAGGATTGAGATAGGCACAGCTCGGTATGAGGTATTGATTCTCCCACCCTTGCTGAATTTGGAAGCAGCGGCGTGGAAACAAGTGAAGCATTGGGTATCACAGGGTGGGATCGTTATTTCTGTTGGGTTGCCTCCGTATATACCCATTCAGCAAGGAAGCCCTACAGGGGATGAAGCAGCGAGATTTTTCGGAGCTGGCGAACATCCAGAGATACAGTATTGGGATAATGGGCAAGAAGAACAGGATGAAGGCAAGTCTCTATGGCGGCGCGGAGAAGGAAAGGCTTATTTTCTCCCTACGGCAGGTAGTGATTCGATAAATCGGACTGTACTTGAGTCGATGTCCTTGCTTCTGGATGAGGTTCTGTCTGAACCCGTACGTTGGGTGATGGAGAAGGAAAGTTCTTCACTGCTTATGCAGACCAGACAACTGTCTAAAGGCGAATATATGGTCTTTTTAACTAATCAGGAAGATCAATGCTTAGAAGGTGAATTGAAGGTCACAGTTGATGCATTATGGGCAGTTGCTGAACGCTCACCTAACAAAGGCTTGCGGGTAGAGCGACTAGATTTGGAGCAAGGTCAACGGTGTCCACTCCCCATTTATCATCGTGCAGACGAAGAGTATATTTCGCTACAAATCGCACCTTATGAGGCACATGCTATAAGACTAACATGGGATGATGAGTACGATTCAGCAGAAGAACAGTTCACAGAAAGTGCAGAGAAGAAGAAATCCGCTCTCAGTGTAAGTACTGTGGTTAGAAGCATTGATGAAGTTCATTCAATAACCATCCCTTCGGAGGGACCTTGGCGACTTGAAACGGTTCAGCCTAACGTGCTGCGTATGGGACATTTCCACCTCACGGCTAAAAATTACAACGGTGTAATTTTCGAGAATAGCCACTCTGAGGTCAAGCCGTTCATTGATCAGGCAGCAGAATGTTCAGTGCATAGCTCGCTTCCGCTCCAGTTTAATCAAGTATTCGGCACACCGAAGAAGCCATCTATTGCTTATCCCTTGGAGTGTCACTACGCAACTTCGTTTGAACTAAGAACAGCTCTAGCGGATTGTCTATTATTCATGGATCGAACGGCAATTTCGGGTGACTGGACGTTGACGATTAATGATCATGCCATCCGTCCTGATGCGTTCAAGTCGGTTCAGATTACGGATTTTGACAATATCGGTTATGACATTACACCATGGTTGCACAGCGGTCTTAACGAACTCAAGGTTACCGTTCAGATTACGAAGGATGAGGACGGAATCGTTGACCCTTTGTACTTACAAGGACGATTTGGAGTGGAGTTTCATCATGAGGGTATGGCTTCCTTAGTTAGGGAACCAGACACGGCCGTGCAGATTCAACCGGAGCCTCAAGCGTTATATCCACATTTTGCTGGAGAGATGATCTACAAGCGAAGTCTTTGGCTGGATCAACCGAGCACGAATATTCCGTTCTTCGAACTAAAATTCAGCGATTGGCGAGTCCAGGATGTTACCGAAGTTCTGGTCAATGGATATAGCCTCGGTGTGCGCTGCTGGTCTCCTTATCGCTGGAGAGGCCAATCTTCATGGCTTCGTGCCGGAGATAATGAGATTGAAGTACGTGTGACCAATACATTAGTAGGTTTGCTTGAAGGCACGTATTTTGATTCCTCCAGTCATCAGCTTCGTGAAGCAGGTTGGAGACAGGCTGATGGATAGATTGTCCGAGCACGCTTTCATGGTAGCGTTTTAAATTTGCGTCATGATGAATTGAATAAATGGAGTAATCACTACTTTGGAGCCAAAAGGAAGGGAGTAATCTAATGGCTACATCTCAATCCAGTCTAGAAAGGTTTGAACCGATCTGGGTCGCAGATCAGGGGGATGGAACCTATCGTAATCCCATTTTGCACGCGGACTATTCGGATCCGGATGTGATTCGTGTAGGCGATGACTTTTACATGACTGCTTCTAGCTTCTCACATACACCAGGATTACCGATTTTGCATTCAAAAGATTTGGTGAATTGGAAACTCGTGAATTATGCCATTGAACGGTTGGATCTTCCGGGGTATGACGTCCCTCTACATGGTAAAGGTGTGTGGGCACCAAGCATTCGCTACCATGACAACAAGTATTGGATCTTTTTCAGTACACCAGACGAAGGCATCTTCATGACAACAGCGACACATCCTGAGGGAACCTGGTCACCTCTTCATATGGTGCATGAGGTTAAGGGGTGGATTGACCCTTGCCCATTATGGGACGATGACGGGCAGGCTTACCTGGTGCATGCATTTGCCAACAGCCGCTGTGGGATCAAAAGCAAAATTCAGGTATGCCGTATGGCACCGGATGGAAGCCAGCTTTTGGATGAAGGAGTGATCGTATTTGACGGTACAGAGCATCATCCAACGTTAGAGGGACCTAAGTTTTATAAGCGAGATGGAGATTATTATATCTTTGCTCCCGCGGGTGGGGTGAAACCGGGATGGCAGACCGTATTACGGTCGAAGCAGGTGTTTGGCCCGTATAAAGATCGAATTGTCATGCACCAGGGTTCTTCCTCCATTAATGGCCCGCATCAAGGTGGATATGTAGAGCTGGATTCAGGGGAGTCTTGGTTTATCCATTTTCAAGATCGTGATGCTTATGGACGGATTGTTCATCTACAGCCCATGCAATGGGATGAACAGGGCTGGCCTATCATTGGCCTGGATCAAGAAGGCCACGGAACTGGTGAACCTGTGATCTTGCATAAGAAGCCTGACGTAGGAAGCACACACCCCGTAGTTGTGCCTGAAGTCTCGGATGATTTTACAGCGGATCGTCTAGGACTTCAGTGGCAATGGCAGGCCAACGCACAGCCTGAATGGGCTGATCTGAGTCCAGAACAAGGACTCATTTTGCACACGCTTCCATATCCTGAGGGTGTCCAATCGCTATTTGGTGTTCCACAAATATTGATGCAAAAGTTACCGGCGTCAGCCTTTGAAGCTACGACTCAATTGACCTTTCACCCGAAGAAGGCTGGCGATCAAGCAGGACTCGTTTTGTTTGGTGATGCTTATGCCTATCTTTGTCTCACACAGACTGAGGAAGGGAACATTCGTTTATCTCTGAATCGTGGAGAGAAGCAAAAGGATAGTGATCTGCATGCAGACGAATGGGAGGAAGAAGGGCTGAACTGGAAGGGAGAAGGCTCACCCGATTCCGGTTGGACTATTCATTTACGGTTTACCCTTATCGAACCTGCCCATGTACAGTTTAGCTGGAGTGAGGATGGCGTGAGTTATACACCGATAGGCACAACATTTGTTGCAACCACTGCACTATGGGTCGGGGCTAAGATGGGACTGTTCGCTATGAATATCAAGTCTGAACCTAGTGAAGGCCAAGGGAATTACCGCTATTTTGCCGTAAAGGAAATTCAGGAATAACCGTTATCGCTGCATTGTTCTGTTGATCAGAATAAGGCGCGAATACGGATTAAATATAGTCGCATTCATACCAATCCAACTTAATGAGGAGAGATACACAATGAGCAAAAAAACATATGTACTCGTAGGAACAGGTGGCAGAGCAGGGTTTTTCTATACCGCATTAGCAAAGGAATATAAAGATCGTTCAGAGCTTCTCGCCTTGTGTGATACGAACCAGACCCGGATGGATTATGCCAACCAAGTTCTGACACAGGATTGCGGATACCATGAGCTGCCTACCTATACGGCAGATCGTTTTGAAGAAATGATCGCAGAACACAAGCCGGACACGGTGATTGTGACCACAGTGGATCGCACACACCATCACTATATTATTAGAGCTATGGAACTTGGCTGTGATGTAATCACGGAGAAGCCGATGACGGTTGATGAGCAGAAATGTCAGGAGATTTTGGACGCGGTACAACGCACAGGACGCGATGTGCGTGTGACATTCAACTATCGTTATGCACCACATCATACCAAAGCGCGCGAGCTGATTATGGACGGAGTCATTGGCGATATCCATTCCGTGCATTTCGAGTGGTTGCTGAATACACGTCATGGTGCAGATTATTTCCGCAGATGGCATCGGGATAAGCGCAACAGTGGTGGCTTGCTTGTCCACAAATCAACACACCATTTCGACTTGGTCAATTTCTGGATCGGCTCACAGCCGGAAAGTGTATTTGCATACGGAGATCTGTTGTTCTACGGCAAAGAGAACGCTGAGCGCCGCGGAGAGCAGCATAGCTATGCGAGAGCGACAGGCAACCCGCAGGCAGAGAACGATCCGTTCGCACTACATTTGGATCAAAGTGAGCAACTGAAGGCGATGTATCTGGATGCAGAGCATGAGGATGGTTATCAGCGCGATCAGAATGTTTTTGGCGATGGAATTAGCATTGAAGATACACTCGGTGTACTCGTTCGCTATAAGAACAAAGCGGTTCTGACATATTCCCTTAATGCTTATATGCCTTGGGAAGGGTATCGCATCGCTTTTAACGGCAGCAAAGGACGTATCGAGATGAATATTGTAGAGCAATCGTATGTCAATGCTGGTGGTGACCGTGCCAATGAAGGAGCGCTCAAAGGTCGCAGTATCACCGTATTCCCAATGTTTGATGCACCTTACGAGGTAGAAGTAGAAGAGGGAGAAGGCGGTCATGGTGGTGGTGATCCGGTGTTGCTGAACGATATCTTTGGTGATCCGGTACCAGACAAATTCAACCGTGCTGCTGACCATGTGGACGGAGCGCGCTCTATTCTTACGGGTATCGCAGCCAACAAGGCAATCCGCACAGGGCAGCCTGTACGTATCGATGATTTGGTGAAATTTTAAGCGGGACAAGTGAAATGTCCTCTATGTAGGTTCAACTGAACTTTTTACACGAGAACGGAGAGGACAGAAATAACGTGAAGAAGCGAAGCGTTCGGCTGAAAGCTTTCTGAAAGAAAGCTGCATTGGAAGCATAAACTATCTCCGGATTTTCCCTTTGAAGAAGGGAATCAAAAAAATCTGGGGATAACAGTGATCGAAAGGTTATTCTGTCATTGAAGTGGCAAGTGTAAACCTTCTTTAGTTGAACCCTATATAGATCTTCTAGATCACAGTTGTAACGTTAATTCGGAGGGAGACAGGAGTAAAAAGATGGGACATCGTATCCAGTTTGACCGGTATCCAGGTGGAGTAATGAAAGCGTTGACGTTTAGTTACGATGATGGTGTAGTGCATGATCGCAGACTGGTGGATATTTTCAATCGTTATGGGTTGCGTGGAACATTTAATCTCAATTCCGGTGTACTTGGTAAAGCGGGAAGAATCGATGAAGGTGAGGTTGCAGAGCTGTATGCGGGTCATGAGGTGGCTGTACATACTGTTACTCACCCCACGTTGCCGTATGTGCCGGATGAACTGCTCACCGAAGAAATTATGGAAGATCGAAAAGCACTGGAGCGGCTTGTTGATTATCCGGTAAGAGGAATGGCCTATCCCAACGGTGGCTATGATCGTTCACTTAGCACCAAATTAGAGTGGCTAGGCCTAGATTATGCACGAACCGTTGAATCCCATGGGCAATTCACATTGCCTGAACGTCCACTTGAATGGCATCCGACATGCCACCATAATCATGATTTGGACTCACTTACTGAACGATTTATTCAGCATACAAAGACAGGTACACCACTACTTTTCTACGTTTGGGGTCACAGCTACGAATTCAATGATAACGATAATTGGGAGATCATTGAACGGTTCGGAGAGCAGATCGGTGGCAAAGACGATATTTGGTATGCGACCAATATAGAGATTATTGCCTACTGGAAAGCAGTGAAGCGACTGGAATGCTCAGCAGATCGTTCGATGATCCATAATCCTTCTTCAATTTCAGTATGGCTAACGGCAGATCAACAAGTGGTGGAAGTGAAAGGCGGAGAGACGTTACGGTTAAAAGAGCGGATCCAACTTGGGGAAAGGAGCTGACAATCATCCGTTATTTTCATGAGAACGAGGCGATTGCAGGCAAGGTTCATGATTCAATACCCGACGTATTGACGACAGTGGCTCAGCGTTATATGGGGGATCATCCTAAGCATTCCTTTTTATTCAGAGCTTACCACCGGGGTGGTTTCCGTAGGCTTGCTGACTACCGTTACGATCTGAACCTGGATCGGAAATGGAGCGATGCATGTGCAGGACAATATGTATATGTGTGGGGCAAGTTATGGAGTCAGCAGGACACCACATTAAATACAGGTCTGAACTGTTATAGTCCAGTAACAGTCTACGTGAATGGAGCAGAGATTTTCAAATCTGAATTGCTCCAAGAGCTGTACCCAGAACGTAAAACTCAGTTTCCGATCCATGTAAAATACGGGTGGAATGATGTGCTGTTGTGTTTTGTAAAAACCGAAGTCGGCTTCGGCGGCACTTATGGAACCGCATCATTCAAAAATTTCCCTCTTCATTTTCTGACACCTGGCATTGACCGTCAGGGTCAGGAAGGATGGCTGTATTCAGAACCTGTGGATGAACCGCTTACATCACTTCCACATGATGGTATGACCGAGGCAGAGACAGGACTGACATGGTTTCCACGAAGGGAATGGACGGAGCAAGAGTTACTTGCTGGAAACTTTGGCCGGATATTTGGTACAACAGAACCAGCAGTTGCATATGCATGGACAAAACTAGATGTTATGGTGCCTGGGACTGCCCCAGTAATCTTACAAGGTAAACACACAGGTGGACTCACCATATTTATTAACGATCAGGAAGTATATTCCGGAATGAAAAGTGGTGAATTCAAGGTTGAACTTCCACGTAAGTATGGGGCTGTTCATTTAGTCGCCAAAGGCGAATGCTTGGTGGGCGAAGACAGCTGGGGATTTGAAATAGGTGGTTCAATCTCTGATACTGCATCCTCTAGGGGGTGGAGGCTAACGTCTCCACATCCTGTTGCAGGATGCGCGGATGTTTGGTTGTATACGGGCAGCTTTATCCCCGAATCTGCCCCCACTGCGGATGAGATCGTTGTAACCGATAAGGTGTTTGATAATGGGGGTACCGGAGTTTACTGGCAAGTAGATCTGCCCGAGACCAGTGTTCGTCCTTATTTGGAGAATACACATTATGGCAAGTGGAATTACCCACTGGGAGTAACCCTGCTTGGCTTGCTTCAGACAGGTCAAGAGCTGAACCGCGACGATTATGTGCAGTATGTGCGGGAGCATATTGAACTGAGCACCTCTTTTGACCGTTATGGATTATGGGATCGAGACAATTATGGTGCAGCCGGTATCAACAATCAGCTGTCTGCCATTGACAGTCTGGATGATTGTGGATCATTCGGTTCTACGTTACTGGCGACCATGGCAAGTGGTGAGATTCGCGGCGGACTCGATACAGCACACCGGATTGCTCGTTATATTACGGATGAACAGGAACGGCTGGAGGATGGTGCATTCTATCGGGCTCGGGGCAGCGGAGAGATGCGTCATGAAACGATGTGGTGTGATGATCTCTATATGAGTACACCGTTTCTGATGCGTTATGGTCAGCTTACGGGAGAAACATCATATTGGGATGATGCCATTAATCAATTCTTGCTGTTTCGCAAATATTTATATATTCCACAGCAACAGATCATGTCTCATGTGTATGATTTTGTGCGTGGACGGGCAACAGGTATTCCGTGGGGGCGAGGCAACGGCTGGGTGCTCTTCTCTCTAACCGAGTTGCTGACGATTCTGCCGAATGATCATGAGAAGAGACTGGAGTTGCTTCAGTTTTATCGTGATTTGTGTCAAGGTTTCCTAACATTGCAAGGGGAGAATGGTCTCTGGCATCAGGTCTTGAATCGGCCAGATTCGTATGAAGAGACATCCTGTACTTCGATGTTCATCTACGCTTACGCTCGTGGTATCCGAGAGGGTTGGCTAGAGGAGTTTGAACCCTATTTGGAGGCTGTTCGTAAAGGCTGGGAAGGGATAACACGTATTTCTATTGATTATCAAGGAAATGTGTATGGCGTATGTCGTGGATCAGGTTACTCCTTCACCGCTCTATATTATCGAGATGATCTGGGTTGGAATCTTAACGATACACATGGTATTGGTATCGTGCTGCTTGCAGGAATTGAGGCTCACAAGATGAACCAGCAACTGAGCCAAGGAGGTTTGCCTACCTCACTTACGGCAGGTCAACGCTAATCGACCGCATGCTCCCTGTGGTATGAAGTAGATACTGTGTGAGCTGGAATAGCATGTACACTATTTATGTTATTAAATGAGTAAAGCGGCTAGCTCAAGGGCTGGCCGCTTTACTTTCATAAAAGACGTCAATGCAAACGATGATAACCATTAGAGCGAAAGCATTGTACTCAAAATAACTCGAGTTGTTCTGGCCCTGGCTCCTCTTCTACAATCGTCTTATCGGGAAATGGCTTTATTGGAATATCCAGTAGATCCATCATCATACGTGCATTTGCTGCGGCGTCTCCACCAGAGTTATTGTTGAAAATAATATATACATCCTTGCTCTGTTCCTGCAATTGCTCCAAATAACCTTTCCATTCCTGTAGCTCTTCCTCATTATAACGATACAGATAACGGGTCTCGCGCCAATTAGGTGCACCATTTTGGTGCCATCCCGATACGTTTCGACCGTGCATACGAACGAGTGTCATCTCTGGATCTGTAGCCTGAGGCACAATAGGGATTGAGCCTTGTCCTGCTTGCGGTTCATCGCATACACTGTGAATCCAGCCCTGCTCTTTCAGGAAGGATAACGTACGTTCACGCATGGCATCTTCATACCAACTGCGGTGACGGAACTCAATGGCACATGGAATGCCTTCCATCCTCAGTCTAACTTCGCGTAGTTCATTTACATTCTCTCGATTGCAGTCAAACCAAGGCGGGAATTGGAACAGTGCTGCCTGCATTTTGCCAGCCTCCATCATCGGCTCCAATGACTCTCGAAAAGCGTTATACATCTCTGATGTACTATTAAAATAGGGCTTGCCCCGCAGGTGCCCTGTCATTCCCTGATAGGCCTTGACTATAAAAGCGAAGGAATCTGGCGTTTCTGCTGCCCAGCGCGCCATCCGATCCCTAGGTTGAACGGCGTAGAAGGTGCTATCCACCTCAACGGTTGTGAAAAATTGCCCATATAAGGCAAGCTTGTCTTTGGCTTTTGTACGATGTGCATAGAGATCTTCCTGATCTCCCCATCCGGTGAGTCCAATTCGAATGATGATGATCACCTCCAGTGTAATGCAGGAATATCTGAATAATTACCCGGTTCGAACCCCTTCGACTATGTTTAACATTATATCGTGAGGTTTCAGACCGTTCAATGTGAATGAGGCATGGAAGCTTTGAGTTTAAACGACAAAGACGATACAATGACTAGAAGCTTATTATGAAAGTGGAAATGTACCAGCATATGACAGATAGAAAGGCTATTTACCATATGGAGGGCGAGAAGCAATGACGGAATGGTATGAGAAGAGTTTTGGCGAGGACTATCTACTGGTGTACAAACATCGCGACGTACAAGGTGCAGTTCATGAAGTACATAAAATGATCAACTGGTTACGGCTTGAGCCTAATTCGAGAGTGCTGGATCTGTGCTGCGGTATGGGGCGGCATTCATTGGCACTTGCTGACGCGGGTTTCCAAGTGACAGGTATTGATCTATCTGATATATTATTGCGCGAAGCGCGAGATATGGATACAGACAATCGTGTAGAGTGGGTTCATGCGGACATGCGAGATCTACCATTAAAAGGTGACTATGATGCTGTAGTTAACCTATTTACATCCTTCGGTTATTTCAAGGAAGATGTAGAGCAGCTCAAGGTACTACAGGTTATTCGCCGAATGCTGAAGCCAGGGGGCAGTTTTATCATTGATTTTATGAATACAGCCTACGTGACTCGTCATCTGGTAGCCCAATCAACCCGTGAAGACGAAGGACAGTACATTGAAGAGTTTCGCAAGATAGAGGATGGATTTGTGCAAAAGGAAATACGTATTACGGACACGACGATACCTGACCAGAAGGCGCGTGTGTATCATGAGCGGGTCAAGTTGTATAGCCGTGAACAATTAAGCCATTTGTTACACGAGGCAGGTCTGATCGTCGATCAGGTTCATGGAGGATATGATGAAGAGAAATATGATGAACAGGAATCGTCACGTATGATCTTTGTCGGTCATCGTCCTGAAGAGTAAGGAATGGAGAGTAAACATTATATGAAGAGATCAGAAGCGATAACCATGCCGGAATACATACAGCGGGTCAAGATAACCATGTCTTTTCCTTTACGTTGGGTGAACAGTTATGTATTACATGAAACGGATGGAACGGTTACGATTGTAGATCCAGGGCCGCGTAGCAGTGAGACCGAACTAGAGTGGCAGGAAGCGCTAGCAAGTTTAGGATTATCTTTTCAATCCATTAGCCAAATTGTCTTAACGCATCACCATCCGGATCATCTTGGTTTGTCGGGCTGGCTGCAGCAAAAGACGGGTGCTCCTGTGCGCATGTCTAGTCGATCCATGAAAGAGGCAGAGTACATGTGGGGGCAGGACGCCACCATTAATGTCATGCTACCTGAATATTATGCACAGCATGGGATGCCTGCAGATAAGGCGAGACAGATTCATGAGCACATGGAGAGCTTTGATTCGCAGATTACGCCTCTTCCCGAGATAAATTCTATAGAAGATGGTGAGTGGTTAGAGATGGGAGGCCAACAGTGGATGGCTGTGGAAACGGGAGGACATGCTCCAGGGCATTTATCCTTTTACGCTCCAGAGTCGAGAGAGATCCTGTGCGGGGATGCTGTTTTGCCACAGATTTCACCTAATGTAAGTCTTCAGCCCGGAAGTGATCAGCAGCCTCTGCTATCCTATATGGAGGGGTTACATCGTCTTGGAGCTCTGGATGTGGAGCGAGCATATCCTGGGCATCGTAATCCGTTTCTTCATTTCAATGAACGAACGGTTCACCTGCTCGCACATCATGAGGAACGCCTTCAGAAGATGGCTGAGCGAGTAGCGGAGGCACTTGTGAGTGCTTATGACCTTTGTTTATTCATGTTTAGCGATCGCTTGAGCACCCATCAGCTACGATTTGCAATGAGTGAAACGTTAGCCCATCTACAAGAGCTGGTTCGGAGAGGGCTCGTTGTTCAGCAAGAACAGAGAGACGGTATGTTTTTGTTTAATATCTAGAAGTAAGTGTGTGATGATGTGTTACACTTCGTTATCGTGCGTTTAACCATAAGGTTCTGAACCAGAGATGCTCTCTGACCAGAGCCTTCTTTGTGTTGAACTTTTTTTGGCGGAACCTGTATTGTAAATTCCTTGATCTAACTGTAAAGCTTTAGCCTTTCTTAACGGTTCATTCATCTACTTTTAAGCCAGCCTGCCTATGATAGGAACATGAACTTCACCACAGAAGGTAGGGAAGATCGATGAAGGCAAAACGTAACCAATGGAGAAAATGGCAAGCCTCGGCCGCAGCAACATTAGCGGTGGCTGCACTCTTTCAATATGTAAGATCTTCGGATGCTTTTGACGTCGCTTATGCATCTGCTAATGGAATAGAACCAAGTAACACCATCAGCAGTGAGGTGGCTACGCGCGATGAAGTAATGGATGAATGGAACAACAGTCGAACGGACAGCTCTGATCCGAGTCTTCAGTACAACCAAGATTACGAAAACAACCAGAGTCGTGGAGGTGGAGATGGATCAAGTGGTTTGGCACCATACTCCAATTACTCCAGAACTGCACCAAGCGGCAATTCAACGGATGAACAAAATCAGCCAAATGATTCTAGAACTTTTAGTGGCAGTTATCAGTCACGCACAGGTGCATCATGAGCCGGGTTGAGCAGCAACAGGTAATCCTTCCGCTGGTTTCTCGCTTCCGCGCGATGAATACGGTGATCGAGTTGCAGTTAGTTACGGGGCAGGAGGAAGCCGAGCATGCTGCAGATCTAGTTCAGAATTGGTTTGAAACACAGGAGAGACGTTTTAGCCGATTTGTACTGGATAGTGAGCTCAATCGGTTGAATCGCTCTACAGGCTGGTTACCTGTATCGGCTGCGATGGATGAAGTGCTGAGCCTTGCCTACGGTTACATTGGTCAGACGGAAGGCATCTTTCAGCCAGGTATTGCCCAGGCACTTTGTCAGCAAGGATACGATGTAAGCTTTGAGCAGTTGCAATCAGACCAGCTCAAAGGGCAGCAGGATTATAGCAATACAGCACAGCCTTTGTCTTCTACCTCATCAGATGAAAGATTTGATTACTGTCGTCCTGGGTGGATGCACAGAGAGGGGAGCCGAATGGTTCACTTAGACCCTGGTACTGAGCTGGATCTTGGCGGTATCGTCAAAGGGTGGGCTGTAGAACGTATAGCAGACTGGTTGCAACGTTCACTCCATATCCCTGCTGGGATGATTAATGCTGGTGGAGATATTCAGGTCTGGGGCACACCTGCTCATTCCAGCTGGACGCTCTATATCACCGACCCGTTATTGGAGAAGCGCAATCTGACAGGCAGCATTCAGTTAGATGGTGGAGCAGTTGTTACGTCGAGTCTAGCGCGGAGACAATGGATGCATCCTAGCGGTAACGGTCAAATGGCTCATCATCTAATCGACCCTCGAACAATGCAGTCCGCGAATACGGATATCATACAGTGTACTGTTCTGGGGCAGCACACCTCCCAATGCGAGATTATAGCGAAGACTGTTTGCATTCTGGGAAGTGAAGAAGCGATTCGTTGGTTGAATCGGCATTATGACCGACATGACGTGTTATGGGTAACGCGGGACGGAAGTATGTGGTTTAGAGGAAATACAGAAAAGTTAGCTGAGCGCTGGCCTGGATTTGATCCCGATCACCGTATTAGCCTAATTTAAGAGGTTGTTCAAAAAGTCACTTAAACTCGCAGTTTAGACGACAATTCTATCAGATGTGGGGGAGCCGCTTATGGCACAATGGATTGTAGATTATCTACCAACCTGGAGTTTAATTCGAATTAGTGGGATAGCCGCCTATCTATTGCTCTTTGCAGGTGTGTTTCTAGGCATTGCTCAAGGCATGCCGGCAGCAAAGGGAAAGCCAAAAGCAGTGATGTATAAATGGCATACGAGAACTACATGGCTCGCATTTGGATTGGGACTTGCTCATGCGCTAATCTTGTATATTGATCATTACAGTCCGTTTAGCTGGAGTGAATTGTTGATTCCATTTACAGCCTCAGTGCACCCGATTGGAAGTGGACTAGGAACGTTGTCCTTCTATGGACTGGTCATTGTTTTACTGTCTAGTGATCTTCGTAACAAGCTTGGCCGCAAATGGTGGTTTATCTTCCATATGTTGTCCTATCCAGTGTTCATCGGCTTACTCATCCATGGATTTGTGACAGGCTCGGATTCCAGTAATGTATGGATGCGATTGATGTACGTATTTACTGGTTTGAGTATTATCGGAATGACCGTGTTGCGTGGTTTGATGCGGGAGCGCAAAGGACCTGAGATTACAATCGGTCGCAAACCTATGCCGACTGAACCCACTATTGAACGGAATTGGAGTGAGGTATATCAATTTGCAAGAGTAGGCGTAGGCAGACAGGAGCATTTAAAATAGTTATGAACTATCTTTTGCACGCACTCTCTTATAAGTCTTTCTTCTTAAAAATAACAAACAAGCTAATCATCCTGTCTCTAGTCAGTCATAGAGTATGGATGGATTAGCTTGAGCGGGAAATATGTGCTTATGACTTAAATGGCATCATCGCTTACGGGCTTCTCACCAAGTGCTTCTTCACGCTCGGATTGTTTGCGATGGGCAATACGGCTACTTGCTGCCGATGCAATTGCACCTACAATGTCATCAAGGAATGTGTGCACAGGGCCGTGGCTCTTATCATTTAGACGTTCTAGCACCCCAGGTTTAAGCTTGTCCACATATCCATAATTGGTGAAACCGATGCTGCCGTATACATTCACGATGGAAAATGCGAGAATCTCATCGACTCCGTAGAGCCCCTCATCATTCTCAATCATCTCTTGCAAAGGCGCAAGGAGTTGACCTTGCTCAGCTAACAAGTCGAGTTGAATACCTGTCAGTACAGCGTTCTGAACTTCACGCTTCTTCAGTACCATCTCCACATTTTCAATACATTCTTCCATAGTAAGGTCTGGATAATACTTCTTCTGAAGAAACATGACGAGTTCCGCGATCTCAAGGATCTTCACGCCCCGTTTATGTAACCATTCCCGGGTTGCCTCCGCGACTTTGCGGCTATTGAGGCTATAGGGGATTTTTTCTTGCTCAGGATGTTCCATGGGCGATTCCTCCTCTGATGTTAGCAATGCCACTATTCTTGTCTCCTAATACGTTATTAACCGTTTCAGGTTTCTTTATTATTTTTATTAAGCAAAAGGAGAATTTTTTTTATTTAAGATCGGTTAGGCTCATGATGCTAAAGACGGTGTTCAGTTGCTGAGACGATGGGGAAAAATAGAAGTGAAGTAGCGGGTTTTTGGAACAACCTCTAAAAAGTAGTTATTTTTTGAACGAAGGCTCGTATACATGGTAGTACAAACTGTAAAAATGATGAGGGGGAACGAGATCATGAGTAAGATCCGTAATTTCCGCAAAGCATCAGCAGCTGCACTACTGAGCATACCAATGGTGTTGTCTGGCTGTAGTATGTTTAATGCACAGTCTTCCGAAGCAGTAGATCCACCGCCGCCTATCCAAGAAGCTGCAATGATTCAAGCTGCTGAGGGAAATGGTGTATTGGCTACACTCCCGCTCACTACTGTTTATTTGCAGGATCAGCAGGGATTACTCGCTCCAGTGTCACTGACGCTTCCATCCGGTACGGATATAGGTAGTCCCAAAACGGCACTCGATACATTAGTCACAGGTGGCCCATATGCAGGGATGCTTCCTGAAGGGTTCCAAGGTGTGCTTCCACAGGGAACTGTCGTGCAGAATGTCACCATTCATGCAGAGGATAAGCTGGCGGTGGTTGAGTTCTCTGGCAATTTTGCCAAGTATGATGCCAAGGATGAGCGGAAATTACTTGAGGCTGTGACATGGACATTGACAGGAACACCGGATGTGGAGAACGTGCAAATCTGGGTAGATGGCAAAAAGTTATCACAAATGCCGGTAAACAGCACGCCGCTGCCAGAGCCGTTGAATCGGGCTGTAGGTATTAATCTTGATTTGGGTGATAGCTTTACAACGAACAGCAGTCCGGTCACTGTCTATTTCTCAGCCGCATCACCAGCAGGAGTTCAGTATTATGTTCCGGTGACACGTCTCGTGACCCCAGGAGAAGACCGAGTACAAGCTGCACTTAACGAACTGATCAAAGGCCCGGCGAAAAGCGGCGAGCTGGAAGAGGTCATGACTGGTGGCACGGAGTTACAATCGGTCAAAACATCGGAGGATGGCACAGTAACTGTCGCACTTAAGGATGATATGTTTACTGAGGGCGATATCGTGCCAAGTGAGTTGTTACAATCCGTTGTTCTCACAACGACAGAAAATACGGTAAGCAAGGATACCAAAGTCCAGATCGAATGGAATGGGCAAAAAACCGTCATGAGTGATGATAACCAGGATTATAGTTCACCGGTATCTAAACCAGAACATATCAATGAAATTCCGATTTAAGTAATCTAGGGAAGAGCATACTTGCAGTCCTTTTAACCTTGAAGCGGCACACGTTGAAGTAACGTTTAACGGATATAGGTGCTTTTGCAAGAACTCTTTGGTAAAATAAAAGAGATTAGTGAAAGTGTGTTACAGCTCGACACTACAGGATGCTTAAGTCGTAGGAGGCAGAAATGATGAGATCTAACGGACGAAACAGCGAACAGCTGCGGCCGATGAATTTAACAATTAACACGAATAAATACGCTGAAGGTTCTGTACTGATTGAAGTCGGAGATACCAAGGTGATTTGTACAGCTACAGTGGAGGAACGTGTTCCTCCCTTTATGAAAGGCCAAGGAAAAGGCTGGGTAACAGCAGAGTATTCCATGTTGCCACGTGCAACACATACTCGGAATCAGCGTGAAGCGAACCGTGGTAAACTGACAGGGCGAACGATGGAAATTCAGCGTCTAATTGGTCGGGCACTGCGTTCGGTTGTTAATCTGCAGGCTCTTGGTGAGCGCACGATTACACTGGATTGTGATGTTATCCAAGCAGATGGAGGCACACGTACAACGTCCATTACGGGATCGTTTGTTGCTCTGGCACTCGCTGTAAACAAAATCGCACAACAGCACAAACTGCAAGTATTCCCAATTACAGACTTCATTGCAGCGGTAAGTGTGGGTGTTGTAGGTGAACAGCCTGTGCTGGATCTAAATTACGATGAAGACTCCAAAGCTAAGGTTGATATGAACCTAGTGATGACAGGCAGCGGGAAGTATGTAGAATTACAAGGAACAGGTGAAGAAGCTCCCTTTGACCGTCGTGAATTGAATACGATGCTGGAACTGGGTGAGCAAGGAATCCTGGAAATGATTGAGCGGCAAAAAGAAGTGCTTGGACCGATTGCACTCAAAATTGGTGCACGCGGCTTAGGGGAAGCATAAACATGAGCTTGGATAGTTCCATTATCATTGTTGCTACCCGTAATCAAGGTAAAGTAAGGGAGTTCGCTCATGCCTTTGCTCCCCTTGGCAAAGAGGTCAAAAGCATGTTTGATTATCCTGAACTACCGGATGTCGTTGAAGATGGCGTAACATTTGCGGAGAATGCTTGGAAGAAAGCTAAAACCGTAGGGGATGCGCTTGGGCTTCCGGTACTAGCTGACGATTCCGGGTTATGCGTTGATCTATTAGACGGAGATCCAGGGGTGTATTCAGCAAGATATGCAGGTGAAGGGGCAACGGATGCTCAGAACAATGCTAAATTGCTGGATGCGCTTGAAACGTTGAAATCTGGGGAAGATACAGAGCAACCATTGCTCAGCCCCGCACGTTTTGTCTGTGCGTTGGTACTATATGATCCCGCAACGGGAGATAAGTTTGAGGCGGAAGGCACTGCGGAAGGCTGGATTACCGCTGAAGCAGCAGGTGCTGGTGGCTTTGGATATGATCCGCTCTTCTATGTACCTGAGTACGAGATGACTATGGCTGAATTGACGCTTGAACAGAAACAAGCTATCAGTCACCGCGGCCATGCACTAAGAGCACTCGTTTCTAGACTAGCAACGTAAAGAGGTTTGCCTAAACGTTTGGCTTGCAATGAACAGATGCATTGTTAAGTCTACATTGGTTCTACAAGAACTGAAGCATGAACAGTAGGGTACGTCATTTTAAGCAATGACCACCCTGCCGTTGGTGCTTTTTTTGTGTTTTTAATGGGAACATGAGTTCTTATACCTAAGATTACCAATGGTAGCTTTGCACGTTTGAGAATCGAGTTGGGACTAGAGTTGGAAGAAGTTGCAAGCTTCATACGGGATGGGGTAACATTCAAGATAACGATCAATTATTGAACTCAAACGGAGGGATTGGCGTATGCAAGAAGTGAAGCTTACTGTTTCTTATGATGACTATGAGAATGGAATTCGAATTGAGAATTTAATTGAAGAACTTGCCGCCAAACCGGAAAGTCGCACACTCGAAAGTTTAGTTATCGGAGATTGGGGACAGGCATACGAGAGTTCACCCGATGGTTTCGTTTCTAAGCTTGTTGAACTGGCTCCAAATTTCCCATCGCTGAAGAAATTGTTTATCGGTGATATGGGTTTCGAAGAGTGTGAGGTATCTTGGATTATCCAAACGGATCTAACTCCACTATTAAGGACTTTTCCTCGATTAACATCGTTTTGGATTAAAGGGAGTAATGACTTAAGTCTGGAACCGTTGGAGCATGCAAACCTTGAAGAACTGGTGATTATTTGTGGGGGTTTACCGAAAAAAGTATTATCCTCCGTTACTCATGCCCATTTACCTGAGCTACGGAAGCTAGAGTTATATTTAGGTGTCGAAGATTATGGCTTCGATGGTTCATTGGAGGATGTAAGCCCGCTGTTTGAACAGGGAAGATTCCCGAAACTAGTGTATCTGGGGCTAAAAGATAGTGAGATTCAGGATGAAATCGCACAGGCGATTGCTGAGGCTCCTATTCTGGATCAACTTGAAGTTTTGGATCTCTCCCAGGGCACTTTATCTGATGTAGGAGCTGAGGCTCTTCTAGCTAGCGACAAGATTAAAAAATTAAAGCATCTCGATCTGAGCTATCACTATATGACCGACGAAATGCTCATTCAATGGAAACGTTCAGGTATCTCAGTGGATGTGAGTGATCAGCAGCAAAGCGATGAAGATGACTGGCGGTATCCGTCTTTGACGGAATAAAGGTGAGCGATCAAGAGCGCCCTTTACTGCTTATTGGGAATCCGGATAATCGGCGGACATTTGCCTTGCAACAAGCAAGATTGAGGCAAGGGTTGAAGCCTGCCATGGTATTGTCTTATATTGATCTGCTTCAGACGTGGCGGCAAGGAGCAACACTCGCCGAAGTAGTTTCAGAAGCAGTCTCACAAGGTGAAGGCCGAGAAGGTGCTGGAGATTATACGTTTTTCATACGAGTGGATGCACCGGGCGAGAACTGGAATGTGGAACGTGAACTCTTGTCTCTGGGTGCGAGTGTGTACTCGCCGCTTCAGCGGATTGATAACCGTATGATGGTTACGCAAGAACAGGCGTTGTTGCTGGAGCAGGAGTGGGGGCGAATTTACGCACCTGCTCAATGGTTTGACGGCTGGAGGGCGTGTTTGGAACGAATAGATAAGGAAGTTCAGCAATTCTTCCCATCTGCTCGCTTTTTGAACCATCCTACTGACATCATAACCATGTTTGATAAAAGGCAATGCCAGCAGCAATTATCTGCTCATGGAGTGACCGTGCCGTTTTCGCTTCAAACTGATGTTCCGATTCGGAATTATGATGAATTACGTGCAGCTATGCGGTCTGAGGGGATGCATCGTGTATTTGTTAAACTCGCTTGTGGCTCAGGCGCTTCAGGTGTTGTAGCGTATCAGTTCAACCCACGAACGGGTGCTGAAATTGCTATAACGACAGTGGGAATAGAACGGAATGGGACAGAGGTTATTTTTTATAATGAAGGTGGCATGCGCAGGTATACCCGTACGGAAGAGGTTAAAATCCTTTTGGACTGGTTATGTGCGGAAGGAGCACAGATTGAACGTTGGATGGCGAAATCGTCCATAGGTTCACGGGTATTTGATGTTCGTCAGCTCGTTGCAGGTGGACAGGTGGGCCATGCAATCGTTCGTCTAAGTAAGACACCGATCACGAACCTTCATTTACGAAATGATCGCCTGCTGCCTACGGAGGCGGGCTTGAAGGATGAACAGATGTTATTAATTCAGAATGCCGCCCAAGCAGCGTTGTCTGCATTTCCGAACTCTTGGTCTGCCGGAATTGATGTCATGCTTAGTGGAACTGAACCTCGTGCTTACGTTCTGGATGTTAACCCGTTTGGGGATCTTTTATATCGGGTACAGCATCGCGGACTAGGTACATATGAATGGCAAATGGAACTTTTACGAAAGGAGCCCGATTACTATGCCTGATATGAACACCATCGTGGGCTCTCATGATCTATTAATGATTACGCTGGATACGTTGAGGTATGATGTAGCCAAATTGGAAGAAGCGAATTGTCCCAACTTGTGCGGCACAGGTTCATGGGAGAAGCGGCATACACCAGGCAGCTTCACCTATGCGGCACACCACGCTTTTTTTGGTGGTTTTATGCCTACGCCTGCAAATACGGACAAGGCTTCTCATGTCCGGTTGTTTCATTCCCGTAATACGGGGTTGAAAACTCACCCCCATACGTGGCTGTTTGATACGCCCGATATGGTATCTGGATTTGCAGCTGAAGGATACCGCACAGTGTGCATTGGCGGTGTTATTTTTTTTACAAAGAAAAACCCGCTTGCTAAAGTGCTGCCAGGTTATTTCCAGCAGAGCTATTGGCGCATGAACTTTGGTGTGACCAACCCTCGTTCAACGGAGAATCAGGTGCAGCATGCATTGAAACTGCTCAAGCAAATTCCGCTGGAGGAGAAGCTGTTTCTATTCTTGAATGTCTCGGCTATTCATGGTCCAAACCGATATTTTGTAGAGGGAGCCAAAGAGGATTCTATCGAGACGCAGCGAGCTGCGCTACGCTATGTTGATCAAGCACTTGGGCCATTATTTGAAGCGATGAGAGAACGTGCAAGACCAACATTTTGCCTCGCTTTTTCTGATCATGGTACTGCATATGGTGAGGATGGCTATCAAGGACATCGCTTGGCGCATGATGTCGTCTGGAACGTGCCTTATCGTGAATTTGTGTTATAGATTTAGTGAATATTCAAAAAAGCACGGCTTTCAGTACCGAGAAGATGGGATGAAGGTAGAAATGGAGTAGCGGAGCGTAGGGAAACTACGTGAGCAACGGATATTTCGGCTGAATTCCATATTCGATGCTGAGGATGCCTCTTGGCATCCTTTGTAATCAAAGTCGTACTTAAAATTAACCGGATATAGGAGGAAACCGATGGAAAGTCAAGATTACACAATGACAACAGGCCATTCCGTACAGTCCGGGTCGTCTAATACAGCTACAAGTCTTAGAGAAGTTCTTACATTGCCGTATCGCTCGTATTTGTACTCTTATCCTCATAAGACAGCCTATCGTGAGCTAGATCCACCTATGCCACTCGCGCCGCTATGGGAACGTGAGAATACAGATACTTATTTTTTGTATATGCACATCCCGTTTTGTGCAGCACGCTGTGGTTTCTGCAATCTGTTTACATTACCAGATCGGCGGGATGATACCCATGAGCGTTATGTGGATGCCTTGGAGCGTCAAGCTAAACAATGGGCACCAATCACTTCGCGTAGACCTTATTCGCGTTTCGCTATCGGTGGCGGAACACCTACGCTATTGAATGAAGTACAGTTAAATCGACTGTTTGATATCGCTGAACAGGTGATGGGTCTTGACCCACAACAAGCTTCAATCTCAGTAGAGACATCTCCCGATACGGTAACGGACGCCAAGCTTGCGATTATGAAAGAACGAAGTGTAGATCGTGTTAGCATGGGTATCCAAAGCTTCATTGAAGCCGAGGCTTCAGCGATCTATCGTCCACAGAAACCGCAGGAAGTGGAGCGAGCTCTCGAGAAGCTCACAAAATATAATTTTCCGCTATTGAACTTGGATCTTATCTATGGTCTGCCTGGACAGACCGTTGAATCATGGCTATATTCGCTGGAACGTGTCCTTGCGTATGAACCGGGTGAGATTTTCATTTATCCACTCTACACGCGGGAGAATACGATTGTGAAACCAGATGATATAGAGCGCCAAGGGCCGGACATTCGGATGGAGCTATACAGAGCTGCACGGGAGACGTTGAAGAGTCGCGGATATGTACAGTATTCCATGCGCAGATTTGCGAAGGAGCAATCCTCTGCGGGAACGAAGGTACTCTTACCTTATAGCTGCCAGGAGGAAGGCATGGTTGGACTTGGCTGTGGGGCGCGTTCATACACAAGCGAAGTGCACTACGCTTCTAAGTATGGGGTTAGTTATAAAGCGACGCAGAGCATCATTGCAGATTATGTGGCTACGGAGCGATATGACGTGGCTGACTATGGAATTGTGCTGAGTCGTGAGGAACAGAAGCGGCGGTTCATTCTCAAAGCACTTCTGCACCGGGAGGGCTTGGCGTTACAGGATTATTATCAGCGATTTGGAACAAATGTGATGTCTGAGTACGGTTGGCTTGGTGAATTGCTGACCGAAGGAATGGCGGAGCTTAAGAACGAAATGGGCGTGGAGTTCTTACGATTGACAGTAGAAGGGCTAGGATACTCGGATGCCATTGGGGATTGGTTAATATCGGCCGAAGTCCGTGAACAAATGGAAGGGTTTGTATTCTCATGAGAGCCACCTTATATTATCGTGGCAAGCTGTCATCATGTAACTACGACTGTCCCTATTGTCCGTTTAGTAAAACGGTAGATTCTAAGGAGACTCTGGCACTGGATGAACAGCAACTACGTCAATTTGTGAACTGGGTGAGGGAACAGGAAGGTAAGGGAGACCAGTTTTCCATTTTCTTTAATCCGTATGGGGAAGCATTGGTTCGACGCTGGTACCGCGAAGCCATGGTAGAGTTGTCTCACATGCCTCATGTGGATAAGATTGCTGTGCAAACCAATCTATCCGTTAAACTGGATTGGGCGAGAGAACTTAACACGCACAAAGCGGCATTCTGGGCGACATATCATCCGCGTGAAACGAAAGAATCTTCTTTTGTGAAACAGTGTATGACTTTGCGAGAAATGGGCATAGGATTCAGTGTAGGTACAGTAGGATTACGTAGCGCATTCCCAGCTATTCAATCCATGAGGGAGTGTCTTCCGAGCGATGTGTATATGTGGGTCAATGCCTTTAAGGATCGCCCCAAGTATTACACACCGGAGGAAATTCAATTTTTGCGGCAGATTGATCCGCTTTTCGAAGGTAATCTGCAGGATTATGACAGCTTGGGCAAGCGTTGTGCGGCTGGTTCGAATGTGTTTTATGTGCAAGGGTCAGGACATGTGAAGAGATGTTACAAAGATCGCCGAATCATTGGACATTTGTATCGTGATGGTTTAGAAGCTTTGGCTGCAGATCGTCCTTGTAACATGAAGAAATGTGGTTGTTATATTGGCTACATTCATATGGAGGATTCACCGTTTAGAGACATTTTCGGCACTGGACTGCTTGAGCGAAATCCAGAGTTGATCCACCGTTAAAGATCACGATCTGAACTCATTTATAAGACTAAAGACTTTACTTCAGCAGGGAAAGCTGAGTAAAGTCTTTTTTTTATTTAGGTCTAAAGTTTCAAAAATCAGAAATAAGGATATAAATTATGTAGCATAATGTCGAAAATATCTAAAATAAGTCTGAAATATAGTATGTACTGATACTAAAGACCTATTTTTGTGTGTGCAAGTATGCTAACATAATTGAATTGTCCCATATTTATCCAATTCCGCACTGAAAGGAGGATAGAGTTTTTGTCAGGCTTAATACATATCGATACTAGCAAGGCATTCTAAGCATGCGGGGGAAAAGACATGAAGAGAATATCCATTAGCGCTAAACTGTTGTTGAGCTTTATGACAGTGCTTATTTTATTGGCTACTGTGGTTGTAATTTCGTATATACAATTTATCTCGGTTGAGCGAACGTTTACGGATTTGATTAACGAGCGAACTTCTAAACTGTTAACAGTCAAAAACATGGTCATTGATGTGAAGTCCCAGCAGGTGGAATTGCGGAATTTTATAACACAAGAGAATGATCAGAGTGAGAAAGCGTTTACGTCATACTATGAGGATTATCATAAATTAAGTGAAGAATTAAGAGCGAATAGCACAACTCAAACGATGATTGACTTGTTAGACCGTTCGGATCGCAGTGCTGAGGAATACTATGCATTTGGTCAAGATGTGATTGAATCCAAAAAGCAAGGTAGAACGAGTGAAATTACAAGCTTAATGTTAGAAAAGGGACCTGTACTTGTAGCTGGATTTGAAGAAGTTGTCTCCGCTATGGAAGAGCATCAGCAGACTTCACTCGATACAGGTATTGTCAATGCCAATGAACTTATTCAACAAGTTCTCCGGTTGATTGTCATTATTGGAATCATCTCCATCGTACTGGGAACCGTTGTTGCATTGGTGATGGGTCGAATTATTTCCAAGCCAGTTGCCAAAGTAGCTCATGCGGCAAGCCGAATTGCCGATGGAGATCTCACAGGCGAAGCCATTATCGTTCGCAACCGGGATGAGATTGGAGATATGGCTCAATCGTTCAATAAGATGATGGACAATTTACGTCTTCTAATTCATCAAGTAGGTAATAATGCGGATCGAGTGGCTGCATCATCCGAAGAGTTAACAGCAAGTACAGAGCAGACCGCCTCAGCGACGGAGCAGGTTGCTGTAACGATGGAGGAAATTGCAACGGGAATGGATACGCAGGTGAAAATGGTAGGAGATGGATTCCAGACGATTAGTGAATTGTCGACTGGTTTTCAACAGATGACTGTGAATACACAGAATATGTCGGATGAAGCAACCCATGCATCAGCCAAAACAGTGCATGGTAACGAGGCCGTCCAATCTGCTGTCGGACAAATGAATTCGATACATGAGACTGTAAGGACGCTTGCTACAGTCATAGAAGAGTTGGGTAAACATTCACAGGAGATTGGAACCATGGTGGAGAGTATATCCGAAATCTCAGCACAAACCAATCTACTGTCCCTTAATGCAGCTATTGAAGCCGCAAGAGCGGGTGAGCATGGTCGTGGATTTGAGGTGGTTGCTAGCGAGGTGCGGAAGCTATCTGATCAATCGGCAAAATCAGCTGAACAAATCAGTGTACTCGTGGCTGCGATCCGTACAGGGATGGATAATGCAGCGCAGTCTATGGAAAATGTGAATACAGAGGTTCAAGAAGGCATAGATCTTGTCCATAAAGCAGGCGGCACCTTTGAGGAAATTCGTGAAGCTGTCAGCAATGTCGCGGGTCAAACTCAGGAGGTATCGGCATCTATTGAGCAAATGGCTGCGGGTGTGGAACAGATTAATGTGTCAATGCAGACCATTAGGGAAGTGACGGAGAATGCGGCTGCGGGAACGGAAGAGGTGAGCGCGACCTCGGAGGAACAATTATCAGCGATGCAAGAGATTGCTTCGGCGGCAAATGACCTATCTTCTATGGCAGAGGAATTGCAGCAATCTATTAATCGATTCAAAGTGTGATGGATGGATGAGTTAAAAGTAAAATGGATGCCACTTCAATGTTAGTTTATTGGTTTCATCAGTTTGCAATTCGAAGTCTGTAAAATAGTAAAAGGGTGTCTGGGAACAACAAGTCTGTTGTTTCATCAGACACCTTTTTCTGTGTATGAGCATTCCGTGTGATTTTAACGAATCGCCACGTTATACGTCCGTAGCCAAGTGTTGATCTGAGTTAGATAAGCAAATAATTGTGGGCCGGACATTAATTGTCCGAACCATGGAAGGTTCGAAGATGCATCAGGTGAAGATGCTAGTTTGTGAATTTGTGCTTTGTCTATTAAAGGCAATATTGGAGAACTGGCATCGTCCAGAATCTCAAGCACTTGTTGCTTGACTGCAGCCAAATATTCAGGATTATGTGTTTTGGGATAAGGACTCTTTTTACGGTATAAAACATCGTCTGGTAGCACGCCTTCGAGTGCTTTGCGGAGGATTCCTTTTTCTCTACCACCGGTTATTTTCATTTCCCAGGGAATGTTAAACACGTATTGAATCAGGCGATGATCGCAATAAGGTACACGTACCTCTAGTCCAGCACCCATACTCATTCGATCCTTACGGTCAAGCAATGTAGGCATAAATCGTGTGATATTAAGATATGACATCACTCTCATCTGAGCAGCTTTACCTGTTTCACCAGCGAGTAAAGGCACTTCAGCTACAGCATCGGAATAACGGTCTGCAAGATAGTCAAGTGGTCGAATCCATTCACGTACGTCTGGAGATAGTAATCCTGCTCTCATATCTGGAGCAACCGACCAAGGGAACGTACCTGAATTAAGCATTTCATCCCGATGGAACCATGGATATCCGCCGAACACTTCATCGGCAGCTTCTCCTGAGATGGCTACTGTGGCTCCTTTTTTGATTTCTTTACAGAATAAATAGAGGGAGGAATCCACATCCGCCATACCTGGTAGATCGCGTACAAGCATGGCTTGAGTCAGCGCCTTTACGAGCTCGCCGTTCTCAATCTCAATCCAATGATGATCTGTTTTCAGTTCGTCTACCATACGCTGTATCCAAGGGCCGTCAGCACCAGGTTGGAAGGAATGAGCCTGAAAGTGCTTCGCGTTATCGACGTAATCGACCGAATATGTGCTCACTCGGCCTTGACCCGTTCGATTGTAATAGTCTACTGCGAGTGCTGACAGAGCACTGGAATCGAGCCCGCCGGATAAGAGAGAACATACCGGAACATCAGAGGCAAGTTGACGTTCTAACGTATCTTGTAACAATCGACGTACTTCGGCTGCTGTTGCGTCTAAATCATGCTCATGGGGTACGCTTTCCAGCTTCCAATAGGGATAGGTACGAATACCATTTCTGTTGAAAATAAGTGCATGAGCAGGTTTTAATTCGTGAAGGGAAGAGTATACACCATGTCCCGGTGTCCGTGCTGGGCCAACAATAAACACTTCTGCCAGTCCTTCCGGACCTACTGCAGCTTCCACATCTGGATGCAGCAAAAGGGATTTGGGCTCAGATCCGAATACGAGTGCATCCTTTTCATTACTGTAAAAAAGAGGTTTAACACCAAGGCGATCTCTTGCCATAAATACCTGCTCGCGTCCGCCGTCCCAGATGGCAAAAGCAAATATGCCATTAAACCGGTCAACACATGCCGGTCCCCATTCGATGTAAGAGGCTAGCAATACCTCTGTGTCACATTGCGTACGGAAGTGATGCCCACGCTGAAGTAGTTCGTTTTTTAATTCGGGAGCATTGTATAGTTCTCCGTTATACACGACGGTATAGGAGGTGTCTCCTTGTAACGCATGCATCGGCTGAGCTCCGTTCTCTGGGTCCATTACGCTGAGTCGCCGATGTCCAAAAGCACAAGGATTGGAAATCCATGTACCTGAAGCGTCAGGTCCTCGGTTCGACAAACTGTCCGTCATTCGGACCAGCAGCTCCGATTCCTGGGTCAAGTCCCGATTCCACTGTATGAAGCCGGTTATACCGCACATGGTTGTTCATCCTTTCTTAGTCGAGTCGTTGATCTGAGTGATGTTTGCAGAGCTATGCCCTGCAAATATGTTCGTTTTTGTCAGAGGTCGTAACAAATATATGCCGAAAGTAGGCATAAAATGTCTGTCCTCTTCGGAAACTAGCTATAGGGATAACAGCCTCAAGCATGCTGTGAAGGAGAGAATTATGATGGAAGGTACCACCTATTATGTGTCCGTGGTTGGGCGTTCCGTGTTGCCTGATCAGCACTCATCAAGCTATGAGTGGGTCATTCAGGCGACACCTCAGGAGGCTGAGCATCTAAGAGGGCTTCTTCAATTAATGCAGGAAAAAGAGGAGGAGGCCTTTCCGGGAATGGTATTCCCTTGGCCAGACACCCCTGAGGAATCTGTGAACCGTGCTTATGAAGAAGCCCTACAGCGGGTGTATCAGGCAATTTATCAGTTAGGAACGCCTGAAACCCGTTCTGTCATTGAACAAAGTACATGAATGAACAAAGGAGCGCGATATGAAATGTATGCAATTCAGGATGCTAAAATACGTAGATTAACCGAAGTAGATGGATTGGCTTGTGCTGAAGTGGAGGTTCAACCTGGAAATGCAGGAGACCCTTCTTTGCTTGTATATGTAGCTGCAACTGCTCCAACGAATACATTGGAGATCGTGCGTGTCGTCCGCAACCACTCTGATGCTGTTCTGGATTGGTACAATAATAATATGCACACTGCCTTTGAGGATGCTACAGAAACGGCGTTTGAGAATAGTGAAGGAGCTACTGCATCGGAAGATAGAGCTAAATTTCAAAGTGAATTGTTTGCTTTTGGCTTGCTCGGTCCTACATTACAAAGGTATTTAATTGGTCAAGCCTAATCTGGAATGAATTACAGCAAAAAACCCGCTGACTTTAAGCGGGTTTTTCTTTATAACTACGAGCCATATGGCAAAGTGGCTTAGGCATATTCGCGCAGCACTTGAATTCCTTTGAACACATTGTACACAAAGCTCAAGCCGTAAATAATAAAGAACAGAATGACAAATCCAAAAGCGGAAGCAACGTTCTGGGCAGTCACGAAAAAATAAATCAAAGGAATAGCAGCAATAAAGGGGAAGATGTGTGAAAATAAGGCTCGTTTGGCATGCCCTTCAATATAACGATCCCGTGCAACAATCCACACAATGATCGGGAACAGAAAAGGGGCAAAAAAAATGCTGAAATAGGATAATGCGGATAGTAACTGTCTCATAGCAGATCTCTCCTTTATTCGTTTCATTCATAAGTATGTATGCAAAGGATTACCCATCAGGTTAAGTCATAAATCGATCTAAAGCTTTTTTCATAAGATGTTGGGGTCTGATATCCATCGTGCCCGCTTTTTGCCATCGTATTCGCTGAACGAATTGCATATGTGTTAATTGTTGTAGAGACAGATGGGAAGTGAGGGTCGAACGAGGTGTTTGAAGCATTGATGATGAAAATTATTAATTTTTTTCATAAAAGTATTGAAAAATAATGAAATGAGAGTATAATAGAGATCACGCGGTATTTTTTAATACATATTTGTCTCAGTAGCTCAGCAGGATAGAGCAACGGCCTTCTAAGCCGTCGGTCGGGGGTTCGAATCCCTCCTGGGACGTAAGAAAAAAGACTTCCTTCGGGAAGTTTTTTTGCGTCCAGGGGAAGAGAACCCCGATGGTTCGTCGGAGGATAGACTTCGTTAGGGCACGACTACTTCGTGTATTATAGTTTAAACCTATCAATTATATAATGTTTATATATTTAACTAATAAGAAGTTTTGTGCCACAATGAGGTGTATCAACGATGAAAGCGAAGGTGGTACAGATGCAATCATTGAATCAATGGAAGGCAGATGAATACGACAATAAACTGGCTTTTGTTTCGGGGTACGGCAAAAATCTCATTTCGTGGTTACGGCCTAAGAAGGGTGAATATATATTAGATTTAGGCTGCGGAACAGGAGACCTGACACATGAGATATCTTTGTACGAGGTTGAAACCGTTGGTATAGATGCATCCTCAGACATGATTCAGCGTGCGCGCGACAAGTATCCCCATCTTGAATTTAGGGAAGGAGACGGTCATCATTTTGAGACAAACAGGCTTTTTGATGCCATCTTCTCTAACGCCGCTCTACATTGGATGCGTGATCCCCAACTTGTGGTCAGCAGTGTATGGAATGCATTGAAGCCGGGAGGGCGTTTCGTGGCTGAGTTTGGCGGGAAAGGGAATGTTGACATTATTATTCATGCATTGGAAGAGGTGTTAGAGCGCAGCACAGGTATGAATGCATCGGATAGAAATCCGTGGTACTTTCCAACGATCGGAGCGTATAGCTCACTTTTGGAGAAACAAGGATTTATGGTGCGACAGGCCTATCATTATGACCGACCAACTAAGCTGTCAGATGGAGAACAGGGAATCGAGGGCTGGTTATCTCAATTTGGCGGAGATTATTTTGATGGGCTGCATTCAGAACAGATACATGAGATCTGCATTGAGACAAGTAAGCTTGTTGTGCCAAAACTCTGGAAACAAGACGCAATTTATGCTGATTATAAACGTTTACGCGTGGAAGCAGTGAAACCTATTAGTTAAAAAATGAGGATATTTAAGTTGTTATGCGAATTAAAGTGTGAAGAAATGATAATTTTAGCAGTAGAACATTATATGTAGGATTTTTAACGATGACTAGGGATCAAATACCTCTTTTGTTAGAGGTTTTTGATCCTTTTTGTTTGTTGGTTCCACAGGCATGGAATAGATTCGACAAAAAATGCAATTTTAATATTTTTTAGGTACATAAGAACCATATAAGTAATTTCTATATCATTTTTGTTATTATTTAGAAGGAAAATGTGGTATTTTGGTAGAATAATTTACCAAGGGTCAATCCTCTTGCAGATTGGAAGGTGAAATTGTCGCAGGTATTGCAGTGCTTGCTAGCGCAGGAACCCATCATTTGGTGAGGTATTCACATTATAAAGGAGGGGCATAGCCTTGAGTAAACGATTGATATCCATGTTATTAAGTGTTCTTATGATGTTTTCTATTATTCTACCAGCGGCTGGAGCCGCTCCCGCAGATTCAGTTGTTCTGCTTGAGAATATGCCAAGCAAGGCCGAAGCGAAACAGTGGAGGGATATTCTTGCAGGGCGAGAGGCTAGGCTTGCAGCAGATCCATTTTTGGATGAAAGCTTGGAAGGTCTGGGCGGAGAGAATACACGAGTCATCGTTGAGCTTTCCGATAAACCCGTCGCTGTAGCGCAAGGTGAATCAACCCTCGAAGGAAAATCTTTTACCTCCTCTATGGAAACAAAGGCTGTGACTCAAGTCGAGCAGCAACAACAGTCATTTGTACATAGCCTCACTCAGAAAAAAATCAAACATGAAGTATTGGAAAATTACGCATATGCCCTGAATGGTGTAGCTATTGAAGTGAAAGGGAACCAATTGGGACAATTGCTTCGCATACCTGGTGTAGTCAGCGTTTATCCGGATCTGGAGATTACAGTTACCCCAGAAACGGATGAAGTGAATCCGTATATGAAAGACACTACTCCTTTTATTGGTGCGCCTGAAGTATGGGATTTGGGATACAAGGGGAATGGCATCAAAGTGGGCGTGATTGATACAGGGATCGATTACGAACATCCGAACTTGCAAGAAGCTTACAAGGGTGGATGGGATTTTGTAGACAACGATAGTGATCCGTATGAAGCGACCTATCAAGAATGGAAAGCATCTGGACAGCCTGAGTTCAATGCTAATGGCAGTGCTTATTACACTTCTCATGGTACGCACGTAGCGGGTACAATTGCAGCGCGTGAAGCAGGAGATTATGGCATTGTTGGCGTTGCTCCAGAAGCGGATGTATATGCTTATCGTGTTCTGGGGCCTTACGGCAGTGGACAAACCTCTTGGGTACTTGGAGGAATAGACCGTTCAGTTCAAGATGGGATGGATGTTATTAACCTCTCTTTGGGTAATTCAGCGAATGACCCAAGTTATGTTACATCTGTAGCTCTTAATAATGCAATGCTTTCTGGTGTTACAGCGGTAGTAGCAAGTGGTAACGATGGGCCGAATCGCTATACACTCGGATCTCCGGGCGCATCGGCTATGGCAATTACGGTTGGTAACTCTACAGGGCCTAGCCAGCTAATTACAGCTAATACTCATTTCGCAATCGGTGAAGTGGGCGAAGAAACGTTGCCAGAGCAACAACCTGAGTTAGAGCAATCTCCAGAACTAGGAACAGCGCCTGAAATAGAAGTGCCTGTTGTTCAAGAACAAGACACACAGACAACTACCCCTGAGGAAGAAGTGGTCGTGACTGCTCCTGAACAAGGTGGAGCAAGTGAGGAGTCCATAACTTCTGACGAAACGGTTTCTACTAATTCAGAGCCAGATGGAAGTGCAGCAGAAGCAACTTCTGATGTTGAGGCGTTAAATGAAGAAGATGTTGCCACAGAAAATAATGATCAACCAGCTTCGCCTTCTGTGACAGAAGAAGCTTCAAATGAAGCTGCGGCTTCAGTTGAAGAGGAATCGGTTATTGCTCCGACTGCAACGGAAACAGCTCCGCTAGCTGTTACAGAGTCAGTGTATCGACTGGATCTGATGGGCTGGAGTTTGTCAGCAGATCCTGAATCAGTTTTGACTGATGATTATAAGTTGGAATTCGCTGGGCTTGGTAAACCGGCTGAGTTTGAAGGTAAGGATTTTACAGGAAAAGTGGCACTGATCCAACGTGGTGAACTGGCATTTGTTGAGAAGATCGCTAATGCTAAAGCGGCTGGAGCCGTAGCTGTTATTGTATATAACAATATTCCAGGGCCAATTGGGGTAAGCCTGGGAGATAATTTTGAGCTTATTCCAACACTTAGTATGACGAAAGAAGATGGAGAGGTCATCAAGGCAGCACTCGATGCGGGACAACCCGTTCAAGTAAGCTTTAGTGATTTCGAACGTGATCAAACACCAGGCGATGAAATGAATTCATCCAGTTCCCGTGGCCCAGCGAAGGTAACGCTGGATATCAAACCGGATATTGTTGCTCCGGGGACAAGCATCCTATCTACAATTCCTGCTTACGGCAAAGACGAGCCTGATGCAGACTACACACAAGCTTATGATCGTAAAACAGGTACAAGTATGGCTACACCGCATGTAGCAGGTCTTATTGCACTGCTGATTGAGAAACATCCAGATTGGACGCCATTTGATATCAAAGTTGCACTTATGAACAATGGTAAGGTGCTTGATACAAATCAATTTGATGTGTTTGATCAAGGTGCAGGTCGTATCCAGGCTGTAAATACGATTGATCCTGTAGCGCTGGTTAAAGTGCTGGATGTAACACATTATACAGAAAGTGGATCGCTTGTCGAAAAAGAGAATATCACCGGAAGTATTAACTATGGTAACTTTTTGAGAACTGATGAAAAGACAGTTACCAAAACGATTAAAGTTGAAGCATTGAACGGTAGTGGTGGTGATTACACAGTCAATGTTAATCCAACTCGTACAGTTCCGGGCGTATCCGTTGCTGTAGACAAGACTTCATTCACACTGAATGGTGAGGAAGAGCTGGCGGTTACAATTACCGTTCCTCAAGGAGTTACTGCTGTAACAGAGGCGCAAGGGTATATTGAATTATCAAATGGAACGAATACTTTTACAGTGCCATATGTAGCTCATTTCAATGTTACGTTGAGTGGGGTTAAGTACATTGAAACAGTTACAGGTAATGTGAAAAATCCATTCCATTATCCATTGAAGGCTGATGGAACATTAGACACCCTTAATGTAGCCATGGAATTTTATAATCCAATGACGTTTGCATTGATTGAAATCTATGATGGTCTTGATCCAGAGGGTGGATATTATGAAGATGGATACATCGGATCTATCTTTGGAAACTATTTCAACTTCAATGCCAATGCTAGATATAATCTAGCATGGAGTGGTAACTATTCTGATTATGTTACCGATGAAGTGACTGAAATACCGGATGGTTTATACACGGTGGATATCACTACACTTGGTGCTGATGGTAAGACGTATAAAGAAGATACACCTCCATTTTTGGTGAAGAAAACAGCTCCTATTGTGACTGCACCAGAGACGTTGGAATTTAAACAAGATGAGTCTGTTGTCATTAACGGTAGTGTAGAAGACTTGTATTTCCGGGTTGCAGATGCACTTGCGAATGGCTGGAACATTGATTTTGATCCAGCGGCTTCCTTGGAAGCTACGTATGTGGTGAAAAAGGAAGATGGTTCGATTGTTAAAGAGGATGCATTTGAAATACAGGCTGATGGTGGCTTCAATCTTTCGTTGGAGGATAGTGCTGCAGGTGAATATACCGTTGAATTGACGGTTAAAGACCAACAAGGGCTTTCTGGTACAGCGACGACTACGCTGACAATTCAATCAACAGAGACTGAGCCGGAAACTCCTGCAACAGGAGCACCTGGAACACCTGTATTGTCTCACAATAACGGTGGTGGCAACGGTCTACTGGAAGGTACGTACACAGTTAGCATGAACTTGTGGTGGGGCGAGAACGCAACTAGTTACAAGTTATATGAAGATGGAGTTTTAATTGACACGCAAAAGTTGACGTACAATGCTCCTTTGGCACAGTTTGCTCAGACGAAAATTACGGGTAAATCCAATGGCACATATACGTATGTAGCTGAGCTCACAAATGATAAGGGAACAACTCGGAGTCAGACGCTGACTGTGCGGGTTGCAAATGCATCGCCAGGAAAAGCAGTCCTTTCCCAAGATAACTGGGATGGAGATGGCAACTATAAAGTAACGATGAACTTGTGGTGGGGAACCAATGCCACTGAATACCGCCTTTATGAAAATGATGAGTTGATCGATACACAAGAGCTCAAAGCGGCAACGCCTCAGGCTCAAAGCGCTGTAAGTGTATTGTCTGGTAAGGCGTCAGGCACATATACGTATCGAGCAGAGCTGATCAATGCAGCTGGAGTGACTAGCACGGATACAATTACGGTTACAGTGAAGTAAGGTAAAGTAAAGTTTATTGCTTGAGAATGTATTAATGAAGGAATTTGGATGTACTTTAACGGCCCCCATCCCATATTTATAGGGTGGAGGCCGTTTTAGTTATCATTCTACTGAACAGAGAAGACAAAGGATGCTTGTGGTTTAGTTAGTCATTGAGTCTAGCCTATGATTCGTTTCATGGGGAAACTAACCGATCATTCGATTTTTGCTAGCTTGAATGCCTACGATTAACAGACCAACGGCAAGGATCATTTGAACTAATAAAGGGAAAGTCCACCCTTTCGTCCAGTCATGAAGCATACCTAGCAGTAATGGACCAACTGCCGCTAGCATATATCCGAAGGATTGAGCCATACCAGATAGATTGGCCGCTTGTCTTGCATCCTTTGTACGAAGGACGAAGAACATGGTCACCAATCCAAACGAAGCACCTGCGCCTATTCCTGCCAATGTGACACCTATCGTCACTAGGGAAGAAACTCCGCTTAACAATAAGGTGTAACCAACAATTAACGATGAGCACGTTACGGTTGTCAGTATACGTTGATCTTGAGTTCTGCCGGCAAGGATTGGAACAATAAAGGTTACTGGTACGCTAACCATCTGCATAAGCGATAGCATCCAGCCTGCTGATGTAGCACTGAAACCCTGCTCGGTGAGAATCTCTGGAAGCCAAGTAATTGTTGTATAAAATATTAATGATTGTAGTCCCATAAACAAGGTGATAAACCAAGCTAGGGAAGAAGTTCGGAGACGCACAGGTGTGCCTTCGCTCGAAGAAGCAACGAAGAGCCTGCGTTGACGTCCCACGGCAACTTGAGGTAGCCACAGAAGGAGTGCTAGTAAGGATAACACTGCCCATATGCCTAACGAAGCACGCCAGCCCATAGAGGTTGCTCCGGCGATGGGTACACTGACACCTGAAGAGATTGCGCCAAATATATTCATGGAAACGGAGTACAACCCGGTCACGATCCCTACCCGGAGTGGAAAGTCGCGTTTGATTAAACTCGGTAACAATACATTGCTTAACGCGATGCCACACCCCAAAATACCAGTTCCAATATACAGAGGAACAACCGAGGGTAACAGTCGTAAAAGCACACCTATCGTTACGATGAGCACAGCCATCAACAGTGCCGATTCTATTCCTAATCGTTTAGCTAAGCGGGGTGCAAACGGAGATACTGCTGCAAAAGCTAGCAAGGGAAGCGAGGTTAGGAGGCCTGCCAACGTATGTCCGATCCCTGTATCTGCCCGGATCATTTCTACAACGGGACCTGTTGCTGTGATAGGGGAACGCATCGTTGCAGCTATAACGATAATGCCTGCTAACAATAAGCCGTATCTTTTGGATACAGTGGAATGATTAGTTTCGTCAGGTGTTGACGAGTGTTGTTGTGTTGAAGATGACATAATTAGATCTCCTATTTTTTCTAAAGAATGATAATTAATATGTATGGATTGTTACATATCCATTCGCCAAGCATAACACTTTGTGTCAAGTCAGAACAATCCAATCGGAAGGGAATCCCCTGAACGAAAAAAAACTTCCCAAAGGAAGTTTTTTTTAATACGTCCCAGGAGGGATACTCTCCTTGAAGTCGAGACTGCGAAGTGGTTCTTCCGAAGTGGATGCTCCGACGAACCATTGGGGTTCTCATCCCCTGAACGCAAAAAAACTTCCCAAAGGAAGTTTTTCTTAATACGTCCCAGGAGGGATTCGAACCCCCGACCGACGGCTTAGAAGGCCGTTGCTCTATCCTGCTGAGCTACTGAGACATGAATTTTTTCAAGCAAAAATGATTTTATCATAAATAATGATGAATATCAAACATTTTATTAACGTATTATTTTTGTATATGAAATTTGGCGTCTAATGTGTTTTTTTTATTATAATTCAGGTTATGTTAGAATATCAGGAGAACTCAGAAAATAGATCGCTTTTTGCTTAATATACGAGCCTTTTGCAACACATGCTAAGCGTTTTTTCGATGAGCACGGTGTAGTTCAAGGTGATTCAGTTCGTCTGGATTTTGATTCCGTGAATTCCATAAGAGGACAATCGAGTGATGCAAAATGTGGATACATCTATTTATCATCGTTTCCATATGAAAAATCAAAATATAGAGGAGGTGCTCTTATTAAGGAATCCACGACCCCGGAAACCGACAGCAATAATATCGTGCTGTTTCCCAAAACGTTGGACTATTATCAGATTCAATTGACGGTGATGCTAGAAAATGAACGGTATAGTGAAGCCATCTCATTGCTCCGTTTTTTGTTGCAATGTCAGGGACAGGAAGAACGGCATTATGATGAATGGCGGGCTTTGCTTGAATGGCTTCAGGCCGCTTTCCCTCATTATGGGGAAGAATCTCCAGTCATTGGAGAGGTGCGGGAAGAAGAGGAGATTAGCGAAGAGGATATGGCACGTCAGCATGCTAAGTCCAAGCTGGAGCAGGATGATGGTTATGCAGATAAGCTGCTTCGAACAGTTATGGAGGAACCTCTTTCTGAACAAACGATGTTAGCGCTGGAACAACTCGCCTATCTTGATCTCCCGGAGATTGATGAAGCACTAACGAGCTGGTTGAAAGATAAGTCGCTTCATCCATTGCTCCAATTCCGTGTCTTGCAGACTTTGCGGCGTCGCGGTGCTCATGGTGAAGTCATATTTACCAGAAATGAGGAACAGGTTGAAGTGGAGATTGACACAGTACCTCTGCGACCAGAAGAGTTTCCGCTTCAGATTGTTCGTATTTTGGAAAGGGTAGCGGATCAGACGGAGGTTCATGAACCTACGCTATTTTACTTTGCCCAGGAATTGTGGATACAATTTGTCATGGCGGTGTATGGTACGCGTGATTATGAATCCATGCTGGAGGAAAATGATTCCATGACGGACATTTGGGCTGCAGCATTACATATGACTGTTGCGGATAGTTTAAGCGGCACACATAATGAAGAAGATACGCGCTCTATGTATGCCGTGACGGGATCTATGCGGTTCCGTTTGGAGCAAGCATATCGTTCGATGAAACAGTTTGTTTCTGCCGGTTTGGACGGCTAAAAAGGGCGGGAAACGTTTTCCTCAAACGGCATCAAGGGATTCCCCTTGAAAAAGAATGTAATCTTGTTTATACTAAAATGGTTATTTTGTACGTGATTGCCTACGTGAACATGTGAATTTTGGAGGGGAAAGTATACAATGAAAGCAACTTGGGAAAAGATAGAGAAGAACCTTGGGGTTCTTGAAGTTGAAGTGGGTGCAGATCGTGTAACTGAAGCACTCGACAAAGCTTTTAATAAAGTAGTTAAACAAGCGAATGTACCTGGATTCCGTAAAGGTAAAGTGCCACGTCCAATCTTTGAAGCTCGTTTTGGTGTGGAAAGCTTGTATCAAGAAGCGATTGACATCTTGCTTCCTGAAGCATACACAGAAGCTATCGATCAAACGGATATCTTCCCAGTTGATCGTCCTGATGTAGATATCGAGCAATTCGCTAAAGGACAAGTATTTAAGTTCAAAGCGAAAGTAACAGTTAAACCAGAAGTTAAACTGGGCGACTACAAAGGTATTGAAGTTGCTGTAGCTAAAGGTGAAGTTACAGAGCAAGAAGTAACAGAAGAGCTTGAGCGTCTCCAACAACGTCATGCAGAACTTACTGTAGTTGACGAAGGTGCTGCTCAAAACGGCGATGTTGCAGTAATCGACTTCGACGGTTCTGTTGATGGTGTACCTTTCGAAGGTGGACAAGCAGAGGGTTATTCCTTGGAACTGGGTTCCAACACATTCATCCCAGGGTTTGAAGAGCAAGTTGTGGGTCTGTCCACAGGCGACTTCAAAGACGTTGAAGTAACGTTCCCAGAGAGCTACCATGCAGCTGAACTGGCTGGCAAACAAGCGGTATTTAAAGTGAAAGTACACGAAATCAAACGTAAACAGCTTCCAGAATTGGATGATGAGTTTGCTAAAGATGTGAGCGAATTCGATACACTTGAAGAATACAAAGCTGATCTTAAAACACAATTGGAATCCCGCAAAGCGGATGAGTTCAAAGGTGCACAAGAAAACGCAGTTGTAGAAAAAGTGGCTGAAAACGCTGAAGTGGACATCCCTTCTGCAATGGTTGATAGCGAAGTACAGAACATGATGCGCGATTTCGACAACCGTCTTCGCAACCAAGGTATGAACCTTGAAATGTTCTTGAGCTTCTCCGGTCAGACTCAAGCTGATCTGAGAGCACAAATGCAAGAAGATGCTTCTAAACGTGTTCGCAACAACCTGGTTCTCGAAGCTGTAGGTAAAGCGGAAAACATCGAAGTGTCTGACGAAGAAGTGAATCAAGAACTCGAGAAAATGGCTGAATCTTACAAACGTCCAGTTGAAGAGATTCGTGGTATTCTCGAAGGTAATGGTTCCCTCGACAGCCTTCGTGATGAAGTGAAACTGCGCAAAACGATTGATGTTCTCGTTGAGAACAGCACAGTGGTTGAGCCAGTTGAAGCTCCAGTTGAAGAAGCTGCTGCAGAATCTGCCGAAAAATAAGACAAGCTGTTATTGATGAACAGTTAACAGTTGAATAAATGATAAGGCACGTGAGTCATTGCGTGCCTTATTTTTAAATTATGACATCCATTTTATAGGGAAATGAATAATAAAATGGATAGTTATCATATTCATAATGCTTTTATGGCATACTTACCTATGTGCTTAATGCAAATAAAAAATGGTTAAACGGCATAGGATTGCTTCGATTTGCACATACATAGAAAACATGGTTAAATATGATCAGGTTATAAAGTAAACAAACCTATGCTGTACACGACCTGTGAGAAATGACATTGGCACAGGAACGTGATAGAATGAATTTGGGTTTGCTTTACAAATAACCTATGTCTAATTACATGTAGAAAAGAGGTTGGTCTCATGAGTCTGGTGCCAATGGTTGTAGAACAAACCAATCGAGGCGAGCGGTCTTACGATATATATTCCCGTTTGCTGAAGGATCGCATTATTTTTCTAACCAGTGCGATTGATGACGATGTAGCCAATCTTGTCATAGCTCAGCTTTTGTTTTTGGCAGCGGACGATCCTGAAAAGGACATCAGCTTGTACATTAACTCACCTGGTGGTTCTGTTACTGCAGGGATGGGTATATACGATACGATGCAATATATCAAGCCGGATGTGTCTACCATCTGCGTAGGAATGGCAGCAAGTATGGGTTCGTTATTGCTGACAGCCGGCGCACCTGGCAAGAGATATGCGCTGACGAACAGTGAAGTAATGATTCATCAGCCGCTCGGCGGCATTCAAGGACAGGCTGCGGATATTAAGATACACGCAGAATGGATTATTAAAACACGTCAGAAACTGAATCAAATATACGTCGATCGTACAGGTCAGTCCCTTGAGAAAATTGAGCGGGATACAGACCGTGACTTTTTCATGAGTGCTGAAGAGGCCAAGACGTACGGCATTATTGACCAGGTGCTCAGTAGACCGATCAATTCCTAAAGGGGTGGTTTCATGTTTAAATTTAACGATGAGAAAGGGCAACTGAAATGCTCTTTTTGCGGTAAATCTCAGGAACAGGTGCGTAAACTGGTCGCTGGACCAGGCGTCTACATTTGTGATGAATGTATCGAATTGTGCACTGAGATCGTTGAGGAAGAATTGGGTCATGATGAAGAAATCGACCTGAAAGATATTCCGAAACCGAAAGAAATTCGTGGAATTCTGGATCAATATGTTATTGGACAGGAACAAGCGAAGAAGTCGTTGTCTGTTGCGGTGTATAATCACTACAAACGGATCAACACTCAAAGCAAAATTGAAGATGTTGAGTTGTCGAAGAGTAACATTTTGCTGTTAGGACCTACGGGTTCCGGTAAAACATTACTTGCGCAAACGATGGCCAAAATCCTCAATGTTCCATTTGCGATTGCAGACGCAACTTCCTTGACGGAAGCAGGTTATGTGGGTGAAGATGTTGAGAATATCCTTCTCAAGCTGATCCAAGCTGCTGACTATGATGTTGAAAAAGCAGAGCGCGGCATTATTTATATCGATGAGATTGATAAAGTTGCTCGTAAATCCGAGAATCCTTCTATCACACGTGATGTTTCGGGTGAAGGTGTTCAGCAAGCATTGCTGAAAATTTTGGAAGGAACGGTTGCTTCAGTACCACCACAAGGTGGGCGTAAGCATCCACATCAAGAATTCATCCAGATTGATACAACGAATATTCTGTTCATCTGTGGTGGTGCATTTGATGGATTGGAACAAATGATCAAACGCCGTATTGGTAAAAAAGTCATTGGTTTCAATACAGTCGCTGAGCAAAAGGATCTGAAACCAGGCGAATATCTCGGCATGGTATTGCCGGAAGATTTGCTGAAATTCGGTCTGATTCCAGAGTTCGTAGGTCGTTTGCCAGTAATCTCCACATTGGAGCCGCTGGATGAAGATACGTTGGTACGGATTCTTTCCGAACCAAGAAATGCACTTACGAAGCAATATCAAAAATTGCTTGAGCTGGACAATGTTAACTTGGTGTTTGAACCAGGGGCATTGCTCGCCATTGCAAAAGAAGCAATTAAACGTAACACAGGCGCGCGTGGATTGCGTGCCATCATTGAGGGCATCATGCTTGAAATCATGTATGAAGTTCCTTCACGTGAAGATGTTACAAACTGTGTAATCACGGAAGAAGTCGTTGAGAAAAGAGTTGTGCCTGAACTCGGCCAATCTAAGGACGATAAGCAGGAAGAAAGCGCCTGATTTGGGTGACATATTCCATTAAGCTCTGAAATATAGACTTGTCAGTCCTCCACTTTGGCAGAAGACGAATTTGATGTCTCTGTCAGGGTGGAGATTTGACGTTGTGGGGAGAGAAATCACTCATGTATTTAAGACAAGATACACGTCCCGTAAAAGTGGGGAACTTAACGATTGGTGGCAATAATGATGTCATAATCCAGAGTATGTGTACAACGAAAACGGCAGACGTTGAGGCAACCGTGGCAGAGATTCTGCGACTTGAGGAAGCAGGCTGTCAGGTGGTTCGTGTAACAGTAAATAATGAAGAAGCTGCGGCGGCGATCAAAGAGATCAAGAAACGCATTAATATTCCGCTAGTTGCAGATATTCATTTTAACTATAAGCTCGCACTTCTGGCGATTGAGAACGGTATTGATAAAGTACGGATTAATCCGGGGAATATTGGTAAACGTGCGAAAGTCGAAGAGGTTGTAAAGGCTTGTAAAGCACGTGGAATTCCTATTCGGATTGGAGTAAATGCGGGATCATTAGAGAACCATTTGCTAGATAAGTATGGGTATCCTACGGCTGATGCTATGGTAGAAAGTGCATTGTATCACATTGGTATTTTGGAAGAGCTGGATTTCCATGATATTATCGTTTCTCTCAAAGCATCGGATGTGCCTATGGCAATTGAAGCGTACTCCAAAGCAGCTCAGATTATTAAATATCCGTTGCATCTGGGGATCACTGAGGCGGGTACATTGTTCTCGGGTACGATCAAAAGTTCCGCAGGTATGGGCGCTCTGTTATCCATGGGAATTGGTTCGACCATGAGAATTTCTCTAAGTGCAGACCCGGTAGAAGAAATTAAAGTAGCACGTGATTTGCTCAAAACTTTTGGGCTGATTTCGAATGCAGCGACATTGATTTCCTGCCCAACATGCGGTCGTTTGGATATCGATTTGTTCTCCATTGCCAACGAAGTCGAAGAGTACATCTCCAAGCTTAAGGTGCCAATCAAGGTCTCCGTGCTCGGTTGTGCGGTTAACGGCCCAGGTGAAGCGAAGGAAGCGGATATCGGCATCGCAGGTGCTAGAGGCGAAGGTCTATTGTTCCGACATGGTAAGATGATTCGTAAAGTGCCGGAAGAAACGATGGTCGAAGAATTGAAAAAAGAAATCGATAAAATTGTGGAATCCTATGAAGCTACAGGTGTCATTCCTGGTCGCTCGCACTAATTATTTATACCAAGGCTGTTTCCAGAATCGTTTCTCGGTCTGCGAACTCACCTTATTATATTACGGAGAAAGCCCGTCAGCCATGACGGGCTTTTTGTGTATTTCCCGACAGAAATTCTGAATTCCCCGTTTACGTCTCTGCGAAAAGGTCATACTACCAAGTATTAGCATGATCACATATGAATAGGAGACAGAATAGGAGGATGTTTAGACATGGGTGATTTTGGAATGGTCTTCATGTTGATTCAGTTATTTTTTGGTGTGGTGATAGGCCTATATTTCTGGAACCTGTTAAGGGGTCAGAAAACGAACCGTAGTGCGGTTGAGCGTGAGTCACGCAAAGAGCTGGAGAAATTGCGCAAGCTGCGCTCCATCTCGCTAACTAAGCCACTTGCGGAGAAGACTCGTCCAACCACAATTAACGATATTGTCGGGCAAAAAGATGGGCTGCGTGCACTAAAAGCGGCGTTATGCAGTGCTAATCCGCAGCATGTTATTATTTACGGCCCTCCCGGAGTTGGGAAAACAGCAGCCGCGAGGGTGGTTTTAGAAGAAGCTAAGAAAAATCCAACTTCTCCGTTTAAACCAGATGCAAAATTCACGGAGCTGGATGCGACAACAGCGCGTTTTGATGAACGAGGTATTGCTGACCCGTTGATTGGCTCGGTCCATGATCCGATCTATCAGGGGGCAGGTGCAATGGGAGTAGCCGGTATTCCTCAACCTAAGCCTGGAGCTGTAACGAAGGCACATGGAGGAATGCTTTTTATTGATGAGATTGGTGAATTGCATTCTATTCAAATGAATAAGCTGTTGAAAGTGCTGGAAGACCGCAAGGTCTTTTTGGAGAGTGCGTACTATAACTCGGAAGACACGCATACTCCTGCTTATATCCACGATATTTTTCAAAATGGCTTACCGGCCGATTTTCGTCTGGTTGGAGCGACAACCCGTTCACCCCATGAGCTACCGCCAGCTTTGCGTTCGCGTTGTATGGAAGTGTATTTCCGCTCGTTATTGCCAGAAGAGATTGGAGAAATTGCCAAGGACGCGGTACAGAAAATTGGCTTTAGCCCTTGTCCGGAAGCCGTGGAGGTAGTTAAGCGGTATGCAACGAATGGTCGTGAGGCGGTTAATATCATACAGTTAGCAGCGGGACTGGCATTAACTGAAAAGCGTGAAACGCTTCAAGCTTCTGATGTGGAGTGGGTGGCAGGAAGTAGTCAGATTCAACCACGTCCAGATCGTAAGGTGCCTTCGCGACCACAGGTTGGATTTGTGAATGGGCTGGCTGTGTATGGGCCGAATATGGGCACACTCCTCGAAATTGAAGTATCCGCTGTGCCTGTGCATAAGGATCAAGGTGTAATTAATATTACAGGCGTTGTGGATGAGGAAGAGATTGGAGGCGGTTCACGCACGCTCCGGCGAAAAAGTATGGCCAGAGGTTCTGTTGAGAACGTCATAACTGTCTTGAAAGCGATGGGTCTTCGTCCAACGGATTATGACTTGCATATCAACTTTCCGGGAGGCACGCCGATTGATGGTCCGTCTGCAGGGATCGCGATGGCAACAGCGATTACCTCAGCGATTCAGGGACGTCCTGTTGATCATGAGACGGCGATGACCGGTGAAGTTAGTATTCATGGACGCGTGAAGCCTATTGGCGGTGTACTGGCTAAAGTGGAGGCGGCTTTTCAGGCAGGAGCGAAGACCGTGATCATTCCCGCGGAGAACTGGCAATCCATTTTTGAAAATTTGGAGGGCTTACGTGTCGTTGCAGTAGATACGGTTGAAGATGTATTTCGTGAAGTTTTCGCGTGGGTTCCAGATATACAATCAGCGGAGCAGGCGCAGCTTGTTGAAGAATCTCCAGTTCCGGCAACCGAGATTTTTCCTCCAGCTTCAGCATCATTTTTGCGTGCGGATGTGCCTCGTCCAGGGCGAGTTACGGATTCGGGAAGCTGCTAAGCGCTTCCCTTCATTGGTTTTTTATGTGAACATTTGATAGAATAATGAATGACTACAACCTGAGAGCCATTGGAGGTGCGAAAGCGATGGGACCGAGCAAAGCGAAAGGTCGTCGTTTTCCTTTACTGCCTTTAAGAGGACTTCTCGTCTACCCGAGTATGGTACTGCATCTCGATGTGGGCCGGGAGAAATCGGTCAAGGCTTTAGAAAAAGCGATGGTAGAGGAACATTTGATTCTCCTATGTTCTCAAGCCGAAGTAAATATTGAGGAACCAACACAAGAAGATATTTTCAGAATCGGAACCGTGGCCAAGGTCAGACAGATGCTGAAGCTTCCTAACGGTACGATTCGTGTACTCGTAGAAGGCTTGGAACGGGCTGAAATCATTGAATATATGGACAACGAGGAATATTACGAGGTGCTGGCGCAGGAGCTGCCTGAGGAGGAGAATAACCATCCAGAGACGGATGCTCTAATGCGGACTGTTCTCAACCAGTTTGAAAACTATATTAATCTGTCCAAAAAAGTGACACCCGAGACACTGGCAGCCGTGTCTGATATTGAAGAGCCTGGTCGGTTGGCTGATGTCATTACGAGTCATTTGTCCCTGAAGATTAAGGATAAGCAGGAGATCTTAGAGACGGTGGACGTGCGTGAACGCTTGGAGAAACTTCTCGATATTCTTAATAATGAACGTGAAGTGCTGGAGCTTGAACGCAAAATCAGTCAACGTGTGAAAAAGCAGATGGAGAAAACCCAGAAGGAATATTATTTGCGTGAGCAAATGAAGGCGATTCAGAAAGAACTGGGTGAAAAAGAAGGTCGTGCTGGTGAAGTCGAAGAACTTCGCAATCAGATGGAAGCTCTTGATCTGCCTGAGAAAGTGAAGGAAAAGGTAGAAAAAGAAATTGATCGCTTAGAGAAAATGCCTGCAAGCTCTGCTGAGGGTGGAGTGATCCGTAACTATGTGGATTGGCTGCTGGCCATTCCATGGAGCCAGATGACTGAGGATGACCTCGATATTCAAAAGGCTGAGGATGTCCTGAATGCCGACCACTATGGTTTGGAAAAACCTAAAGAACGTGTGCTTGAATACTTGGCTGTGCAAAAGCTCGTGAAAAAGCTCAAAGGGCCGATTCTATGCCTTGTTGGTCCGCCAGGGGTAGGCAAAACATCACTTGCTCGCTCGATTGCCAGATCGCTGGGACGAGAATTCGTTCGAATCTCACTTGGTGGTGTACGGGATGAAGCTGAGATTCGTGGACATCGCCGAACCTATGTTGGAGCGATGCCAGGACGCATTATTCAAGGGATGAAGACAGCGGGCTCGCTTAATCCTGTGTTCCTGCTGGACGAGATTGACAAAATGGCTTCTGACTTCCGCGGAGATCCTTCCGCAGCGTTGCTAGAGGTGCTTGATCCAGAACAGAACAATACGTTTAGTGATCATTTTGTAGAACTGCCGTTTGACTTATCTAACGTCATGTTTATTACAACGGCTAATACCGTACACAGTATCCCTCGTCCGCTTCTAGATCGGATGGAAATGCTGAACATTCCTGGATACACTGAGCTGGAGAAGCTGCAGATTGCCAAAAACTATCTGTTGCCGAAACAGAAGCAAGATCATGGTCTGCAGGAGGATCAGTTGAATATAGGAGACGACAGCTTACTTCGTGTCATTCGTGAATATACTCGTGAATCCGGTGTACGGAATCTGGAGCAACAGATGGCATCCTTATGCCGGAAGGCAGCTAAGAATATCGTATCTGGAGTAGAAGGCGAGATTAATATTTCAGCGGATGAAGTGAAGGATTATCTTGGCCCAGGCAAGTTCCGGTATGGAATGGCTGAACTGGAAGATCAGATCGGTACAGTGACTGGACTCGCGTGGACTGAGGTAGGCGGGGATACCCTTGTTATTGAAGTAACCGTTGTGCCTGGATCAGGGAAACTAACGCTGACAGGTAAATTGGGAGATGTCATGAAGGAATCGGCTCAGGCAGCCTTCAGTTATACTCGCTCCAAAGCGGCTCAACTGGGGATTGCATCCGACTTCCATGAGAAAAATGACATTCACATCCATGTGCCGGAAGGTGCTATTCCGAAGGATGGTCCGTCTGCTGGGATCACAATGGCAACGGCATTGATCTCTGCACTTACGAATAAACATGTATCGAAAGACATTGCCATGACTGGAGAGATTACACTCCGTGGTCGTGTATTGCCAATTGGTGGTCTGAAGGAGAAATCCCTCGCAGCTCACCGTGCAGGTTACAAAAAAATATTATTGCCCAAAGATAATGAGAGGGACTTACGAGACATTCCAGACAGCATTAAGGAAGATGTGGAATTTGTCCCGGTTGCCCATATGGATCAGGTGTTAGAGCATGCACTTGTAGAACAGGCAGGAATTCACCTGTAGTCCATATCTAAGGGAGCGTATGAAGAATAAACCGTTTTGCGGAGGCTTCGGCGTCCGCACGAACGGTTTTTTTGGTATGATAGAACAACAAACCATGGCATAATACCTTCAGTACGTTCTACAGGAGATCAAGAGAGGAAAGATATATCATGAAAGTAAACCAATCCGAATTTATAATCAGTGCCGTTCGGCCTGAACAATACCCAGAAGACGGTTTGCCAGAGATTGCTCTGGCGGGACGTTCCAATGTGGGGAAGTCATCCCTTATCAACCGTTTAATCAGTCGTAAAAATTTGGCGCGGACAAGTTCTACGCCGGGTAAGACGCAGCAACTCAACTACTATAAAATTAATCAGGATCTCTACTTCGTCGATTTTCCGGGGTACGGGTACGCCAAGGTATCCAAAGAGCAACGTTTCGCCTGGGGAAAAATGATGGAGAAATACCTTCTGCAGCGCAAGGAATTGAAGCTTGTTATGCAGATGGTAGATATCCGTCATGAGCCGTCCAAGGATGACAAGCTGATGAACGAGTGGCTGCGCCATCACGGGCTTCCTCTCGTTGTCGTGGCAACCAAGCTGGATAAAATTCCAAAAACACGTCGACCAAAACATATCAAGATCATCAAAGAAGGACTGGGTCTTCGCTCGGGAGACCTGTTTGTAGCATTTTCATCAGAAGAAGGAATAGGCAAAGAGGAATTATGGGAGATCATCTCTCGTCATGCTGCTGTAGGTAAATATGCACCTGAGGCTCCTGAACTCGAAGAGAACAACGAAGCTTAATAGCTGACGGGCGATCCTACCCTTCTCGGCAACATGGATGAGGCGAACTGCATTTACAGTTACCTAATAGATCATTAGAGATTGACCAGGTGTTGATGGTAAAGACAACCGCATATCAATCTTAGCCTAGATAGTCATGGAATTATTCCATGGCTATTTGTTTTAGCAACAGATTATAATATGGAAATCTACGAAATAGAATCATAACGCATAACGGCGAAGATTGGTGAGACACTACAATATATGACAATGCATAAGATGATTTACATGTGAATTTCATAAACATTTCATAAAAACCCCCCGGCTCTGGACAGGATGTGTGATATAATTAACCATGTCCGTTATAGATGGATGTATATATGTAGAAAACACTTTGATTGGAAATTTATTAGGCAGGTGAACTTGCAATGCACATCGTTGTTGTTGGTTTGAATTATCGCACGGCGCCTGTAGAAATTAGGGAACGATTCACATTTGCAGAAAAGGATTTGTCCGAAGCGCTGCAGCAGCTCAAGCTGACCAAGAGTGTATTGGAAGGTGTAATCGTGGCCACATGCAACCGTACAGAATTGTATGTTGTGGTAGACCGTCTGCACATGTGTGGTTATTTCATTCGTACGTTTATGGAACAATGGTTTAATGTTCCGCGGGAAGAATTTACGCAACACTTATATATATATGAAGATGATACAGCGATCCGTCATTTGTTCCGGGTTATTTGCGGATTGGATTCGATGGTCATTGGAGAAACGCAGATTCTCGGACAGGTGAAACAGGCCTTTCTCACTGCACAGCAAGAGAAAGCGACTGGAACTTGGTTTAATATGCTGTTCAAGCAGGCGGTTACCTTAGGTAAACGAGCGCATTCAGAGACGTCGATTGGCGAGAGTGCGGTGTCTGTCAGTTATGCAGCAGTGGAGCTAGGCAAGCGGATTTTTGGAATGTTCACGGATAAGAAGGTTCTCATTCTGGGAGCTGGTAAGATGAGTGAACTGACCGTCAAACATCTGTACGCCAATGGTGCTTCTGAAGTAATTGTTGCTAACCGTACACTTGCACGGGCAGAGGAGCTCGCAGCGAAGTTTCGAGGAACGCCATGTACGATGGAAAGAGCACTAGAAAGACTGAATGAAGTGGATATTGTTATTAGTTCTACTGGGGCTGATCGATATGTATTGGATGCATCCGTTGTTCGCGATAGCATGAAGCGTCGGCAGTCACGCCCACTGTTCTTGATTGATATTGCAGTTCCTCGTGACATTGATCCGGCAATTGGTGAGATATCTAATGTATTCCTCTATGATATTGATGATTTAGAGGGAATCGTGGAGAGCAATCTTGAGATGCGTAAGGTCGAAGCGGCCAAGATTGAGAAAATGATTGAACTGGAGATGGAAGACTACTATCACTGGCTCAAAACATTAGGTGTTCGCCCTGTCATTCGTGCTTTGCAGGAGAAGGGTGCATCGATTCATGAAGAGACAATGGAAAGTCTGTTCAACAAGTTGCCAGAGCTTGATGAACATCAACGTAAAGTAATCCGTCGCCTGACCAAAAGTATCGTCAACCAAATGACGACTGATCCGATTAATCGAATCAAGGAAATGGCCGGTACGAAGCATGGTGATGAAGCTTTGAACATGTTCACTCAAATTTTTGCCTTGGAGGATGCAGTGGAGACGGCCGCAGAGAAAGTAAATCAAAGCGACGCCTCGGCTTTACGTAAACCAGCCGCTGTTCATCTTAACGACAACCGGCAAGATGCTATGCCGGCTTATGTCCCGGCAGGCGTATAAGGCGGGTGGGCAGCTTGACCCTTGCTGAACAAATTTACGAAGCTCTAATTTACTTGTATGCCCTGAGCCTTCTGTTCTATTTCTCGGACTGCATTCGACGCAATGCGGGGGCGAAGCGAACGGGCACAGGGTTTCTTGTAGTTGTACTTCTGCTGCAGATCGCACATGTTGTTATGCGAATGTGGGAAGAAGGACACTTTCCGATCTATACAACGTTTGACTTTTTATTTTTATTTTCGTTCAGCATTGTACTGATGTCATTAGTGATGACGCGTGTACAGCGTTCTGAGTTCGCCATTTTGCTATTGAATGTTGTAGGATTCTCGGTTACCGTGCTAAACCGGTTGTGGTTTACAGCCGGAGAGATTTCTTTGCACAATTGGCAGACCGTACATGGGTTGCTGATTATGCATATTACATTAGCGAATCTAGGCTTCGCCGCTTTGACGGTAGGAACGGTATTTGCTCTGTTATATCTGTTTTTGCATCGTAAACTGAAGAACAAGAAATGGAATGATACCGTACGGCGTATGCCTAGTCTTGAAGTGATCGGCAAATATATGGACGGAGCAACGTTAATTGGAACCCCACTGTTAGGTGTTTCGGTGATGTTGGCGGTATTATCAATTGTTGCGGAGACACGTTGGAGTTTACTTTTGGATCTTAAAGTGATTGCGACATTTCTCGCGATCGCGATATATGTAGGATACTTTGTTGCGAAGCAACGTAAACAATTTTCCATGATCATCATGGCGAGATGGACATTGATTGGTTATGCCTTAGTCATTATCAGTTTTTTATCCAATGCGTATTCAGCGTTTCATCGTTGGACGGGAGAGTGAATCCTATGGATCGGTATACCCCGATATATGTGAATACTTCAGGGAAAATGTGTTGTATCATTGGCGGCGGTCGTGTCGCTGCACGTAAAATTAAAGGTCTGCTCCATGCGGAGGCGCATATCAAAGTGATAAGTCCGGACATCACAGCCGAGCTGAAACAACTGCATCAAGATTCACGATTGGAGTGGATAGACCGGTCCTACCGCAAAGGTGATTTGCGGGGGGCCTTTCTCGTATATGCGGCGACGAACCAGGTTGAAGTTAACGCGGCTGTAGTCCAAGAGGCGATGAATGAGGGCATACTGGTGAATGATGCCATTTCCTCATACAACAGTTCGTTTATTACTCCCAGTGTCGTGAGACGTGGAAGATTGAGCATTGCCATCTCAACGGCCGGGGCAGGGCCAGCGGCTGCTGCTGAGATACGTGCCGTACTGGAGGAGCAATTTGGAGATGAATATGAGACTTATATTGAATTCTTGCATCAGATGAGAGGCCAAGTGAAGGTTCGTGTCTCTTCCTCACGTCAGCGCAGCATCTTACTTCGTCAATTAACGGAAATGAACGTACTTGAAGACATTCGAAGTGGACAATTTCGATGGTGGACAGAAGAACAAATCGGGGAATGGATATCCCGCAATCAGGAGGAAATATAGACATGCGTACAATTAAAGTTGGTAGTAGACAGAGCGCTCTTGCTTTAACCCAGACAGGTCATGTTATTAACGATTTACGCCAGATTTGTGATCGGGAAGGATTAGCTTTTGATTTTGAAGTACATAAGATCGTGACAAAGGGAGATCTGATCCTCGATGTGACGCTGTCCAAAGTGGGAGGCAAAGGGCTGTTTGTAAAAGAAATTGAGCAAGCCATGTTAGATCACAAGATTGATATGGCTGTACACAGCATGAAGGACATGCCGTCCGAATTACCCGAGGGATTGATCAACGGAGCGGTGCCTCGTCGTGCTGATCCGCGCGATGCCTTGATCTCGAATGGAGGTCTCACACTGGATCAATTGCCAGAGGGGGCTAGAGTCGGAACAAGTAGCTTGCGTCGTTCCAGCCAGTTGAAAGCGTATCGTCCCGACCTTCAACTGGAGTCCTTGCGCGGTAACATCGATTCTCGTCTACGCAAACTGGAGACGGAAGGTTTGGATGCTATTATATTGGCTGCTGCTGGGCTATATCGAATGGGCTGGGAGGATCGCATTACAGAATATCTGTCCGAGACGGCTTGTCTACCTGCTGTAGGTCAAGGTGCGCTTGGCATCGAATGCCGTGAAGATGATGCAGAGCTGTTACATTTATTACAATTGTACAATGATCCAGAAACGGCGGGGCCAGTTCTGGCGGAGCGCCGTTTCCTAAGCGTCTTGAATGGCGGTTGTCAGGTTCCGATTGGGGCGCATGCAGTCTGGGTGCCGCAGGAAGATACGGATTCCCCGAATGGACAAAACAAGTTACAATTGACAGGTATGGTCGGTACGCCTGACGGCGGACTGATACTTAAAGAAGCTCTGACCGGTAAAGATCCGGTTCGTCTAGGAGAAGAAGTCGCGTGGAGGCTAATTGAACGGGGAGCAGAGCAGATACTGGCAGAAGTTAGGGGATGAAGACATGGTGGGAAAGGTCTTTTTGGTAGGAGCAGGCCCGGGAGATGCTAAGCTGATTACCGTAAAAGGATGGGAGTCAATTGGTAAGGCAGACGCGGTGGTATATGATCGCTTGGCTAGTCCAAGGCTGTTGAAGCAAATGAAGCCAGGGGCTGTTAAGATCTATGTGGGCAAGCGACCTGACAGGCATACAATGAAACAGGAAGAGATCAATCAGTTGTTGGTGGATCTTGCTCTAGAAGGAAAAGTAGTTGTCAGACTCAAGGGCGGGGATCCAACCATATTTGGACGCGTTGGCGAAGAGGCGGATTTGTTACGCAAGAACGGTATTCCTTTTGAGATCGTACCAGGTGTGACAGCAGCGATAAGTGTGCCTGCTTATGCCGGAATTCCAGTGACCCACCGCGACTATGCTTCGTCAATTTCTATAATTACAGGACATGAGAGCCCGGACAAGCTGGATCGCAGTATCCATTGGGATAAAGTAACGAATGCAACGGGCACACTTGTATTTATGATGGGTGTCGCCAAAATTGGTTATATTAGCGAACAGTTGATTCGTCATGGTCGACCAGCTCAGACGCCAGTGGCATTAGTCCGCTGGGGAACAAGAGCAGAGCAGGATACAATTACGGGTACACTTGAAAATATAGAAGCTAAAGTACTGGCAGCCAATTTTCAGCCTCCTGCTGTCATTGTTGTTGGTGACGTGGTGAACCAACGGGAACAATTGAAGTGGGCAGAGGCGCTTCCGTTGTTTGGTAAACGGATTTTGGTGACTAGAGCTCGAAGTCAGGCCAGTGAATTAGTAGATCGGATTGAGGAGCTTGGTGGCGAACCTTACGAATTCCCAGTCATTGAGACGATTATGCCAACAAGTGAGTCTTCCAAACAAAGTGTCAAACAAGCTTTCGATGCGTTAAATACATTTGATTGGGTGTTTTTCACGAGTGTGAATGGCGTTGAGTTTTTCTTCCGTCATTTGGAGCAAGAAGGCAAAGATATTCGCTCCATCCATCGTGCCCGAATTGCAGCCGTAGGACCTTCTACTGCAGAAGCCCTGCGCAAACATGGCATTGCAGCCGAAATGGTCAAAGGTCCTTTCCAAGCGGAAGGTATGCTTGAAGCGTTTGAAAGCGAGTTGAAAGAGGGGCAGCGTGTGCTGCTTCCTCATGGTGACCTTGCGCGCTCCTGGTTGCCAGAGCAACTGAAGGAGCGGGGGCTTCACGTCACGGAAGCGATCATCTACGATACAATCCTTGCTGGCGAGGATGATGATGAGTTACTGAAATTGTTAGAAGAGGGCGGTATTCACGCCGTAACATTCACAAGCTCATCTACAGTTACGAACTTTATGAACATTCTGAAGCGCATGGGGATTCAAGATCCACTGCCTTTATTGAAAAATGTGGAGATTGCTTGCATCGGGCCGGTCACGGCGAAGACGGCAGAGGCTGCTGGGTTGAAAGTGACCTTGATGGCAGAAGAGGCAACAATTGAGAGTATGATCTCCGTATTGTGTGATTGGAAGCGGACACCGACGACGGTCGAATCTTCCTCACTCTGATTAATACTTCAGAATCGCAAGCGGGTATACATTGCGATTTCACGTAGCTTTTGCATAAATCTGGATGACTGAAGCGTGCTGAATTCGTTAAGAACCAGCGCGCTTCCCTTTTTGCTCGATTTAACTTTTGAAGGAGGTTTCAACGATGAGTTTTCCAATTGTACGACATCGTCGTTTGCGTCAATCTGTAGGGATCCGTAACATGGTCAGAGAGAACCAACTGAGTGTGGATGATTTTATTCAGCCGATCTATGTGACGTATGGAGAGAATGTAAAATCTGAAATAAAGTCAATGCCGGGTGTATTCCGCTTCTCGTTAGATCGTCTTCAAGAAGAAGTGACCGAAATTGCAGAGCTCGGTATTCCGGCTGTGCTGTTGTTTGGTATTCCAGAAACGAAGGATAGTGTTGGTTCGTCTGGTTTTGCCGAAGATGGTATTGTGCAGGAAGCTACGAGATTGATCAAATCCTGGTATCCAGAGCTGCTTGTTATCGCAGATACCTGTCTGTGTGAATTCACAGATCACGGACATTGCGGTATGGTGCACACCTTTGAGGTGGATGGTCATACTTGTGGTGATGTTCTAAATGATGAGTCATTGGAGCTATTGGTGAAGACAGCAGTATCCCAGGCTAAAGCAGGAGCAGACATTATTGCTCCCTCCAACATGATGGATGGATTTGTACAAGCCATTCGAGCTGGACTCGATGAGAATGGATTTAGTCATATCCCAATCATGTCTTACTCGGTAAAATACGCTTCGGCATTCTATGGCCCATTCCGCGAAGCAGCTGACTCTACACCGCAGTTTGGAGATCGGAAATCATATCAGATGGATCCGGCCAATGCGCGTGAGGCTCTACGTGAAGCTGAAACGGATGTGTTTGAGGGTGCGGATATGCTCATGGTGAAACCATCACTTTCTTATTTGGACGTCTTGCGTACGATTAGAGATCAGTTCGATCTGCCTCTTGTAGCTTATAACGTAAGTGGGGAGTACGCTATGGTGAAAGCAGCAGCTATCCAAGGATGGATTGATGAGAAAAAGGTTGCGATGGAGATCCTGCTTAGTATGAAGCGTGCAGGAGCAGATATGATTATTACCTACTACGGAAAAGATGCTTCTCGTTGGTTAGCAGAGAAGTAATGGCTTTCTTTTGAATACAGGATATTAAGGAGGGTGTTTATGACTGTACAACAACAAGGAAATCGTCGAAATGATGAGCGCTCACGTAGCGCATTTGAAGAAGCGAAGCAGTACATACCGGGAGGGGTGAATAGTCCGGTTCGAGCATTCAAATCGGTTGGACTTACGCCTATTTATGCAGAACGCGGCGAAGGTTCTAAGATTTACGATATTGATGGCAATGTTTTTATTGATTATGTAGGTTCCTGGGGTCCACTTATTATGGGACATGCACATCCTGACGTTGTAGAGGCTCTCCGAGAAACAGCGCTAAAAGGAACAAGTTTTGGTGCACCAACGTTGCTTGAGACAGAGATGGCTAAGCTCGTATGTGAACGCGTACCATCGATTGATATTGTGCGGATGGTAAATTCGGGTACGGAAGCAACGATGAGTGCCATTCGATTGGCTCGTGGTGCAACGGGACGTAGCAAAATTTTGAAATTTGAAGGCTCTTATCATGGACATGCAGACAGCTTGCTCATCAAAGCAGGCTCTGGTGTTGCAACACTGGGTCTTCCAGACAGTCCGGGTGTACCAGAAGGTGTGGCTACAAATACGATTACAGTACCATATAATGATCTGGAATCTGTGAGTCTTGCCTTTGAACGCTTCGGTGAAGAGCTGGCAGCTGTAATCGTGGAGCCAGTTGCAGGTAATATGGGCGTTGTTCCTCCGACTCCAGGTTTTCTTGAAGAACTGCGCAGCTTAACAACGAAGTATGGCAGCTTGCTTATTTTTGATGAAGTTATGACGGGATTCCGTGTGGGTCTGAATTGTGCACAGGGGCGTTATGGTGTGACACCAGATCTAACATGTCTTGGTAAAGTCATTGGTGGTGGACTGCCTGTAGGTGCATATGGCGGCCGACGTGATCTAATGGAGCAAATGGCACCATCAGGACCGATCTATCAAGCAGGTACACTTAGCGGTAATCCGCTCGCAATGGCGGCAGGATATACAACCCTCAAGCTGCTGTCACCGGAAGTCTATGATCGTTTGGAGCTGCTATCCGCTCGCTTGCAGGCTGGGTTCGAGAAGAATGCAGCAGAAGCAGGTGTGGCAGTAACGATTAACCGAGTTGGTTCGATGGTATGCCCATTCTTTAGTAGCGTACCAGTAACCAATTATGATATTGCTAAAGAAAGCAATCTGGATCAGTTCCGTCGTTACTTTGCTGCAATGGTTGATCAGGGTGTGAGTGTAGCTCCATCTCAGTATGAAGGAATGTTCGTCTCTGGTGTGCATACAGAGCAGGACATCGACGATACGATCGAAGCTAACCGTAAGGCTCTCTTATCTTTATGAGTATCAAAAGTTGGAAACGCCGCGGGGATTGGCTTGAACTGATGCCTGGTAAAGTGGTGACGGGTAGTTCGGACAAGCAGATGGCCGTAGAGCAATGGCTGCAATCTGAACTCCAGCTCCCAGAGAAAATGCTACGTCAGTTACAAGCGAATCAGGGCATACAACTTGCAGGGGACCGGCTTCGGCTGGCCCTTTTTGCATCTCGCCCAATTGATGTTGAACCACGCTGGGCGGAGATTGATGTGTTATATGAGGATGACTTCTGTCTGGTTGTGCACAAACCTGCCGGAATGAAGCTGCACCCGGATGGGAGCCGAGTAGACACTGCAATTACACTGGATCATGCGGTTGCTTCGTATTATGAGATGAGCGGCATTCAGGCAAGCGTACGTCATGTGCACCGATTAGATGTAGATACAACCGGCCCTGTGTTATATGCCAAAAATGCTTTTGCCCTTGCCAAACTGGATGGAGCGATGCGCAGTAAGGAGATTGGACGCCATTACGTGGCGATTGCTGGGGGACAAGTACCCGATACGTTACAGCTGATTAATGCGCCCATTGGCAAGGACAGACATCATAAGCAACGAAGACGTGTCTCTCCAAATGGACAGGAGGCGATCACTCACATTCAGCTTGTAGAAGTCTTTCCAAAAGCAACCTTAGTTCGACTTACGCTGGATACTGGGCGCACACATCAGATCCGGGTTCATATGGGATATGCGGGACATGCCCTAATTGGAGATGAATTGTATGGGGGTACACCGGATCGCATTGGACGTCAAGCTCTGCATGGAGAGCTATTAGTGTTCAAGCACCCTCTTACCGGAGCGGTAATTGAGGTCGCTGATCCTTGGCCCGATGATTTTAAACAACTGATCGATCGAGTAAGTAGATAGTGCGTGTTCAAAACATCCTTCGTAATCAAAAGCGGACTTTTTGAACAACCTCTAATAGGTAATAAATACAGAAGGTTTGAACAAAGGTGGCATGCTCATCTCATCCATGGCATATAGATTGGGTAACGAAGGATTTAGACCATGGATCAGTCCCATGAGAAGGATCATGGTGAACATATGCCGAAAGGAGGACGCCACCTTTGTTGAATCAACCTTATGGTTTACGGTTCGATATTTATGAGCGCGTTCATTTGTCTGAGGGAGTCCCTGCAATTGAAGAGTTGGAGGAAATTGAGTTATACCCGCGTATTCAAGTCATCGGTCAGGATGATCATGCTACATTGCGAGGCCATCTTCTACTCACAGGTACGTACCGCGGCGAGGAGACAGCTTCAGAAGAGCTTAAGCATTTTATTCCTGTTGAAATCACGGTACCCTTGAATCGAGTAAGATCCATTGAGGACATTTCTATTGAAATTGAAAATTTTGATGTCGACTTGTTATCGAATCGCAGTCTGAACATTACAGGAGTTCTATCTCTTCGAGGTATTGAAGGTTTTCCAGTCGAAGAACCCCAAGTATGGACAGCCGATGAGTTTACGGTCGTACACTCGCCAGATCAGCAGCAGGGTCAGCGTTCCACAGATTCAGAATTAGAGCAGGAAAATAACCTGAACACCTTTGCACAAGAATACTTGCTGCAGCGAAGTGAAGAGGAAGGACTTATCGAGTCAGCAAATGCTGCATTGGATGGTCAGTTCGAGGCTGATTCACAACAAGCAGCGGATGAGCCTATTCGCAGCGAAGATGCGGAGCAACCAGAGCTATTATCCCAGTCCTTCACGGAACCTACCTATGCAGAGCAACCGGAAGCCGAGGATCAAGCGTACAGACCTAACGCTGTGGACGAGGCGTATACCTCTTTCATTTTCCAAGGAGAGGAACCGGCTCATAATGAAGTCGCTGACACGCCATCACCGGTATCTTCCTTTTTGGCCGAAACTGCGGATCGCCTAGCCTCTTATCCTGAATCAGAGCCCTTAGTGCCGCTGGCTGAAGAACCATCGTCTGTTTGGTCCGAGCCTTCTGTGGAGACCCTACATACGAATGCTGGATCAGACCAGTCAACAGCCCAAGAAGAGACGCCTAATGTGTGGCATTTTGAATCTGCTCGATCGATTCCTCAACAGGAGGATCCCCCAGTTGCCGAAGCTCCGGAGAACTGGCAGGAAGCGTTTGCCCCTTCTGAATTAGAAACGGCAGGAGCAGATCGGCCCTTACAGGAGACTTCGGATGCAGAAGGAATTGCTCAACAAAGTGCGCTTATCCCTGAACCTGTAGCTGAGACGGAAGACAAGCCGGAGCTCAAAGTGGCTTTTGGTAGCAAAAAAGAATCCTCTCTAAGAGAGGAAAGTGGAGTGGGTATATCCTCCTTGTTATCCTCTGGCAGAGCCGTACGTGAGGCAGATGCAGATCGCGAAGATGAAGCGGCCACAGATGCAGTGCCAGTCGAGGCTTATTCGTCTGATGACGGACAGTGGAAGAATCTATTCCTTGGTACAATTGTGGAACAGACCCCATTCCGTAAAGTGAAATTATGCATTGTTCAGCGAGAAGAGACGCTGGATACGATTGCAGATCGGTACCAGTTAAGCACCCGGGAGCTTCAGCTCTATAATCGCTTATCCGAGCAGGTTGTTGAAGAAGGGCAGATCTTATATATACCGTAACCGAAATTCATGAGTAAACTTCACCCGTTATCTCTAGGGATGGCGGGTTTTTTGCGATTTTTTTTGAAAAAGCGAAATGTTATGCTCGTTTGTATTCTCAAGCGGGTTTCATTGACGACGTCTTAGTGGCTAAGTTTAGTGGCTAAGTATGCATGGGGTTGCCTTATTCCGCTGTTACCAGGTTGACTATCGCGCATGGTCAGGGTATGATGTGTTTAGGTTTTTTGAAGAATAACTTGGATCGGGAGTAGTAGACAGGATGACCTTTCAGAGAGTGGGATTGTATCGCTGAGAAATTCCGCAGGAACCAACTGTTCGAAGTCGCCCGGGAGTTGCCTATTTGAATTCACGGAATGATCTGATGGATGATTTCATTGTGAGGTAGGATAGGCCGGTAGCAGCCGTTATCTGCTTGAAGTGTCACGTGTACCCGTAAGGGAGATCTGTATTTTTTGGTCTGCGTGAAACAAAGGTGGTACCGCGAAAGCTAACCTTTCGTCCTTTGATGGATGAAAGGTTTTTTTGTTTTTTGGCGATGATGATTAAGTAACGGAGGAATGACACATGTCTGAACAAAAAAATTCAGCTACACCTGAAATGCCAACAACCTATGATCCAAAAGCTGCCGAGCAGAAATGGTACTCCTTTTGGACGGAACGTGGATATTTCAAGGCAGGACAACGTAAGGACGCTGAGCCTTTTACCATTGTAATCCCACCACCTAACGTAACAGGGATGCTGCACATTGGGCATGCACTTGACTTTACATTACAGGATATTCTGATCCGTACCAAACGGATGCAAGGGTATGATGCGCTATGGTTGCCGGGTTCAGACCACGCAGGTATTGCTACACAAACCAAAGTTGAGCAGAAGCTACGTGAAGAAGGTCTAACTCGTTATGACCTTGGACGCGAGAAGTTTTTGGATAAAGTATGGGACTGGAAAGATCAGTATGCAACAACAATTCGTCAGCAATGGGGTAAAATGGGGCTTTCTCTCGATTATTCACGTGAGCGTTTTACGTTGGATGAAGGGTTGTCTCAAGCTGTACGTAAAGTCTTTGTTCAATTGTACGAGAAAGGTCTCATTTACAGAGGCAAACGTATTATCAACTGGGATCCAGTAAACCGGACAGCCTTGTCCGATATTGAAGTTGAGTACAAAGAAGTACAGGGTCACTTGTATCATCTGCGTTATCCACTCAAAGACGGAAGTGGTTACGTTACCGTAGCAACAACACGTCCTGAAACGATGCTTGGCGATACAGCGGTTGCTGTCCATCCAAAAGATGAGCGTTATGCAGATATGATTGGCAAAATGCTCGTATTGCCTATTATCGGACGCGAAATTCCGATTGTTGCCGATGATTATGTGGATAAAGAGTTCGGGAGTGGTGCGGTTAAAATCACGCCTGCTCATGATCCGAATGACTTTGAAGTAGGTCAGCGTCATAATCTGCCTCAGATCACGGTAATGGATGAGACCGGTACGATGAATGAAGAGGCTGGCAAATATCAAGGACTTGATCGCAGCGACTGCCGTAAGCAGATTGTAGCGGATCTGAAGGAACTCGGTGTACTGATTAACATCGAGGATCATACACACCAAGTTGGACATAGCGAACGGACTGGAGCTGTAGTTGAGCCATATTTGTCCACGCAATGGTTCGTAGAGATGAAACCTCTTGCAGAAAGAGCCATTCAGAAGCAAAAAGGTGGAGATGGCGTAAACTTCGTCCCAGACCGCTTTGAGAAAACATATCTCAACTGGATCGAAAATGTTCGCGATTGGTGTATTTCTCGTCAGTTGTGGTGGGGACATCGTATCCCTGCTTGGTATGACGAAGAGACAGGTGAAATCATCGTATCTGCAGAAGATCCAACGACATTACCTGAAAATGCTGGACGTAAGCTTAGACAAGATGAGGACGTATTGGATACATGGTTCAGTTCTGCTCTATGGCCGTTCTCTACACTTGGATGGCCGGAAGAGACAGAAGATCTGCAACGTTATTACCCAACAAGTGTACTTGTAACGGGTTATGACATTATCTACTTCTGGGTATCACGTATGATCTTTACAGCATTGGAGTTCACGGATGAAGTTCCGTTTAAGGATGTCTTGATGCATGGTCTTGTTCGTGATGCAGATGGACGCAAAATGTCCAAATCACTGGGCAACGGTGTAGATCCGCTTGATGTTATCGAAAAATATGGCGCGGATGCGATGCGTTATATGATCTCAACAAGCAGCACGCCAGGTCAGGATTTACGTTTCCGCTGGGAGCGTGTAGAGCAGGCGCGTAACTTTGCGAACAAAATCTGGAACGCTTCTCGTTTCGCTCTGATGAATTTAGAAGGGTTCACGTTCGAAGATCGCGACATCTCTGGAGAGCTTGGAACAGCAGACTATTGGATTTTGCACCGTCTGAACGAAACTTCCCGAGATATTACGCGTCTAATCGAAGCATACGAATTTGGGGAAACAGGCCGTTTGCTGTATAACTTCATCTGGGATGATCTCTGTGACTGGTATATTGAGTTTGCCAAACTGTCATTCTACGGCGAGGATCCTGTGGCGAAGAAAAAAACACAATCCGTATTGGCTTATGTGCTCGATCAGACAATGCGCTTGATTCATCCGTTTATGCCGTATATCTCCGAGGAAATTTGGCAGCATCTACCCCATGAAGGCGAGACCATCACACTGGCTGCTTGGCCGGTATATGATCCAGCTTTGGAAAATCCGGAAGCCGTTGCAGAGATGAATCTGTTGATGGATACGATTCGTGCCGTTCGTAACATTCGCGCTGAAGTGAACGTGCCAATGAGTAAGAAGATTGAGTTGATGGTGAAAGCGAACAGCCCAGAGGCGTATAGCATCATTGAGCGCAATAGCCACTACATCCAACGATTCTGTAATACGTCCGAGTTCGACAGTGGGCTTGATCTCAATTCACCGGATAAAGCAATGACTGCTGTCATTACAGGTGCTGAGTTGTATTTGCCGCTGGCAGGACTTATTGATATTGAGCAGGAAGTGGCTCGCCTAGAAAAAGAGTTACAGAACCTTGAAGGCGAAGTACTCCGTGTAGAGAAAAAGCTGGCAAACGAAGGATTTGTTGCTAAGGCTCCGGCCAAGGTTATCGAAGAAGAGCGTGCCAAACAAGCGGATTACTCGGATAAACGGGATAAAGTTATTGCCCGGATCAAGGAACTGAAAGGTTAAGAATATCTGGGTCGGGTGGACATGAATGACGCCATCCGGCCGCTTTTTTCAATCAAACTCATGACCGAAGGTGAAGCAGATGACTGAACTTAATGAGACAGGTGTGAATACGCCTTTACGAACGTATAACGAGGCTGTGGACTGGATTAATGGTCTTATTCCTTTTGGAATCAGACCCGGACTGGAACGAATCATAGAATTGATGTCCCGGCTCGGTAATCCACATCAACGTCTTAAATTTATTCATGTCGCGGGAACGAACGGCAAAGGTTCGACTTGCGCTTTTTTGACGTCAGTTCTTCTTCAGGCGGGATATGATGTTGGCACATTTACATCGCCGTATATTACGAAGTTTACGAACCGTTTCCAGTATAACGGGGAAGATATTCCTGAAGAGACATTGTTGAAATTGTCTAATCGATTACATCCTTTGGTGCATGATATGGCAGCTACCGAGCTTGGTTCACCTACGATGTTTGAGGTGTCGACGGCACTGGCCCTCCTTTACTACGCGGAAGAGTGTTACCCCGATGTTGTAGTATGGGAAACTGGGCTGGGGGGAAGGATGGACGTAACGAATATTGTTACACCTGTCGTATCGATCATCACTAACATTGGTATGGATCATACAGATGTACTCGGCGATACCATTGAAATGATTGCAAGCGAGAAGGCGGGGATCATTAAACCGGGTGTACCGGTCGTTACTCTCGCAACTCAACCTGAAGCAGTGAAGGTGATTGAGGAGACGGCAGAGCGACTTCGATCAACCGTATACTTGGCTGGTAGACAGTTTACTTATCATAGGCTGGATAGCGACGAGAAGGGTCAATCTTTTCATTTTGCAGGACCTTTCCGTGAGTTGGACGTTCGTATTCGTATGCAAGGTGTACATCAATGTGACAATGCAGCGGGTGCGCTTATGGTACTTGAATTGCTACGCCAGTACATGGCATTTATGTTGGATGAAGAAGATATTCTACTTGGAATGGAGCATGCCTTCTGGGCAGGGCGGTTCGAGAAAGTCATCGACGAACCCCGAATTGTTCTGGACGGAGCACATAATCCTGAAGGCGCTGAATCCCTAGCCAAGAGCATTATCGACGTATATCCCCACAACAAGTTAAATTTGATGATGGGTATGCTGGCGAATAAGCATCACGAAGCGTATTTGCAGCATATACTGCCACTAGTGGATACGCTGATCCTGACCGAACCAGATTTCCGACGCAAAATGGATGCAGCCGATCTGCTGCAGATTGTCGAACAAGTACGTCCTGCCATTGCGAAGCCGGAGCTGGAAATCATCGTCGAGCCTGAATGGGCGAAGGCACTTGATCTATTGAAGTCACGGACGGAAGCGGAGGATCTGGGGGTAGTGTCTGGTACACTGTATTTAATTGCAGATGTGCGAGCAGCCCTTTTGCATCAAACCGATTCTGAAAAAGGTTGGTGAAAGTTTTGTTAAATACATCGGAACACGTTCATTTTATAGGAATTGGCGGATATGGTATGAGTGCCATCGCCAGAGTTATGCTTGAGATGGGATACACCGTTACCGGATCGGATGTCGCTTCACAGGAGTTGACCGAGAAGTTGGCAGCCAAAGGAGCGAAAATATATATCGGACATACGGCGGAGCACGTCAACGGCGCAGACTTGGTTGTGTACTCAACGGCAGCTCCGGCTGACAATGTGGAACGGGTTGCGGCAGAGCAGCTCAATATCCCGATTCTGCACAGAGCTCAGATGCTTGCGCGTCTGTTGAACGAGCGTAAGGGAGTAGCTGTTGCTGGGGCACACGGTAAAACAACAACCTCGTCCATGATTGCCCTTGTTATGGAAAAATGTGATACAGACCCAACGTATATTATCGGTGGGGAGATCATGAATGTGGGCACCAACGCGAAGGCTGGTCAAGGCGACTGGGTCGTTGCTGAAGCCGATGAGAGTGATGGTTCATTTTTGCAATATCATCCTTGGCTCGGTATTGTGACCAACATTGAAGCTGACCATTTGGAGAACTACAACAGCGACTTTGAGGAACTCAAAAAAGCGTATGTGCAGTTTCTGAGCCAGATTCGTCCAGAAGGCACGGCGATTGTATGTGCTGACGATGAGAATGTGCAAGCCATTCTTCCGGCATTGAAGTCACGTGTTACAACGTATGGTATTGATCAGGCTGCAGATTATACAGCAACAGATATCGTGCTTGGTGATCGCCGCATTTCATTCACAATGAATCATCAAGGTGCAGCAATGGGGACCGTCGAGCTGTCTGTGCCGGGTAAACATAACGTTTATAATGCGATGGCTACAGTTATTACTTGTCTGGAAGCAGGTATTCCATTCGAGCAAATTACAGCGGCGATTATTCAGTTTCATGGAGCCAAACGCAGATTCCAGGTGCTGGGTGAAGCACGTGATATGTTGATTATCGACGATTATGCTCATCATCCAACGGAAATTGAAGCGACCATTAGTGCAGCCAAAGCGACAGGGAAACGGATTATTGCCGTATTCCAACCGCAGCGTTACACACGGACGTTCTTCTTGCTGGATGCGTTCAGTCGTGCTTTTGCCGAAGCGGATGAAGTGCTGATTACAGACATTTATTCGCCTGCTGGTGAAAAAGAAATCGAAGGTGTTCATTCTGCGAAATTGGTAGAATTGATTGTTCAGAACAGCAATGCTTCTGCGCGATATCTTCCAACAAAGGAAGAGGTTGTGGCTGATCTGCAGCACCGTTTACAACCAGGAGATCTTGTACTTACAATGGGTGCAGGGGATATTTGGAAGGTTGGCGACACGTTGGCCAAATCTTTGAAATAGCTCATTTGTACTCAGAGAACCGGAAATATATTTGTCATGCAAGCCGTCTGTCTTCTTCGTGAAGCAGGCGGTTTTTTCATTTAAGAGGTTCTAAACTGCCTGTTCAATGCATATAGCTGTAATACATGCTTGTTCAAAAAGACCGGTTTTCATGGTCGTAAAGGTAAGATGATTTTTTTGAGCAACCTCTATTATGGGACAAAGGAGAGGGTTCGGGGTGAGTAATGCTAGAATGACGTTTCGTTTTGGGGATAAGGAGTCGGACAAGCCTGTAAACAAAGGACAGTCAGTGGTAGGGGAGCCTTTTATGTTAAAAGAGGAGATCCCACAGAACCAAGAGCCTTTGCATATAGCAAAAACACCAGCATGGGAACCAGAAGATATCCCTGTAGATTGGGGTGAGACGGTTCTAACTAGCATGGGCCCATCCGAGCCCGATTCTGATTTTCGTTCCAATCCCAAAAGAGGACAAGATAACAAGCCTAATGCCACAGAGTCTCCTTATGCCCATTCAGAACCATATGATTACCTGCATGAAGATGATGACCAAGCATCTTCAAGGAACAACCCAGAATATACAGACCATGACTGGTTAGCAACCCATGATCAGTATTCGTATAAGCGCAATCGTCCTCCAAGAGGTTGGAAAATGATTGGATCAGTGACGGGTGCTCTAGTCACCGGCGCGCTCTTTGGAATGGTGATCCTGTCCTTTTTTAATAAAGATGGCACGGACTCCATTGTAAACTTACCAGGGAATCAGACGGTGTCTACCGTGGAGGAACAAGAAATAACAGCAGCGGCAGGAGAAGCGAATCAGGCGGCAATGACCGGAGGCAATTATTATGCTCTGCAATATGGCGTCTTCAGTTCACCTGAACGTGCGGAACAAGCCAAGCTTGAGTTGGCTCAGGTAGGGATAGCTGCAGGTACTGATCCAGAGGATGGGAATCGGGTGTATGCAGGTATCTCTGCGGATCGTGAAGAAGCCAAATTGTTAAGCTCAAGGTTGAAGGCTGAGGGCGTTGAATTGTATGTCAAAGAAATCGCAGTGCCTGCCATTAATTTATCTGCATGGGGTGGATTAGAAAAGGATGTGGAGAATCTTTTTGCGAGTAGCTCCGTACTGGTAGATCAGTTATCCACGCTCTCGATTAATCAACTTGGACAAGTCACACCTCAGGCGGTTCCTACTGAAACGATGAGTGTATTGCAGAACCAGCATGAATCGTGGTTGAGCGGTATTAACAGCTTGGCTCAAGGGCTTAACCCTGAGGCGAGTACGATTGTTTCTAGCATGGAGAAGTCAATGAACAGTGCTATTACAGCAGTGGCTGAATACAATAAAAATCCGGCTGATGTGCACATGTGGACGGTTCAGGCTAACTTGATGGAATATGTTTTGGCGCAGAAACAGTGGATTGAGATGATGAAACAATAAAATTTCTTCTCATAACAATGACTTGGAATCCCTGTCCGGCAAGGAACTGGAAATAGTTCCCCTTGCCGGATTTGTGTTTGTATTGACGTACAAAACCCCGTATAATAATGTGGGTGTCAAAAAATGGCGAGGGAAGATAACCGATGAAAAAAAACTTCGGCATGTTAATATTGTTCCTATTGCTCGGCTGGTTAGCCGGAGCTTGGATCGCCAAGGCACTACAGCCCGTTAAGGCTGTAGCTTTTCTGACTAAAGCCACGACCATTCGTTGGTCGCCTCAGGCTGATCTAGATATTTTTAGTTATGACATTTCACTTCAATTTCAAATGAGCCTCCTAAGTCTGTTTGGGATTATATTTGCCGTATGGCTGTATCGCAGACTGTAGGAGAATGACGGATTATGACGAGAAAAATAGACAAACGACATCAATTTTTGTGATACGAGCAGATGTCGCTGTAGCATAAGGAGCCATTTATTGTGGAAAATGTACAACAGCGCCCTATAATTCTTGCCTCCACTTCGCCGCGGCGCAAAGAGCTGATCGCTTCACTTCATTTAGCTTTTGAAGTAATACCAAGCCATGCAGATGAAGACACACCCGTAGAATGGACACCTGAACAGACGGTTCAGGAACTCGCTATGCGCAAAGCGCTCGTAGTCTTTCGGGATCTTGACGGTCGTGGATCGGATGCGGTCATTGTAGGTAGTGATACCATTGTGGTTCTGGATGGCGAAATTTTAGGAAAGCCCGTAGATGAACAGGATGCTGAACGAATGTTGACCAAACTTCAGAGTCGCACACATCGTGTATTTACGGGGATAGCTTGTATTGATGCTGGTAATGGGCAATCTGTGGTTAATTACCGACAGACAGATGTGACCATGAAGGAATTGTCTGAAGCGACCATTCGTGGGTATGTTCAGACAGGAGAACCGATGGACAAAGCAGGTTCATATGCTATTCAAGGTATTGGTGCTTCACTAGTAGACCGCATTGAAGGCTGTTACTTTAATGTGGTAGGCTTGTCTTTACCTTTGCTAAGTGACATGTTAGATGGATTCGGAATCCATGTGCTACCAAGAGCATGAATCTTAAGGATTGACGATGTGAAAAGAGGGAACCTATGGAGTCGGCTCAGTATATGATGCGCGACATCCCCCAAGAAGAACGCCCGAGAGAACGCTTGATGGAATATGGGGCGGGCGCTTTAAGCCATGCAGAACTGCTGGCTATTTTACTTCGGACAGGTACGAAGAATGAATCTGCAGTGCATCTAGCACAGCGGATTATAACTGACGCCGGTGGGATCCGTTCGTTGATGGATCAAAGTCTCGAAGAGCTGACAGCCATGAAGGGTATCGGTAAAGCGAAGGCTGTGCAATTAAAAGCGAGTATTGAGCTGGGACATCGCATTGCCAAGAGCAAGCTGACACAATCGCCTTCCATCCGGACACCACGTGATGCGGCGGATATTCTGGTTGAACAAATGCGTTATTTGCAAAAGGAACATTTTGTGTGCCTTTTTTTGAATAGCAAAAATCATATTATTGCCCAGGAAACACTCTCCATGGGTAGCCTTAATGCTTCGATTGTCCATCCACGTGAAGTATTTCGAGCTGCCATCAAATGTAGTAGCGCCTCTATTGTCTGTGCGCACAACCATCCTAGCGGTGATCCCACGCCAAGCCCGGAGGATATCCAAATCACCAAGAGACTGATTGAAGCCGGTAGCATCGTAGGTATAGACGTGCTAGATCACCTTATTATCGGAGATGGAACATACGTAAGTTTGAAGGAGAAGGGCTTAGTATAATATAATGGTTGGCGTTGATGTTTTCCTATGAATGATGACGGCGTTGTCCGTAGAAGATAGGTTCACTTTACTGATGCAACTAAACGATGGATACAACAAAAAAATTCAATGCAAATATTAGCTCCGCGATTGCGGTATGAATGCAAATGAAACGCTCTAGCTCTCAAGCTGGGGCGGCTATATGAGGCAGAAAAGGAGATTACGTCATGTTTGGTGGTTTTACGAAAGATTTGGGGATTGATTTGGGGACAGCGAATACATTGGTTTATGTACGTGGAAAAGGAATTGTGGTGCGGGAACCTTCCGTAGTCGCTCTGCGCACAGATACTAAAAGCATTGAAGCCGTGGGTGAATCTGCTAAAAAAATGATTGGTCGTACACCGGGGAACATCCGTGCCATTCGTCCGATGAAAGACGGCGTTATCGCTGATTTTGATACAACGGCAACGATGATTAAATATTTCATTCGTCAGGCACAAAAACAACGTTCGATGTTTCAACGTCATCCTAACGTAATGGTATGTGTACCTTCCGGCATTACAGCCGTTGAACAACGTGCTGTAGAAGATGCGACCAAACAAGCTGGAGCTCGTGAAGCATACACCATTGAAGAGCCTTTTGCTGCTGCAATTGGTGCTGACCTTCCTGTATGGGAGCCGACGGGCAGTATGGTTGTAGATATTGGTGGCGGTACGACGGAAGTAGCGGTTATTTCTCTCGGCGGGATTGTAACAAGCCGTTCAGTACGTGTGGCAGGTGACGAGATGGATGAATCCGTTATTCAATACATTAAACGTCAATATAACCTGATGATTGGTGAGCGTACATCCGAACAATTGAAAATGGACATTGGATCAGCTATGCCGCTTGAGCAAGTGGAGACCATGGAAATTCGCGGTCGTGACCTAGTTACAGGTCTGCCAAAAACAATTACGATTACATCTGATGAAATTAGTGAAGCACTGGCAGATACGGTAAATGCGATCGTTGACGCAGTTAAAGTAACACTAGAGAAGTGTCCGCCTGAGCTTGCAGCGGATATTATGGATCGTGGAATCGTTCTGACAGGCGGAGGAGCTTTGCTGCGTAATTTGGACAAGTTGCTTGCAGGCGAGACAGGTATGCCGGTTATTGTGGCGGAGAACCCGCTTGATTGCGTGGCAATCGGGACAGGAAAAGCTCTTGAGAACATCCATTTATTCAAAAGCAGAAGTAGTTCAGCAGTTCGTTCTAAACGATAATTGTATTCGAATTGTTTCGTGAGGTAGATCGAAATCCTCAAGAGACAATAGCCAATGAAGAGGGTCGGTACAGCCGAAAGAGCTATTACCCGCTGCCCGGGGAGGCTTGTGAATATTCTCGACGGGACTATGATCGGACAGTCTCCCCACCGGGCATGGCTCGGAAGAGAATAATGGATGTTAGAGGGTGTTGGAACTGTTTAAGCTGCTGGGCAACAAAAGACTTTTTGTTTTGCTGGTGGGCCTTGTTACATTTATCGCGTTGATGGGCTTTACGCTCGGTCCGCGAACCGCTCTATCCTGGCCGGAGAAATTCCTGAAGGATTCAGTCGGATTTGTACAATACGTATTTTACAAGCCCGCTTCTTATGTAGCGGGCTTTTTCAAAGATGTATCGAACATGCGTGCGGTATATTCAGAGAATGAAGAACTCCGGATTGCATTGGGTCACTACACCCGAGATCGATTGAAGTATAATGATATGGAGCAAGTGAACAAGCAATTACAAGAAGCACTTAATTTTACAGATGAACAGAAGAACCGGTATAACTACGGGTCACGTATTGCACAAGTTATTAGTGCCAATTCTGATCCTAACAGTAGAACGATTAACATCGACATTGGAGAAAATGCAGGTATCCAGCCTGGAATGGCGGTAACTTCACAGCAGGGGCTTGTTGGTGTAGTCAGTCATGTTAGCTCATACACTTCAACCGTTAATTTGTTGACTTCGATGGATGCGAATGATCCCAATTCGAATGCCATTGCGGCTACAGCCGTTGGCAAGGAGAAAGTGTTTGGTATGATCGAGAGTTATGATCCGAAGACAGGTATGCTGAAAATGACGAAGATCGCTGAAGATTCGAATATCAAAGAAGGCGACGAAATTATTTCTTCAGGTATTATTAATAACTTTCCGAAATACATGCGAATTGGTAAGGTCGAAAGTGTTGAGAAAAGTGAATTCGGTTTAACAAGCACGGCTACTATTGAGCCTTATGCCAGTTTTCTAGATTGGAAAGAGCTTATCGTAATCATTCCACCTGAGGTGAAGGAATAGTGGTTACACGTAAGCAAGTCTTGATTCTGTTGTTGTTCGTGCTGTTCATTGCTGAGGGAACGATACTCCCCCTGCTGATTCCTGAGGCATGGCAGATGCGGATTTCCGCCAATCTGGTATATATTGTGATTCTCTTTTTTGCTGTCTATCATCATCGACATACAGCGTTAGTGCTCGGTATACTGTTTGGGCTTCTGCATGATGTGGTATTCTATGGTGAAATGATCGGACCTTATGGATTCTCCATGGGGCTGTCTGCTTATATGATCGGACTCATTTTTCAGGCTCCGCGTGCACCGCTGCCAATCATGGTTACGGTTGTCTTTTTAGGGAGTTTGCTCAATGACACGGTACTATTTTTCCTATACAAGCTTTTCCGTCTGAACCATGTGACATTTGATTGGGCGCTGTTTGAATATATGATTCCTAATTTATTTATTCATTTTGTGTTCACATTGATTATTTATGTTCCTTTGCGCAAGCAATTGGAGCAGATTACGAAGAGGCAGAAAAAGCCACAAGAAGCATCCTGAACCATTTGTGAGACCAGAAGCAGGAACTTGGGGGCTCCGGCACGAAATGTAATGAGATGGGAGGGACAGGCTTATGACGGTAAAATCGAATCACGTAACGATTAAAGGCATCCGAGACGGCTTGGTTTTCCTGTTGGACGATCAATGTGAATTCGAGGAATTGCTCTATGAGCTCCGCTATAAGCTGGAACACAGCCATCAAAATATTTTGACCGGGCCGATCGTTCATGTGGATATTAAGTTAGGCAGTCGTGAGGTCACGGAGAACCAGAAAGAATCGATTCTGGATATATTGAAGCAAAAAGGTAATTTACTCATTCGTTCCATTGATTCACCAGCCCTTAAACCGGAGGTTAAAGGGTCACCGCCGATTATGACGATGTGTGGTATGGTGCGTTCAGGTCAGGTGCTTCATCATGATGGAAATCTCTTGTTTCTTGGAGATATCAATCCGGGCGGCACGGTGACGTGTACCGGGGATATATATATAATGGGTTCACTCAGAGGTATGGCTCACGCAGGCATCAGTGGGGACGAAACAGCGATCATAGCGGCATCGGTCTTTGCACCGACTCAGCTACGTATTGCGGATATTATCAGTCGTCCTCCTGATGAATGGGAGAGTCGAGAGGCTGGCATGGAATTTGCTTATTTGCAGGACAATCAGATGCAGATCGACAAGATGAGCAATATCGTTCGGTTGCGCCGAGATTTTAATGTGTTTAAAGGAGTGTAGCTCATGGGAGAGGCAATCGTGATCACTTCGGGTAAGGGCGGCGTAGGTAAAACCACCACCTCAGCAAATATCGGGACTGCGCTGGCATTGCTCGGAAAAAAAGTTTGTCTAGTAGATACGGATATCGGTCTTCGAAATCTTGATGTCGTAATGGGACTCGAAAATCGGATCATTTATGATCTGTGTGATGTGGCAGATGGCCGCTGCCGTCTGAATCAAGCTTTAGTAAAAGATAAGCGTTTCGAAGAATTATATATGCTGCCTGCAGCACAAACGAGAGATAAGAACTCCGTATCACCAGAACAGGTGAAGGATATTATTTTGGAGCTAAAAAAAGATTTTGAGTACGTCATTATTGACTGTCCTGCAGGGATTGAGCAAGGATTCAAGAACGCAGTTGCAGGTGCAGACCAAGCAATCGTAGTAACTACACCTGAGAACGCTGCTGTGCGAGATGCAGATCGTGTGATTGGCTTGCTGGAGAGCTCACATATCCAATCTCCGAAGCTCGTTGTGAACCGCATTCGTAACAACATGGTGAAGTCGGGCGATATGCTCGATATTGACGGTATACTGCAGGTGCTTAACATTGATCTAATCGGCATTGTCCCTGATGATGAACTGGTTATCAAAGCGGCAAATTCCGGAGAGCCAACGGTTATGAATCCAGATTCGAATGCAGCGATTGCGTATCGCAATATTGCCCGTCGTATTTTGGGAGACACCGTTCCGTTGATGCAGTTAGAGCAGAAAAAAGGCGCGTTCACACGCTTCAAAAAATTCTTTGGTATGGGTTAATTACGTCCCCATGATGAGATAGCTATTACATAAAGCCGGGCAATCAGCCCGGTTTTTTTGCGTTTTCTCCATTATAGAAGTCTATAGAAACCTTTATAAAGACGTCATCAGAACCTAATAAACGAAAGCAAGGAGCGTGCTGCAGTAGTCTTTTGCAATAACCTAGAGCTTGTTCATATTATCAGTGGAACCTTCATAGGATATAGTAAGAGAATTCTGATTCTTATCTAAGCGAAGCGAATATCTTAAACAAGCCTCGGCGGGAGGATATGTTATGAATGCCAAACTCAGAATCAAGCAGAGAAGAGAAGAGCGCATCCGGCGTTTACTGAATGATGCAACGAGGGAGATTATTCAAGAGCGGGAAGTCAGTTCTAGCACAGATTCGAATGTATGGAGGAAACAGCCGACGGAGCCGGTTGCAGATCGTCAGAATGGGTTATTCAGTGCGAAGAATTGGGGAGCGGAGCAAGAGCGAGATCCGGAGACTTTATGGAAAAAAGAGAATGGATACTACGGATCAGATCATCCGGTTCGTTTTAATCTAGTGAAGTCGTTAGCACGCCGTACAGTCATTAGTGCTGTTATCTTTGGTGCGGTATGGGGATTGTTTCAGTTGAACAATGCATGGAGTGTCTCACCCAAAACAGTAATTACGGACGCACTTCATCGTGACATGGACTTTGCCTCCATGGCCGCTTGGTATAATCGGAACTTAGGTGGTCCACCCTCCTTTTTACCTGTGTTAGGACATACAACAGATGTTGTCAATGGATCAGGCATTCGTTCACTTATGGCAAAACCGATCTCGGGAACCATTGTTCAGCCTTTTGCCTTGAGCATGAAGGGTGTGGAAATCGTACCTGAAGCTGCTGGTGCAAGCCTTGTACAAGTAGCCAGCTCTGATGCTGGGCGTGTACTTCAGGTTCTGGGGGAAGCGGAAAGTGGCATAACGGTTGTGATTCAGCATACCGGCAATGTGACTGCTATATATGGGCGATTACATGAGAGTGAAGTTGAAGTGAATGACTGGGTGGAGGCAGGGTCTCCAGTGGGGAGCCTAAAATCAAGCAATGATGGACAACCCGCTACCTTATATTTTGCTGTTAAAGAGGGCGAGCAGTATGTAGATCCCGCAGAAGTGGTTGCCCTTGATTAGATTATGGGGTGTACGTGTTTCCATGCACCCATTCTTTGTCATCATCATGTTGGCTTCGCTTGTAACCGGTCATTTTATTGAGCTTATTACATTGTTTGCCATTGTGTTCATCCATGAGTGTGGACATGCAGCAGCGGCAGCTCTTCTGGGTTGCCGTGTTGTATCTATTCAGATGCTCCCTTTTGGCGGGGTGGCGGTAATTGAGGATGGTGGCAAACTTACGGCTTGGCGAGAGATTGCGATTGCGCTGGCAGGGCCCTTGCAGAACATATTCATGGTGGGCGTAGTATTGCTATTGCAATACATGCAGGTTGGAGATCCAATCTTTTTGTCCTACATTATCCAAGGGAATTTGCTTATTGCCTTATTCAACCTGCTGCCGATCTTGCCACTGGATGGTGGTAAAATTGTACAGGCACTTGTCAGTCTGATTGCTCCTTATTATACAACCCTCATGTGGACGTACAGAATAAGTATTCTCGTCAGTATAGGGGTTATTGTGTATGCTGTGGTGCGCTGGATTGCTGGCGATTACGGACTTCCATTAAATATTCTCTTAGTGGGGCTGTTTCTGTTCTACTCTAACGTTACAGATTATCGTAATATTCCTTATCGATTTATCCGCTTCTTAATGAATAGAGAAGGGGCTTTTGTCCATCATGCAGCTATGGGCAGTTTGGCGCAGCCGATAATCTCATTTCCGGCGAAACCTTTGGACACCATTTTGCGTCTATTAAAGAGAGAGAGATACCATATGGTATATGTAATGAATCAACAGGGGCGAATTTTAGCTGTGTTGCCTGAGCAACGGATTATCAGTTCCTATTTCAAACAAAATGCTGATAAGTCATAAGTTGCTGGTGAACCTGCCCTTCATTGGGGTAATACATGTACATATGGGTATTGCAATGATATAGAAATGGATGTGGATGATGTGAATTGTCTTCTAGAGGTGAAGCCATGAAACAAATGATTGTACATAACGAACATAACCTCATGCAAATGGCGCTTCTGGAAGAAGGCAAAGCTGTGGAGTTTACAGCAGAGCGTACACGAGAGCGAGGGCTGCTAGGCTCCTTTTTCAAAGGGCGTGTAGTCAACGTATTACCGGGTATGCAGGCTGCTTTTGTGGATATTGGTCAGAGAAAAAATGCTTTCCTATACGTTGATGACGTGTTGCATCCTCACTTGGAGAAACAGCCTAAAGTGAAGCCTTCGATCTCAGAATTGCTTCGTCCGGGTCAGGATGTGATTGTTCAGGTTCTGAAGGAACCCGTAGGAAGTAAAGGAGCGCGGGTGACGACTCATTATTCACTGCCGGGTCGATGGCTTGTCTATATGCCGATGGCAGATTATATAGCCGTGTCTAAGAAGATTGCCCGCGAAGGGGATCGTTCACGCCTCAAAGCACTTGGTGATCAGCTCAAGAGGGATGAAGAAGGGCTTATTATCCGCACCGTATCTGCAGAGGAACAGCGTGAGGCGATTGAATCTGACCTTGAAACATTGCGTGAGCAGTGGCGTTTGATTCGTGAAAAAGCGAATAGTTTGCCTTCTCCAAGCTTGCTTCATCGGGATCAAAGTATGGTACAGCGGATCATCAGGGATGTATACACGCCAGGCAGTGATGTGGTGATTACGGATAGCGAGGAGCAAGCCCGTGAAGTGACAGCTCTGCTTGAGGAGATCAGTCCAGGACACCAGCCACAAGTACAGGTACACCGGGGGCCAGAACCGATATTCGCCGCTTATGGGGTGCAAGAGCAATTGAACAAGGATTTTGCTCGTAAGGTGTGGTTACCCGGAGGTGGTTATATTGTTATAGAGCATACAGAAGCGCTTACGGTGGTTGATGTAAACACAGGCAAATACACTGGAGCAGGTGGAGATAGTCTTGAGGAGACTGTGACGGAAACGAACATGCAGGCGGCGATTGAGATTGCGCGTCTCATGCGGTTAAGAGATATCGGTGGCATGATTATCGTAGATTTCATTGATATGACGGAAGCCTCGAATCGTCAAGAAGTATCCGCAGCACTGGAGAGTGAGCTCAAGAAGGATCGCACCAAAGCGTTTGTAATGGGCTGGACCAAATTGGGACTGTTGGAACTAACGCGTAAAAAGGTGCGTGAAGAGAGCACTCTACCTTATGTAGAGCTATGTTCATCCTGTCATGGGACGGGGAAAAGATATATTTCACCTTTGCATTGATTTTTAATATATTGCGTGATATAATCAGCAGGTATGTGTTTAGCCTATTTGGTCTTGCACATGCTGTAACCGCACTGGCCGGGTACAAGAATGGTTCCGCAAGGAGCTGTCACCTGAGACCGGGCGAGTCTGAGACATGAGGAGGTGCAAGGCAAATGTACGCAATTATTGAAACAGGTGGTAAACAGTACAAAGTCCAAGAGGGCGATGTTCTGTTCATCGAGAAATTGACTGCGAACGATGGCGAAAGCGTAACGTTCGACCGTGTCCTGGCTGTATCTAACGATAAAGGTTTGACAGCAGGTACACCATTGGTTTCCGGAGCTACTGTAACGGCTAAAGTGGAGAAACATGGCAAAGGTCAAAAGGTTGTTGTATACAAATACAAACCGAAAAAGAACTACCATGTGAAGCAAGGTCACCGTCAACCGTACACTAAAGTAACTATCGAAAAAATCAAAGCGTAAGGTAGGTGCGATAAGTGATTATCGTTCAAATCTTTCGTAATGAGGATGAGAGCATCGAACGCTTCTCAATCCAAGGGCATGCTAATTTTGCCAAGCGGGGAGAAGATATCGTATGTGCCGGGGTATCTGCTGTTACAGTAGGTACAGTTAACTCGATTGAGGCATTGACTGGTATCGAGATGCATACCAAAATGAAGAATGGCTTTTTAAGTGGTTCTTTACCTTCGCTTCCAAAAGATGAAACTTTTTCTCAGGTACAATTGTTACTCGAATCCATGGTAGTTATGCTCACTAATATTGCAGAGTCATACGGTAAGTATATTAAGATAGAGCAATCCAAATAATTTAAGAAGGAGGAAAACCAATCATGTTGAAATTAAATCTTCAGTTGTTCGCATCGAAAAAAGGTGTAGGTTCCACGAAGAACGGACGTGACAGTAATGCACAACGCCTTGGCGTTAAGCGTGCTGACGGCCAAAAAGTAACTGGTGGTAGCATTCTCGTTCGCCAACGCGGAACGAAAATTCACCCAGGTACTAACGTGGGTATCGGTAAAGATGACACTTTGTTTGCGAAAGTTGACGGCGTTGTGAAATTCGAACGTTGGGGACGCGATCGTAAAAAAGTAAGCATCTATCCTGTAGACGTTGCTCCAGTAGCAGCTACAGTAGAAGCATAATATCGGCATTCCGCCTAAGGAGCCTTCGGCATTTTTGCCGGAGGCTTTTTGTATTTTAAGAGTAATCGCTAATGAACTGACAGAAAAGACATGTTATACTTGGATACGGTGGGGTTAAACTAGCCGAGTTAGTGTAGAACGGGGAGAAGCCATGAAATCTTGGAAAAGAGTGCCGTGGATTGCGGCATGTTCACTTCTGATTCCTTTGGTTTTCGTTATGCTGTATCCATCAGTCATTTCAGGTATTGTGTGTGCGTTGTGGTCCGTTGCAGTGCTGGTGGTTTCGCTCTATCTGATGAACAGACAAGCGGAGGCAGAACGCAGAACAATTGTACAATCTATGGAAAAAACAGCAATCGCATCATTAAATCATCATCGGCATGACTGGATGAACGATCTTCAGGTATTGTATGGATATCTTCGACTAGGCAAACTTGATAAATCAGTACAATGTGTGGAAAGAATAAAGGAACGGGTTACTGAGGAAAGCCGAATTTCAAAATTAGGTATTCCTTCACTCGTGTTTTACCTGCAATCTTTCCGAGCAAGTGGAGTTGCATTGGAATTGCATGTTGAAGTTGAGGAAGAGTTGCAGCTTAATGCTCTGGTTTCTCCCGAGGATGGCGAGTCACTAACGGGGGCGATTGCGGATGCAATTCGAGCCTATCAATTTGGCGGCGGCCGGTCGTCTTGGGGAGAGGTTCGCAAACTGACCTTGAGCTTCGGACAGGATCATGGAGATGTGGTTGTCCGATTGGACGGGGATCAAACACCCGATCCAGAAACGGTACGGCATCTTGAGGCCGTACTTAAAGGGAAAAAAGTCAGAACGGAGCAACTTCCGTCTGAGGATACGTTTATACAATTCCGAATGCCGTGTGGAATATAGGAAGAAGGGGTTAACCAATGTTTGTAGATAAAGCGAAGATTTATGTGAAAGCCGGAGACGGGGGGGACGGAATTATTTCGTTCCGTCGTGAGAAATATGTACCAAACGGCGGACCTGCCGGGGGTGATGGGGGCAGAGGAGCAGACATCATTTTCCGCGTAGATGAAGGTTTGCGGACGTTGATGGATTTCCGTTACCAGCGACACTTCAAGGCTCCACGTGGTGAAAAAGGCCGTAACAAAAGTCAACACGGTGCCAATGCGGAGAATATGATCGTTCGTATTCCGCCGGGAACAGTCATTGTTGATGAGGACAGCGGCGAAGTATTGGCCGATCTGACACGTCACGGTCAGCAGGTTGTTGTTGCCAAAGGTGGTCGAGGTGGCCGGGGTAACATTCGTTTTGCGACACCAAATAACCCTGCACCTGAACTTGCTGAGAACGGTGAAGAAGGCCAAGAACGATACATCGTGCTTGAACTTAAAGTAATGGCAGATGTAGGACTTGTGGGTTTCCCAAGTGTCGGCAAATCGACATTGCTATCTGTCGTTTCAGCAGCTAAACCAAAGATCGGTGCATATCACTTTACAACAATAACACCTAATCTGGGTGTGGTTGGTGTGGGCGAAGGTCGTAGTTTTGTCATGGCAGATTTGCCAGGACTCATTGAAGGTGCGCATGAAGGGATCGGACTTGGACATGAGTTCTTACGCCATGTTGAGCGTACCCGTATCATTGTGCATGTGGTTGACATGTCTGGTTCAGAAGGACGCGATCCTTTTGAAGACTGGCAAAAAATTAACGATGAATTGAAACAGTACAATCCTGCATTGGCTGAGAGACCACAGATTGTGGCAGCAAACAAAATGGATATGCCGGAATCTGCAGAGAATCTAGAAAAGTTCTTGCAACAGGTTCGTGAGATACATCCGGATATTGAAGTTATGCCAATTTCGTCGCTTACTCGCCAAGGGATTCAAGAGCTGTTGTACCGTGCGGCTGATCTGTTGGATCAGATCCCGGATGAACCGGTTGTTGAAGAAGTAGCGGATATTTCGGAACGTAAAGTGTTTAGTTTGGACAAAAAAGAGGATGAAGGTTTCCGCATTGTGCGTGAGAATGATACCTTCATTGTTGAAAGTGCCAAAATTGAACGCATGATGAAACGTATGCAGCTGAACTCACATGAGGCAATCCTCAAACTTGCGCGTACATTGCGTTATATGGGTGTGGATGATGAGTTGCGTAAACGTGGTGCAGAAGAGGGTACGATTGTACGGATCGGCGACTTTGAATTTGAATTCGTCGAGAGCAGCAGTTACTACTAAAGCGTCATTCACGTTGGATCGATGCATAATGTGAATTAAATAATTGCACAGAGCAGTGGGATATCAACCCGCAGTTCTGTGCTTTTTTGTTTTTATATAAATGAAATCAGACATTTACATGAGAACGGTGAAGGACAGAGAAAACAGTGTAGATAGGTTTTAGTTCAATGGATATAACATAAACGTGGGATAAGCTGTATACTGTGAAGAACATATTTTTAAAAAATAGACATGTAATGTATTGCCCTTTTGCGCTACATCCTATATAATGTCCACTATATGAATACATGAGTCTTTGAGGAGAGGACGTTCTGTGAACGAACGCTATTACTTGGTACGTGAAGACATTTTGCCTGAAGCTGTCGTGAAGACGATGCAAGTGAAAGAACTTCTTGCTGCGGGCGATGTCAAAACGGTGCATGAAGCCGTAGAGCAGGTTGGATTAAGCCGCAGTGCTTTTTATAAATATAAGGACGGCATTCATTTGATCAATCAATTGGAGCGAGAACGAATCGTTACCATTTCTATTGATCTGGAGCATCAGTCTGGAATATTGTCTCGTGTGTTAGGACATGTGGCTGGTTATGGTGCTAACGTTCTTACAATTAATCAGAGTATTCCTCTTCAAGGAAGAGCGAACGTTGTTATTTCAGTAGAAATATCGCATCTTCACGGAGAGATTGGAGACATGTTGGAGCAAATGCAGGAAATGCCTGGTGTTCGTCGCACCCGAATTGTAGGGCAAGGTTAACGAGACGTTATTTTCATAACGTTCAATATAGGTCGAACAAGTTGTTCAGATGTACAACAGTGCAGAGGTGACAGTAAGAAGAGATATAGGGGGTATGTCGTTAGTGAAACCAGTAAAAGTAGGATTGTTGGGTTTGGGAACTGTAGGTACAGGGGTCGTTCGTATCGTAGAGGGGAACCAGGAGGATCTGAGTAGTCAGGTCGGCTCTCCCATTGTTATTGAGAAGATTGCTGTAAAGAATACAGAGAAAGATCGCGTTATTGCCGTTGATCGTGCAAAGCTTACAGAAGACCCTTGGGAAGTTATTCGACATCCCGATATCGATGTAATCGTCGAAGTTATGGGTGGGATTGATCAGACGAAAGCATACATTCTGGAAGCGCTGGAACGCGGCAAACATATTGTAACAGCGAACAAAGATTTGATGGCTCTGCATGGGTCTGAGATATTGGCGAAGGCACAGGAGAAACAATGTGACGTATTTTATGAAGCCAGTGTAGCTGGTGGAATTCCCATCATTCGTACTCTAATTGAGGGATTCTCGTCGGATCGAATAACCCGAATTATGGGTATTGTTAACGGCACAACGAACTATATTTTGACCAAAATGAGTCAGGAAGGCGCCTCATATGAGGAGGTCTTGTCAGAGGCTCAGGCACTTGGTTACGCAGAGACTGACCCTACCTCAGATGTAGAGGGACTGGATGCCGCTCGTAAAATGGCGATATTGAGCACATTAGGTTTTCGTACCAATGTTGAGCTGCAGGATGTAACAGTCCGCGGTATATCATCCGTGACTCGTGAAGATATTACGTATGCTAGAAGACTTGGATATGAAATGAAGCTACTCGGTATTGCTGACCGTCAAGATGACGAGATCACGATTAGTGTTCAGCCTACGATGGTTAGACAAAATCATCCGATTGCATCCGTTAATGGGGTATTCAATGCCGTTTATGTTCATGGTGAAGCGGTAGGTGAGACGATGTTCTATGGTGCAGGAGCAGGAGAGCTTCCAACAGCAACGTCTGTAGTAGCTGACATCGTGGCTGTCATCAAAAACTTAAAACTTGGCGTAAATGGTCTTAAAGCGATCGTGCCTTATAAACCTAAACGGCTCCAAAGCGACGAACAGATTTTGTCGAAAAACTTCATCTTGTTGCATGTAGACGATAAGGCAGGGGTACTCGCACAAATCACGCAAATTTTTGCAGAATATGAGGTAAGTCTGGCGTCGGTTGTTCAACAACCTAATGAGACTAACCCTGATGCCGAGATTATTATTGTTACCCATAACGCAAGCAAGGCTAGCATGGACAAGGTGCTTAGGCACTTTGAATCACTTAACGTTATTCGCCGAATTAAGAGTGTATACCGAGTTGAAGGCTAACATTCAGCATTGAATCACAATACATGCAATGATCTATCAATAATGAATCTATGGAACCCAATTTGGAACTTTAAACGACAAAGGAGCTTACTTACAATGAGATATCAAGGACTACTGCAAACTTACAAAGAATACCTTCCGGTTAATGAAAATACACCTATGCTTACGCTGCAAGAAGGAAATACACCTCTGGTTCATGCAGAAAATCTGTCCAAAGAACTTGGCTTGAACTTATATTTCAAATATGAAGGCTTGAACCCCAGTGGTTCATTCAAAGACCGTGGTATGGTTATGGCTGTAGCAAAAGCAATGGAAGAAGGAAGCCGCACGATCATGTGTGCTTCAACAGGTAATACGTCTGCTGCTGCTGCTGCCTATGCGGCTCGCGGTGGTTTGAATTGTATCGTGTTGATTCCGAATAACAACATCGCTCTGGGTAAGCTTGCTCAAGCTATGATCTACGGAGCTAAAGTTATTGCGATCAATGGTAACTTTGACCGTGCCTTGGAGATTGTTCGTGAGATCACAGCCAAACATCCCATCACGCTTGTAAACTCTGTCAATCCGTTCCGTATTGAAGGACAAAAGACAGCTGCATTTGAAGTGGTAGATCAATTGGGTCAAGCTCCTGACGTATTGGCGATTCCGGTGGGTAATGCGGGGAATATCTCTGCATACTGGAAAGGATTCAAAGAGTATAAAGAGGCAGGTAAGTCGAATTCCTTGCCACGTATGGTTGGTTTTGAGGCTGAGGGTGCTATGGCTATCGTTAAAGGTGAACCGATCCTGGAACCTGAAACTGTGGCTACAGCGATTCGAATTGGTAATCCAGCAAGTTGGAAAACAGCGGTTGCTGCAGCTGAAGAGTCCGGTGGACAGATCAACTACGTAACCGATGAAGAAATTTTGACAGCATATCGCACCATTGCGGCTCGTGAAGGTATCTTTGCTGAACCTGCATCTGCTGCTTCGGTCGCAGGAGTATATAAATTGAAACAAGAAGGATACTTTAAAGGTGGAGAGACTGTTGTCTGTGTATTGACAGGTCACGGCTTGAAAGATCCAAATATCGCAATTAAAACAGTAGCAACGGAACCGCTTGTTGTGGAAGATACGGAAGAAGCGGTTATGGCGGCGATTGCACAACTGGAGCAACAATCCGTATGAGCCTGAAACAAAAAGTTACAGTCAAAGTACCTGCAAGTACAGCAAATTTAGGCCCAGGGTTTGATACCCTGGGTATGGCTTTATCTTTATATGCCTGGCTTGAAATGAAACCTGCTGAGCAGACGACCTTTCATCTACATGGAGAGCATCTAACTGGTTTACCTACGGATAAATCTAACCTGATATACGAGGTTGCACAGATGGTATTCAATGAAGCAGGAGTCTCCGTTCCCGAACTGGAGATTTCCATGCTGTCCAATATTCCACTTACACGTGGTTTAGGGAGTAGTGCATCCGCCATTGTTGGTGCTCTAGCCGCAGCTAATGCGTTAATTGGGTCACCTTTATCGGACGCGAAGCTCTTGGACATGGCTACTTCGCTGGAGAAACATCCAGACAATGTAGGTGCTTCCTTGTATGGCGGGATTATCGCAGCGGCCTGGGATGGAGATCATGTAGATCATATTCGTATTGAGCCAGCTCAGGATTTAGAAGCATTAGTGATTGTCCCAGACTTTCAACTATCCACAACCCAAGCGAGAGGTATCATTCCACAGCAATTCGGAATGTCTGATATTGTGCACAACATCAGCAGGTCTTCTCTTTTGGTTGCTGCACTTTCGAGTGGGCGTTTAGATATGATTCATAAAGCGATGTCCGATCGTTTGCATCAACCTTACAGAGCTTCGTTAGTTCCAGGGATGGCAGAGATTTTGGAGTATGCGGTAGATCATGGGGCGCTAGGTGCTGCATTAAGTGGTGCTGGTCCAACCGTCATAACCTTTGTAGATCGCCATAGTCAACGAAAAAATGAACTTGAGCAATATTTAATCGATACCATGGGGCATGAAGGCATCACGGCGACAGCGATGTGGCTTGATCCGGATCTCAATGGTGTTACGGTGTTGCCTGATCAAGAAGACACACCTTTTTTGCACAGAGTTAAAGGGGACGTTAATGCATGAAACGAATTGCAGTATTGCCAGAAGGTTCAGTCTCCCATGAAGCAGTCGATTTCCTGTTTAATGGTGAACCGTTAGAATTGCTTCACTCCAAACTCATTTCAGATGTTTTCCGTGCGACAGATAGCGGGAATTCTCAATATAGCGTCATTCCAATTGAAAATACGATTGAAGGCTCGGTTAGTCTACATATGGACTGGCTCGTTAATGAAGTGGATATTGCGATGCAAGCCGAATGGGTATACCCATCGATTCAGAATGTTATCGGACATGGCTCGGAGTTCAGGAACGATGAGGATGGATATGATTTTGGAAAAATCACCAAGCTCATGTCTCATCCGGTAGCCATCCCGCAGTGCCAGAACTTCATTCGTACACATTCCCCTGATGCGGATCTAGAGGGTGTGAACAGCACAGCAGAGGCGGTGGAGCTGGTTAAGAAGAACCCAGGTAAAGGCTGGGCTGCAATTGGTACAAGATTGGCTGCTCAGAAGCATGGCCTGGATATTATGGCTGAGCGAGTTACTGATCATGATAATAACTACACTCGGTTTGTTTTGATTGGCCATGAGCCTGTTCAGATTCCGCGTGAACCGGATCATGTAAAGACGAGTCTATTGGTTACATTACCTGAGGATGCACCGGGTGCTCTTCATCAGGTGTTGTCCGCGTTTGCTTGGCGTAAGCTGAATCTGACCCGACTCGAATCGCGTCCAACGAAGAAGCGGCTCGGTAGTTATTATTTTTATATTGATGTAAAAGAAGCTGTTGATTCTGTGCTGCTGACGGCAGCGATGGCAGAGATTGAGGCTTTGAATTGTCAGGTACGTGTGCTTGGCAGCTATCCTTGTTTTACTTATCCGACTTTGAAGACAACCTAATCATAGGACGGATTTATAGAGGTTGGGACTAAAAATGGGGTAAATCTCACACGTGAATGCTTGTCAATTGTTGTACAATAAGTGAATCAGATGATATTTTTCGTGAGTGAAGGATAGGACATTTAACGGAGGTGCAGTCATCCATGTCAGAACAGTGGATTTATTTGGACGGTCAATTTGTGACCAAGGAGAACGCAACTGTTTCGGTATACGATCATGGTTTTTTGTATGGAGATGGGATTTTCGAAGGTATCCGGATATATAACGGAAACATTTTTAGATGCAAGGCGCATTTGGATCGATTGTATGATTCAGCAAAATCCATTAATCTCAATATCCCTCTGTCTTATGAAGAAATGTTAGACGTGATGGCTGAAACAGTACGTCGTAATGATATGCGCAATGGTTATATTCGTTTAATTGTTTCGCGGGGTCCTGGTAACTTGGGATTAGATCCACTGCGTTGTCCAAAGGCCTCTGTGATTATTATTGTAGAGCAATTGGCCATTTATCCGGAGGAAGCCTATCTTACTGGTCTGAAAGCTGTGTCTGTCTCCCAACGTCGTAACATTCCAGATGCACTTAATCCCAAAATAAAATCGTTGAACTACCTTAATAACGTACTTGTCAAAATCCAGTCCAACTATGCAGGTGCTGGTGAAGCAATCATGTTGAACTCTCAAGGTTATGTTACTGAAGGTTCTAGCGATAACATTTTTATTATCAAAAATGGGGTTGTCTACACACCGCCTTGTTACCTTGGTGCCTTGGAAGGGATTACGCGTCAGGCAATTATTGATCTATGTGGTGAGCTGAACATTGAGTTGAAAGAGATTCCATTTACCCTCCATGATGTGTACATCGCGGACGAGGTCTTCTTCACAGGTACGGCCGCAGAAGTCATCGCTGCTTATGAAGTTGATGGAAGAACGATCGGTTCAGGGGTTGCAGGCCCGATAACATTAAAACTTCTTGAAGCGTTCCGACAAATTGTGGACAAAGACGGATACAAAGTTTGGGAAGCCTAAACAACGAATATAGCTGAATTTAGAACGTGAAATCCTTCTGATCTATCAGGGATCGTCATACTCAAAAGTATGCGGTTTTTGAAGAGAGAAGGATTTTTTTTGTTTAGGTGATGTCATTAGCCTAATTTCTGCATAGGATGTAGTAACGGTATGGGCGAATGCACTGCCCAAGTATCACGTCTAGGAGGTTAGTTCCCAGTGAAAATACACATGGTGAAAAAAGGCGACACATTGTATCTGCTGTCCCAAAAATATAATGTGGCGCTCGACAAAATTATTGCGGCTAATCCGCAAATCAGTGATCCTGATAAGTTGGATATTGGGATGAAAGTAAAAATTCCTGCTGCACCTGTGACACCCAAACCCGAGGGAGTATTACACAGTCATAAAGTTCAGCAAGGAGATTCGTTGTGGAAGTTGTCGCAGGCATGGGGAGTCCCGCTGAAGGATATGATCAATGCCAATCCACAACTGAAAAACCCAAATGCTCTTCTGGTGGGGGAGACAGTACACATTCCTTCCATGCAAGTTCAGGGCAACACAGGAACAGACATCGGAGCGAGTAATGTTGCAGCTCATGAAAAGCTCTCCCCTGAGGGAAAAGAACATACAGGTGTAAAAGAGGAGCCGGTAACACCGGAAGCTCCAGTGCCATCATCCCCACCACCTACACCGGTGGTACCTGAACCAATCAAAGAGCAGCCTGCTCCAACGTCTAAGCCGGCTAATCCCGTGCCACCTAATGTAATGCCTGAACTTGAAGTGTTACCTCAGTTACCTGAAATTCCAGATGTTAAGCCAACGAAGGAACCGGAGAAAAAAGAAAACCTTGCGCCAACGGCACAAGTGAAACCTCTTCCAGAAGCTCCAAAGTATACAATGCCGAATCTGTCACCTGAAATTATGCCTTTGCCAGCTATACCGAATACAAAAGCTCCAGTTGAAGTGTCACCTGCGACCAAATCTCCATGTGGTTGTGGAAGTAAACTTCACCATGCACCAGCAGAATACCCATATACCCAGGTTCCTGTGCCTGCACAAGAGGTGTATACTGCGGAACAAGCAACGTATATTGCTGGGCATAGTAACAATGCTGGGTTCCCAGGGATAACGGATATAAGTCCATATGAGGTGCAATACTTATCATCAAATAATGAACCGGATTTTAATCATAACAATACAATGCCAAATTCTGCTCCTGTGGTGGCTAATAATGCATATCCGCAAGCACCTTCTGCTCAAGTGAATAGCCCGTTCCCATCTTTCGCCGCGGAGCATTCCATGAATCAGCCGCCATTTATCTCTCCTTATTCTGTACTTCCATATCCGCCATGTGGATGCGGAGGACATACACATGCACCGAATTATGGTCACGTAGCTCCAGGGTACAATGATCCTGCTTGGGGAATGTATAGTCCATATGGCGGGCATCCCAATATGGCTCCATCTGTAGTTCCGTATCAACCTGTTGAGTACGCATATCAAAATCCGTATCCATCACAAAATATGGTGCCGCCATCCCCGCTAGGTGCTTTTGGTGAACTATATCCATCCCAAGAGCATACTGGGGGTAAGAAAGGTGGTCGTGAGGAAGCTAATCTTAGTCAGACCAACTTCGAAAGTGACGACAATTACAACAATAGTGGCAAAGCGAAACAATCGGCTGGGAAAAGTGGGGTAGCGAAACGAAGAACTGCCAAGCCAGCAGGCAAAAGAACTTCTAAAGTATCGGTATCTTCTAAAGAAGCTGAAGCTCGTAAAACGCAAACAAACAAACGCAGCTCAGCAAAAAGCCGCCGTAATCCCTGGATACAGCAATAAGGGTAGTAAGCAATTAATGAGATGAGTGTTTGATTTAGTTCAAATAAAGAGGGTCAACCGTTACGGGTTGGCTCTCTTGGACTATGTCGTTGATAATCACTTTGAGAAAGCAAGTATTATAGAAGCGTAGAGAAGGATAAAAAACATTACCATGCATCTGACTATATTAAAGTGCACACTTAAATAAATTGAAGAAAAATGTAAATCAATTGGAAAGTTCGCTGCAGCTATGATAGAATAATGACTACGTGATAACGATGCGGTTTTTAAAAGTTAATGAGGTGTTCAGGAGACTGAATCTACTAAATTAATTAATTTCAAAAAAACTGTTGCATTGGATTCACCGATATGATATATTATTTAAGTCGCCGCTGAAACACAGCGCTGATGAAGAAAAAAAGTTTGATCTTTGAAAACTGAACAACGAGTGAGTAATGATCTTGCTTGCAAGATCGACGCTGAGAAATCGTACATGTCTTCGGACTGAATGATTTCAAAGCACAAATGAGATTTTTAATCTCGTCAGATTCAAAATGAGCTAATCGCTCTTTTCAATACTTTATTGGAGAGTTTGATCCTGGCTCAGGACGAACGCTGGCGGCATGCCTAATACATGC
>NZ_JAKRNP010000011.1:0-134331 GCF_022346845.1 Paenibacillus sp. ACRSA | reverse complement strand
TCTCGAGGGTTCGAATCCCTCTCTCTCCGCCAGATAATTTTTAAGCAAGGCCCGTTGGTCAAGGGGTTAAGACACCTCCCTTTCACGGAGGTAACAGGGGTTCGAATCCCCTACGGGTCATTCTTTTCTTCAAAAAGAAGTTGATTTTAATAGCAGTTTTATGTTAAGATCATAAATGTGTTATTCGGAGGCTTAGCTCAGCTGGGAGAGCATCTGCCTTACAAGCAGAGGGTCGGGGGTTCGATCCCCTCAGCCTCCACCATATATCTTTTATAACGACGCGGGGTGGAGCAGCCCGGTAGCTCGTCGGGCTCATAACCCGAAGGCCGCAGGTTCAAATCCTGCCCCCGCAATTATACTTTCTTACGAGAAAGTGATCTGGAACCGTGGTGTAGTTGGCCTAACATGCCTGCCTGTCACGCAGGAGATCGCGGGTTCGAATCCCGTCGGTTCCGCCATATTTACCACATGAGGAAACTGTTCACTAGATCTGATATAAGGCACCGACGCCCAAGGTAAAGTGTAACATTTAAGTTTGAACTTTATTATGGCTCGGTAGCTCAGTCGGTAGAGCAGAGGACTGAAAATCCTCGTGTCGGCGGTTCGATTCCGTCCCGAGCCACCATTTATAACTTAATACGCCGGTGTAGCTCAACTGGTAGAGCAACTGACTTGTAATCAGTAGGTTGGGGGTTCAAGTCCTCTCGCCGGCACCACTTATGGAGGATTAGCGAAGTGGCCAAACGCATCAGACTGTAAATCTGCTCCCGTACGGGTTCGGTGGTTCGAATCCATCATCCTCCACCAGTTTTTAGGGGCATAGTTTAAAGGTAGAACAACGGTCTCCAAAACCGTTGGTGTGGGTTCAATTCCTGCTGCCCCTGCCAATTAAATTTTCAAAGTATAGTATATATGGCGATCGTGGCGAAGTGGTTAACGCACCGGTTTGTGGATCCGGCATTCGGGGGTTCAATTCCCCTCGATCGCCCCTTTGTTTTGTCTATGGGGATTAGCCAAGCGGTAAGGCAACGGACTTTGACTCCGTCATGCATAGGTTCAAATCCTATATCCCCAGCCATTATGCGGAAGTGGCTCAGCGGTAGAGCATCGCCTTGCCAAGGCGAGGGTCGCGGGTTCGATTCCCGTCTTCCGCTCCAAATGAATATGGCGCCATAGCCAAGTGGTAAGGCACAGCTCTGCAAAAGCTTTATCCCCAGTTCGAATCTGGGTGGCGCCTCCAGTTATTTTCTCAATATGCAAAAAAAAATATGTGCCGGCGTGGCGGAATGGCAGACGCGCTCGACTCAAAATCGAGTGGGAAACCGTGGAGGTTCGAGTCCTCTCGCCGGTATAACGTATAACCCTATGGATTGCTCTTGCAATTCATAGGGTTATTTTTGTGAATAGAAAATACTCTAATGTTCAATGAGCATGTAATTGAAGCTGTTCACGCTCATTGATTTCTTTTGTATTACATATTGACGTAATTCAAAATCAAATATATTATAGATATATAAAGTCTTTAATCTACTTTATGATGCCCTACATATTCCTACGAAAATGATTGATGTAAAGGAGTTATCGTTGATATATATATCTGAACTAATTATAGATATAGTAACTCCTTTATATTTACTATACAACAGCATGAGTTGAATCAATTGAATTGAACCAATAAAACCAAAAATTCGAATGGAAGAAATGGAGTGTGTAGAGATGACAGAAGTAACGCCAAGCAATGAAATAGATATTGCTCAAGGGTTATTCGATCTTTCTGTATGGGAAGAGGCTTGGAAGAATAGACCGAGGAGTCCCAAATATAAAAAGCAAAGTGCCCCTTTTAATACAGCAGAAGCTTTTGAAAGATGGGCTAGAGAGTATCATCAGCAATCCTTTACAACAGAGGGGAAGGCGCGTTCTGAGCGCATTATGGGTTGGATTGAGAATCAAGGCGTAGACTTTGAAGGAATGTCCGTTTTAGATATCGGGGCTGCTTCTGGTATTTTCACGATTCCGTTCGCAGAGAAGGGCGCAACCGTAACAGCGGTCGAACCTTCTGAGCTACTCGTTTCCTTGATGAAGGAGACAATTCCAGCAGCTTTGGCATCTAAGATTGAAATCGTATGCGAGCGTTTTGAAGAAATATCTATTGAGCAGAGGGGATGGAGGAAAAAGTACGATGTTGCCTTTGCCTCAATGTGTCCAGCAATGTCCGATTGGGAAACGATTGAGCAGGCCATTAGTTCTGCCCGTAAGTATGTGTATATCAGTACAATGGCTGGACAACGGGAACATACACTGATTGATGAACTAAGAAAAGTGCTTCAAGTGGAGCCACTATTTAAACCAAGTGATATGGGATTCATTCAACAGTTGCTCTATCTGAAGGGTTACTCCTATACAACACTAATCACCAAGGAAGTGAATACCGTTGAACTGTCTGTGGAAGAAGTTGTACAGAAGCTACCTGAATGGCTGAATACGTATGCTCTACCAATAGACGAACAATCACTTATTCTAGCTGAGCAATACATTAGGAAGACATATGATAATGGAACAGTGACATTTTTAAGAGGAGGACGGTTTGGTAAAATCCTGATTCAGTTGGAACAGCCAAACATGAAGGTTCTCACAAACAAATAAAATAAAGATCTCATAACAACAATGCTTGTTATTAAAGAATTTCAATTCCGTAATATTCATGAGTGTTGTATAAACGAAAAGGGAGCAGAACATCTGCTCCTTTTTTGCATTCATTTCCGACCCTTTCCGTCATTTCCAGTCTCCATTTACGAATAGAGCAGTATACAGTTATTGTGATGAGATAGTTCAGCAGATAGCCTCACCATGTGTATCTCCTGGCGCGCGGTGTAATGAGTTTGGCGCCTGGGCAATCTTATTCCCCAAATGAACGATTTTCCTGTACATAGCCAGCTTGACGTTTACGTTCCCGATATTGTCCAGGTGTGATACCCTCCCACTTGCGAAAGGAACGGATAAAGTTCTGCGGGTTGTTGTACCGAAGTCTGGCTGCAATATCCTTAACCGTGAGATTGGTCTCTTCTAACCACTTCTTAGCTATCGTAAATCGATGCTTGGTTAGGTATTCACTGAAGGAAGAGCCTGTTTCCTTGCGAAATACACCACTTAGATAATTGGCATTATAGTGGAGAAGGGCAGCGCACTCCTCTAATGTAAGATCTGTATCATAGCGCTGTTGGATGAGAGCAATCATTTTCTCAGAAATGTGATGGTATTGCGCATACTGTCTTTCTTTAAGAATAGTTATAATTGGCATGATAATACGTTGGGTAAACCATTGTTCAACTTCAGCCGCAGACTGGAGAGTAAAGAGTTCTTTGAACATACTGCTCTGTCCAATTGTAATCTGCCCTAGAGGTACGCCGACTTCCTGCATCATTAACAGAATACGTGTGAGCAATCTCATTAGCATCAACTGATACTCTTCTGGTGTCGATTCCATATTAAATACATACTCAAGCAGCTGATGGAGCATAGAAATAGCTTCAGTGTCATCCACGGATTGAATAGCCTGAAGTAACTCGTACTCGAATGACTCCGGGTAAGCCATCGACCAATGCGAAATGTGGGTCTTAACGGTTTCATATGGAATAATAACGCCTGTCCCTAATTTGAGACGATGCTGGAGGGCCTCAATAGCCTCAATGTAGGCTTGGTGCACTTCCAATAGGGAAGGATAGGACTGACTGATTCCAATGCTTATTTGTAAACTGAGCAGATCCTGAACTCGTCGTTGCAGTTGCTCTGTTTGGGCGTATAGCTGCTTCGTAAACTCATCTGGGTCAGATTCATAGGTTCCAATGACCGTTACAACGGTCTGCTCGATTATGATCGGAAGCAGTTGCAACTCGGGCAAGATGGTCTCCTCTAGCATGTTTTGAATAGCGAACAGGAGAAGTTCCCGGTCTTGAGAGCTATATTTTGCATGATTCACAAGATCTGTTTGTATCGTTATGACGGCAATATGTTGCCAATGTTTGAGCTGTGAGACATATCCTTGTTCATTCAAGATGTGTTGTAGTTTAGTGGGTGGATATTTTCCCAGAAATATATTCATTAAGAAATGGTTGCGTGTCTGCATCACATAATGATTCAACTTGTTCTCAAGCTGAGAACGGGATGCAGATAATTGAGAGACACCCGCTCTAATTTGTTCGAACTCATCCATGGAGATCTCGGATTCCGCTTGCAGTGAACTTGTAGCTCTTGCTGCTACTTGCTCTTTAATGCCGACTTGGGATAGAAGTTTACGAATGGGAGTATGCATTCGCTTTGAACCTAGCCAGGAAAGCAGTAGAGATAGAAGTAACATTCCAATACTGATATACATCGTGTGTAATGCGACTTGGATGTACTCACGATTCAGGATATTCATCGGCGTAATGAGAATATAGCTCCATCCTTTTAATGGGGATTGGGAGTATACCATAGAATAGTGTTGATTTGAGGTGCGCAGCTCACCGTAGGAAGTGCTTGCTGGAAGCGAGGTGGGAGAGAGCTGTTCACTCAGGCTTACCCCAGAGTCGCTATTGATTAAGCCAGTCGCAGCTAAAGGTTTACCCATATAACTAGGGTCTGGATGTGCAATAATACGTTGTTCACGGTTGACAATGATCAGTCCTGAAGCGGATGAATTCGTATCTTTTGCCTCAGAGGGAGTCTGTAGTGAACACGCAGGTATTCCAGCAATAAGAGCCGAGTTAGTTGAATCATTTATCGTTTGGATCGACCTTGCTAGTGCAATATGATAATTACAGCCAGAACTCTTCATCCGTTCTTGGTTGTTAAAGACAGAGGAGGGGACAAGTTGCCAACCTGATGTGAGCGTATTCGACAGTAAGTCTTTCATAGGGAGGGACAGTGGGAAATCCGTATTAAGATAAAGTCCTGCATGATCGATAAGCCAATCCTGAGTTTGGTTAACCAGTGTAATGTCCATTAATGGTTCCCATGATCTCATATGTTGAAACTCGGATTGCAATTTGTTCGCAATAGCTGTCTTCGGGCTTAGATGAGGTGAAGATAGAGATTGTATAGTCAGTGGAGAACGAGTCGCACGATCCAACATATAACTGACCGTGGCCAGTTTGTGCTCTACGTTTGCTTGCATTTGTGAAAGTAGCTGCTGATTCGTTTGAATACGATGTGACTCCATCTGATGGGAAGAATAGAGAAAAGCAGCAATTCCGATTAAAAGAATGGGTAGCGTGCTCAGCAGAATGCCATACACTATCATTTTATGTAAATAAGTTAAGGATCGCACAGGTCATCTCCTGACATAAAGGGTAGTCATATCCCTATTCTAGTAAACGCTTACAATTAAAACAATCTAAATTTAGATTATTTGGATAAAAAAGTAATATATAACGAGGGTTGCGTTGGATGCTCCACTTCTAAGGCTAGTATGTAGAAACGCGAACTCATCATAAACGTAACTTAGGGGTAAGGACTGTATCTGCATCCGTATCTGTAGCTGGAAGGTCATACGGGGCTCTAATGCGGGTAATAAGGGGATAAGGAGGCTTGGGCGAACCTTGTCAGATCAAGGTCTGATATAAAGATAGCCAAAGGTCGAATACGATCCCCGACCTGAGTCTAGGATGAAAAACCGTCCACAGTCTGTTTTGAAAAGACTCAATTTCCCCTAGAATAAGGACATAAGGTTAAACAAGAAACAAACGCACTCGGAAAGGGCGGTGGAAAACATAATGAGATGGAATAAAGGAAACGGCTGGGCGATTGTACTGATTGCGCTAGGCGCACTCATCCTCTTCGGAAAGTTAACACCTTTGCTAGGATACATGATGGGATATTTGATTCCGATTCTGATGATTGCACTTGGGTACTACGGAGTGAAGCGTGGTAACACAACGCTGGGATGGATCGTACTGATCATCGGTATCATTGCATTGATCGGTAAATTATCTTGGTTGCTCGGACCAATCATCGCAATCGGGTTGATTATCTTAGGGGTATCGATGCTTGGGAATAAACGCAGTCGTCATCGCCGTTACTAAGCTTTCACGATTATGAGAAGGAGGACAGAATATAATGAGTGTATTTCGTCGAATGCGGGATATTACCGTAGCTACGTTGAATGAACATTTGGAGCAAAGTCAGGATCCAGTCAAACTGATTGACCAGTTTCTGATCTCGACCCGCCAAGACATCGGTGAAGCTGAGAAGCTTCGTCATCAATATGCAAGTCATACCAGACAGATGAAACAACAAGCTGATCAAGCAGCAGCGATGGTACACAAACGTGAAGAACAAGCTTCAATGGCCTTAAAAGCAGGTGAGGAGCATCTTGCCAAACTTGCTCTCCAAGAAAAAATTCTACATGAAGAAAAAATGGATCAGTACAATGAATTGTACGCTCAAAGTAATACGGCATTACAGGAACTCGATGAACAGATCGATCAGCTCAAAGTAGAATATCAAAATGTCTACAGTAAGCGCCAATATTACTACGCACGGATGCAAACCATTCAGTTACAACAACGAATGAATCAGAGAAGTCACTATAACAACGGTCAGAATGTCCCACGTATGTTCAATCGACTGGATGATCAAGTCTCTGATCTTGAATACGAAGCACAAAGTTTACGGGACATACGCCGTATGAGCCAGGATGGTTCTGGATCAGCAGGAAGCATGTCTTCCGGAACGCTCGATAAAGAGCTGGAGAGACTGAAACAGAAATTAAACAATGACAAAAAGGAGTAGTTAAAATGAGTAAATTATACCGCTCAACGCGTAATCGGATGCTGACAGGTTTGATCGGCGGCATCTCCGAGAATCTCGGACTCAGTTCCACGCTGCTACGTCTCATCTTCTTCATCAGTATTTTCGCTACGGGAGGTACATCACTGCTCATCTACTTCATCGCTGCATTGGTGGTGCCGAAGGAAACCTATTACGCTGATCCATACGATCACGTAAGAGGATATAAGTAAACGAAAGGAGTAAGTACATGAGCAAATTATACCGCTCAACGCGTGACCGAATGCTGACCGGTTTGTGTGGCGGGATATCCGAATCCATTGGCATGGATTCCACACTACTTCGGATCATCTTCGTCATCAGTATCTTCGTAACTGGCGGCACGTCGTTGTTAATTTATTTCATTGCAGCACTGGTAGTCCCCAAAGAACCTTATCCACCATATGATCCATACGGATACGGGGCAGGGCCTGGCAGAGGATACAACAATTATGATCATCAGCCACCAAGAGGCCCTTATCAAAATAACCCAAACCAATCAGGTCATGGAAGCTTCGGCCCTGGTCCAGGGTACAACGGCAGACCGCAATCTGATCCACGTTCATATGACAACAATGGCTACGGAGCTGGGACACATCAAGAAAGTGATCTGGACTCCATGATGAAAGATATTGAGAAAAAAGCATTGAAAAAAGAAGTTGAAGAGCTTCGCCAAAAATTATCTCGTTACGAGAAGGGAGAAAAGTAAAATGGGAGTATTTAAACGGATTAAGGATATGACGAAAGCATCGGTAAATGATATGTTGGATAAAGTGGAAGACCCAATTGTAATGTTGAATCAGTATTTGCGTGATATGGAGGCTGAAATTCACGAGGCTGAGGTAACTGTTGCCAAACAAATGGCAAATGAGCGCCGTATGAAGCAACGTTTGGATGAAGCAGAGCGCACATCTGTACAACGTGAGTCTCAAGCTGAAGCTGCCTTGGCTAATGGTCAGGAAGAAGTAGCTCGCAAATTGCTGGAAGAGAAAATCTACTTTGATCAAAAAATTACGGAATACAGCGATCTTCATGCACAATCGGAAGCACAAGCCAAAGATTTGTTGCAACAGCTTCATGACATGAAAGATGAGTTCTACAAAATGCGTAACAAACGCAATGAACTGGTATCTCGTGCTCAGATGGCTAAAGCGAAAAAACAAATGTCTCAAATCAACAGCTTGCACAGCATCGAGAGCGGAGGCGCATCACTTGGATTCCACCGCATGGAAGAAAAAATCATGCAAATGGAAGCTGAAGCTGACGTAATCCGTGCACCATATCGCAACACACAATCCACGTACACTAATCCTGTGGATGCCGAAAAACAGTTCAAAGTTGATCAACAGCTGCAAGCTTTGAAAAACAAAATGGGCAATGGCTCTAAAAATGATGCAGGCAACACTTCAAAAGAATAACTGTTCGCTATGCAAACAATATGATATTCTATAAATCGTGAATAGAGAACGGTTTGTAGAGTAAAGGTTAAGCCATACAGGACCTCAGTGCCTGGTATGGCTTTTCCATCGAATAGAGAAGATTACGTTTACAGAGGAGGTGCGGTGGAGATGAATAAAAAAAATCAATGGCTTGCAGTGTTAATCATTGTGATTGGCGCCTTAATGTTATTGAATCAAAATATGAACTTTCTAACTCTTGCCGCACTGATCCTGCTAACGTATGGAATGATTCAAGTTCAAAAAGGTGTTACACGTAAAGGGTATCGTTGTTTGGGAATCGGGGCAGCACTGTTGTTGCTCGATAATTTGATGATTGTATTTTTGATCGTACTTGCCTCACTCGCTTTTTTCTACTCCAAAACAAAGAAGATACATTTGAATGAAAATGTCATGCGTAGACAAAATTTTATGGCACGGTTTTATTGGGATCAACAGCCTTGGCGGTTACAAAGTATGAGTCTGTGGCATGCCATGGGGGAAGTTAACGCGGATTTATCGCTATCTATACCCGAAGAGAAACAAACTATTGTATTACTTCAAGGCGTTATGGGTAATGTACGCTTGACCTTGCCTGAAGATTATGGCGTTGAAATTGAAGCATTCGTACTGTTTGGCCGCGTTAATCTGAATGGTGAGCAGGACAGTGGGATGATGAATAAAATAATATGGAGAACTCCTGGCTATGAGTCCAGTGAACATAAAGCAAAATTCGTAATTTCCTATATTGTTGGCGACCTAAGCATTAGTAATCCGTAGTAATTAAAAAGATGACAAAGGAGGAGACCTGTATGAACACAAAACGACATACCGACATGGTAACCCGAAGTATGCGTGAAGGAATCCTCCTTGTTTTCATTGTGCTCGCGGTTGTCTTGTATGTACTATATACATATGGTTATCTGGCTCCGTTTGCAGGCTGGAGACATCTGATTCAATCGGGTGTGGCATTGTTACTGTTGTTAATTGGAATCGGTGCAGCATTTGGTTTTTACCAAAGCTACCGGGTCAAGCGTAGACTAGAATTGTTGCGAGAAACCTTGCTGCAATGGGAAAAAGGATCTCTCTCCCGCACGGTGCCTGATCTTGGTATGGACGACGTTGGGCGTCTAAGCGATCAGCTTGGGCGGATCGGGAAGAAGTGGGAGGATCAGGTCACCTCGCTACAGCGACTATCCACCAACAACGCTCAGCTTGCAGAGCAAGCAAGAGTTACGGCGATTGTGGAAGAACGGCAGCGTCTCGCAAGAGAATTACATGATGCTGTATCTCAGCAGTTATTTGCAATTTCCATGACAGCAACAGCGGTTGGACGGAAAATGGAAAAGGATTTTGAACGTGCTCAGCGGCAGGTTGCTCTAATCGAAGAGATGGCTTCTGTGGCTCAATCGGAGATGCGTGCTTTATTATTGCACTTGCGGCCGGTATATCTGGAAGGCAAACAGCTGGAGCAGGGATTGAAGGATCTGGTCATGGAACTGAAGACGAAAGTGCCTATGGACATTGTGCTGGAAATCGATGAGGATATTGACCTGGTTAAAGGCATTGAAAATCATCTGTTCCGTATTGTTCAAGAAGCGATGTCTAATACATTACGTCATGCGAAGGCAGAGAAAATGGAGATTAGGCTGCAGCGCCGGACAGATGCAGTTAGAGTGTTAATTCGTGATGATGGTCAAGGTTTCGATCTGGATGAACAGAAGCAGGCTTCTTACGGGCTAGCGAACATGCGTGAACGCGTTACAGAAATCGGCGGAGCCATTCAATTTGTAACAGCACCTGGTAAAGGAACACGGATCGAAATTACGATACCTTTGATGAGCGATGAAAGTGAGGAAGGACATGTCAATGGAGGAGACGGAAGTGGACACACAGTCAGAAACGTCAATTAAGGTGCTGCTCGTGGATGACCACGAAATGGTTCGGATTGGTCTCGCCGCAGTTCTTGATACGGAGGATGGCATTGAAGTTGTCGGTGAAGCAGGAAGTGGGGAAGAGGGCATTCGTTTGGCACAGGAATATAAGCCAGATGTTGTTCTGATGGATCTAGTCATGGAAGGTATGGATGGCATTGAAGCTACACGGCAATTGCTGAAAATGTATCCTGAATGTAAGGTTATCGTTCTGACGAGTTACTTGGATGATGAGAAAATGTACCCGGTTATTGAAGCTGGAGCCTTTAGTTACCTGCTCAAAACCTCACGAGCTAACGAGGTAGCTGATGCCATTCGTGCTGCAGCACGTGGTCAATCCGTACTGGAGTCACAGGTAGCCTCCAAGATGATGAATCGTTTCCGTCAACCTCAAGCTGCAGCACCGGCTCATGAAGAACTGACGGATCGTGAAATGGATGTCCTTCGTTTGCTTGCCCAAGGGAAATCTAACCAGGATATTGCGGATGATCTGATTATTGGGATTAAGACGGTTAAATTTCATGTGACCAACCTGCTCGCCAAATTAGGCGTAGATGACCGCACACAGGCAGCAATATATGCCTATAAGAATGGACTTGCAGAGTAAGGACATTTTGAAAAGGATGACCGATAAATGAGCGAATAGGTCGTTCTACTATACAAGCTATTAGATCTACACGATAAGCTTAGCAAAACATAGAAGCAATTTAAGTGTGAAAGTCCGATTAACCAAGGTAATTGGTTGATGGGGCTTTTTTTGTATGCAGGATAGTGTTTAGTACGAAGAGAAAGCGGGCATGCTGTTGATAGATTCATAGAATAGAGAACGAGCGGGGGATTCAGCATGTTAAAACGTTGGATGATGACAGGTGTACTAGCAGTAGCAATCATTATGTTAATTGGTATAACTCAAGTATACGCAGAGAAAAGCATTTCTGAAGGTGAGAAGTTAGAGCAAATGCTGAACAAGGCAGGTTCTGCTATAGAACAAGTAGATCGCTTAGTACTTAAATGGCAGGGTCAAGGTACGGGAGATGCACAGGAGATAGCGGTGTTACTCGCTGACGGGCTACAACTCCAGAAACCTGAGTTAGTTCGTCAGACAGGACATGATGTATACCGCAGTGAACTGAAGGCGTCAAACGAAGATGTGGGCATTCTGGTCAACGTTGTCGTTACAGGTTCAGTAGAATATTATACGATTATCCAGTTATCCGGCAATGGAGAGACGGATTGGAGTGTGTATCTCGCTTTGCATGAACAGGTAGAGCGATTACTTAAAGATGTCGGTATTAAAGCAACTTGGAACTTTTCAGTACAAGGTACAGGGGAAGAGGCTGCTGTAGGGATAGAAAATCACAACAACGCTCCGGTTCAAGCCAGTACAGCGGTAAGACACATTGAAGGAGCATTATCAGATAAGCTGAAACTGAGTGCAGTGGAACGTTATGAAGATGACAGCACAACAAGTGTATCTTATGTTGTTCCTGAGTTATCACTGGCCGTGAACAGTGGTTCGCATCAATTAAATATGCAGCTGGCCGTTCATCAAGATGATGTGTTAGGAACGAACCGTGTTACTTTGGGCTTTCCTGTCATTACGATTGAGTACTGATTGTTGAGTATTAGTATTATGTGTAATGAGGAGATCGTTTGAATCACGGTGATCTTGGTTAAGGAGTATTCATACCATGAATGGAATATTTATCAATGAAGTTTAATGATGAATTCTAGAAAATAATTGGACAAAGACTGCCAGAAATTAGTGCATCGCCCTAGTTGATATGCTAAAATGGCATCACATCCAAGAAGAAACATGCTGGTAATTGACGTTTGTATGTTGTGCATATATAACACCATTACATAGCTCGGGGAGTGCTTTGGAATGTGTTCTTCCCCGGAAGAAAGAGGAGCCTATGGTCGAAAAACTAATGCAAGATGAAGTGCAGACACCTGGCGCAGTATTTTTCATTTTTGGAGCAACGGGCGATTTGGCTCGCCGGAAGCTATTTCCGGCCATTTATAGTCTATACCGTGAAGGCAAGCTAGCCCATGACTTCGCGGTTATTGGCGTAGCACGGCGTCCGAGATCACCAGAACAATTCCGGGAAGACATCCATGAATCCATTCGAGAGTTCTGTCGTTATCCAGCGGGAGAGCCGGAGGAGTGGAATGCTTTTGCCCAACATTTTGAATACAAATCACTTGATATTAATAACGTTGATGGTTTCAGAGCGCTGCGTGAGCAGACGGAGGCTTTGGAAGCGAAGTTTAACACGCCGGGGAATCGGTTATTCTATCTAGCGCTTGCGCCAGAACTATTCGGTAACGTGTCATACAGTCTAAGAGATGGCGGGATGCTGGAAAGTAAGGGCTGGAATCGGCTTGTGATCGAGAAACCTTTTGGGTATGATCTGCAATCGGCAGAACAGCTGAATGAACAAATTCGGGAAGTGTTTCGTGAAGAGGAAATCTACAGAATCGATCATTATCTAGGTAAGGAAATGGTGCAAAATATTGAAGTCATTCGCTTCGGCAATGCCTTTTTTGAGCCACTCTGGAATAACAAACACATTGCGAATGTCCAGATTACACTTGGTGAGACAGTTGGTGTGGAAGAGCGCGGAGGATATTATGACCACTCTGGTGCGCTGCGTGATATGGGGCAGAACCATATGCTGCAGATGTTAACTATGATTGCTATGGAGCCACCAAGCCGACTATTCCCTGAGGACATTAGGGACGAGAAGGTTAAGGTACTGCGATCTCTGCGTGCTTTTGCAACAGACGAAGAGGTAAGTAGTAATGTGGTGCGGGGACAATATACGAAGGGCGAGTATCGAGGGAAGCAGCTTCCAGGGTATCGGGAGGAGGACAAGGTTGATCCAGACTCCACTACGGAAACTTATTTTGCAGCACGCGTGTTTGTTGATAATTTCCGCTGGGCTGGTGTACCGTTCTATATTCGGACAGGTAAGCGTCTTCCAGTGAAAACGACCGAAATTGTGGTTGAATTCAAATCGATGCCAAACAACGTATATCTCGGCAAGAAATATAAGTTAGAACCAAATTTGCTGGTCATTCGTGTGAACCCGATGGAAGGCATATATATTAAAATTAATGCCAAGAAACCGGGCTCGGATTCGGAAATTCAACCGCTTGCGTTGGACTTCTGTCAAAGCTGCATGATTGGCATCAATTCACCGGAAGCATACGAACGACTGCTGCATGACGCGGCAGAAGGAGATTCGACGTATTTTACCCGTTGGGATGAAGTTGCAACAGCATGGTCATTCGTGGATCGGATTGCAGCTGCGTGGGCTGAAAATCATGGAGAGCTTCATACGTATCCAGCAGGTACTTGGGGGCCAGAAGCAACGGATAAGCTGCTTGAACAGGATGGTTACCACTGGTGGCCAGTGAATGGTCAGGATGAAGACCGAGTGATTTGGCAAGTGAATAATTAATGAGCTGAAGTTTCATAAGTCGAGATTCAGGATGTTCGCTACTGGGCGAATGTCTTGAATCTTTTTTAGTATGAAGAGTAAACATGTATAAAGCGGATATATAAGTTCAACTAAACTTTTTACACGAGAACGGGGCGGACAGAAATAACGTGAAGAAGCGAAGCGGTCGCCTAAAAGCTTTCTGCAAGAGAGCTACCTCGGAAGCATAGGCTATCCCCGGATTTTCCCTTTGAAGAAAATTTGGGGATAACAGCGATCGGAAGGTTATTCTATTATCGGAGTGGCAAGGGTAAACCTTCTTTAGTTGAGCCTGTATAGATTATATATGACGGTATAGGTTGTTAAGTTAGATACTTTACTGAGAAACGTGTGGTTTAGCCTAGAAAATAAGAGGCATATGTTGAATGGGGATATACGTATACTGGTGAGGAAGAGAAGGTGTAAGAAAGAGCAAAAAATCATGAAATTTAATTACTTAAAATAATATGTTGACAAAAAGTAAGTAGATAACTTATACTCAATTCAACAGATAAAGAAATTACGCAAAACAAAAACAAAGAAGCGGCTTAACCATTGACGCTAGTCAGATGAGGCGCTCATGAAACTGGAATGCAACGAGCTTAGGGGTTACACCCATTTCATGAATAAAAAATTTTGGCATAATATCTTTAATCTAAGAATAACAATTTGTAAATATTGAATGGAGGAAAAAGAAATGTTGGATGTAGGATTGTTATTGATTCGTTTGGTGATTGGTTTGTCGTTTATGGCGCACGGTGCTCAGAAGTTGTTTGGCTGGTTCGGTGGATATGGAATTAAAGGTACAGGCGGTTGGTTTGAATCCATGGGTATGAAGCCTGGTGCGTTGGTTGCATTGCTGGCAGGTCTGGCAGAGTTCGGCGGTGGACTGCTGCTTGCACTTGGTCTGCTAACACCAGTTGGCGGTATTCTCATTGCATTAACGATGGTGATCGCGATTGTGAAGGTTCATGGGGCTAATGGATACTGGTCTACGCAGAACGGATTTGAGTATAACCTCGCAATTCTAGTAGTTGGTGTAGCTCTGGCTCTGACAGGTGGCGGACAGTACGCCTTGGATGCTTTGATTTTCTAAATCGTATATATATATGAAGAACGAAAGGGAAAGTACCTGGATGCTAAACTGGCTGAAGGGTGCTTTTTTTGTTGTGTAAAAGTGAGAAATCTGCGGAACGTAATCGGTTATTTTCACTACAGATTATGGTACAATAGGAGAGTTGAGTTTAGAATCAGTATTACCGTATAAAAGGGAACACAGATCTGGAGAGGATGAACTCCATTGTAATAGTGTAAAATGAAACTAATATGCCGACGATGTTGCGGCGGAAGTTAATGTACAATCAACCGGCTCTGCCGGATTTGAATAAAGATTGAATGATGGACCGGCTCAGCCGGATTAAACGTGAATGAACGGATGAAAGGGACAGAAGCTATGAGCAAAGCTGCAGATAACATTCTTCAACAGGAAGTGGACAAACGCCGGACGTTTGCCATTATCTCTCACCCGGATGCGGGTAAAACAACTTTAACCGAGAAGCTACTATTGTTCGGGGGCGCCATTCGTCTCGCGGGTACAGTTAAAGCGCGGAAAGCAAGCAAACATGCAACAAGTGACTGGATGGAAATTGAGAAACAACGGGGGATCTCGGTAACTTCTTCTGTGATGCAGTTCGACTATTTGGATCATCGGATTAATATTCTGGATACACCTGGTCACCAGGACTTCAGTGAAGATACGTATCGTACGCTGACGGCTGCGGATAGTGCAGTCATGTTGATTGACGTAGCGAAAGGCGTGGAGGCACAGACGATTAAGTTGTTCCAAGTTTGTGCGAAGCGCGGGATTCCGATCTTTACATTCATCAACAAATTGGATCGTGAAGGACAAAGCCCTTTTGATCTAATGGAAGAGCTTGAGAATGTGCTTGGTATTCGCTCTGTACCGATGAACTGGCCAATTGGCACAGGTCGTGATCTGTGTGGTGTATATGATCGCATGAAAAACCAAGTTGAATTGTTCCAGGGCGACGATCATTCGACGATCAAAGTGCAAAAAGTGGATGGATACAAAGATCCAATTATCCGTGAGATGGCGGGAGAGTACCTGCATGATCAACTGTGTCAGGATCTGGAGTTGCTTGATGTAGCTGGGGATCAGTTCGATATGGAGAAGGTTCAACGTGGCGAACTTACGCCGATTTTCTTCGGTAGTGCGATCAACAATTTCGGTGTGCAAACGTTCTTGGAGAACTTCCTTGAGCTGGCACCGAAACCGGAACCTCGCCATAGTACAGCTGGTGATATTGAGCCGACCAATGAGAAGTTCAGTGGTTATGTGTTCAAAATTCAAGCGAATATGAACCCAGCACACCGTGACCGGATTGCGTTCTTACGTATCGTATCTGGTAAATTCCAACGTGGGATGAGCGTGAAGCACAACCGTGTGGGGAAAGAAATCAAATTGTCTCAACCACAGCAATTCCTGGCTCAGGATCGGGATATCGTTGAAGAGGCATATGCTGGAGATATTATCGGTCTGTTCGATCCAGGGATTTTCCGAATTGGCGACTCGCTTAGCCAAGGTAGTGAAGTTGTGTTTGACGAATTGCCGACGTTCTCGCCAGAGATTTTCGCCAAAGTAACCGTCAAAAATGCACTCAAACATAAACAGTATCAAAAAGGGATCGACCAATTGACGGAAGAAGGAACCATTCAGGTCTTCAATACCGTTAGCTTCGACGAGACTTTGCTCGGCGTAGTAGGTCAGCTCCAGTTTGAAGTATTTGAATACCGGATGAAGGGTGAATATGGGGTAGATGTGCAATTGCAGCGGATGCAGTATCAATTCGCACGTTGGATTGTGGACGAAAACCTCGATCCAAGCAAATTCCGTATTAACTCCACGCTGGTAAAAGATAAAAAGGGCAATTACGTTGTGCTCTTCGAGAATGAATACGCGATGAGAACAGCGATGGACAAAAATCCGACGGCTAAATTCTTGGAAACTGCGCCTTAAGTTAAGTCTTACTGTGTAAATTTACACAAACCACTCGGATGACAGAATAACCTTCCGATCGCTGTTATCCCCAGATTTTTTTGATCTCCCTTTTCTAAAGGGAAAATCCGGGGATAGCGTATGCTTGCGAAGTAGCTTTTTTTCAAAAAGCTTTCAGGCGAACGCTGTGCTTCTTCATGTTATTTCTGTCCTCTCGTTTTTGTGTGAATTTGTTTTATATCATGTAGTATAAGCAAGTGCGATGTGATGGCACTTGGTCAAAAAGATAAAGATCCCTCCGCCGGTTGGTGGAGGGATCTATTGCTATCCACTTACCTTAGGCAGGAATGACCTAGCCAAATAAGGGAAAGCTTTCTTTTGCAGACAGAACAAACGTATTGATGGTTACCTTCCCTTATTGCCTCACTTATCGAAGCGGTTGTACGGGAATGGTGTGCAGATGCTCCTGCGCGATTTGAATCAGTTCCTCCTGCTTGGCAGGTTCAGTGTTCTTCCAAATCATTTCGAAAATGGCGCCAAGTCCAGGTAAAGCGGCTTCAGGCCCGTCAACTGAACCTTCAATCATCTCTCGGAGCTGATCATCACTTTTGTCATGAACTTTATGAACAATCGCGTCACGCAGGCTTAATGTAATTGGCATCGCAAGTCCCTCCTCGTATATTCGGCTGCTCCTATACTGTTCCCTGGGAAGCGTGAGCGCATTCAAGTTTATTGGGCTTTGTGGTATACTACGAAGGATTATTTAAGTAAGCATGGCATGTATTTTAACTCTTATGAAGGTTCAAAATAATGTTCAGTGCTGAAGTGCAGCGGGAGGGTAAGATCCTAATGGCAAAGAAACAGTATGCTGTGATTGGCATGGGACGATTTGGATCAAGTGTAGCCAATGCATTAAGTGGTATGGGATTCGATGTGCTGGCAATTGATGCAGATGAGCAACGGACACAGGAAATGTCTAATGTGGTGACCCATGCTGTCTCAGCCGATTCTACAGATGAAGAAGCGCTACGTGCGCTGGGCATACGAAATTTCGATGTTGTCGTGGTGGCAATTGGCGAAGATATTCAGGCAAGTATTCTGACTACGCTCATTCTGAAGGATATGGGTGTGCCAGTTCTTATTGTAAAAGCTCAAAATGAGCTCCACGGTAAAGTATTACAAAAAATTGGTGCAGATAAAGTCATATATCCTGAACGGGATATGGGGCTGCGTGTAGCGCATCATCTAACCTCACCAAACATACTAGATTATATTGAGTTGTCTGAGGATTACAGTATTCTTGAGATGAGAGCCTCTGAGCAAATGATCGGAAAAAACCTGCTTGAGCTAAACATTCGGGCACGGTTCGGTTGTAACGTGATGGCGATTCGTAGTGGTAATTCGATGAACATCTCTCCATATGCCGATGATCGGATTGAGGATGGAGATGTATTGATCATTGTGGGGCATAAGGATCATCTGACGAAGATGGAGCTGGCCTATCCGAAGTGAAGTGAAGAGATGGGAAGGATGGAAAGATGGATATTGTATCAGCGCAAAATGCACGTGTGAAAGATTGGGCTCAGTTGCTGGAAAAAAAGCATCGTACCCGTCAACATAAATATATAATCGAAGGCATTCATCTCGTTCAGGAAGCGCTGCGCGCTGGCGCTGATGTGGAGTGCATTGTCTATGATGGAGAGAAAGGCGTACCGTACGCGCTTGCGGGATTCGAAAACCCACTTCAGAAGGTTGAATGGATAAGCGTAACGCCTGCCATAATCGCCAAATGTACGGATACGATGACTCCACAACCTGTATTTGCGATTGTGCGAAAGTCGAAGGAGCCAATGCAAAGTCTACTTTCAGAAACGCAAAACCTGGTCGTTGTATTGGATAACGTACAAGATCCGGGCAATGTGGGAACGATTATTCGTAGCGCAGATGCTGCAGGTGCGGTTGGTGTTGTGCTGGGGACAGGCTGTGCAGACGTTTATAATCCCAAAACGATTCGTTCGACGATGGGATCATTATTCCATTTGCCGATTGTTGAGGGATCCCTGGAAGCGTTGTTGCCCGAAGCCAAAGCGGCTGGTGTGAAGCTTGTAAGTACGTCTTTGCAGGCAGAATACTCCTGTTATAGTTATGATTTTACGCAGGCTGTATGGCTTGTCATCGGCAATGAAGGCAAAGGCATCTCGGAGTCCACTGCACAGTTAGTGGATGATGCTATTACGATTCCAATGCAGGGGCAAGCGGAGTCGCTGAATGCGGCGATGGCGGCTACGATTATGTTGTTTGAGGCGATGCGGCAGCGGTTGGTTTAACTAACTAAAAATTCCTGTCCAATTTTATTTTTACTGTCCTAACTAAAATTAACTGTCCCCAAACCACCAAAGACTGGAGCCTGGTTGATGATTGTCCCAACCAATTCTCCAGTCATTTTCTCATGCTTTGAGGTATCCCAGCAGGGAATTTCCATCCAAATCCCGAATAGGTAATCAAGCAGAAACCCAGGCTACTCAAGGGTTTTGGGGATTGAAAGCAGTTGATGCAAGCTTTTACTCAGTCATTTCCCAGGCTCTCACACAGGAGTTTTAAGTGCAGATTCCTTCTTTTCTCAGGCATCTCTCTATCCTTTCAGGGACACGAATTATTAGTTGTTTTCGTTCACAATTGAACCAGTTTCTTTCCAGTTTTCAGGGCTTTTTCTCAGCGTTTTTGGGACACGAATTTTTATCTCGGAAATGGCGGTGAAGCCTTATGGGGTAAGGGATTTGGGTATTTGGAGGTGGGGACAGTTATTTTTAGTTTTCTACAAAGTAATAGGTTTTCGAAGTGAGGTTTTGGGTGAAGGGGGGAGAGTGAAAAAGGTTATTGATGGAAGGACTATATAATCAAATGTCGAATTACTATTGCAATAAGAAGTTTAGTAGGTATTCTGCTAATGCATAAGATTTTTGTTTAATCTCAGTTGCACTCATAATCACGGGGGTATTGTTACAATGAATGAAAATCAATATTCAAAAATGATTAAAAGTCTAACTGATGGAGCATTACGTAAGTTAGACGAATCTTATGACAAGAATACATATGATTATGTTTTACAAAATGGATTTCCTGATGATGATACTCATTCGTTGTTTAATGGAATAAATGAAAATAGTTTTTGTCCTTGTGGTTCTGGTCAAAAATACAAATCATGTTGTACCTACAATGTTGAAAAATTGGTTTACTCCCTTGAGAATTGCAAATATGTTGGTTGTAAAGATACAACCGAAAACCGAGATAAATTGCCATTAAGCTTCAGACTATCTCCTATATTTCAGTTAGGTATGTATGTGAACGACGGGGATCAGTTGTTAGTTAAGGAGATCATTAAGACGCATCCTACGATTGTTAATCACTTATACTTAATAAGTGCAAAAGAGATTTCTAAAGCTTATTCTGAAAGTGAACATGCAAGGTATTTGCTTAACGTGATCTATGATCTTGGGGAAGAGGCTGATGCAAATTGGGAGGATTTCAAAAAAGATAACAAACCATTAAACGAAAAAGAGAAATCATACATGATGGAACAGAAAATAACGGTTCCTACAAAGACATTGTCAATGAGAAAAGCAACTATTGAGTGGTTGACACCTTCCCAATTTATCTTGAATTAATACTCTCTGATAGTTCAACCAATTTTAAATTATTGAAGCGATGGAAGGATGAAGTGCTAATTTGAATAAGAAGCCAATATGCATAGAAAAGACCGTTGAACTATTAACCAAGGAGTGATTTTTATGAAAAAACAGTGGACCTTAGAACAAATTAAGGTGTTCATAATAAGGATTATTGAGTCAGGTAATTATATTACTATTCAGCGAAGTGACCGTACAGCATCTCCAACACTCACAATGAATCTACAGGTGGAACGTTGTGTACCGATCCACAACGGTGTACAGTTTCATGTAAATGGCGGATACATTAATATGGAGTTCAATGATTATTTAGATGAAGAGAACCTCAGGTATCGTACATACGAATTCCAATTTGAATATGATGATGAACGTAAAGGAAGCTATCGGGTTCATTTCTATGAGTTTAGTCTGCTCATACCCGATGCTGGCTTCATGGAGATATTAGAGAATTTAGATAAAGAAGTAGCAAACCAGCGGCAACATGATGAAAAACGTCGTATTATTCGGGAGAGTGCCAATCGTTTTATAGATTCAAAGACATGGGGTTCTATAGACAATATGCTTGAGAAATAATGTGATTCATAATTTAAGAGAGTCAATATTGTTATCATCCCACAAACCCTACTGTTCATATTCAAAAAAACTTAACGCCTACCATAAAAGCTAATAAAGCTTGACCGCAAGCCGAGCTGATTTCAGGCATTTTCTCCTGATTTCACTCGGGTTTTCTTTATCCGTCCAATGTTGTTACCCGATTTGGTTTATAGCTCATATAAAAAATGAACAACTCTGAAATAATTTGCGATGATTATTCAACCCAATTTATGATTGTACGGGAAAAGGCTATTCTTGAAAAAGTGGTTGGAGTATTAGCGAACCTATATGAGAGAGCGATATTTGAAAATGTAAGGGAGCGGATAAGAATGACAAAGCTTGAGAAGATCTACTTACAGGAAAAAGAGCAAGCCTTAAAAGAACAGGCAAATGACTTTGCCCAAAATGCTAAATGACCTTGATCCAGATAAAGTTGCTGAAATCACTGGGCTTCCAAATGAAGAGGTTGGGGGTTAATCCCAAGGCTTCTTTTTATTTGCATAGCTTAGTCTGGATATGATATTTCAGACTAAGATCGATATCGTTGGAATTTCAAAAGACGAGGTGAGAGTCGAAGTTTATGAGGCAAAACAACTTTCGGAATACAATAAACCTATATATAGGGACAAAAAGTTCTTCTATCGGTTTTACGCATGCCATCTTCGAAGAAAGTTGCTTATTCATCATTAGGTTCCGACCATCTATATTGGTATGGTGAACTCATTCTAATTTTGAAACGAGCCTACGCTATGGTTACATTGCACGCAACTATAGGATTGTTCAAGGCGTTCATCTGATAAGTATTATGCAATTAGACTCTAAAGATATAGGGTTCAATAAAAAGCATTTGCGAAAAGACTTTTATGCAACCTTCAAAGAGTGGTTAACCAGTGCAGTTCACCAAATTTATCCAATAATGATTTGAATCACTACTCATGGCTTTCACCTATCAAGAGATGAAAAGTAACAATTCCCCTTACTATTGAATACAAATCCTGATGGAAGAAGTTTTGAGCTGTACTTTCAGGATCGTAATGAAACAGCAACTTCCCGTCTTTCGAAACCCAATCATACCAATAACCCTTATTGAGATGTTCTGTAACATGTAGCATGGTGTCGTCGATAAAAATAATCGTTGCCATCTGAATCTGCTCCGAACTCGGCTCTCCTGACTTGTCTGTATTTTTCACTGACTTTATGGCAAATATAAATTCCTTTGTTAAGCTTTCAAGATCGGTCAACTTCTCCAATCGTTTTCACCCCTCCGTCTGATCGTTATACCATGTATAATCCTATTTTGAGCATAAAGCAAGATGGAGTTGGATTTATTTTTAATGTGGTTACAATTGCAACACCATCCAGTTTTTATTGACGAAATTAATATGCTTGTGTATGTTCATATCAAACAAATCTCCAAGCTTTTTAGGAACGGGTGATAAATGATGCATCTTCCGAAAGATTATTTGGACGACCTCTTAGTGCGTATGACACATCATTCTTGTGCGATAGAGAATAACACAATTACGCTTAGCGAAACTGTTTCCATCCTAATTTATCAAATGATTCCAGGCAAAGTATCTGTACGCGAATTCTACGAATTAGAAAATCATCGGATAGCTTTCAACTATATCATAGAGAGTATTAATCAAGAACTTACGATATCCTTGATTCATGATGTTCATTCTCTTCTGATGGATAGACTTGATCATGAGAAGGGGCATTTCAAGTCTCACGAGAATGTAATTGTAGGAGCGACATTCCCTACAGCTTCTCCCAAAGAAACGCCTTTGCTTATGGATCAGTGGCTTCTAAATCTGAACAATCGCATTCAAAAGGCGAAGTCATCTGATGATATCATTCTTTCAATCTGCTCCAGTCACATTGCGTTCGAGCGAATCCATCCATATAAAGATGGTAATGGACGAACGGGTCGATTAATTATGATGCATCTTCTGTTGAAAAATCGAGTTGTACCCCTTGTGATTCTTAAAGATCAAAAGCATAAATATTTTCAATTTCTTGATAAGCAAGACACAGAGGGTTTTACAGTATATACTACGGAAAATATTAATAAAGATCGGCAACGCTACAATGCATTCTTAAATTCACTTTCCAAGGAGTAGTGGGATAAGTATGGGAGTAAACTATTACAATTATCAGCAAAACGTTGCTGATAATTTGAAAGCATTTATGCGTAAAAAAGGGTATTCGAAGCAAACGCTATCAAAATTAACAGATGTTCCTCGACCAGTGATTGATCAATTATTGCTAAAGAGTGGAGAGAATTTGGCTCTATCGACATATAACACGTATATTTTGCAAATCAATCAGAGATTTAATTTCATGGAGGAAGATCTCTTGAAAGTAACGCATATGCCTAATTTGTCACCATCTCCGCCTGCTCAAACAGAAAGAAGTGCGCTGGCTCAAGAGGCGCTGGATGGACTGGAGCAGATTTTGGATGTGTTTTCGCTGTATTATAAAAAGTGAGCAAGGATAAGGGTTATATCAGGGCTAAGCTCTATAACAGATTCTGATATCCAAAAATTGAAATTTTAAAAATGGGAACATTTAAAATTAGTTTGCATCCGTATCATCGACGGAATGTATTTGAGCAGATGGGTGTGGATGACTTGATTCATAAGAAAATAATGTGTTTGTGCCTTTGCTTGCTAATCGTAACTGCATGTAGTAACGTAGCAGACAAAAATTCAAAGGTAAAATATGTTGAGGACCCAGTCGTCACGTTCCAAGGTGACGTTATTCCTGTTATTGAGGAAGTCATGAAGGTGCATTTTCCGAATGATTCGAATGGGGATGTATTCTTTGAGCAAGCAACCAGCTATTTCGATAATGATAACTCTAAGGTTGTATTCCTCTTTTATCAAGAGAATGCAATAGAAATGAATGCTTTTCGCAAGGAGCTTGAAGAAAAGCTTGGAGATAAAGTAATATTCAAAAAAGCGAAGTATAGCCCGAAACTTCTGAGTGATACTGCTAATGAAGTTAGGGCGGACGTTGAATCCATAGTTGAAAAAGGCAGAGCTTTGACTGTCAGTTATAATCCTGTTGATGAAGTAATTGAGGTTGAAGCACTGCTAACGGATGAGCAAATTGCTGATCTGAAAAAGAAGTTTGGTGAGGAAATCCTGAGAATCACAAATCAAGAACCCGAACGAGGCATTGCATTATAGTTAGCGAATGTATATGAATAAAAACAAAAGTCGTACAAATTTGCTGAACCACCGCAAACAAATTCTACTAACGAGTTGGATCTGCGGTGTTTTTGTGTTTGGAGACAGAATGGTTATGGTAAGCTTCAATTCGGTTGTAGTTAAGGCGAGGGGAACTTAGTTTAAAATCTTTAGTTAACCACAAACTAATTCACAATATGAATCACATTCATCAATCACATTCATCAATCACAATGCTCCAATTACTTACGCAGATAACGGAAGTAGCCTATAATACAACGCAGGGAGGGGAGTTGGAACATGACTTTAAAGGACGAAATAATCAGCTATCTGAAAGACAAGGACGGCTTAACTGATCGCGAGATTACTAATGCTATTTTAGGTGTGAACGAACCACAACAGGCAGTAAACCAGATATGTAGAGCATTAGTGAGCAAAGGAATCATTAGGCGGGTTAATCGTAGAGATGGGCTGATTGGCAATTACATAGTTGTTCAGGACGTGCACATTCAACCACCTTCATTCGTTCAGGTAAAGCATGCGACCGAGGCTTCCACAGTGTTCAAAGAAGATCATCTCAAACAGATATTGAAGGATTATTTGCATGCTGATGGATGGGAAACGCAGATTGCATGGGGGAGAACGCCTGGGATGGATATCAATGCGATTCGGGGAACAGAGCGATGGATTTTAGAAGTCAAAGGGTTAGGGTCATTAAGTACAATGAACGTAAATTACTTTTTAGGAGTCCTGGCAGAAACGCTTCAACGAATGGATGACCCGAATGCAAAGTATAGCATTGCTTTACCCGACGTGAAGCAGTTTCGGAATCTTTGGAATAGACTGCCATTGTTAGCGAAGAAGCGGACAGGAATAACGGCAATATTCATTGATGGACAAGGTAAAGTCCATCAATGTGAAACCTAATAAGTTCAGTAATTGAAAGTGAATATTTAACGTACGAACTGCTTGGGTGCTACAATAATTACTTTTTTAGAACTTCGAACAAGCATATATCCAATGTTAATGAAGAAGGAATGACAAAGTAGTATGCATTAATCCGCATGATAGATTGGATGATACGATAAGATAGTTGGTCAATATTCTTGAGAAGATGCTAAAGGTAATGGGGCTCGAATTGTATTTGGGAAATAGTGTTAACCTAAACCGCTGAACAAGCGGTTTTTCTTTTTGAGGTGATCTTGTATAATAAAAAAGTAAGAGTGGAGTAATAATAAAGTATAAGCAGATTTGTGCGAGGTGGTTAATTTGGAACTGAAGCTTTTCTATAAAACCCAGAGGGAACTCGCCACGGCGTTAAACGAGATTGTTAATGCTTATTGGGATAATAGCGTAAGCGAAGATTTGCTAATGCAGTGTATATCGAATATCTACGTAAACAATCCCAACAAGATTTTAAAACAAGAACAGTTTACAACTATACTCAAACAACAATGCGGGAAACGACGACTGGAAGTTGTTGAACGGGTACTATTGCTGACTGGAATGATGAAGGAACAAAATACTATTGGCGTAAAAGCAGGGAGATAAACCATGACTATAGAATTAGATTATAGTGTAACGATAACTGGTGCATCGTTCCTATTTTATGAATTAAAGCAGGTCTTAGGACTTAGAATACAGGGATTAACGGAATTGCAAATAAAAAAAAAGGTAGCAGAGGAAAATCTATTTCAATATCAGGTCAAATCAAGTATTAAAAGAAGTCTGCCATCGGTATTGCGAAGAGCAGGCGTACTCGATGAAGAACTCTGTCATATGGTTTTGGAGCATTCATTAGAGTCAGGGAAGATCATCAATTTGTATGCCATTATGAAAACGGACAGGCTCTTCTTTGAATTTATGACTGAAGTTATTCAAGAAAAGTTTAATTCTGACAAATATCTGTTGGAAAAGAAAGACCTCAATTTGTATATTGCTTCAAAGGCTGAGCAAAATGCTGGGGTAGCGGCTTGGACAGAACAAACGATTACCAGACTGAAGCAAGTATATGTAAAGGTTATACATGATTCAGGACTCCTTAAGGACAAGAAGTCTGGTGAATTAAGCAGACCTATGATAGATGAGGAATTGAAACAGCACTTGATTCAAATCGGAGACATTGCTTATGTTCGAGCAATAGGTGAGGTATAGCGTATGGCGAATATTAAAAGTAAGCTTGATAAAATAATACCGAAGATCAGGGAAGATAAATTCATTGAGGGCAAAGGCTTGGGAAACGAAATTAGCTTCTATGTGTTTGATTACGAGCCTGAGAACGAACTGCTGGTTCGAGATTATATCCTTCACGTATTGAAGGAGTTCAGTTACGAAGGTTCTGGACGCAAACTCATTGAGTTCGATTTATATAAGATGCTCATTGAGATTGCCAAAGAGAAACGGATCTATGACCGAATTCCTCAAATGGAAGAAAAACAGGGCAAGGATACCTTGTTTAAAGCGATGTCTAACTTTGCAAAGCCTGAAATCTTTCTGCAAAAGATCAAGGATCAGATGCAGGATCACAATGTCGTACTCATCACAGGTGTGGGTAAGGTATATCCGTTTGTACGTTCACACAATATCCTGAATAATCTTCAGGAAGTATTGGATAAGACACCTGTCATTATGTTCTTTCCAGGGAAGTATGATGGACTTACATTACGCTTATTCGATCGTTTTAAAGACGACAATTATTATAGAGCATTCCGTTTAGTGGATTAAACCAGAGGGGGAAGACTTGTGTTAATCAAAGACATGTTCGTAAAAGATATTGAACGTAGTATTAAAGGTGTAATTAAGGTTGCTCAAACCGATGAAAATAACATTTATCAGGAACTCGATGAGTATGTCGTGACACAAGAGTTGAACAAGCACTTATCCAAATTTTATGATAATTATCAGCAAGGTGTTGATGGGAATACTGACAAAATGGGCGTTTGGATTTCGGGCTTCTTTGGTTCGGGTAAATCTCACTTTTTGAAAATTCTTGCGTATTTGTTGGAAAATAAAAAGGCAAAAGATAAACGAGCTGTTGATTTCTTTGCTGATAAAATTCAAGATGAACTATTCTACGCCAACATGAAGAGAACGTCGAATGTAGAAACCGAAGTCATTTTATTTAATATCGATTCGAAGAGTTCGCTCGATAATAAGTCGAAAGATGATGCCATCCTTCGGGTATTTACCAAAGTGTTCTACGAGCACCAGGGCTTCTATGGCGATATTCCTGGCGTGGCAGAGATGGAGAAGTATCTAACCAAAGAAGGCGTGTATGAAGACTTTAAGCGGGAGTTCAAAGCGGCGGCAGGCGAAGAGTGGATGGATCGCAGAAACACCTTCTATTTTGATGCCGATTATGTGATTCGAGCTTTAACGAAGGTCACTTCGATGTCGGAAGAAACGGCAAGAAACTGGTTCGAAAATGGTGTAAATAACTTTGAAATCAGCATTGAGAAATTCTCGAAGGATGTAAAAGAATACATAGCTCAAAAGGGAAACAATTTTCACTTGATTTTCCTGGTCGATGAGATTGGTCAATACATCGGTGACAGCAGGAATTTAATGCTTAATTTACAAACACTGGCAGAAGACCTTGGAACGCATTGTCAAGGGAAAGTGTGGATAATGGTTACTTCGCAGGAAAGTATCGACAGCATCGTGAAGGTAAAAGGTGATGACTTTTCCCGTATCCAAGGTCGATTCGATACGAGATTGTCGCTTTCTTCCATCTCGGTTGATGAAGTTATCAAGAAGCGTATCCTTGAAAAGAAAGAGTATGTTACCGACAAGCTGAAGCAAGTTTATCATGGTGAAAGTGCGACACTCAAAAACCTGATGAGCTTCAAGGATAGCTCAGCGGATTTGCGTGGATATGAGAACGATCTGGAGTTTGCGGAAGTATATCCGTTCCTGCCTTATCAGTTCAAGCTTCTTCAGAACGTATTCGAGCAAGTTCGTAAACATGGCAGTTCGGGCAAGCACTTGTCTGAGGGAGAACGTTCTATGCTCTCGGCATTCAAAGAAGCTGGACTTCGGTTTAAGGATGCAGAGGAAGGTGTACTCATTCCGTTTTACGCATTCTACGATACAATAAAGGAGTTTCTAACCCCTTCCATTGCAAGGGTTATTGAGGGAGCATATGAGAACCCTGCCTTGCGTGACGATGAGTTTAACATAGATCTGCTTAAAGTGCTGTTCATGATCAAATACATCAAAGAACTGCCTGCAAACATCGATAATATTGCTACACTTATGGTTACACAGATCGATGAGGATAAGTTGGCTTTGAAAGAGAAAATCAGGGTATCGCTTCGTAAGTTGAGTTCACAGACGCTTATCCAAAAGAACGGTGAGTTCTACTTGTTCTTGACGGATGATGAGCAGGATATCAATCGTGAGATCAAAGCGATAAAGATTGAAGAGGATGTCATCAAGCGGGAGCTTGCCAATTATATCTATCAGGACTTATACGATGACAAGAGATATCGATACTCGGCACAATACCAATTCCCATACAATCAGAAGATGGATGAGAAGAATATCGGAAATCAAACATCAAGTATTGGTATTAATATTCTTTCGCCGCTGTCGGATCACTATGCCAAATCAGAACAAGAATTGATGCTCATGTCTTCGGGTACTGGAGAGATGATTCTCAAACTGGGTGCGAACGAAGCATTCGTGGAAGAAATGGAAGAAGTCCTCAAGATCGAGGAATATAGGAAGAAGAAGAATCCGACACAACTTCCAGAAAGCATTCAGAATATCTTGAACAATAAACAAGCTGAGGCAAGGGACCGCAGACGTAGAGTGCGAGATATGATGGAAGAAGCTATCAAAGGCGGCATATTCTTTATCAACGGCAATAAAGCAGAGATCAAAGGTTCGACGGTTAAAGAACGGATAAACGCTGGATTCCTTTCACTTGTTGAAAATGTGTATACGAAGCTTGGTTATGTTAAGAGCTTCTTGGATTCAGAAAAGGATCTTGTTTCGATTTTGAGGAGAAATAATGAGCAACTGACTATTGATGGTGGATCATCGAATGCAAATGAACTGGCTGTAAAAGAAGTCATGGATTTCATCAGCTTGCAGGATAGTATTCAGAAGCAAGTGCGAGTAAAAACGATCCTGGATCGCTACAAGGATAAACCGTATGGCTGGAAGGATCTCGATATATCTGGATTGATTGCGGAGTTAATGAGAGAACAGCGGATTCGCCTGAGACTTAACTCCGAGTATCTGGAACCAGAAGACGGCAACACTGTTAATGCTCTGACCAAAGCAAGTGACATCGATAGGGTTATCGTTGTGAAACGTGTAATCGTTGACGAGACGCTATTGAAGGTAGCAAGGAACATCTGTAAGCAAGTGTTTAATAAAACAGATGTAGCAGATGACGAGGATGGTCTGATTAGAGATATTATAGAATTGATTGAAGATCAGATGAAAGAGATCAACGCTCTCAAGAACCGCTATGAAGGTAGGAAGTATCCTGGCGGCAGTTTGTTGAATAAAGGACTGGAGTATTTCGGAGAATTTACTAAAGGATTAGATAACGTATCATTCTTTACCAAACTTCGTGATTTGGAAGATAATCTTCTTAATTGGGAAGAAGATGTAGCGAGTGTGAAGAGTTTCTTCGCATCCCAAAAAGAAATCTTCGACAAGGGTCTTCATGCAATTGAGAAGTACAAAGAAAACGATGTTTATTTGTCAGGTAACGAAATCAAGGGTTATGCTGAAAAATTGCAAGGGATTTTATCCGAGGTGCAACCTTATCGCCAAATCAAGGAGATCCCTGAGCTTGTGAATAAGATTGATGAGCAAATTAATAGCGTACTCGAAGAAAAGAAAGTAGCGGCGAAAAGTGTTATTCAGTTGGATTTGAATCACCTGACCTTGCGTGCGAATGAGGATGGCGTGTCTGAAGAGACGAAAAAGCGGATTCAAGCCCATTATGATAACTTGTTCAATACTATGAACACGCTTGTCGATATATTTAAGGTGGATGCATCCATAACACAAAGCTCGGCATTCAAAGACAAAGAAGAACTCGTTATTAATCGAGAAATTCGGGAATTTGAAGATAAGCAACAAGTAGAAACAACAACAGATCGTGGAGGAGACAAGCGTCATGTTGTAGTGAAGCCAGTCCCTCAGCGTGAACGTGTAAAAATGAATACCCTGCTTTCCACCAAGACCCTTAAAACCGAAGCGGATGTGGATATGTTGCTGGACACATTGTCGGCAAAGCTGAAACAGATTATTATGAGCAACAAGCAGATCGAGTTTATTGATTAGTAAAGTGTGCCGTGGTCTTTGGCCACGGCATTTTGATTATAAGCACATTCCAATATAGGTTGGTGAACATTACGTATGAATAAGACAGCATTGAAAAACTTTGCGACGAATGCTCGTAAGGAATTGATTGAGAAAGTAAAAGCTAAGGCTTTTAAGATAGGGATTACCGAAGAAAACATCAAGAAAGCTCAATTTGAAAGTTCGGATGCGATTTATATTGCTGGGAAACAGCTCTCGGCTATAGAGAAGAAACAACGTGAGAAACTTATATCCCGTATTAAAGAAATTGGATATACGCAAGTAATTGAAGAAGTTTCTTACACTTGGTTTAACCGTTTTACAGCATTGCGGTTCATGGAGGTTAATAATTATCTTCCAACAAAGGTAAGGGTATTGTCTTCCAGTAATGCTGTCAGTTCTGAGCCTGATCTCATTAAAGAGGCATTGACGGTTGATTTAGATATTGATAAAGAGCTGGTTTATGAACTGAAGCTTAATAATAAGACAGAAGAGCTATTCAAGTATTTGATCATAAAGCAGTGCAATAGCTTGAATAAAGTTCTTCCCTTCATGTTTGAAACGATAGATGACTATAAAGAAATTCTTTTTCCAGAGGGACTATTAGCAAAGGATTCATTTCTACGTGAAATGACGGACACACAAGTGATCCCTGAACAAGATTGGGAGCAGGTCGAGATAATCGGTTGGCTCTATCAATTTTATATTTCTGAAAAGAAAGATCAGGTGTTTGCTGATCTCAAGAAAAATATCAAAATTAGTAAGGAAAACATCCCAGCGGCGACGCAACTCTTTACCCCTAAATGGATTGTAAAATATATGGTTGAAAACTCATTAGGACGAGTTTGGTTGGAGAGCAATCCTGAAAGTTTGATGAAATCTGATTGGAAGTATTATGTGGATGAAGTTGAACAAGAAGAGGAATTTATAAGCCAACTTGAGGAGGCTCGCTCTAAAAATGTGAACCCAGAAAATATTACTTTCCTCGATCCCTGCTGTGGAAGTGGACATATCCTTGTTTATGCTTTTGATATTCTTTATACCATGTACCAAGAGAAAGGTTATACCGACCTCGAAATTCCTAAACTAATACTCGAAAACAACCTATTCGGGCTTGATATTGATGACCGAGCTGTACAATTGGCGTCCTTTGCGTTGTTAATGAAGGCAAGAGAAAAATCTCGTAGGATATTTAATCAAGGCATTAGACCGAACATATTAGCCATACAAGAAAGCAACTGGTTGACAGATGAAATGTTTGATATTTTAGTTGACAGTTCAGCGGAAAACTCTGAAATATCAAAACAAAGAGAAGAATTAAAGTACTTGAGGGATACATTTATAGATGCTAAGGAGTTTGGCTCAATTTTAGATGTAAGTCCCATAAATGTAGGTTTCCTCGAAGAAGCAATTATAAAACTTGAGGATGAAACAAGTGATGATATTTTTAGAGTTGTTCTCAAACAAGAAATACTGGAGAAATTCCCCTCCATTCTCATGCAGTTAAAAATTATAGTAAGAAAATATGATGTTGTCTGTACTAATCCGCCATATATGGGTGGAGGTGGGATGAATCCTAAGCTCTCTTCTTACGTTAAAGAGACTTATCCCAATTCTAAATCAGATATGAGTACTGTCTTTATGGAGAAAGCTCTACACCTCTGTAAAATGTTCGGAATGGTATCGATGATAAATATTCCAGTATGGATGTTTTTATCAAGTTTTGAAAGGTTGAGGGAAGATTTAATTCTAAACAAGACGTTTGTTAATATGTTACATCTTGGAAGAGGTGTTTTTGGTTCTGATTTTGGGACAACTGCCTTTGTTCTGTTAAATTCAAATGTAGGGCATTATCGAGCTACGTATAGAAAGTTGTTTGGAAATAAGGGTGACGTAGACAGTATCGAGCAAAAAGAAAGATGGTTTTTTGAGAGAATGGGTGAATATAGAATTAAACAAGAAAGTTTTTTAAAGATACCTTCAATGCCAATAGCATATTGGATAAGTGAGAGATTTAATGCAGTTTTTAGTGAAGGAATACCGTTGTCAGAAGTTGGAGAAGCAAAAAGTGGTTTACAGACTGGAAATAATAATTATTTTTTAAAATATTGGCATGAAGTGGATAAAAATAATATTGGCTTTAATTATAAGAGCTTAGAGGAGGCGAATCAAAGTGGCCTTAAGTGGTTTCCACACGCAAAAGGTGGATCATATAGAAAATGGTACGGTAATTATGACTATGTTGTAAATTTTAAAAACAATGGTTATGAGATTAAAAACTATGAAGGATTCGGTGTATTAAGGAGTCCTCATCTTTACTTTAAAGATGGAATCACATGGTCACACACTACAAATGTTAGTTTTGGGGGTAGAGTTTTACCAAAGGGTTTTACTTTTAACGTAGAAGCACCTACTATTTTTAATGTTAAGGATAAGTATTTGTTATTTGGCTTACTAAATACCAAAATTACAGATTATATACTGGCAATTATAAATAACACAATTCACTATTTAGTTGGTGATATGAAGCAGATTCCAATTATGTTTCCGAATAACGAAGAAACTAAAGCATATGTACGAAGTAAAGTGCTTGATAACATATCTATGTGCAAGGTCGATTGGGACTCATTTGAAATATCTTGGGATTTCAAGAGGCATCCGTTATTGATATATAAAGAAAACAATATTAATGAGTCACAAAAAAAATGGAGTCATTTTACAGAAGAACTATTTGTACAATTAAAAAAGAACGAAGAAGAACTTAACAGAGTATTTATTGAAGTATATGGTCTTCAGGAGGATGTGAGCACGGAGGTTTCGGAAGAAAGTATTTCAATTCGGAAAGCCAATTCTGAAAGAGATATTAAATCATTTATATCTTATGCATTAGGTTGTATGTTCGGAAGGTTTTCTCTGGATGAAGAGGGTCTAATCCTTGCAGGGGGAAAGTTTGATTCAAACAAGTATCATACATTTGCACCCGATAAAGACAATATTCTTCCTATCCTCTCGAGTGCTTACCTTGAAGAGGATATTGTCTCCAGATTCATTGAGTTTGTTAAACTAACTTTTGGGGAAGAAGAATTAATAGAAAATCTTGACTATATCGCAGTCACTCTCGGTAAGAAAGAAGGAGAGATAGCAAAAGAAACAATCAGAAGATATATCCTAAATGATTTCTTCAAAGATCATACGCAAGTATATAAGAAGCGACCGATTTACTGGCTATTCTCTTCAGGAAAACAAAAAGCATTCAACTGCCTAATCTACATGCACCGTTACGACAAATCAACTTTGTCGAGAATCAGAACGGATTACCTGCATGAACTCCAGGTTCGGATGGATGCAGAGAAGAAAACTCTGCTTGATGTTATTAATGGAGACGGAACGACCAAAGAAATCGCCAATGCCAAAAAAGAACTGAAGTCTCTTGATCTGAAGATTGATGAACTTCGGGCATACGATGAAAAACTTCATCACATGGCAGACATGCAGATCGAGATTGATCTGGACGACGGTGTTACTGTTAACTACGCTAAATTCGAAGGGTTGCTCGCTCCAATCAAATAAATTGGGTACAATGGGGATATGCCAGTTAATTTTGGTGTATCCCTGTTTTTAGCCTGATGAAAAAAGGTGTTGATAAATCGTGAATATGGATGAGGTAACAAAGGCACTACAAGAAGGTCTTCTTGAACCGCTCAATGAGGGAGAGCAACGTAAGATCATCTTCTGGTTCGATAAAGACCAGGAGTTTGTTGATTATATACATGAGATCAATATAGAGAATGTCAAGGTACATACGTTAACTGAGGGTAACAATTTTTATACAAAAGTGTTGCTCGAAGAAGAGGATCCCACGTCGAATTATTTGATCTATTCAAACCTTGATATGAGCATGGAAGACAATTGGTTGTTGGATACGATTCTGTACTCGAAGACGTTCTATGCGGATAAGATCTCTCTCATCATGAATGAGCTGAATATTGATCCTTCTCTTCGGAGTACAGTGAAGAAATACGATAAGTTTTTTTGGAGTAAGGATAGGAGGAAGAAGTTTAAAGGGTTTGAGGTGTCGGCGTTTACTGAAGGTTCAATTGAATTAGTGATGATGAGTGCGCTCTGTAAACTCAAGACTCCTGATTTTGAGGATGTACTGAAAGTTGTGTTGATGGATTCACTTGATGACAGCGACAATAAACATCTGGACACGATTTCGAAGTATGTCGGGGTAGATGTATTTTGGAATGCGGCAGCTGAGCGGTATGGCTATGAGCAAAGTCAAAAGTCACTTAAAACGCTGTTTATCCATTTGACAGTCACTGCACTTAGCCATGCGGTTAATGAGGAACGTCTTTCACTGGTTGAAGGCTACATTGCTACTCGAAATAAGTCCAATGCTTTGGTGTTCGTTGACCACTGGATGCATCATAAAACGGATTATCATCTGTATGACCAGTATGCAGAAATCGCTGAGAAAGAAATCAAGCTATCGGATATCGTAAATCAGCTCCCTATTGAAGAATTCAAGGCGGCGGATATATTCCCTTACTTCGATAAAGCAATTATCATTTATATCGCCAATAGTCTGGAAGATCGACTTGAGGATTATGATGCATATACGAAGCTAATTAACCTGCGGAGAGCGAAGCATTACTACGAGCGATATCAATCCATTTATGAAGCCCTATACTACACCGTTAAGATGTTCGAGTTTCATAAGAAATACAGCATGGGTATTCCGAAAACGCAAGCAGTGGACATGTACCGAGCTTATGTGAATGACTATTACCAAATGGACATATTCTATCGGAAATTCTATATTGCGAACGATAATGATTCGAACAGCGAAATCTTGAAGAAGCTCAAAGTGATGATTGAGAACCTATATACCAATTGGTATATGAGCGAATTAAGCTCGCACTGGTCGGCCGCTGTGCATGATGAATTGAAATCAAGTTGGGTTCTGCCAGGGATCCAAAGCCAGAAAGATTTCTATCGAAGCTTTGTTGATCCTAAAATCTCCAATGGTGATCGAGTATTTGTTATCATATCAGATGCCCTTCGGTATGAGATAGCGGCGGAGTTGGCGGATAAGCTGAATTCGGAGACTACGGGAACTTGCGACATTCAACCACTGTTAGGAGTCGTACCTTCTGTAACTAAGATGGGAATGGCATCACTTCTTCCGTATAAGAATTTGGAGATCGATCTAAGTGGAAAAGTATTGGTGAATGGGAGATCTTCCAGTGGGATAGATAATCGTATTGATATCCTACAAGGAGCAGTAGCTGATAGTGCTGCCATTCACTATCAAGAGCTGAAAAACATGAATAAGGCTGGCCGCAGGGAAACTTTCAAGGGTAAGAAACTGGTATATATTTATCACGACAGCATTGATGCAACGGGAGATAAGGCATCGACCGAGGTCTATACGTTCACAGCGGCAGAGAAAGCTATTGATGAATTGTACGATATAGTTAAAATCATCAAGGATGATTTGAGCGGTGCAAACATTTTCATCACTGCGGATCATGGCTTCGTTTATCAACGTGATGCATTGGAAGAGAGTGACAAGATTGAAAAGGAAGGTATTCAAGCGTTTGAGGTCAAACGGAGACATCTTTTCTCGCAAGAAAATGGAGAACGAAGCGGTCTCCTTGATATCAACATGGATAGTCTAATTAAGAATGAGCATAAGATTACCACTTATGTTCCTAAGGCGACTATTCGTTTTAAAATTCAAGGTGCTGGTGCTAATTTTGTTCATGGCGGAGCCAGTCTTCAAGAGATCGTTGTGCCGCTCATACAATTTAAGAATATTCGAGCTGGGCAAAAGAATAGTCGTGAAATCGAGAAAGTGGATGTAAAGCTCACAAATACCACCAGAAAAATCACGAATAGCCTGTTCAACCTTACCTTCTTCCAGACGGAGAAAGTAGAGGACAAACGAGTTCCTCGAACAGTGAAGATCTATATAGTGGATGATGCTGATAACGTGATTAGTAACGAGGAAATGCTCATCTGTGATCGCACATCAGATAAGCCAGACGAGCGTACATTTAAGCTTCGCTTTGCGTTAAAGTCGATACCATATGATAAGAATAGTAACTATTACCTCATTACAAAAGATATTGAGACAAATATCGTCATTGAAAAAACGCAGTTCACAATCAATTTGGGCATTGTTAGTGACTTCGATTTTTAGAGGAAAGGAGAGGAACGAATGGAGTCAATAAGCGAAGGACAAACGATCGATTTAGATAGGAAACTGAATGATGTCTTTTCAGGCAGGGTTGTTCGAAAAGACCTGACAAAGCTAATGAAAGAGGGGGCAAATGTCCCTGTTTATGTTCTTGAATATCTTCTTGGTATGTATGCCGCTACAGATGATGAAGACAACATTCAAGAAGGGATTCAACGGGTAAAGAAGATCCTCTCAGAGAATTTTGTTAGACCAGATGAAGCGGAGAAGGTAAAATCGAGAATTCGGGAACTCGGTCAATATTCCGTTATCGACAAGATAACGGTAACGCTCAATGAGAAGATCGATTCCTATGTGGCAGAGTTCTCTAACTTGGGACTAAAAGGGGTTCCGATCTCGCCGAACTATGTCAAAGAGTACGACAAGCTCTTGGCAGGCGGGATCTGGTGTATGCTGAAGATGGAGTACTTCTTTGATGAAGAGGCCAAGAACAGCAATCCGTTCAGCATCAGTAGCTTGAAGCCGATTCAAATGCCGAACATGGATCTGAACGAGGTGTTTGAGGGTAGGAAGAGCTTCTCGAAAGAGGAATGGATCGATGTACTTATTCGCTCTACAGGTATGGAGCCGACCCAACTTGAGGACAGAGTGAAGTGGCATCTATTACTTCGACTTGTACCACTTGTTGAAAACAACTATAACATGTGTGAACTGGGTCCACGGGGGACAGGTAAATCACATGTATATAAAGAGATATCGCCTAACTCGATTCTCGTATCTGGTGGACAATCGACGGTTGCTAACCTTTTTTACAACATGTCTTCGAAAAAAGTAGGACTTGTTGGAATGTACGATGCGGTGGCATTCGATGAAGTAGCGGGTATAACCTTTAAGGACAAAGATGGTATACAGATCATGAAGGATTACATGGCATCAGGATCTTTTGCACGGGGAAGAGAAGAGAAGGTGGCTTCTGCTTCCATGGTGTTTGTAGGGAACATCAACCAAAGTCTTGATTCACTGATCAAGACATCTCATCTATTTGCACCGTTCCCTGAAGCAATGGCGAATGACTCTGCATTCTTTGATCGAATGCATTACTACCTCCCAGGCTGGGAAGTACCGAAGATGCGACCTGACTTCTTCACAGATAAGTATGGCTTCATCGTCGATTACATGGCTGAATACTTTAGAGAAATGCGGAAGCGTTCGTTTGCGGATGCTCTGGATCGGTATTTTAGGCTGGGTAATAACCTGAATCAACGTGATGTTATTGCGGTGCGTAAAACGGTATCAGGGTTAGTGAAGCTTCTGTATCCAGACGGGGAGTATACGAGAGACGACATCGAGGAGCTCTTGAAGTATGCTCTCGAAGGAAGAAGAAGGGTCAAGGAACAGCTCAAAAAGATAGGCGGGATGGAGTTTTACGATGTCCATTTCTCTTATATCGATAAGGAAACAATGAGCGAAGAATATGTGTCAGTGCCAGAACAAGGTGGTGGAAAGTTGATCCCTGAAGGAATGGGCAAACAAGGACATGTATATACGGTTGGTCATGGAGATTCTGGCATGATCGGAGTTTACAAATTGGAGAACCAAGTCGTTTCGGGGGCAGGGAAGTTTGAGAAGTCGGGTGTCGGATCCCATCGAGGAGCGAAAGAGAGCCTGGATACCGCCTTCCGCTACTTCACTTCAAACAGTAAGAGTATCAGCGGCTCGATTAGCACGAAGACCAAGGATTATTTGATGCATATTAGTGATTTGCAAGGGATTGGTTTGACAGATGAACTCGCTATAGCTGAATTGATCGGATTATGTTCTGGGGCATTGGAACGTCCCGTTCAGGATAATATGGTTGTGCTCGGTAACATGACGGTTGGTGGAACTATTGCAAAGGTCGATGAGTTCGCTAATACGCTTCAGGTGTGCGTGGATGCAGGAGCGAAGAAAGTTCTGATTCCTGCATCCTCTGTAGTAGATTTTCAAACTGTTCCTGCTGATCTGCTGATAAAGGTTCAGCCTGTATTTTACTCGGATCCGATTGATGCTGTGTTTAAAGCTCTGGGAGTTGGATAAGCTTACGGAGGAAAAATATACATAACATCGTTACCGAGCTTAATATGGTTCTGCTTGAACCATTACCTTATACCCACTCATACGGGAAGGAAAGTGTTTTGATCTTTGGTTAAACAAAGGGGAAACGATATATCGATTACAATTCCTTCTATTTGCTTGATGGTAAAGCAGAAAAAGGCTGGGAAACCGAGGGGGACAGTAAGACTGAAATATCAAGGAAATTGATTAAGATGTCAGTCTACAACCAGTTTCAAGTCTTTGAAATCGACTAAAAATGAAAGTAATCAGGTTGTTGGAAGGTGGGTTTTCGGAAGAAGAGCGGTATACTATGCAGGAGTGTACTCTTAGATCTAACTTGATCATAATAGTAGATTTCGGTAATGTACTTTGGAGTCACATGCAGAGAGTAATATACGTTTCATATTGTCTTATTGTGTAGGATCATATTGGAATGTTTTCAAGATTATTAGAGGAGGATCACAATAATGCTGAGTATGTTCGATCCAAGGAATATGAGCACGAAGGAGAAAGTGTTGTTTGCATTAAATCCTTCAGTTTATTTAATTAATAAGGGAGCAGAGAAGGCGGTTGAGAAAATACAAGGCATGTCAGAGTCACCTGTCTCCGAGTTGCAAATAGAAACTGCAAGACAAGAACTTTTATCGCAAATGGCTCAAGCTCAAGCCCGAGTTGCTCAAGAACTTGCAATTGCGACTCGAATAAATACGGCCGAAACTGTGGAGATAGAAGAGTTTTATGATACAAGTGGAAAAGGAGGGCTTTCTGCGACAATAAACGAGGGGTCTATTACTGGTGGCGTTACAGGTGAAGGCAGGAAAGTAACCAAAAGGATTTATAAGTTTACTGGTTGGCACGAAGGGGCAAAAGAAGTATTTGAGAGTCAATTAAATAACGAAAAAAATGAATAGTACACATTTTTCTTAGATCAATATAAGTCTTAATTCCAAGTGTGGACTGAACAGGATGAGATTACTTGAGAATCTCAGTCACTAATATAAGATTGGCGGTTTTTTTCTTAGTTGTGTGGTCATTAGAAGGTAGGTTTTCTGTCATTGAAGCGATGATTATAACGAACGCTTTCTCCATCCCTGAGATTTCGTATTCAGATGTACAAGAATAATTAAGAGATAATTAGAGGGAATCAATAAAAGTACCGTCGATATCGGTGAATATAGCTGATTCTTCGGTACTTTTACTTTGAAAGGCGAGATTTTAGAAGAATTTGGTAATATATCGACATCTTCCTCTGAAATCTGTGTTCAGCAGAGGAAGAGGTTTAGATATTGTGGGAATCTTTAAAAGAGGTAAGGGCAATCACTCAGGATTATGTGGCACGAAATTATAAGGACGCTATCAAAAGCATACCCAGTTGACTATATTTCAAATTCCAATATGAAAACAACTTTCATTGCCGACAATAATGCTCAAACAATCTATCTGGTTGTTGATCGGCTTCTTTATAAGGGTTGCGTAACAAATTCATAAGAGTTATGAACATGTTACCGAATATGTGTGAGGATGTTCATAACTTGTTCATAACATATATGAGGATGTATGAACATGTTTCATACAATGTGTGATAAGTTCTTATTTACTTTTGAAGATGATTTATGTTATAATAATTATTTTTATTTTGGTATTGACTTTTTTCGAACGTTTAAGCTAAGATTACCCTCGAAATAGGGGGTGAGTGAAAAATGATTATTACGATCAGCATCAGTAGTACAATTGGCGGTTCTGGCAAGACAACGATTGCCTGTATGTTTGCACACTTATTAAGTGCCAATTATAAAGTGTTGGCACTCGACCTATGTGGGCAATGCAACTTTACAGAAGTTTTTATCGATAATCATGCTGAGATGAGTACGGTTTGTGATGCATTCGAGGCTGGAGATGTTATTTCCCATATCACACCTATAACTAAAAACCTTCATGTGTTACCTGGCGACTTGTGGGTCAGTGGGATTCCAACGAACCTCTATATCCAAGGTTTTAAAACAACAGAGATTGTTGTCGTTTTGAGAGATTTACTAAATCGCGCAAAAAATGATTATGATTTCGTCGTTGTAGATTGTCCAAGCATGTGTGCTGACGAATTATTCAATGTATCTCTATCCATCTCCGATTTTGCAATCATGACTTACTCCCCAAATAATTTAAACTTTATTGAAAAGTGGCTGGACAGAATTAGGTATGTTCAAGACGAATTAAACCCGAATCTCAAGATTGGTGGCATTTTAAGGACGCGATTTAACGATATTGAAGCTTCGCACAAATTTTATAACCAGGAAGTTTATCGGCTATATCCTGATTATTGTTGGAATAGCGTTTTCCCCAACTCGCCTCTTTTCGCCAATATCGACTCTCACTCTATTCAGAAATCACCAGTAGCCAATGCCTTTAAACCTGGTTTAGATGAAATGATTCTTCGACTTTTGAAGACTCGAAATGGTATTGGGCTATGGTAAAAGTAAATAGAAAAAAGCTTCAGAAAAATACTAAGTACGATATGAAGACTACTTTAATCGGGCGAGATCAACTTGAAATATCAAAAATGGCGTTAGAACTTTTATTAAACCCTGACCACAGTTGTGCTTGTTTAAAGTGGAAGAAGAAAGAATAAAATAAGGAAAATAAACTATTTAGCTGACAAACCAAGAATCGGTTGAATAAGATAGGTTGATCAGTGTTGGTGTGTCAACTACTCTAATAATGCTTCTTACCCAATCTAACAATCTAATTGGGCAATTACAGTATGGATTGTCGCGCGGCATCAACAACATGAAAATCATGCTTCTCGTGAGCGAGAAGAGGCTCCTACGCTCAAAGGCGTGGAGCCTTTTTTTGCAATATTCGAGAGAAGGTTATAAATCCTCCTTCAAAATCTATAATGCTATCATCTCTGGAAGAGGGGCTTCGTTTCAATGGGTGGGTTCTAACCTCGCCTTATTCCTACGGAAAATCAGCTCGCTAAGAACCACCAAGCCCCGTTGTGCTCGGCTATCGCCGACCGCTCGGCCTACGGCACTCCCTGCAAAACGGAGCCATGGAAACTCGCCCCTTGGGAAAAGCCGTTGCCCCATTTGCAATGTGACAAGTGTTTCTGCGAAACACAACTACATTGCCTCATCTCACGATGAGTCAAAAAAGCATGTTGCCGCGTAATTTCGCCGCGACAATCGTCTCTCCGAGACGCAAATGCCACACTGACCATCGTAGATGGTCAAATAAACATTGCCAACGAACAAATTATTCACTCATCAAAAGGAGGTGCAAGCAATGGCAAGAAGAAGCAAAACACTCGTTACCCAGTTTTTTGCCCGAGATCGGCTCGCATTTACGGCAATGCACAACGTCGGTCATGTCTCTTCCGATCATCTCCACACATGCGGCTTAGCCGATAGACGTATACAAAACCTTATACGAGACGGTCTTGTTGAGAAAGTCGCGTACAAAAGAAAAGGGAAAAGTGAGTATTGTTTTAAGCTTAGTAAGCTTGGACGTGAAACTGCCGCTCGTCTGTGGGCTTTGAGTTATGCATACCATGCTCAAAGCCCGATACACGACCTTGCGATAGCAGAAAAATATTTCAGCTTATCAGAAGAATCGCGAGAAAGCTGGAAAACGGAAACTCTAATTCATAAGGAATTTGAAGATCGAATTTCAAATATACGAGAAGAAGGCAACGAGGTAGAAGCAAAATTGTACCAAGATATGCTCAAAGAGAAACTAATATCAATGCCAGACGGCTTATATAGCAATGCTGAGGGCAAAGAGGTGGGGGTGGAAATTCTCACAAATTCGTATGGCATTGATGAAATGAGATCAAAAGAAACATTCGTCAGCATGATTGGATGTCAATACGAATCAATTAGGGTTTGAAAGGGGGAATTGAAATTATGACTATATCCAATGCTAATAAACAAACAGTTTGCGATAAGTATCGACTATATCTTGAGATTATCTACCGTTTCGGCAACAAAGTAATACTCATGAAGCAATTGTATCAATATGCTCAGATGATGGGCATAGCAAGAAGCTTTTCAGCTTTTTACGGCTCAATAACAGATCTTGTAAATGCCGATATTCTCAGAAAAGAGTCGTTTAACGCTTTCGGTAAGAAGACTCAGCTTCAAATGCTTGTGATGCGAAAATATGGCATTCGATTTTTAGAGGAAAAGCCAGACAGCTACAGTGTTGCATCGGTCAAGAAAGCTATTGGGAATGAAAGGATTTTAATCAGCATTTTTAAAAACCAATATATTCTCAATAAAGTCATTCCCCGCATTCAAAAGGAAGGAATGAGGGTAACGCTTGGATCAATCATTGATCTGTTGGAACGCGACCACAGTACAATTTTATATAACAAAAATCAAGGACTTCCCTTCCTGATGAAAATGCATAATGAAGCAACCCTTCAAAAGTATTTGGATATGCTTTCGGTCGAGCAAGATATCGAGAACATGCAAGACATCAAGCGGAGAATGGGAGAAGGACTGAAGAAAGGATCGAAAGCATCGGACGGGAAAGGGAGGGGGCGACTCTATCTTCCTGAAGTGTCCTCAATGAATCGCATTGATAACATTGCTAAGCGAAGCCAGGATTTAAGCAAGGAAGATAAGATTGATAATTATACAATTGATACAATGCTCGCGTTCAATGCGTATGTCGCACAGATCAGGATCGACAAGGGGCAGGTTAAAATTACGGTACTTATTTTCGACATTTTTAACAGATCAAATGTGTATAAGGTAGCCACGCATATCGCATGTATGTACCATATGTTCACTCGCTTTTTCGAGTGTCAGATTGAGCTGAAGGTGGGCGTCGTATCCATTGACGAGTTTGCTTCCAATCATCTAAAGTCGCAGGCTGAATCGGTAACTATCGACTTTGTTTCAAAAGAGCGTAGGGATTCGCGACTATCTCATATTTTTGAGAAATGGCATGTTAATCGTTTAATGAAAGAAAGGATTGAGGTGCATTTTGTTGATTATGATATAACGAATCAGTTTTTAGATGGCATCAAGCACGCAAACCTGGTCAGACGCTAATTTTTATCGGATGGTATCGCCATCCACTACATAAATCCATTCGGGGATACGGATTACTCAGCTCTTTGTGTATGTGTACAATCGATGAACATAAAAAAAATCAATTGAATGTCGATATAAGTAGAAAACGGGCATGTTCCCCTTGAACGAGCATGTCATCATTGAAGTCGGGAATGAAACTGATTATTCTGTTGCCACTCGAAAGGAGATTACAATGATTAACTTAGAATTAATACTTCCCTGTCTTGAAAGGAATGAAGATCATTTTTTTTATAAAGGTGATACAAGCCTTTTGAAAAATATGTGCCAAAAATGCGAATATGTATCTTCATTAGGGCTATTTATGAATAAGCATTATGAAAGTTTTAGATTGGAAAGATGCTGTGATGTTGAGGTGGGGAGTAGTGGTAAGAAGCCAGAGGCTACATTCGTCAATATAAATGATTCAAATGAAAAAATCGTTATAGAAGTAAAATCACAACTTCAAGTGTACGAAACAAAAATTGCGAAGGATAAAGAAGAAAGAAGAAGAAGAATGTATTTTGAAAAGAAAATCATTAATATTATAGCAAAAAATACATTCGTAAGAGCCAACGAATTATTAAAGAAATACAATATTGTATTGTCTCGTGACCAGGAAAGCTTCTTTTTGCGCGAATATGTTTTAAGAATCTCAAGAATTCCAGAAAATGTAGAATTTATGGGGAAAACAATAGGAGTCCTCCATTCAGTAGTTGAAGAATTATTATCGTACAGAGGTAAAAAGGAAAAATGGTTGATAGATGCTATTGTAGAAAATAACGTTCAGCACCTCTTTAACAATATTATTACTTGCCTCTTGAACCGAGGTGACAAATTCCGTGCTCGACATGAATATACCATTGATAACTTATCCTTTATACTTCAGAAAGCTGATTTAGGTAGTGACTTTTATGTTCAGTATACTGAGTATCCAGTTGATGAAAGTGAGTATTTCATTCCTACAAAGGAAGCTGTTGAAGTTAGAATGAACAAGCATTTTGAAGACTGCGAACTTAAATTTTCCGATTACATGTCCAGCGAATATAAACGAATATTGTTAATAGAGAACGAGAATCGCTACTTCAAGAACAGTATGCTGGAAATTCTACAAAATATCCAGGTTCCAGAACATATTGATGAGTTATGGTCGTCATTTCACATTATTGAAGAGGTATGGAATGAAAAAATAGAAGATCTTGAAGATCGAATTACTGGAGTTGAATATGTTCAAATATATCCTACCTGATTAAGAAACTTCGGATTACGCATGTGCTACACATCGTGTATGAAACTGTCGTGAACAATTACGAACACCTTCATATAATTTGTGAAATTGTTCATAACATTTGCGTAACCATTTACACAAATAAAAAATGGAAGCCCGCTCTTGTAAAGATAGGGCTTCCCAATATCTCGAATGAACTATCAGATTGATCATTTGTTCGTCTCGTATAGGTTAGTAACAATACTTGCCCGCCGACTATTTTTTTCATCACATTTCGGATAGTCACAAACTTGCTGAAATCATTGTAATCTTCCCCTCAGAAGCCTAATAGATCCGTCCTGTAAGCAGTGCTACTGTCGATTCGATGGGATATCCTAAAATTAAACCTGTCAAAACGCGGGCATGATTTTTCTTTCCTGGATCTCCATAATCAAATCCCTCAAGCAACCATGCCAAATCAACATCTTCATAGCTTAGAATAATATCCTCATCCTTCTTTGAAAGAAGATCGTAGCCGAGTTTCTTACTAAAGAGCTGGTAGGAAGCAGTCAATTTGTTCATATCGAAATGATCCTTCATTTTGCCTTTGATTGCCACGCCGATTTCATACTGAAAGTACGGATGATCATTAATTGTTACCTTCCAGATTAAATCGGTCTGTTTTAATTTCTGGAGAGTAGCCTCCAATTCTTCCGAAGTTAGTGGCCAGAAACCAGTTGGTTTTAGTCCAGTCCTAACAGCGTCAAACAAACGATCATAAGTATCAGTTTGCTCTCCGTTTGAGAATCTGATTGAATATCCGCCACAAAAGAATAAATTATGCCAACGAACCAATGAAGAATGGAAAGGAATATTCGAAGCCTTGGGGTATTTATACCTCAGCATGGAGTGATCGTTACCCATAACTACCATATCAGAAGTATCATTGTAATCTCTCCGATAGAAACCAGAAAGTCCAATTCCCTGCTCATTCCGATATTTTCCCTGAATTTCAGAGCTATTTGAAACCCATCCTTCGACAGCAGTTAATGTCTTCAAGCCATACCAGCCCCCTTTCAAATATTTATTTTTACTTTTCGAATTTGCTTTTGCCCTATTAAACGATGAATATGGCATTCGGTTGCACCTGTCCAAAAAAAAGTCTTTGTTTTTCCACTTTAATGTAAATGAAGAAAGCCATCCCCTTATTTTTATTTCATGCTGATATAATAGCAATAATTGGTCAGGCTGATTCGGCAGAGGGAAAGTGGGAGGGAAGGTAATGGATGGCGTACAAAAGATTCGTGACACAATAGCTGGCTATGAAAAATTGCTCAAAATCATTGAGGATAATACAGACAAAGATAGTATCTGTAGATTGACGAAAAAAGAAATAACTAAGTTATATGGGTTGTCATATACTATCTACTGGAGGTAGTTGTTCTGTCTGAACGATCAGGCTTGTTCCCAAAGAAACATTCCCTTCTGCATCCACTGTTTTCACTTCCACCATATAACTTCTACCTGAATCGAGTCCAGCAAAGTTGTAGCGTGAGCACCAGGACGTGATATCGAGTACGGATTTGGTTCGCTGGGACAATATATTTGAGAGGTGTAGGCGAGAATGGGTTTGAACCATGCTATCTTCTGGGCCAGTACAATCAATACAACGGTCGAACGCAGGAGGAAATTGAGTATTTGCAGGAGTTTGAGCGGATGCAAAAGGCGCAACATGCAGAAAAGGAGCTACAGCCTCAAATTGATTTGATAACGCACATCGAAGCTATTGTACAGGAAGCGGAAAAGCAAACGAAAGAGCAATATGTCTCGGGTACAAAAGCTGAAAAACTTCGTGGAATTCAAGACTATCGGAATTTTGAAAAGCAACTCATGCGAAATGAGGAATCCATACACGCTCAGCTTGGGTTCGGAAAATCAATGAATTCTAAAGACAATGTGGATTCCGCTGGCAACATTGACTATTTTAATGATTTCGATTTGCTGAAAAAGAAACGAGGGGAGGAATAGCATGAATGAATGGATACAGATTCCTAACGGCGCTTTGGCACAAGTAGCTCGATATTCATCCCAAATCGTGAGTCAATACAAAGACAACGCAATGATTGAGGCACTGCCCTCTATCATGTCTAAAGAAGAAGTAGTTCAAGCCCTGAGTAGTTACCCTCATTTTGATAAGGAAGAACGCTATGCCGACAGTCATTACCGCTTTCACATGATCCAGCAACTGCTTGGCTATTTTCAGGTGATGCCTCTTCACATTGATCTTGAAAATCGAATATCGAGACTGATTCGGCAGGGCTATGTCAATCGAAACCCTATACAGCCCAACTATGCGAGCCAAATGGTTCAAGGATATGCAGATATTCAAAGGGGGCAAATCCATCAAAACATACAAACTTCTTCTTCGGGACTGACCATTGTTGGCGTAAGTGGTATGGGGAAGAGCACGGCTATCAATCGCATCCTCTCTATGATGCCACAAAACATTAGTCATTCGGAGTACAATGGTGTTCAATTAAGCGCCTATGAGGTTGTATTTCTGCGTTTGGAATGCCCTCCAGACGGCTCAATTAGAGGATTGATTAATAACTTTTTTGTGGAGTTGGATCAGCTCCTCGGGACAAATTATATGGATCGCTTTGGCAAGAACACAAAATTATCTGCCGCCTCCTTAATGCCGATTGTTTCCCAAATAGCCAGAAGCTGTAACTTAGGAATTCTTGTAGTCGATGAAGTTCAGAATTTGTCTGTGGCGAACAGCGGAGGTGCTGAGAAAATGCTCTCATTCTTCGTCACACTCTCTAATTCTATTGGACTCCCAACAATTTTAATTGGAACGCCCACCGCCCAAGCTCTTTTTTCGAATTTTCGCATTGCACGGCGCGGAAGTGGTCAGGGTGACGTTGCCTGGCTACCTATGAAGAAAGAAGAGCCGAGTTGGAGGCTTTTCATCGAAGGAATTTGGGACTATCAGTGGGTTCGAAATCCAACGGAATTAACAACTGAGTTGAATGATGCCATATATGAAGCGAGTTGCGGAATAACGGATATTGCCGTCAAGATTTTTATGTTCTCTCAAATACGAGCAATAACATCAGGAACGGAGACGATAACTCCACAGATTATTAAAGGTGTCGTTAAGGATAGCCTGAAATTAGTTGAGCCGATGTTGAACGCTCTTCGCTCAGGCAACCTGAACGGGATTGCCAAGTTTGGCGATATCAACATTGCTCCTATTAATGGATTTATTGCGGCGGAACAATCCAAGTTGAATTTAGGTAATATGCTTCAAACGTTTCAGAAAACACAAAAAGAACAACAGGTGCATGCTGAGCGATTGAAACAGGACGCCGTGGTGCGATTAACACTATTAGGGGTTCCAGAAAAAGAAGCCAAACATAATGTCAGCAAAATTCTCTCGGAAATGCCACATGTCCAAAGCGTTCAAGAGGTTGTCCAAGTAGCATACAAGTTTCATCTCGGACTAATTGAAGATAAGCAAACTACAAGCGAGACACGTCCACAAATCGAAGATGAACGCGACTTGAGGAAGTTAGTTAAGGCAGGAAAGGAGAATGGTCTCACTGCCTATCAAGTGCTTAAAGATGCTGGATATATTGCATCGGACTTTTCAATAGACGCTGGAAGTGAAATCGGATGATGCTCCAATTCCCGATTCCTTACGAGGATGAACTGCTATATAGTTTGCTTGCCAGAGTTGGGATTCGAAGTGGCAATATAAGTCACAGAGCTATCTTGAAAGATATTTTCGGAATGGATAGCTTCACAGCAGGTGTAGAATTGCAACCAGGTATTAGTAACATCGTCACCAACTTGCCTGCTGGTTCAACGTTATCATCCAACCAGCTTATCGTCCAGAATACGATGTACCTTTTTTATACCGCTTTTCGGGATGAAGAGCAGGCGCACGCCATATATGTGAGTATGCTTGATGAACATGGGAGGGATCTGCATAATGCAATTGGTTTGATGTCGTCAGCTATAAAGCCACATACTCATTTCCAATACTGTGTATTGTGCAATCAATTAGATATGGAGAGACATGGTGAATACTATTGGAGGCGAAATCATCAAATTTCAGGCGTTCGAATTTGCATTAAACATGGCATATGGCTTTCTGAAAGCTCGGTTTTGATGAGAGAAAGAATGAAGTATGCATTCATAGCTCCAACACAGGATAATCGCACTGATCATTCTGTTCGAGAGATTACTGATAAGGAAATGTTGAGCCAATATAGTTGCATCGTGAACAACATTGAGAAGTTGCTCAATTTTAAATATCCTCATCGTCCAATGGATTGGTTTCATAAACACTATATAAATCAGTTGATACGGAAAGGCTACGCCTCAGATAAAGGCAGAACTGATTATAAGCGATTAAGAGCACAATTTATTGATTTTTACGGAGTTGAACTGCTGGAGATTCTCCAATCATCAGCAAATGGTGAAAGTAGCTGGTTAAAGCTAATTTTCCAAAGGCATCGAAAGGGGTTTCATCCTATTCGCCATCTGTTGGTCATGCAATTATTAGAATTGACACTGGATGAAGTTTTTTATAGGGATCCATCTGAAATAGATGGTCATGAGAGTAAAACATCTCCTCCAAAGAGAAAAATTATGAAGAAAACAATGACTGAAGAATATAGAGAGCAAGCCAAAAGGGAGAGACGAGAAGTATGGTTACAAATGCGAAATGATTATCCTCATCATGGTAGATTGGAGTTGAGGAGGCTTGATCCCAAGGTATATGCGTGGCTCTATCTGTACGATCGAGAATTTCTTATGGATCACATGCCCCAAAAGTTGCCACCGAAGGCTGGTACAACACGTCATGATTGGGAAAAGCGAGATCTGGAGATTCTTGAAAAAGTTACTGAGATTGCAGAACAGTTGATGAGTGAAGAAGGAAAGCCACGCCGCATCACTTTGGAAAGAATACAGGAGATTATAGGTAGCAAATGTTTAATGCCCAAGCATTTGAAGAAGATGCCACGTACTCGAGCCTTTCTTGAGCAGGTGGTAGAAGATGCTGAAGCGTTTCAAAAACGTAGAGTATTGTGGGCAATCGGGGAATTGAAGTCGAACGATGAATCGCTAACTTTAAATAGGGTTAAAGTGAAGGCTGGAGTAAGTAGAGTTCCAGAGGAATATTTACATGATCTTAATAAGATCTCCGCAATATAAAATCGTTGAAAGAATTGCAGTTTTGTAAGTGTGACGATCATTCCCAACATAGGAGGGATATTTTGGTTTCTCGTCGAAATGTAGTTCAATAGCTGTATATTTTATTCAGAACGGGAGCGGCATATAGTGAAATTGGACTCTCATCACATTGAAAGATTAGTACCTTGGTTTGGGTATGGGAATTTTAATGAAGCAGAAGTAGTCTTTTTTGGAAATGAAGAAGGACTGGGCGGCTACCCAATTGAAGCGGTTTTAGGAAGGTGTCAGCTTTACGGATATGATCCGAATACGTGGATTGATAATGATTGGAGACTGGGGTATTGGGATGAAACAAGTCATGATGGGTACTTAACCCTGGGAAGGATAACGAATGAAATAAGAACTGCAAGTGGACTGTCACCTGTTGCCCCACCTCCACCTCCAGCTTCTCCGTTCTTAGAATTCCAAGCAAGGATGCTATTACATTTTGAACAAAAGGATCAAAATTGGTTCAATGTTAAGAAAAACCTTCTAAATAATCAATGGAATCAAATACAAGAGTTGAAAGAACACTTATATTCAAACAAGACTAAAATTAAGGCAGGATTAGTAGACTGGAGACCCTTGCCTCGCCCTACAGAGGATGTTTGGCCATACGATGGAATTGACGAAAAGAAGTACATTTCAGCTTTCAAATTAGCTAATGCAAATTTGAAAAAAATAACTGAATTAAACAACGGTAAATTGGCAAAAGAAGAACTCGACGAGTATTCCAAGATGCTATGGAATCGTGCTGAGCTGATTAGGAAAGTATTTGTTACATTCCCCTTCTCAACACTAATCGGTGTTGGAGATATAAACGCTAAGAAGAAACTGTTGGAATTCATTTTCAGAAATGAAAATTTAACATTCACGAAAAAGACTTTGAGAAATGGGAAATCGTATGAGATAGCTGAGTTAATTCTTCCAAACAAGAAACTTACCATTATCCTTACATTATTCTTTAATCATCGTTCTAATTGCTTACAATTAGAAGGGCTACAGCATTTATGTGAGGATGTCCTTGAACCAATTATTGGGTGTTAAAGTTAATTTCAATTATAATTAGAGTTTTCTTCTACAGAAAGTCCATAAGAATAATAAGTTGATTGTCGAGTCGATGAATTTCAGGTGTTTATTCCTGATTATTCGTTCGGCTTTTTTGTTTTACACAAAAAATTCAGTCTTTCTCTATCCTATAATTCGGCGTTCATCTCTCTATGTCAGATACCAAATCGTTATTTATTCCGAAAAGGAACGTTTTCGGAATAAATTATTGGGAAAAGTAGGAATGTGGAACTGTTTGTCGAATTTCTGTAGACAATAGATTTTTATTATTTAGAACTTATCATTGTTTAAACAAAGGGAAGATTACATTGATTTTTGAGTTATATGATGGTGCAATTTCAAATAAATTATATAGGATAACTTTGGGAGGTTAGATATGTCTAACTATAATGAAAAGATAATATTACTCGAAGATGATATGGATTGGAGAGAGCCATACGTTGATCTGGATCCCAGAAGTAATCCAAATTCAAAATTTCTGAAAACGGTCTTCAATCCTGAAGAGGATACATTTGTACATTTTATTATCAGTAATTTAAGAAAAACAATTGATGTCTATAAGAATAGTATATTAACAGAATGGAACTTAGAGTACGACGAGTGGGTAGATGAAAATATAGATGAAATTATTGAATTTGAGGATAATAAACAAGTTTTCAGCAGATATGTTACAGGTAATATTCGATCATTATTGACATTAGCGTTTGATGTGTATTGCCTTCAGATTGAAGGAGCATTTCACAATGCTTTTAAAAAAAGACTTATACATATTGACCAATTTCAAAGTGTTCAATATGAAATTGCTGTAGCTTCTATTCTGCTGAGAGCGGGGTTTAAACTTACTTATGATGGAGATTCTATAAAAAATAAAAATGGGAACTCATGTGAATTTATTGGAATTCATAAAATTACAAAAGATAAAATAAGTTTCGAAGCGAAAAGTAAAAGATTCAAAGGAGTTCTGGGGTTTTTTGGAGGGAATAATTTAGAAGATTTGAAATCAAATTTTTTAGGTGGTTTATTTAATAAAGCAAAGCAGCAAAAGCTTGAGGATTTACCCTTTATCGTTTTTATAGACACTAATGTCCCACCGAGTAAAGATATTGGTTTGGGTGTAATTTCTTATTTTGATGAGTTAACTACTTTCTTTGAAGGTGATCACAATAAATATGTAAATAATAACGAGAAAACTCCTTACAATTATATTATAACTACCAATTTTTCAGATCATTATGCTGGAAAAAATGTAGTCACAAATAAGAATTCCTTTACTACGATATTTTCAGAACAACCAGAACATCAAATCATTAATAATGATGATTTAATTCGTAATGACATACTTCGAAGTCTACAGAACTATAAAAGAGGGTTAAACATCATAACAAGGGTTACAACATAAATAATATCAATAGACTCTATAAGTCAAATCATAAAAATCATATTACATTATAAAACCAGTTATACGGATAAGAATATGACAAGTCGAAAGGGCACAATTATCATGGCTTCGAGATCAAAGAGATTTACGAAGTGGAAGACATGGTGAATCATGCTCATTTTAACCCTTACAAGGTTGAAACGATGGAATTATTCCATGGATCTCGAAACGAAAACATCCTCAGTATCATGCAGAACGGTTTGAAAATCAAACCGAAATCAGCAGTTCATACAGGATCTATGTTAGACTCTGGTATTTACTCGACGGATGCCAGTACGAAATTTGCCCAATACTGTTGGGGGGATGCTGGTAGTGCACTCGGTGGAACTTTCCTGTTTGTCTGTGAAGGCGCAACGGGTAGAATTAAAGAGTACAAGTCTGCACAACCACAACTTGATTCTACACCAAGACCTTATAATTCCGTTAAAGGAGCGAAAAGTCCTGGAGGATTGGTTCATAACCAGTACATTCTGTATCGTGAGAATCAAGTCAAAATCAAATATATTATTGAGTTCAAGAAAACGAACTGATAATGCAAGGGGAGACAGCGATTTAAGCTGTCTCTTTTTGGGTGTCCCAGAAATAAAGTGGTAAAAATATCTTACAAATTGTACACTATTCAAGAATGGTCTGATGATAAAAAATAATGGTAGTACATTATAGTTAGGGGAAAATTAAATGTTAATGGATTTATGTAGGTATCTGGTCAAGCGGAAATGGTGGGCTTTAAGTGGATTAACTATGATTATTAGTCTCACTGTGCTTGGATTCATCTATAGAGATATAAGTGGAGAGATCTTAAACAAAAGCAAAGAACTATATGAAAACGGCGAAAAGTTCTATTATGGGTTCTTCTTTGTCACAATGAGCGGTTATCTGGTTTCATCTGTCTATGAATTCAGAAAAAATCCCGAAACGTTCACTGACGATCTCTGGAAATACAGAAAAACCTACTACACCTTATTTATTGTTGTCGTAGGCATAGGAATCGTTACAGGTTATATCGACTATCGGAATTGGCAAGTTCTTTTGCAATTAACAGCATTTATTGTATTTTCAGACTTAGGCGTTTTCCAAACACCAAATATCACGAAAATTTGGAGTGCTGAATTTCAGCATCGGACAAAGATTGAGAAAGCAATTGAGGTAAATGAGGATTTTATCAAGTCGACTTCAATGAAAATGCAAGTATTTTCAGATGTCATCAAACAAACAGAATCTTACTTTGCTCCAAAGTCACCCATACATAGCTGGAATGAATACCGAAGAGAATTGAAGCAATATCTGCATCTGTATACCGAAAAGTTCAGATTTAAATTAGAGCTGTTTGATTTTAAGTCCGAAGTACAAGATGATGTTACCAAAGTAAATATTGGAATTTCTCTCGGCAAACTGGAGACGCTGTTCTTTTATGAAATTGACAACACGCCAGGGAGAGAAAACGAGCCGAGTCAGAGAATGAATTGTATTGAGAAGTTGTTGTCAGGTGAAGGGATTGTTGTAGAGCATAACAAAATGATTATTGTTCCTATATTTGGTGGAAAATCAGCCTTACTTGGCGTGAAATCGAGTGAAGGATCCTCTGTGGATGAAGCTGATATCACGAATTTAATTAATCTTGCTCGAATCTTTCATTGGTACATGATATAGATTCATGGTATAATACGGGCAAGAATAAACCAAGGGGAGGGATTATTGTGGCTAAAGTTTCGAATAGAGTAACAAATAAACAAGTTCCACTCTATCGTGGTCAAAGTAAACCATCATCTCCAGATAACCGTGAAATGAGAGTTTCCGTTTCTAATGGGTTTAAAGAAATCCGTGAAATGAACCGCAAATTATTGAATAACTTGAAAAATTAGATATAACATCAAACAGGTGGGGATTAAACCCATCTGTTTTTTCATAGATTCGTAGAAAATTATAAGACAGTAGGTGTATGCCACTTGAGTTGGACAGTCTTGGGTTTCGGGAAACACTCAAATAAAACATTACCTCAATTGTTATTTAGTGATCCTGATTATTTTTATTGGGCATATGAAGGTGCCGTACTAAATGGGAGAATACCTCAAACGGAAATACAGGATGCTTACGAGAAAAGCCGAAATGTTAAGATACCGCAAAAAAATAGACTTGCCGAATATGTGTTTGACGGATTTTCAGGTGTATTCACAGACTTGGATTTAGTGCCACCTGATAGACCAGACCATGTTGGAACAAGTAAAACTCAACGTTTGGATAGGATCGACATGGCTTTGATTCGTTATGCAAAATCATATGATAAGCTTGGATACAAATTGTTAATCCCTACAATGAAAGATATTTTATTTAGTAACAAGAGCGCACGTATTTCTAAGGTGAAAGCAGAAGCTTTCTTTGACAATCCTGACAACTTTATAAAATGAAGAAGCACTTCGATGGAAACGCTAAAACAGTTGCTCATAAAACACCACCCCTCTACATATCATAGATAACATCTATGGGCTGGAGGGTGGTATCATGGCATCTGTAAGGAAAGGAAAAAAGAATAAAAATGAGCAAAAGTATGAAATGAAAACAACCATAATTGGAAAGAGAGAACTGGCTATGTCACAGGAAGCACTTCGATTGCTTCGATCATTACCTCGACACAATTCTTCTCAATAGAATATTTGTGGTATTAGGAGTCTTCCCAGTGAAGACTCCCTTTTTGTGTTTACAGGTTCCAGAATCAAACGGCGTAATTTTTCTTGAGATTAAGAACAAGAACCCTAAAAAAATAGGTGAAAAGAGTTAAGTCTAATTGATAATTCATTTTATTTGTATAAAAGAGAGATAAACATTATATAAGGAGAAAGGGTTGAAGCAATGAAGGCACTCGTTTTAGCTGATCTTCAACTGATTATTAAAACTAAATAAAGCATTTGGTTATGTGTTTGATCAAAGAATGTAGTTAAACAATTTCTTTGTTCTACAAAGCTTGTGAGAACAGATGGTCGAGGATAATTAACAGCATCCCAAATCAAAGATACAATGTAAATTCGAAGATCTGTGGAGAGTTACTAAGAAAGGTGGTATTCCTTGTAAGTTCCTTGAGTCAAATATCGAAATAATGGGCAAGTTTTAGAGATAGCTTGACTATATCCTTTGCCACATGTTATTTTAAGTTTAATAAATTAAATGTTTTTAGTCATATTTGTTTCGAATAAGATAAACAAATAGAAAAAAAAGGTGATTTTGGATGAGCATTAAACAATCAAGAAAACGATTTGCAGTGAGGGTAGATCACGACTTTCTTGAAGCTTGTTATGAAAATGAGAACATTACAAAAAAATCATATCGGGTTCTACTTTACTTATTAACGAAGGCGGATTCTAAACATTTTGTTGAAGTTAGTCAAAAGGAAATTGCCAGCACTTTAGATATGGATAAAGCCTCAATTTCTTTGGCAATTAAGAATTTGAGTAACGAAGGGATTATTCAAAGTTTTCCATACAGCTCACAGTTTATGTTTGTCGATATGGATGATGAAGAAGAGGAGTTTATGTGGTAGAACGTAGAAAAACAATAGAATGGTATTGAAATTATTTGAGGAGTGTGAAAGAGTGGCTATTACGGGAAAAACACGAAAAATTCTTTGGGCTAAATCTGCTAACAGATGTAATTTTAAGAATTGTAGAAAAGAACTGTGCATTGAATCTGAAATGGATAAGCATACTGTGATCGGTCAGGAATGCCACATTGTTGCTAAGAGTAAAAAAGGTCCAAGAGGAATAAATGACTTAACCACTAAAGCAAGGGATAATTATAAAAATTTAATTTTATTATGTGGTGATCACCATACTGAAATCGATAATGACGAAGAAAAGTATACTGTTGAAGTTATAGAGGATATAAAATCTAAACATGAAAAGTGGATAAAAAAGACACTATCTTCTGAACAAATTGAGGAATTGGAGTTTTATTTTGATGAAGAAGTGCTTTTTGACGAGGACTACTTAGAGGAAGTAATAGAGTGGATTGAAACAAATACCGATTATTATGAAATGAAGAAGGAAAATTTGAAACAAGCTATAAATAAACTTTCCTATTTTGATAAGAAAACGAGGAAATTACTTTTAAGTATTATCAATTATTATGTAGCCAATAAACAGATTGACATACGTTCAATCTTTAATAAGTTAGTGAATGATGGTATATATACTGATTCAGAGTTTTTTAGAGGTATTAGAGAACTTGATAAACATGAATATATTGAATTTGACGATAGATTTGAAGTTCTTGAAGTAGGAGATACAAGTATTATTCTTGATGGTGATTCTGAGTCCAGTTATAAATATTTGCATAAATCTTGTTGGTTTGATAAATATGGTAAAGTGTTTCATGGACTACAGAAGTACCTTGATAAAAACAAAAAAATCAAAGAGCTAATTATCGATCTTGATTATGGAATAATCTAAGTTGGTAGTACGTTCTGATTACTATTTAACTAACTAAAAATTCCTGTCCAATTTTATTTTTACTGTCCTAACTAAAATTAACTGTCCCCAAACCACCAAAGACTGGAGCCTGGTTGATGATTGTCCCAACCAATTCTCCAGTCATTTTCTCATGCTTTGAGGTATCCCAGCAGGGAATTTCCATCCAAATCCCGAATAGGTAATCAAGCAGAAACCCAGGCTACTCAAGGGTTTTGGGGATTGAAAGCAGTTGATGCAAGCTTTTACTCAGTCATTTCCCAGGCTCTCACACAGGAGTTTTAAGTGCAGATTCCTTCTTTTCTCAGGCATCTCTCTATCCTTTCAGGGACACGAATTATTAGTTGTTTTCGTTCACAATTGAACCAGTTTCTTTCCAGTTTTCAGGGCTTTTTCTCAGCGTTTTTGGGACACGAATTTTTATCTCGGAAATGGCGGTGAAGCCTTATGGGGTAAGGGATTTGGGTATTTGGAGGTGGGGACAGTTATTTTTAGTTTTCTACAGTTGGTATAGGAAGTAACGAAGTAACGACAGGGAATTTCCTACGGAGAACTTCATAACTTGTGTTAACTTGAACAGTTCTGGTAATTTTATTAGGGCTGTTTTTTATTTTTTGTAAATGACTAAACAGACAGCCATGATAATGCTGAAAGGGGAGATGGGTCTACGAAATAATAAAAAAAATCACTTTTGATAGTCTTATTTTTATCAAGCTATTGCTAAACTCACGTAAACCTAATATATCTGCCCAAAAGGGCAATAAAAGTATGCCCATTTAGACGCTGTAATGAACAAGTTGAAATAATATAATGAGGTTGTACAGTCCATAGATAACTTGTAATTTGCGAGACGTTTTTGAGCTTGTTGCGGAACCAAATTAGGACATGTATAGAAAGCCAACCTAACCACTGACTTGTACATACGTAATTAATGCTGAAAATATTAATCCTCAAAGTGCGGTCTAACTTCGAGTGGAAGCAAGCTCGATAGATGGTGGATTTAAGTAAGCAAACCTTCGCCAATAATAAGTTTTATAGGAAGATTTAGATCATTGAATCTTGGACTGGGGTGAACTGTTATGATGATTACCAAGAAAAATAAACTTGAGACGATACATGAACTATTTGAAACAAGAAAGCCCATCTTCATTTGGTTAATCTTTGTATACGCAGGATCTGTTACGCTTCAGTTTCTGGATGATCCTAGAGTGATTAGCAGTTTGGTATTTACGGGATTGTTTATTCTCCACGCCGCGTTGCATTGGATTTCTTATCGGGTTAGCCAAAGACAATTTTGGTTTTATTTTGGAGTCCAAGGGATTCTAATTTATTTGTGCGCTATTCTTTTCCCAGGGAGTTATCAGGCAGTTCTGGTTGGGTTGCTCCCTGTACTCATTGCTCAAAGTTTAGGTTTTTCTTTTCGAATCAGCAGGGTGATATTTATAGCTTTAGTTAGTGTTATTATATTTTTTGATTCTGCCTTAACGGTTGGAGATACAAAGGAACTGCTGGTATTCATTCCGATGTTTGTCATGATGTTAATTATCGTCATCGCTTATGGCATCCTATTTTTCCGTCAAGTACATGAACGAGTCAGATTGCAAAAGTTTCTGAATGAACTGCAAGTAGCTCATCAAAAAGTCGAAGAACTTACATTGTCCAATGAACGGCAGCGAATGGCTAGGGACTTACATGATACTCTTGCTCAAGGAGTCGCGGGTCTAATTATGCAATTGGAAGCTTCTAATGCACACATGATGCAGGGGAATACAGAGAAGGCTCATAACATTATAATAAAGTCCATGCAGCAAGCACGTAGAACACTGGCTGAAGCACGTAGGGCAATAGATGACCTTAGAACTAAATCAGCACCTGATATCGATTTTAAGGAAGCGATTGAAGATGAGGTGAGACACTTCAGACATTCCACGGGCATTCAGGTAGACTGCCATGTACAACTGAATCAGCTACTATCCAGAGTTGTGATGGAACATAGTCTGCATATCGTCAGAGAAGTGTTGACGAATGTTGCACGCCATGCCAAAGCAAATGTAGCAAAAGTCAGTGTGATCGTCTCGAACAATCAACTTCAGATCGAAATATCAGATAATGGAAAAGGATTCAATCCAGATGCGATCGGAAAGGAACCAGGTCACTATGGGTTACTTGGAATCCATGAGCGAGCAAGATTGATTGGTGGACAGATTAAGATCGAGAGCAGCTCAGAAGGTACAGCCATAACAATGTCGATGACAATTCATGAAGGAGGTCAGCATGAGCCCTTATAAAATTATGTTGGTGGACGATCATTTTGTAGTTCGAGAAGGACTGAAGCTCATATTAGAGACCAGCGAAAAATATCAAGTCGTAGGGGAAGCTGTTAATGGCCAGGATGCGCTTGAAAAGGTTGAAAAGCTGGAGCCTGACATTATTCTAATGGATCTGAATATGCCTGTTCTGAGTGGACTCGAAACGATGAAGGAATTTAAGAAGAAAGGCCTTACGATCCCTATTATTATCCTGACCACGTATAATGAGGATGAACTGATGATTAACGGGTTGGCTTTGGGAGCCAAAGGATATTTGTTAAAAGACACAAGCAGAGAAAGCTTGTTCAGAAGCATTGATTCTGCAATGCGAGGGGAAATGCTTTTATCTGAGGAGATGCTAGAGCGAGTAATGGCCGCTAAATTAAAATCGCAACAAGAGGTTAAGGAAGATGTCAAACTGTTGAGCGATAAAGAAAGCTACATTTTGCAATGCGTGGCTAAAGGCTATAAAAGCAAAGAAATCGCATTCGATATGAACATTGGAGAACGAACAGTCAAAGCTCATCTAACGAACATATACAATAAATTGGGGGTAGATTCTCGATCACAGGCCGTAGCTACTGCGCTGGATCGAGGTATTCTGAAACTATAAATATTAATCGACGCTAACGAGCATGCAGGCTACCGACTGCATGCTTTTTTCTGTTGTTATCGAGTTGATTACATATGTTGTAGTTTACATCCATAAAAGAGAATATCAACTTGATAGATCTTTCCCCAAAGGGCAGAATTGAATGCCCTTTGGGACGATGTTGCTGTTCCAAACTAATTATAAAATAAGATTATATTTAAGATATAGAGCAGAGGAGACGAAACTGACATGGCAAAAATGTTATACCGACTGGGATTTTGGTCTGCCAAGAACCGCATTAAGGTAATCATCGGAACAATGATGGTGATGTTGATTACCTCAATGGTAGCAATGGGGATGGGGCCGAAGCTTAGTGAAGAAACTACGATACCGGGGTTAGAATCAATTGAAACGATGGGACAGATGTATCAGGAGTTTCCTTCTATGATAGATAGCAGCAAAGCAATTCAGCTGGTGCTCAAAGCGCCCGCAAACGAAACATTATCTTCTGAAAAGGTAAAACAACGGATTGAAACACAACTTCAGAGCATATCCAAAGATCCTGCTGTAACTGAAGTATCTGGCCCATATGATAATGAATCAATGAACACGGATGGCACGATCGCTTATGCGACAGTCTCTTATAACAAGGCTGATGGTGATGTTAGTGAGGCGTCTAAAGAATATGTAATTCATGCTGCAGAGGCTTTACGGAATGCCGGAATGCAAGCAGAACTCACGGGCTCAGGTTATGTGAAGATGGAGATTGGTGGAGCTACAGAAGGAATTGGTATTCTAATTGCGCTGGTTATACTTTCTATTGCTTTTGGATCTGTCCTCACTGGCATCATTCCGATTCTAACCGCAGTCATTGGTCTTGGAACCGGCGTAATGCTGATCATTCTTGGATCTAATTTTCTGGATACACCTTCCTTCGCATTATCATTAGCAAGTATGATTGGACTTGCAGTAGGTATTGATTATGCACTATTTATTATTTCAAGATATCGTCAAGAACGTGCGAAGGGTTTTGAGAAAAGAGAGGCTATTGCTATAGCTAACGGTACAGCAGGTAGTGCAGTTGTTTTTGCAGGAATAACCGTAATTATTGGACTTGCGGGTATGGTGGTCGTTGGAATTCCTTTCCTCACAGCCATGGGAGTAGCTGCTGCGCTTTGTATTTTTGTAGCTGTACTAATTGCAGTAATTACAGTGCCGGCCGTTCTTGACGTAATGGGCGGAAAGATCAAAGTTAAGCCGATAAAGGATTCTAAGAAATTAAATCAGTCCCGAGGAAATCTGTGGGGTAGATTGGTTACAGGACGACCTTGGATCACAGTGATTCTAGGATTGGTTCTTCTCTCCACGATATCGGTACCCTTTCTACACATGGAAACAGGGACTATGGATGATGGATTAAAATCAACCAGTATGACGGAACGACGAGCATACGATTTGTTATCTGAAGCGTATGGCGTAGGATACCATAATCCTCTGATGATCCTTGTCAAAACGGATGGAAGTGCTGAAGCTGGGGCTAATGTGGCAAAAACAGTGGAACAACTTAAAACCTATCCGAACATTGGGGTGGTTGCCGATCCGGTTACAGGCGCATCCGGAAAGGTATCTTTGATTAACGTTATTCCAGCTACGGGGCACGCTGATGTGGAAACGGTGGAACTGGTAAAAACAATTCGCAGTCATATTCCTGAGATTGAACGTCAGAACCATGTGGAACTACAAATAACGGGCAGTACGGCAATTAATATTGATATCTCTCAAAAACTGAACGAAGCCTTACCTAAGTTCTGTATCATAATTGTTAGTTTGGCCTTTATCCTGCTAGTCATGGTGTTTCGCTCCATCTTGGTTCCAATTAAAGCAGTACTCGGTTTTGTTCTCTCACTCGGAGCTACGATGGGATTTATTACCTACGTTGTTCAGGATGGACATTTCCAAAATATCTTCGGTTTCAGTGGACAATCGCTTGTGCTTAACTTCTTACCAATAATGGTTGTGGGAATTCTGTTTGGATTAGCTATGGACTATGAAGTGTTTTTGGTTAGCCGTATGCGTGAGGACTTCAAAAAGAACGGTGATGCCAAACAATCTGTACTCGCAGGAATAAAGCATAGTGGGGGCGTAGTTACAACTGCTGGATTGATCATGATATCCGTATTTGCAGGGTTTATGATGACCAATGATCCAAGTATTAAGGTCATGAGTTTTGCCCTACTCTTTGGAGTATTGTTTGATGCCTTTATTGTTCGTCTATTCATTGTCCCAGGTGTGATGATCCTTATGGGTAAATCAGCTTGGTACTTGCCGAAATGGTTAGATCGACTTCTTCCGAACTTGGATGTTGAGGGGGAAAAGGTAATGGAAATTGTTGAAGAACGTCATCAGAAACGTACGAATCCGCATGATCTATTTCCAGAGCCTATAAATAGAGCAGAAGTGTAAATTAAAGATGGCAGGTTTCATGATGAAACCTGCCATCCAATGTTTTGACGAGAGGTTAATCTGGTTTTTCTATTCTAAAAGATTGATTACGTTGTAGGGGAGGGAGGCGCTGCTTCTGCTCCTTTTTAATAATTCTAGAGGATGAATGGTATGTACAAACGAAATGAAGGCTTGGTTAGATTAAAACGTCGATCCTATGAAAATTTGTGTTTGTTTAGTTTTATTCTCCTGTTGAAAAGTGTAGTCGCATGGTCTGTTGTATTTCATGATGGAACGAATTGGGCTATCGTACAAACAGAGCTTCCTTTTTTTATCCTGGTGTTTAGCCTAATTGAATGGTTTGCAGCCAAGAGGAAGATATTGTACTATATGCTGGTCAATTTCTGCATGACGTTAATATATTTTGCAGTCATCATGTACTATAAATATTACGGTGTTATCGCTACATATCATTCACTTAAACAAGCCAAAAAGGTTACTCATGTTGGAGAGAGCACATTATCTCTGCTTACACCCTATTATTTATTTTTGTTTGTTGATATTGCCTTATTTCTAGTTCTAATTATCCTACCTAAGTATGTTTCAATCTGGAAGGATCGTGCTTCACGTATGAGTCGTAAGGTGTTAACTTGTACGATTAGCGCATCATTCGTTTTATGTGTATTCAATATCTGGCCGGCGCATGCAAGTCTGAATGAAATCAATAAAGCGAAGAGTATGGGGATTCTTAATTATGAAGTCTATAAGGTTGTCGCCGATCGTGTGGAGAAGGAAGTGCTTATAGCTCCTGATGACATCTCCCAAGAAACAATTCATTTAACCAAGGGAAGTTCTCCACTTCAAGACGAACCCAAGTTTCATGGAATTAATAAAGGCATGAATTTAGTACTCGTACAGATGGAATCCTTTCAAAACTTTTTGATTGACCTCAAAATTGATGGGCAAGAGATTACCCCTCACCTAAATCAGTTGATCGAGAAAAATACGTACTTCCCTTATTTCTATACGAATGCTGGACAGGGGACAACCTCGGATGCCGAGTTCGTCGTAAATACATCCTTTTACGTACCTAAGGATGAACCAGCAACTTCATCCAAATATATGGATAAAAAGCTTCCAAGTCTACCGCACTTACTGAAGGAAAATGGTTATGATACAGCGACGTTCCATACCAATAGTGTGGATTTCTGGAATCGTAATCGATTATATCGTGCCATTGGTTTTGAACGGTATTATGATCAAGTATTTTTTGGAGAAGATGATCCTATTGCTTTTGGTGCATCGGATGAAGCTTTGTACGCCAAAACATCTGCTGAATTGTCCATGTTGGATAAGCAGGATCAACCTTTCTATGCGATGGTCATATCCATGAGTGCACATCATCCCTATCACTTGCCTGAAGAAAAGGCTAAAATGAAGCTTCCTGATCGTTTCCAGGATACATTGATGGGTGATTATATTCAGGCTCAAAATTATGCAGATGTTGCGCTGGGTCAGTTTCTTGATGAGCTGATAGAGTCTGGACTATGGGATAACAGTGTGGTTGTATTTTATGGGGATCATCAGGGGATACCAATGACTGGTCTTACAGGAAAAGAAAAAGAACTGATGAATTCCCTGTTAGGTCATAACTATGGGTACACAGATATGATGAACATCCCATTCATTGTGCATTCGCCTTCAGGACAGCTTCCTCCTGTAATTAATACGATAGGTGGACAAATTGATATTCTACCAACGGTAGCCAATCTGTTGGGAATTCCATTGGGACATCAACTGGTTTTAGGTGAAGACTTGTTCAATCAAGAGCGTAATTTGATTCCGTTAAGACACTTTCTACCTGATGGTTCTTTTATAAATGATAAAATATTATATATGACAGGTAATCAATATGCCGACGGAGTACATTATGAACTAAGTAACAATAGGATCGTTGAAGGGGGATCTACTGCATCTCAATTCTCGGCCGCCCAGCGTTTACTTGACCTCTCAAATAGCTACTTACTACAGTTACCTGATGCCTACAGTAATCAGGAGAAATGAGAGTTAGAATGGGTGATTGCAGGATAACTGTTTTATGATACGGGATACAGGCAAAGGGAGACATTAGTAGTCGATGTCTCCCTTTTGTGTGTGCTCCTCGGATATGAAAAGCACATGCCCAAAGGTACAATACTTCTCTGCCCCAAGGTACATTACGCTAACTCTTAATTCAAGATAAAATGGATGTATACCATTACAAAATTGTTCAAAGGGGACATTAAAATTGATGATACAGACAGATATAGGGAAGATAAATGTTTTAGAGCAGGCGATTACAACAATTGTTTCAGGAGTTGCAAGATTAGAATCTGGAATAATACTGTTGTCAACAGGAGCCGTAGATAGCCTAATTAAACACGTGAGCGGGAAAAAAATGCATAAGGGAGTATCGGTTACTTTCTCAAACTCAAAATTAATCATTGAGCTTCGAATTGTTGTCACTTACGGAGTGAAAATCCACTATGTCAGCCGTGAATTACAGTCCAGCATATTTGAATCGGTGAATCATATGACGGGTATTTCTCCAGATCAGATCCACATTCGTATTGAAGGTATTAAACAATAATGATGAGTGATACTTTATTAGAACTTGTTAATCAGTACGGATATGTATTTTTCTTCTTGGCTTTTTCACTAGGTCCTTTTGGAATTCCTGTACCTAATGAAGTCATCATTTTATCTGGATCCATATTAAGTCATAGTGGTGTCGTCAAGTATTGGGGAACGTATACTTCCATTCTAACAGGCTTATTGACTGCAATCACAACTTCCTATATCATAGGAAGGTTTTTTGGGCATAGATTTAAAAAAAGATGGTTAACCAATCGTTATTTCTTGAAAGCGGAGTTTATGCTGAGGAGAAAGGGTGATCTAGCAATGCTCATTGGAATGTTTATTCCGGTGGTGCGCTATGTCATGCCCTTGCTGATTGGAATGAGTGAGATTCATTTCAAGAAATTTGCCCTTTTTACCTATTCAAGTGCGCTGATCTGGACAATGACTTATTTTGTTATAGGTATTTATTTTAAAGCGCCTGTTTTATCGTTGATGCAAGTCTTGGGATATTGATATATGATGATCGTATATAAAGGAGATGATTTGCAATTAAAGAAACCTACATACATATTCAAGAAAAATGCGCTCCATACTGGAATAAAGTAAAGCAGATTGTCGTCCCTGAGTTACGTTTACTCCCCGGGCATCTTACTCTTTTTTTCGTATTATCCCTAATTCCAATCTTAATTTTGATTAGTTACACATCATCCTATTTGAAATTTCCGATCATTGATATTCTAGAATCGTTAAAAGGAATACTTCCAACGTCTGTATTTGAAATGCTGGTTCCTTATACTGAAAAAGGGCTCACGCTTCATAGTGGTGTCTGGATGGTCTTTGCATTTATTCTGGCTTCTAACGGAATGCATGCAGTGCTTGTCTGTTCGGACACTCTATTTAGTTTCAAACATCGAAACTATTTTCTTCGTCGACTGAAAGCACTTCTTCTGACCATCATGTTAGTTATTATGATTATATTTAGCCTGTTGGTGTATAGCTATAGTAGTATTGTTTTGCATTTCGATTTACTTCATGGCATGAATGAAATAACAAAGCTGTTGTTAGCTATTTTGAGATGGCCTGTCGTTTTATTATTTTTATTTCTTACAATTAAAATTGTGTATATGGTAACACCTAGATATCGAATCCCGGGAAAGTACACCAATTTTGGAGCGCTTTTTACAAGCATTGTATGGGTGATTTCAACATTTGCATACTCATATTACCTTAATCATTTTAATAACCAATACAGCGATTTATACGGAGACTTTGCCAATGTAATTGTTTTAATCATGTGGATGTACATTTTATCCTATGTATTTACTTTAGGTATTTCTATAAACGCATACCATTATCGGGTTAAACAAGTAAGTTGCTGATCACAACTACATTTCTAAAACACATAAGGGAGCACCCATTGTTGGATACTCCTCGTATGTGTTTAGTGCTCTCATAACCACCTGGGTCACTTCGTCCAGGATTCAATAACTTTTAGGCTGTTATTCTCTTCGGCAAAGTGTAAAAACTGCATGACGTCCCCAGCAGTCTTTTCCCCTGTCTTCGTGTCCTCATTCGTAATTCTATAGTGAATGGCTGCCCAGTCGCCGCTGATAAGCATATTATCAAAACGAATACGTTTGACCTCGGTCGCTGCGGCATCATTCTTGACGGCATCCTTGTACTCATCGAGAGTCATAGTCTCTGCATTAGTGTGATATTTCAGATCGTTACTATAATACGTATTGGCCCAGTCACTCCAAGCATCAAAACCTTGGTTCCATCTATCAAAATCGCTGTAAATGGCGCTTTGAATTTTTTTAGCCATATCGGTATCAACCGGCGTGGGATAAGTAACAGGATATTTGGTTTTGAGATCTGTAGTATCAGGGATTTTGGTGTTAACGATCTCATCCAATGCAGCTTGTTGTGCCGCCTTCGCTTCATCCGTTTGAAAATGGGTCAATGCGTCAAAATCTGCTCCCTTTGTACCAGCCCAGCCTTCAACAACTCGAGTTCCGAGCGAATCACCATAGTCCTTGAAATGGACGAACTCCATTACACTTCCATCGGAAGATTGCTGGCTGTCTCGAGCAGTCGATGAGATGTCATATCGAATTGCTGCCCAATCATCGTTAATGATCATATTGTTGAAGTTACCCATCTGAATATCGGTAGACTTTAGCTGTGCATCCATAGCAGCCTGATACTCCTTCAACGTGAGTTTCACGCCATGGACGTTATAGAGAGAATCCTCTGTATAAAGAATGTCCCCCCAGGCTTCCCATGCCTCATATCCTCTATTCCAGTTCTCAAAACCATTTAGGAGTCTGTTCTGTATATTCTTTTCCATCTCAGACTCAATTGGTGTTGAGTTAATAATTGGGAATTTAACCGCAAGTTCTTCTGTATTGTCATAGGAATCAGAAATACTAACCATAGATTCGTCTGAACTCACATTCTCCTCAACTTGGGTAGAGGTTGGATCTGTATTATTTCCACAACCTACAGCAACGGTCATAATGGCCAAAGCTGTCAAACTCGCGGTCAACATTCTCATCGTAGTATTCTTCATCATTATTCTCCTCTCAATTCTTCGTATAACGATCATGCTTTGCTATGCCAACAACTAATTTAATAGCTTACACCTATACTACAACTGATAAAAAATTGTAACATCGTTCAAAAAGGCAGATTTATGCTTCCCTTTTGGGCATATGTAAAAAATGAAAGTATCCCATGAACAGTGTCTGTAAATAGAGTTGTATGTTAATCGGAGGCCTATTTTATTCACAGGTACCCGAAAGGGCAGGATCAGATCCGCCCTTATGTACGATGTTGACCGTTCGTAATGAATATAAAATTAAAGCATAGAAGAAAGGGAATTTATTGAGAGGGAGCATTCCAGTGATGAGACCAAAAATGATTGTAAATCCCGTATCAGGGCAGCATACAGCATACAAAACGAAGGCTTCAGTTATAGCGTATATGAAAAAGAAATATGCTTTGCATGATCGGGATATTTTTTACACAAGTAAGGAGAATAATGACTTAGGAAATTCATTTTTTGAAGATTGTGATTCACTGGTAGTGGCTGGTGGTGACGGAACCCTGCATTACGCAATTAACACGATGAAGAATCTAGGTTTAGATATACCTCTAGCTTATCTACCGACAGGTACTGTCAATGATTTTGGTAATGCTCTGAAATTACCACGATCCTATGAAGGTTTTACGAGAATGCTTGAAAAAGGAATGACCAAGAAGATTGATATCGGCTTGGCTGGAAATGAATATTTTCATTACGTTGTGGCGGGTGGTGCAATGAATTCCATTAGCTATACAACCAACCAGATGCTGAAAAACGTTATAGGAGATAAGGCGTATTATTTGTCTGCTCTACCTAAACTCCCCCAAATATTATCGGGAACACATATTAAGATTGAATGTGACCAAATAGAACAAGAACATGATGCGCTTCTCTACCTGGTTTCAAAATCAGCGATTATTGGCGGGATTGAGGGCATTTTACCGGATGCTAAGATGGATGACGGTCAACTTCATGTGCTTGTCATTCAAAAAAAGTCATGGTTCAATACTTTGCAACTTCTTTTAGATATAAAAAATGGAAGACATCTTGACCGCTCAGATGTCTTGTATTTTACGACAAAACGCTTAAGAATTACTCAATATGGTGATGACATAGCAAAAGTGGGGATTGATGGTGAGATGCACCATAATGGGTTAATGGATATTGAAGTAATCCCGCGTGGATTAACGATGATAGTGCCGTGCAGCTCGGATGTGGCGTAGTTGAGCAGAATGATATAAAAATTGTATTCGACATAGAGATTTGTCATATGAATTCCAAAATGTAAAGAAGTGGGTTATCCATCTGTTGGATACCCACTCTTTTTATTTCTATAGCACTTACGAGTTACGGTAAAACGTTCCCGTATTATCACTAGGATATATTGCTTAGCCTTTATTTGCTTACAAGCTCCGGATTGGCTGCCATAATACTGGGTGTAGACTCTCTTATAATAGGCTTGGTTACCATATGAGAAATCTGATGAGGCTGTTCGGGCTTTCCATTCGGGATAATAACATTTCGGCTGCTTTGATCCTCATCTCACCCCGCGCCAAAACGGTAACCAGGAGCAACGGGGAATACTATGCCGCAGGCCAACTGACTCGTCTGACGGATACGAGCGGACATGGCATTCGTTTACAACAATTTAAGTACGAGTACAGTCTATCGGGCTTGCTGCTGAAGGAAGAAAATAAACAGTACACGTACGATACATTGAAGCGTTTGCGCAGTGGCGCTGAGCCAGACTGTGTTGTACACTACACGTATGACCACCCATACTTGTTAATATTGAAAAAAAATAATTTTAAGGAGGCTTAATCTTTGTCAAGTCTAGATGAAATATATGAGAGATATATGCAGTTGTGTCCTGAAGATGGAATCAACGAGGATGTTATAAGAAAAATCGAAGAAATTCTTCAGTTAAAACTTCCCGACGATTATTGTGATATAGCGAAATTTTACAGTGGGGGTTTACTAGGGGGAATAAGTTGTTTTGCGTTTGCATATAAGGACATTACACCTAATATTGTAGACGAAACACTTAGGCTTCGGAACGCAATTAAATTACCATCAAATTTTGTTGTGTTAGCTGAGCCACCGAACAGTATTATTATTATGGATACTCAAAATAATCCATCCGTTATATGGTGTGATGCAACGGATATCGAAAGAATAGATACAATGTCTTTCATTTCACCACCAGATACATGGGAAACTTTTTTAGATTTTTTCACCAAATTAGTTGAAGATGAAGAGGAGGAACATACGGAATTGTGATAAAAAAACGTTTAATTGACTATACGCGAAAGAAGATGAAAAAAGACGGACTTATTAAACTTAAATAATGATGAGATAGGAGTAAGTGATGTTGCAAATGAATTACGACTGTTTTCATCACAGGCACATGCTCTGATAATTGGATTACTAATTAACGAGTTTAAATATAGTGAAAAGCAAGCAGTAAACTTTGCAGAGGATTTGATTAAAGCGACAAGTAAAGACTACCATCCTGTAATGAATGCAATAATTCGTAGAGGAGTAGATGGATACTTTAAATATTTGGAAAATATGATTGATGATTTGAAAAATAATTTACTTGATATTATACATACAGTTAATAAGAAAGCATAAATTTAGATGGTTCTATTGTATTATGTAGTAAGCCTGCAACCCATTCCGACACTCTGGTTATCTATGATGCTAAAACTGCGGAATTCCGATAGATGAGAGGTCATTCATATGTGAGGAGCATTTTAAGGATTCGCTGTTAGAATAATGCAGTAAGTACGTACATCGAATATACAACGAAAAGCCGCCTGATGGCGGCTTTATTGGCTTACTTTTCCATTCTGTTTGCAACTATAGCTCAATCACTTTCTTTGCAATATTGCCGCAGAACTCACTGTCGTGCTCTACAAAGAGAAGTGTTGGCTCAAACTCCAACAGTAGATCTTCAATTTGCATACGCGATATAACATCCACGAAGTTGAGTGGTTCATCCCAAATGTGCAGGTGAGCTTGCTCACTTAAACTTTTGGCAATGAGCACTTTCTTTTTCTGACCGGCGCTAAAGCTCGAAATATCCTTCTCCAATTGTAGTCTGGAAAAATCGAGTTTTCTCAGAATGGATTTAAACAGGCTCTCATCAATTCCTTGATTAGACGCATAATCAGATAAATTACCGCTAAGATCGGAAGTATCCTGCGACACATAGGAGATTTTGAGCTGAGGGTCTTTACGACAAAGACCTGTATATGAAATATCCTCGCCACAGATTAATTTAAGCAGGCTTGATTTACCCGATCCATTCTTACCGTATAGAGCAATGCGATCTCCTTTTTCAATCGCAAAACTTACATCGGTACACACCGTACTAGAGCCGTATGCGATCGTTACATTCTCTAATTCGACCAGTTCATTCTTGTGAAAATCGAGCTGATGAATCTGTAAACGTTCTGCGTTTTCCAGATTTTTGAGTAGTTTAGACTTTTCTTGGATGGCAGATTGCTGTCTCTGTTCGATGTTTTTGGAACGTTTCATCATCTTGGCTGCCTTGTGTCCGATATAGCCTTTATCTACTTTGGAGCCGGAATTTCGGGTGCCATTCTTGCTTTTCTCTACTTCATGCGACCATCCACCCGTCCGTTTGGCTGAGTCAGATAAACGCTTGATATCCTTCATTAGTTTCTCATTGCTGGCGAGTTCGAACTGATCTTGTCTTCTTTTGTTCTCCCACCAGGCGGAGAAATTCCCTTTTTGAATCTCGATGTTCGTCTTGTTGATAGATAGGATGTGATCTACACAGTGATCCAGGAAAGATCGATCGTGAGATACCAAGATAAATCCACTCTTATTGCGAAGATACTCACTCACGATTTTTCGCGCATGTAGATCCAGATGGTTAGTAGGTTCATCGATGAGCAAGAACTGATTATCCTTCAGGAATAAGGCTGCCAGCATGACTTTGGTCTGTTCCCCCTGAGATAGGGAATCGAAAGGCCGATATAGAATATCTTCCGATACTTTCAAGAGGTTAAGCTCACGCGCGAGCTGCCAATGTAGGTACTCAGGATAAATGTCCTCGACGACATCGAGGGTCATCATGCTTTTATCCTTTACCTGGAAAGGGAAGTATTCAAAGTCAACCTGCGCTGAGATCCGCCCACTGTACTCGTATTTACCAAGCAGCAATTGCAGAAAAGTTGTTTTGCCTCTCCCGTTCCTGCCGGTAAATCCTAATTTCCAATCAGTGTCTAGCTGAAAGCTCACATGTTCAAATATATTATCGTAACTGCCATCATAGGCGAAGGTAAGGTTAGTAACGTTAATTAACGACATAAAGATCATCCTTTTTATGTGAAATATAAAAGTTAGTCCGGCAGAGTAGCTACCATGACATGGATTGCTTCACTTTTACATTTGAACATAATCAGAATTTCAGATCGTCTCTGAAATGAATGACTTTATCTAATGTTTGAGAAGTTTAGGTTAGTCAAAATTTCCGGATATCCTAAGATGAAAAACATAAAAAGCCCCATTTTCCGGTGCCTTTTTGCGTAACATCAGCCTAGATATACGTTGAAGAAACTTAGCACTAAGTATTAGTGCCAAGCTACTCTATATAGTAGGAGGATAAAGTGCCGGATTCTGATTAGTTATGTTGTGAACCATGCCAGTGTTGATGTTCGTTGACAGGTTCACATAAACATCTACGATTTCTAATTCAGTCATTGCCGATCCCCCTTTAAAAGCTTAACGACTTAATACAGGAAACGTAACATGGAATACAACTAGGGGTCAAGGTATGAGCGCCCTTCAGGGATATGTATGTGGTGATATTGTATATAGGGAGGATATTGTTTTTCATTTATGTGCGGCTGCATTGTTTTAAGCTTCAGTTTATATCCTTAGATGGAGCTTTTGGCTTACCTTGAGAAAATTGTGGGAATTAATGTAGAATATTTAATGATTAGAAATATCGGCACTTTTATCTCAACAATAAACTTAATCGATGTAAATGTTATCATGACTTTTACACTTGTACCAAGGAAGGTGTTTAATCAATGCCAGAAGAAGTGAACTATGGTTCCAGGGCATGTATGCAATTCTCTAATGAAGAACTTTGTAAGTATTTTATAACTAAATTCGAGAATAACTCATCTATAGCTATAAGAACATTGTCTCAAGACGATCGAGAGATTGAAATAACATCAAGTACACCAATTCAATTTATATGTTTTGATGGGGAGAAACAGCATCTGTTTATTAGTTTTAATGGAGATCAAACATCAATTTTTGTTCACAATGAAGAGATTATGTTTATAGATGAAAATAGAAAAGGTATGTATACGACAAGTGATACTTCTGGAAATGTGGTATATGAGGGGAATTTGCGAAGTCTTTCACATGTCAAGCTGTTATCTTTATTTCGCGATGTCCTTTTATGTTTTATTGGGGCAAAAGAAGTTGAAATAATTGAGAGAGAAGCTTTTTACGATGAAGAGAACAAACAATATAAGTATTATAAACCACATACATATGAGATAAATGTAAATAATAAAAATTCCGATCGACAGATTAAAAAATTTAAAAATATCACTATAAGCTATTGAATGTCTTTCTTTTAAAATTCAACTAACGAGTTTGGTTTAGAACTGAAAATTAAGACTAACCAAAAACCTGACCCGGACAAGAGCACAGTCTCAGTCTAGTCAGGTTTTTTATCTTTTCTTTCAAACGTAGAACACTTCCTTACCATGGAGGTTAGTTGTGAACCGGTTTTCCTCTCATCAATGATCATTGCCGGTATCTCGAAGACAGCAGGTGAACTCAAGCCAGTCTATGACATTCCATCACTGTTCAGTGAATTACTTAGTCCGTTGCTTTTCCTAACCGTGTAGATGCACCTGCAACTGAAATAAATCGAACGATATGAGCCCGTTATGCCAATATATAGTGAATAGAGGAGAGGGGTTGGCTGATGAGAGAGGAACACGAATACATAGAACTTGTAGCGTTAACACGAGCTGGTGATGATAAAGCCTATGGAGAGTTGTATGAGAGAACAGTAACGGATGTGTACCGGACAGTCCGGTTTCTGATTAATCATGTCTCTGATACGGAAGATCTGGTGCAGGATATTTATATTCAGGCGTATCGGTCATTGGATCGATATGATGCGGAGCGTGCTTTTCGTCCGTGGCTTATGGGCATCACGATGCGTCAGGTGAAAAATTATCGGCGGCGGAGGTTGACCCAATTTCGGTTTAATCAACGGATTGAGAAATCAGACACTGGCATGGAGATTGATTTCTCTGTTGATCTAATCAGTAAATTGGCACATCAGCCTCTGCTAGAACAAGTACGTCGGTTGCCATACAAATTGCAGCAAGTGGTTACCCTGCATTATTTAAACGAATACACCCAAGAAGAAATTGCCTGGATTCTAGATATTCCGCTCGGTACGGTTAAGTCTCGAATTCATGCTGCACTGACTAAGCTACGCCAGAAGAAGAGTATGATCTATTCATTTGAAAATAGGAAAGGTGGAGGACTGGCATGAAACTGGAGGATGAATTACGTGAAGCTTACCAAGGAGAAACAAGTACGTGGGCTACCCCACCAGAAGGGAAGGAAAATATGCTGAAAGCTATCCGAAGTGAGTCGAAGGGGAAAAATCGTCCACGTAAATGGTTAGTCGCAACCGTAATAGCGGCCGTTCTAATTATCCCTACAGGCGCATATGCAGGCTACACCTATCTTGCAGATGATATCTATGGTGCTGAAGAAAACATAAGAGTGATGGGAGGAACCTCGGCTGATTATAACCGTTTGGAAGCGAAACTGCAGGAAGCCAAAGCCTATTTCAGTGAAGTGGAGTTCACTCAGTATATGGGGCTCCTGAAACAATGGGGGCAGATGTCTCTGACTCACGCTGATTCGCAAGGAGAAATGCATCCAGAGCAATGGAGTACAGCAGATCAGGAGAAGTACAACCAACTAGTCGCAAGTTTGGAGTCTTTCTTTGAACGGTTAGAAGGTGCTAGTGAAGAGAAGGAATTGATGGATCGTCAACAATTCCGTACTGAAACATACAAGGCTGCCGAGGAGATGCTTTCGAAGGAAGAGTTTATTGAATTTCAAGTCTTGTTCGAGAATATGGAGAAGTATGAAGCCATTGTTGTGGACGAGAATGGTAGCATTCATGAGGAACGATTATCAGCAGAACAGAAGCAGGATTTGGATCAAGTGCGAAAGCAATTTTATTCGTATTTAGATCAGATCGGTTATAGTGTGCGATAGGAAGAGGGCAGCGTGAGAAATAGGTTGAGAATCAATTTTATTATGCTCATCCACTGGCTGGCGTCATGGTTGTTATTAAGTAATATGAGCGTAGAAGTATGGGAGTCATATACAGACTGACTGGAGCCGGGCTGGGTTATGCCTTCTGCTCCAGTTTTTAAGTTGGAGTTTCTATTTTACACTTTGCTTTTCTTTTCCAAATAAACCTATAGACTTCTTGCATCTTAAAGTGAACGTGATTTACATATTTGCAACTTTGAATTGTTGGTACTCGTATTACAACTCAGATGTTGCTGTGGCATACTACGTATAGAACTTTGAATTTAATAGAAGGATGGTTGCGTTAATATAATGAATTCTGAAAAAGAAGATCGAGAAAATGTCCAATCATGAGAGGATTACTACATCAATTGAATGAAAAACATCCAACTTGGGCGTGTGAAGTGGAGTATACATCATTTCTAGAAAATGAGATGTTAAATGGATCGAAAGGATATGATCGTAATGAGCGCCGATCAGGCAGATTGGAACAAACCATTCGAAACAGTAAATGATTTTGCGAGTTTTCTTAAAGTAATTGAGAACTGGGGCAAATTAGGTGATGATTGGGAGCAATATAATCCTTACGGTATGATCGCTATCTTATCTACTTGTCTAGAACATATCGGTCTTAACTTTCTAGATGATGAAATAGATGGGTTACATGAACATTTACGTGATGAGCAGATTCAATTACTGATCAGGATCGGTAGAAGCTTAGAAAAAGCTCAGTCAGAAACGGAAGCTTAAACCTAACAAAGCGTCTAGACACAATACATAGCGATCAGAAAGTAGTGGTGATCAGAATGAGTAGTTCAGAAGCAAATGATATGTCTAGTATCTATGAGAATCTGGAGAAGATTGAAAATCGAGAAGATATAGTTCGATTTATTTCCTCTTTAGTAGATGATTTGAAGAACAATTCGGAGGATTGGGCGAACATTTCACTAGAGGATTATTTAAACGGAATGGCATCATGGATTGAGGATATGGATGGGCTGTACCCAGAATCCGAGAGAGAACAATTGGAACACTTGGACTGGAAGCTAGTTGCTATGATCTTATATTCAGGAAGTCGGTATGAGTGAACATGATAGTAATAGAGAAATGAGGAGGTAACGTGAATGGACAGTTCTAAACTGGTGGTCGAGGAAGAAACTGAACTGCTTGCCCTCCATAGAGCTATATTCGAAGCTAAATTTAACCTCAGTCCCTCTGATATCGATATACAGGCAAGTCCGTATACTGCGGAACTGGCTCAGCGTGTATTGAAAACGATTGTAGAGCTTCAGTCAGCTACAGATATGAATAAGATCGAACGTTGGTCAAACTGGCTAGAACACAAGAAAGAGTGGATTTGGGAACGTTGCTTATCTTACATGTTAAAAATCCAACAATCTCATTGGATAAGGATGGATTATTCGAAGAAATGTGACTATGTCCAGTGGTTGTTTAGTCCTTATGCCCTTCATGAAGTAGATGTGGAACGATTTATAGGTGAAGTTGAGAAATATAGGCAAGCGATTGATCAAGGACATCCGATTTTTCTTAGAAGTTTCGGCTACGCTACCGATGTGATGTTAGATGAGCTGGAACAAAAGCTAGGTAGGAAGCTGCCTCCAGGCTACAGGACATATCTAAGAAATCATAATGGAGGTAAAGTGCTTGTTCATTACTGTACGTTTGTAGTGGAGGAATTAAATGAGGTTATCCCATTACATGTTATATTTGGTGTTCACGTAGAGAAACGATATGATCTTGCGTATTGGAATACGTTCAAGGATGAATTTCCGACTGGGCACATTCTCATTGGAGAAGCTGCTGCTGGAGGCAAGATTTTGATGGATGATCTAGAGAGGATTTATTATTGGAAAGATATGGAGTATGATGATCCTACCCGTAATGAGGGGCTATATAAAGTTGCAGATAATTTCGATACATTTCAAAGGACCTGGAAAAGAATGATCAAAACGATTTGAGCAACTAAGCACATGAAAATGAGGGAAGTGTAGCTTTATGCATCCTAAAGCGTTTATTCAAACTATTTATCTTGGTGATCGCGGTTGTAAGCAAATCATTATGGATGGCTGGAACTCCGAAGTGAGAATACAGGTGACCACAGTATCTAGAGTTAGAACGACTACGTGGAATTATTACTCAGATGAAGACATTATTAATGGGTACATTGTGTTCTCTAATATTGAATCCATCCGGATGGAGCCGAGTGGCTACATTCCTAACGATAGCATTACTGAGTTGAAGGTAGAAGAGCTGGACGATGGCATGTTTTTGTTCACTTTCTCAGCGTATTCAGCAAAGGGTCAAGATTCAATTGAAGTAATAACAAGTATAGTCGCTAGCAGAATTCATTTGGAAGACCCAATGAAACCAGGTATGAAGATCTTAGAATGAAACGAGTTACATTGTAGAGAATTCAAAGCAAATATTGAGATAAGCATGTAAGGAGACAACAACATGATCGCAGATTATCTATACATAGCATGTGAGAGTGAATATTATACCAAACCTGATTGGCAGGACTGGGCAGATCGACAGATTCTAAAGAAGAGCCAGGTGGAATACTGGATTTATGACGTGTCTTTAGCGAAGAATATCGTGGAACTTGGGACAGCTGTATGTGAAAAAAGAGTGGAAGAGCGTTATTACACAGAAAATAACTTCTCACCTAGTGATACTACCGTTGGTTATTATTACCTTCAATTTATTGAGAATAGATTAAGTCTACGTGATATCATCAATAAATTAAGTTATGAAGATGACCCAGCGAACACATCCTCTATTCATTATGGTGTGAGTTTCTATGACATATGGAAAGAAATCTATGCAGACGAGAAAAAGTTAGAGAACCCTTTATTGATTCAAAAAATAACTAAACTGTGCGAGCCTTATCAGCACATCGCATTGAAACAGCTAGAACAATTGGAGCTGTATTCATATGAATGAAATACTTAAAAATCTAACCAAAGATAAAGGTACGATAGAGTATCTGACATTCTTTGTTTTACTGGAGAAAATAAAATACATCCCGCCGATTCTAGAATATTGTGGTGATGATTTTGTGGAATATATGATAGAACTTCTACCACGAATTGATGATAAATATGACCGAGCTTCATTAATTGAGACGATAGTTCAATCGTATTATTGGGATGAGAACAGTGTTAGATATTCTGATGAACTTTTCAATGAATACATCCGATGTATACGTGATCATGCTACTAATTTAGATGATATTATATCTTGCTTAAATGGATTTGTTCATGCTGGGGTGCGTAAACAAGAGGTCGTGATTCAATTAATAAAACATGTGGATAAAGAAAAGACCATCACAATCCTTTCCCGATTTGAACTGGATGATGTGACCGAATCGCCAGGCAATGAATCAAAACTACTCACAGAGGCCAAAGAAGTTTCAAGTATAAGATGGCGTTCTGGGATCATTGCACAATTTCTGTTATTGGTGCATCCACAGGTTCGAAAATATGCTGGCATCAGCCAAATTACGTTCTTGTATGATACTTACCATGGCGTTTATGCGGATTGCTGGCCTAGAGGATTGCTTCCTAATCAAAAAGAACTCTTGCTGAACTCGAAGGTGCTGTCAGCAAGAGAAATAAGCGTTCTGGAAACATTGGAAGAGTTGATTAACTCGCAAGAGAAGGATTTGGATTCACCTGAAGTGAAGAGATTGTACGATGCATTTTTTGCAGGGAAAGATCCATTGGACGTTATATTTACGTTACCGAAGTGAATGGGAAAGATATAATTATTTAACATGAAGAACCAGGAGCGAACTGAGAAAGACTAATTACAATTCGCTAGTTCTCCCTCGCTCCTGATACAAATAAAAGTAGGCATCAACGTCTAAATCTCGATTAATCCCTTATACCATTTCAATATAACCTCAATTAAATTCAATTAAATTTCACTACATCAATATCTAGTTATATCCTTCATTAAAGCCACTTATCAGCCCATCGTTCCACGGCACTTAATGCCCTCCCGAGCTCTGTCCCTTTGCGGGACAACATATATTCTGTCCGCACCGGACGTTCTGTAACCACATGACGAACCACTAGTCCTTCTTCCTCAAGTTCCTTCATTCGTTCATTCAACACACGTTTGCTCAAGTCAGGGATATAAGCGTGAATTTCACTGAAACGTTTGGGTTCTTCCATTAACGCATGAATAATGAGGGCTACCCATTTGCGGCCAATGATCTGATAAGATTGTTCCACTTTTTCGCACATTTGCTTGGCATTCTTATCCTCGCTCATAATTGTACTCCTTTAGTTTGGTTATGCTTATTATAGCATTAGTATACTTATTGTAACCTTGGTGTCTAGTTGCTTTATGTATAAAAGGTCACATGCCAATTGTTATTAATGTTACCACATAAAGCGTTATCATCAAAGAAAAATCCTGTAAACACTGGTGTTCACAGGTTCGACATGATTGTTGACGAATTGTGACGACAGGTGTAATATGGGTAACGTTAATTCAAATGGTTACAATTTATAACCTACAAACGAGTTGTGGAGAGAAGGAATGTTCCATGTTAAATTCAAGCCGGATATGTAAACGGAGGCAAGGCGGGTAGCATACCCACTTATTCCGTCTTTTGTCATGCTTGGATTTGAACATTTTGCAACATCATATACTATACTGCACAGAGCACAGGAGGCACTCCAATGGATGCAATGACATTTGTCCTGTTTGGGGCAACAGGCGATTTAGCAAAACGCAAGATTTACCCTGCATTATATAATCTGTACATGGATCAAAAAATGCCGAAATCCTTTTCCGTTATTGGTCTGGGTCGGCGTGAATTGTCGGATGCAGACTTTCAGGCGAATGTCGAAAAGTCATTGCATGAATTTTCACGCCAAACTCCAGAGGAAGCGTCCCAGGTACGTGATTTCATTGGGGCTTTCCGCTATTGTTCTCTAAACAATACGAAGCTTGAAGATTACACCAAACTGCTTGAATTGGTTCAACAGCGTGAGCAAGAACTTAGCATTCCTGAGAATCGCATGTTCTACATGTCGGTAGCACCAGAATTCTTCGAGCCGATCGCACTGAATATCCAAGAAAGTGGACTCGGTAACACTAAAGGCTGGAAGAAACTGATTATCGAAAAACCATTTGGACATGACTTGCAATCCGCACGTGAACTAAATGAGAAGCTTAGCAATACCTTTGCAGAAGAAGAAATTTATCGGATTGACCACTTCCTCGGTAAACCGATGGTTCAGAATATGGAGACGTTAACTTATGCGAATCCAGTTATTCAGGCTTTGTGGTCTAACCGTTACATTGCCAATGTACAGATTACAGCAAGTGAGACTGTTGGTGTTGAAGAACGAGCTGCGTATTATGACCAAAGTGGTGCACTTCGTGACATGTTCCAAAACCACATGCTTCAGTTGCTGATGATGATCGGTTTACATTTGCCGAAGCGTTGTACGCCAGAAGAAATTCAATTTAAGAAACGTAAGATTGCCGAGTCTCTTCGTCCACTGTCGAAAGAGAATATCGCAACCGAGGTTGTTCGTGCTCAATATGCAGCAGGTGAACTGCAAGGTTCTTCTGTTGTTGGTTATCTGGACGAGCCTGGTATCCCAGCTGGTTCTCAGAATGAAACCTATGTAGCTGCAAGATTGTGGGTTGATGATCCATTCTGGAGTGAGGTTCCATTCTATATCCGTACAGGTAAACGTATGGCTGAGAAATCTACCCGAATCGTTGTTGAATTCAAAGCTCCACTGAAAACAGGGCATGAATCCGAGAATACGATGGAGCCGAACCTGCTAACCATTGAAATTGGACCAGGAGAAAGCATCTCGCTTCAATTAAATGCGAAGAATCCATTGAACCATGGTGATGTGGAACCGATGAGTATGACGTTCAGCTCAGGCAAACGCAATGTGCCTGAAGCATATGAGAATTTGATCTTCGACGCAATGCGCGGAGACTCCACTTTCTTCGCACACTGGAATGAAGTTGAGTTGGCATGGAAATGGGTTCAACCGATTCAAGAAGCCTTCCAAGAAGGCAGTGTGCCGCTGGATACGTATGCGGCAGGTTCACATGGCCCTGAGTCAGCAGACCGCCTGACAGCTGAGAACGGCTTCCGTTGGTGGTAAGATAACCGGTCTAAGCACTGACCAATAAGCTTTGCCAAATCTAAAGCTTTGAGAGCCTGTATAGACTAAGCCAATATAAAGAAATCTAACATACGATTTCATTTCTATAGAAGTAATGCCTTCAAAGTTCCAATTGTACCATTCCAATTTTGCGTAAGACCTTCCGCTTATCTTTACCTAGAAGGCTGTGGAAATTTTTGAATATAGATGGCGTTCGGTTTGAAAATGAGTTGGATGAGACGGGGAAAAGTAGTGGAGGAGTCGAGATCGATTCTGGAGAAGCGAAAGCGTGCGCCTTTATCCCCGGATTTTCTTCTTGTAAAAGGAGATTAAAAAAATCTGGGGATAAGAGCGATCGTAAGAACGAATCGACACCGGAACGGCTACTTGGTCCGTGTTGGTACTTATTTTCTTATCTGAACAAAAATAAAATTTAAACATAGTTCACATTACAGGAGGATTTATTATGAAACTCGGACTCGTTGGATTAGGTAAAATGGGATTGAACCTTGGAAGAAACTTGATTGATCACAAACATGAAGTCATAGCTTTTGACTTGAACACTGAAGCTGTGAAAGAAATGTCAGAATACGGCGCACAAGGCGTATCTTCTTATGCAGAAATGGTTGCATCTCTCGAATCCCCACGCGTATTGTGGATTATGGTACCTCACAACGTAGTAGATGCAGTATTGGCTGAGATTAGCCCACTTCTCTCCAAAGGCGACATCATCATTGAAGCGGGTAACTCCCACTACAAAGAATCCATCCGTCGTTATGAAGAGTTGAAACCACAAGGCATCCATTACATGGACGCAGGTACTTCCGGTGGTATGGAAGGTGCGCGCAACGGTGCATGTTACATGATCGGTGGCGACCCTGAAGCATGGGCAGTGGTTGAACCAGCATTCAAAGATACATCCGTAGAGAACGGCTACCTGTACGCAGGTAAAGCGGGCAGCGGTCACTTCCTCAAAATGGTTCACAACGGTATCGAGTACGGTATGATGGCTTCCATCGGTGAAGGTTTCGACGTATTGGAGAAAAGTGGTTTTGATTTCGACTTCGAGCAAGTTGCACGTGTATGGAACAACGGTTCCGTTATTCGTTCTTGGTTGATGGAATTGACAGAGCGTGCATTCTCCAAAGATGCGAACTTGGATGAAATCAAAGGTGTTATGCACTCTTCCGGTGAAGGACGTTGGACAGTTGAAACAGCGTTTGATCTTCAAACGGCTACACCTGTTATTGCGTTGTCCTTGTTGATGCGTTATCGCTCCCTGGAGACAGATACGTTCACAGGTAAAGTGGTAGCTGCACTGCGTAATGAGTTTGGCGGTCACGCTGTCGAGAAGAACTAATTCATATATTTTGACCATGGTAATAAGTGTACTCTTCCACAGATGTAGTGGGAGGGTGCACTTTTTTTGTCGTTTATAAAAGGGGGCGTATGCCAACTTATCATATAAGAGGTGCTGTCCTTCTTTTTCGGGACAACAGTGCATAAGGATAACATATACCTAGTCGGGTTAGAACAACCTCGTATAGCTCATCCCGCAGGGGAGGGACACTAAATTGATGAGAAGAAGATGGCGAAGCCGGAGACGCCGTAAGCCGCCAAGTGGCAAGCGTAAAATGTGGTTGATCATTTTATTAGTAACTGCTTTTTGTTTAATGCAGGGGTTTGCCTATGTGGATAAGAAAATGAAGCCCCCTATTATGCACCTAGCCAAAATTAGGGTGAAGCAGATTGCCACCGAGGCGATCAACAAAGCGATTACGGCACAGGTGGCAGAAGGTAAGACAACGGAAGGCTTAATCGATTGGAAGACGGATACTGCCGGGAAAGTGTCTGGTTTTATGCTGAACTACAACGAGCATATGCGAATCACCGCAAGTACGATGAACATCGTGCAGTCCACCCTACAGAATGTGCATATGTTAAAAGAGAAAATACCACTTGGGCAAGCATTAGGCAGCCCTGTGATGGCATCATTTGGCCCCAATATCCCGGTTCGTATTGAGCCTCAGGGGGCGGTAAAAGTAGACCTGAACACTCGTCAGCAAAATGCCGGTATCAATATGATCTTGGTCGAAGTATACATTCACATCATTGCAGAGGTTGCTGTGGTGGTGCCGTTTGATATGGAACCTGAGACGGTGGATACAGAGATTCCGATCTCGTACCTGCTCGTTGTAGGCGATGTACCGATGTACTACTATGATAATCAAGGAAAACCTGTAGGCAGCAATGGTAGCCAGGCTCCAGCTATCGCACTCCCATCAGGTCATTCAGGGGTATCAAGCGGGGGAGGGGTTACTTCTAATCCGGCAAGTCCATCGACGAGCCCACCAGCTCCTACGCAGCAGCAAATGCCATCTGAAGGCTCACAAGGAGGCGTGTTTGATCTGGAGGAGATGCCCGAGATCAATGGAACGCAGCCCAACACGAATGGAAATCATTAAGCTTAAAATAAAAGACAAAACCCAAAAGAGCCTTAACATAAGGCTCTTTTGGGTTTACGTTCGATGTTTAAACGTTTGATATTTTACGTCGTATCAATCTGAGGAAGAACACATTACACTACAAAATCCATTGTCATCAACATTTATTTGCTTTTGTTTTTCTTCTGTTTGCGTTCTTCCCGCTCCCAATGAGATAACGATGGATAGGGATCAAACGACCATTCCGTCAGACCACTATCTCGATAAATACCATAATGAAGATGTGGAGGGAACTTGCCTTGAGTTCCTGGTTTTCCGTAACCCGAGCTACCTACCCAACCTACGACTTGACCTGGCGTTACAACTTCACCGATATGGGCGTTTTTGTCAAAGCCAGATAGATGTGCGTAATAGTGGTAGTGATTATTCAGATCCCGAATACCAATCCGCCAACCACCGAATGGGTTCCAACCCTTAATCTCTACAACACCATAACAAGTGCTGCGGACAGGAAGGCCGTGAGGAGCGAAGATATCCGTACCTTCGTGAATTCTATAGCCTCCCCAGCTTCGTTTGGTTCCCCATGTGCTACGATAGGAGTAATTGCTACCTAACGGGACGGGGAATGCATGTCCAAATAGATCAAGATTGTCGAAATGCTCGTATAACTTAGCGAATTGCTGAATGCGCTGTACCGATCTGGAGTTATGATAATACTCCCATAGAGCAATGTTGAAGTCCTCCTGACGGTTTCCATACTTCTGAATAACACTAGCGAAACTGTAGAGTAGATCTAGATCATTGTTGGGATCTGCAATGCCGTCACCCGAACCATCTCGCCCATACCCGTTGAAAAATAGAATGGAGGCCGGATGCTGATCCGTCTCATCCGGGTTTAACCAGCCTCTCCATGCTGGAGACGTCATATAGATGCCTGTCAGCCGTTCAGGATGATTGCGATCCTTCGGGTGTGCACGTGTAATGGTTCGTTCATATTGATCAATCGCTGCTAATCTGTACCAGGGTATCCCGGTTATCTGCCCGATACTTTCATATAGATGACGGCGTGCAGCGAAAATTTCAGCAGGTTTTTGTTCTGCACCCTGGTTCTGGACTTGTGATGTGGTTATAGAGGGTTTACCATGGACATCTACAGGCAAGAGTGGGAGAAGCAATGTGCCTGCGAGAATCGTTTTAATCCAGAAAGTATAGGTAAACCGCGTTGTGAAGCGATCTTGCACAGGGAAGCAGCCCCTTTCCGTAGATGATAAACACGATTGCCGAGTGAATAAGCTATATCCTAGGTTCTTCAAAAGTCGTGATTTTATCCATGTAAGCATTTTGCATATAAGAGCTGTGATGCACAAGATGAGACAAATGGGAGTTTTTCCAACGCTTTCATGGTATAATATGTTCCGAGCAACAGCCTAACTTCAGTAGAAAGAAGGTTTACGCATTGGCTAAACGTGTTAAAGAACCGAAACCAGATTGGATTCGGATCAAGTTGACCACCGGCGATAATTATCAGGAAATGAAAGAGATGATGCGTTCCAAAACGCTGCATACAGTATGTGAGGAAGCACGCTGTCCCAACATTTATGAATGCTGGGCCAATCGAACGGCAACTTTTATGATTTTGGGCGATATTTGCACACGGGCATGCCGTTTTTGTGCGGTCAATACCGGCTTGCCAACGGAACTAGATTTGCAAGAACCAGAACGGGTAGCAGAGGCGGCAGAACAGATGAATCTGCAGCACTGTGTCATTACCAGCGTAGCTCGTGATGATTTGAAGGATGGCGGGGCTACAATCTTTGCGGAGACGGTGAAGGCTGTACGTAGACGGTTGCCACTCTGCAGTGTTGAAGTACTTATTCCAGACTTTCTAGGCGATCGTGAGTCGTTGCAGATTGTTATGGATGCCAAACCGGATATTTTGAACCACAACATTGAGACGGTTGAGCGGTTGTCAGACAAAGTGCGTGCGAAGGCGAAGTATAAACGATCCCTGGAACTGCTTGCTCGTGCCAAAGAAATGCAGCCGAACATCCCGACAAAATCAAGTATTATGCTGGGTGTCGGTGAGGAGTATAATGAAATTCTGTCAACGATGGATGATCTTCGGGCAGTAGATTGCGATATTATGACGATTGGTCAGTACTTGCAGCCTTCCGAGAAACATCTGTTTGTTGAAAAGTATTATCCGCCAGAGGAATTTGCAGCACTGAAACAGGAAGGTTTGAAACGTGGATTCAGCCACGTGGAATCCGGACCGATGGTGCGTAGTTCCTACCATGCGCATGAACAGGTGAAGTCAGCTACCAAACATGCGGAACAGGCGGCAACACACGCATGATGGAGGATACATGATGGACGATATAGAAGTGCAAGAAGGAAGTACAGAAGAGGTTCAAGAGTCGCTTCAGGACAAACCTGAGGATCAATCTCAAGACAAACCTCAGGACAAACCCCAAGAAAAAATCATCGTTCAAGTCGGTGGGAAAAATTACGAAATCGTACAGAACCACAAAGAAGGATGGAACACGGAAGTTTTCCGTGATCGGTACAGCGAAGTGCTGGAAAGATACGATTATATTATCGGAGACTGGGGTTACAGTCAGTTACGTCTGAAGGGCTTCTACCGGGACAATCATCCCAAAGCAACGAAGGATTCAACGATCTCCAGTATGGTGGACTACATTAATGAATATTGCAACTTTGGTTGTGCGTACTTTGTTCTACAAAAGTGCAAAGATCAGCCACCAGCCAAAGCAAAAAGCGGCTCCTAGAGGAGCCGCTTTTTTTTGTAGCTTGTTATCAGAAGATAACTCTCATTGGCATAGCAAGTCGTGTAGCTAGTCCAGAAAGGCAGTGCGCACTCGATTCCAGAACGGATACGGACGATACCGCGCAAAGCTCACTTTATGACTAGATACTTGGCAGCGTACAGAGATAAGATCCTCAACCATAACGTTAACGTGATCAATCGTCATCAACAGACGTTGATCCTTGCGCGAGAAGATATCGCAGTGATGGTGCTTCGGCAAAATAACTGGTGAACCCAGCGTCCGATACACGCGATTGTTAATGGAAGCAATCTCAGCGATCTGAATCGCATCAATTGTAGGATGCACCATAGCTCCACCAAGTGCCTTGTTGTAGGCTGTACTGCCAGATGGCGTCGAGACACAGATGCCGTCCCCACGAAACATCTCGAAAGTGACGTCATTGATGTCAACCTGAGCAACAACGGTACCATCTACCCCTTTTAACGTAAATTCATTTAACGCGATATAAGAGGAATTGCCAGACTTCTTACGAATCTCCAGCTCCAGTAACGGATACTGCACAATGCGGGGTTTAAGGTGCTCCGAATCCCCTTTTCCGCTCATGAGTCTTACCAATTCTCTTAATTCTTCCTTCTTCCAGTCGGCATAAAATCCGAGATGCCCTGTGTGAACCCCAACAAAAGCAATGTCCGGGATCCGGTCGATGAAGTTATGAAACGCCTGCAGCATCGTACCATCGCCTCCGATAGAGACAACAATTTCGGGTGATTCTGCATCCAGCTTGAATCCTTCCTCTTTGGCCAGCGCGTGAAATTGCTGACTGAGATCAATCGATAACTGGTCTCCGCGGTCTTGAACATAGTATCTCAAGATGAAAGCTCCTTTGTGGTCATTATACTACCGATGATAATCAATTCCGGAGAAGAACACAACGTTGGATTGATATTCCTGGCCTTAAAGATGGACAAAACGAATTATCTTTTTACATGTCTGTTTGAAAATAGAGAAATGATTAACGAGCAGATCAGCAGCAGGAACACCACAATCCCGAGGGTAACGAGACCCGTAACAACAACCGTTCCCCAATGCGGAGTGTATGTAGAGGGGATGAGATTAGGGGAAGTCGGGGCAAACGCAGGCGCATCCATCGTTCCCATAATGGGTACCCACAGCAACAACACCAGTATTGGTGCGATGAGTGCATGGAAGACTCTAGCTAACAGGAAAGGCCCATACCTCATAGGGGTGTTGCTCAGTATGCTCATAATCTGTGCGTGAACAGAGAGTCCACCCCAAGACAATACAAATGCTGCGGCTGCCGCCTTGTACATAAGGGGGATACTTGCTCCTGCGGCTCCGGCCTCTTTGGCTCCCAAAGTCACTTCGAATAACCCGCCTACAAGGCTCTGGGACAGAGCCGGGGGCAGCCCAGCATGAACTAGACCTAATTCCGTCCATTGGTATAACACGCCCAGCCAGCCTGTTTGTACCAATAGCTCCATGATGACGGAGAAGAATACAACTAACCCCCCAACGATAATAATAAGTCGAAGGGATGAGGCAATGGCTTGGCGCAATAATTCGCCCAATGCCCGACCATCCGCCATTCGAGCCTGATGCATCGCCTCGATCGCGAGCTTCAGTTTATTCTTTTGTATGTTATTTGGATGTGAAGGGTAAACTTTAGATTCGCTAATTGAGTGTTTATTGGATTGATCTGTTCCTTTGCCATGGAAACGCATCAGTAGTCCGACGATAAATGCGGCAGCATAGTGTGAAGCGACTAACACTGGCGCGATGGCAACATTATGGAAGAAGCCGACAGATACGGCACCGATCATGAAAATGGGATCAGATGAGGTGGTGAAAGCTACGAGGCGTTCTCCTTCTTCTCGGGTAACCAACTTCTGTTCCCACAACTGCGCAGTTAACTTGGCTCCTGTAGGATAACCGGATGCGCAACTGACAGCGAATACGAACCCGCCGCTCCCCGGTACACGAAAAATTGGACGCATAAGTGGATTAAGTAACGTACCGAGAAAATGAACAATCCCAAACCCGATGAGTAGCTCAGACAAAACTAAAAAAGGGAAAAGGGAGGGGAACAACACGTCCCACCAGATGGCAAGTCCACGCACACCCGCTTGCCACGTTTCTGCCGGAAATAGAATCATGAGCATGCATAGGGCGAGGATAGCAAGTATAAACATGACGTGGGTTAGTTTTTGCAGCTTACCAAGAGCAGACATGATTCCTCTCCTTTTCAGAAAAATGGCTTTCCGGCAGAATAAGGCCTTGTGCCATCAATATATGAGCTAAGGCGGACAAACAGTACAACTAAGTACCTATTTACAATAGAAAGCGCTTGCAAAAATGGCTGTATTTTTAAACGATGTATGCTAAAATGAAAAAAAACGCCTGAACGTCACCTCAATCTGCTAACGGGTGAATTCATTTCGGATGGAGTGATGATTATGAGTCTTGTCACCGGAGTCCTAGTCTGTGCTTTTGTCTATGTTATACGTGCGTCGCTTGTACGCTCTGAAGAAGAGGACTGGCGAAGCTATTAATGAATAAATGATGCGCTGAACCTTAGGTTTGGCGCTTTTTTTGTTGTTATTATCTAGTCGTAAGTAAGTCCATGTCATACTGTCATACGCAAAATTGTTAAATAATAATCCATATCTTGTGTGATGTTAGATAGGACTTTTGGTTTTTTTTTGATAGAATGAGGATTAGGGTGTATGTAACCTGGTCTTTAATTTTAGTTCACAATTAAGCATAGGAGTGTAATATATGCCAAAATTCGACACAACTAATGTGGGGGCAAATCAATGAAACCTACGCTAAGTATTTATGAAAATCTCGGCGGGGAACAAGGTGTACGAGCTCTGGTAGAAGCCTTTTACCCGATTGTTATGCAAAATGAACAGTTAGCACCATTGTTTCCTGAAGATATTCAGCCAGTGATGGATAAACAGTACATGTTTTTATCTCAATTTTTCGGTGGTCCTGCCTTGTTCTCTGAGGCATATGGTCATCCGATGATGCGTGCCCGCCATATGCATTTCGAAGTGACGGTTGAACGAGCTGAAGCATGGCTCTCATGTATGAATCAAGCGTTGACACAGATCGGTGTTGAAGAACCGTTGCATTCGTTTATCCTGCAGCGTTTATCGGGACCGGCACATCACTTTGTGAACACGCCTTAGTTCCGATTACAAGCTTACGGGAGAGGGATGGAATGAGTGGAACTAGAACCGCTGTATAAGGTGAAAATAACGTGTCACTATTGTGAAAATGAGTTTGAAACTTCACGGGTTAGACCAAGTTTGAAGAGACCTTACCGAACTGATTCCGACTTCTGCGCTTATTACAAACTAGAGAACCCGGACTTTTACGTTGTGCGTATCTGTCCCGAATGTGGATTTGCTTCTACAGAGAATTCAACGGAACGTTTAAGTGATACACAACGGCAAAATTTCAAGAATCAGATCGGTAACCGTTGGGAGAAACGCGATTATAGCGGGGCACGGACGATCGATCAGGCACTTGCAACGTACAAGCTTGGACTGTTGTGTGCGCAAGTGATCCAAGAGAAGGATCGTGTCGTTGCTGGTTTACTTCATCATATCGCTTGGTTATACCGCTACCGTGAGGATCATGAGCAGGAACGTCGTTTCTTGGAATTTAGTCTAGACTCGTATGTGAGGGTATTTGAGCGGGAAGGCACAGGTGGAAATGAAGCCCGATTGCTTTATTTGCTGGGGGAATTAAATCGTAGGATAGGTCGCTTCCATGAGGCGGTCAAATGGTTTGGAAGAGTCATTCAGGACAAACGTATTACAGATGCGGCTATGATTCGTGCCTCGAGAGAGCAATGGGCATTACTGCGGGAACAGATGATTTCTGGCAAAATGGAGCTACCTGAAGAGATGGTTGAAGCCGAAAAAGGGGCTACTAAGCGTAGCCCCAACTAAGCACTATATTCGTCTTATGAATCCAATTAATTACGAATTGGACGGCTGGACAGCAGGTAGTCACTATCGTTATCAATCACCGTCATACTACCGTTACAACAAGGAAAGACCAGCAATTTCTTCTTGCCTTCACGGATGCGTACAAGCTCTTTCGGTTTCAGGGGCAGCAACACATTGCTTGCATGGCAGAACGGGCATTGCTGTACATAGATGTCCCCCATCACAATGTCATAAGGCCAACTGTTCTCAAAAGGAATCATTCTTGCTCGCCTTCCGAGGTTTCTTCGGATGCAGTTGGCTTGGACGCTTCAGCTTTGGCTAACTCGGCAATTTTCTGCATCAAGATATGCTGGGGCATATGCATCAGGTGTTCCAATGGCACACCAAGGGATTCCGCTAATTTTACGGCTGTGTCAGCCGATACTTGTAAAGGTTTCATCACATTTACCTCCTAAAGAATAGCTTAAACTATTCCTCTAGTATAGAGATACAGTCTTCATAAAACCAGTGTTTATTCAGTTAATTACATTTGTGCTGAGTGAAAAATGGAATACAGTCTTCATAGGGTTCATTGTTACGTCATTTGTTATTCAATCTGTAGAGAGAGGTGCCTAATTAAATGAAAACACCATTACATCCCGTATGGGATCTGGAGTCCATCTTTAGTGGAGGTTCTTCATCCGAGTCATTTGCTGCATATCTAGTTGAGCTTGAGCAGGATGTTCGCAACCTTCAACAACTACTGAAAGAAACACCTGTACCAAGCAATCTGGAGGAAACAAAAACATTTGATCCGATATTGGAATTGTTGCAGAGCTGCTACATTCGGACTTCCGAAGGATCGGCCTTTGTATCTTGTCTCTCTTCACAGAATCAGAAGGACAAGAAGGCTACACAGCTTCAAGGTGCGATTAGTTCTCTTGGAGCTATGCTGAGCAGCAGTAAGTCCCAGTTTGATAACAAACTCAGTGAAACGGAAGATCACGTATGGGAAGCATGGATCGCTCGGGATGACATTCAGCCACTATCTTTTGTACTGAACGAAAGTCGCACACAAGCTCGTGAGAAGCTGTCACCTGAACTAGAGGGTCTTGCTCTTGATTTAGGGGTTGATGGTTACCATGGCTGGGGCAAATTCTATAATACAATCGTAGGAAAAATTAACATTCCATTTGAGCAAAATGGAGAAACAGTCATGTTATCAGCAGGGCAGGCTTCCAACAAGCTTAGTGACAGTGATCGCACTGTACGCGAAAAGGTTTTCGCACAGTGGGAAGAGGCTTGGACTGACGTCGAGGATTTTTGTGCGGATACGCTGAATCATCTTGCTGGTTTCCGTCTTAAGTTATATGAGAAGCGTGGCTGGGATGATATCCTTAAGGAACCTTTGGCGATTAACCGGATGTCGCGTCAGACACTGGATACGATGTGGGATGTTATTAACGGAGCCAAACCTTCATTAGTTCGTTACCTAGAGCGCAAAGCGAAGCTTCTTGGCGTAGACAAGCTGAGTTGGAGTGACGTCGATGCTCCTGTTGGAAAATCGGGTGGCAAAGTGACTTATGATGAAGCTGCGATTAATATTGTTGAACAGTTCGCGAAGTTCAGTCCCAAGCTTTCGAAATTTGCTGAGATGGCGTTTGAGAAGCGTTGGATTGAAGCTGAAGACCGTCCTGGTAAGCGTCCAGGTGGATTCTGTACATCTCTGCCACTGAGCAAAGCAACTCGAATCTTCATGACATTCTCTGGGACTCCATCAAATGTTTCGACACTCGCTCATGAGTTAGGACACGGATACCATCAGCATATCATGGAAGAGTTGCCTGCGCTGAATCAACGCTATGCGATGAATGTAGCGGAGACGGCATCTACTTTTGCTGAATTGATCGTTGCTGATGCACTTGTTCAAGCGGCGACAGATGAACAAGAGAAGTTGGCTTTGTTGGAAGATAAAATTCAACGGAGTGTAGCATTCTTTATGAATATCCACGCTCGCTTCTTATTTGAGAATCGTTTCTATGAGCAACGTAAAAAGGGACTTGTTAGTGCCGATGAACTATCCAAATTAATGGTGGATGCTCAACAAGAAGCATTCTGTGGTGTGTTAGCATCGGATCATCCGCATTTCTGGGCATCGAAGCTGCATTTCTATCTGACAGGTGTACCTTTCTATAACTTCCCGTACACGTTCGGTTATATGTTCAGTGCAGGAATCTATGCTAGAGCACAGCAAGAGGGAACAGCCTTTGCAGATAAATATGATGACTTGCTGAGAGATACGGGGCGAATGACCGTAGAGCAATTGGCAGATAAACATCTGGGGACTGACCTAACTAAGCCTGAGTTCTGGCAAAATGCCGCCGATCTAGTTATTGCTGACATTGAAAAGTTCCTTGAGATGACAGAGGATCACTAATAAGCATTTATAGAGGTTGTCCAAAAAGCAGACTTTAATCAAGCCCTTTCTGAACACCCACTTATAGTGAAGCTTTGATTTTTAGCGAGGTACAAATGCCATTTGTATATCATACAAGACTGCCAGCCCGATGCACGTCATTTGGGTGGCAGTCTTTTTTGTGACACGGCAGATACAATTATTTTGTCGCAATACAGAGAAAAAACTCAGTTTTAATCGCGGAAATGGCAATTATTTGTGCAAATTATAGTAATAAATACCCAAGTTTGTTTGTTATTGTTGAATGACTATATATATTGTCATATAATGAGTCGTAAGTCCTTGTTATGAAGGGATGAAGTGCATAAAGGAGGATCAGTATGGTAAAAATTGACCAGCTTTCATTAGCACGACAGTTAGATCTGGTGTTCAAAGAGCTTGATCATGAGTTGGCGGGATTAGATTCAGGTGTTGTTTTTGTGCAAATACGCAATAACGTAATTGGGAAATTCGGAATTCGACATAATCCGATATCTGGGCGGAATGGACAATTAGAAGTGGAGAATGAGGGATTAAATGAAGCTCAACGGTCTTCTTTCCGGGTTATGGCATTAGAGACGTTGAAATTTAAGAAGAATTGGACGCATGGAGAAATTTCATATGACTTTACAGTAAGACAAGGCATGATTTTGGTAGATGCAACGATGGAATCCAATTACAATATGGCTAACTTAATGATTCGTTATCCTAGGGCAAATACATACAAGGATTCAGGAATGGAATCAACTTCCTAAGCGTCAGTATAACCAAAAGCGGCACTTCCGAAGAAGGCCGCTTTTAGCTTTACCACGTAAGCATGCTTTCGAGTTCTTAAGAACGACCCGATAATTGCTGCTCAGCGATTTGTACCAGACGTTTAGTAATGTATCCTCCCAGAGATCCTGTCTCACGGGAAGTGTAGTTACCGTAGTATCCATCTTGTGGAATGGTTACACCCAGCTCTTGTGCCGCTTCAATTTTCAATTGTTGCAAAGCTGCTGTTGCTTGGGGAACAACCAGATTGTTAGAACTGTTTCTATTACCTTGGTTTTGGCCTCCGTACATGTGTGTCACCTCCTTATGGGTTGGTGATGTTAGTATGGTTAGAGAATGAAGAAATATACATCATATGGCGTAAGGGAAATTTTAGGGTTTAATGATGTGAAGGGTATAAGCAAAAAGCCGATCCTATAAGGATCGGCTTTCTGGCGTATAGGTAAAATGAAGAACGTACGTCTTTGAGCATGATAAGGTGCATGATAGAGTTGTTTCTTTGTAACGTTACTCTACTGGAGGAACAACTTCAATCCGCGTAACCAGCTCTACTGGCTGCTGTGGTTCCAGTCGGATCAATCCCGTTTGCTGATCTGATAAAGACAGATTCGGGGCATCGGAGAGCCAGGTGTAAGGCTCAATGCACAGGAATTGATCGGATTCGCCTTTTGTATAGAGAACCCAATGCTTGAAATATCGTTCATCTGCTGAATAATTCAGCAGATATCCATCCTGACGTCGTAGTTGAGCAATAGCCGGTTTATGCTCGTCAGCCTTGAGAAGTGTATCCCAATTTCGGCCTTGCATATTCATACCTTCATTCAAGGCAGCCCATTCGCCTAGCTCAGCAATTTCACCTGTAGGCAACTGTTCTTCATTCTGTGAATATAAACCTGAAACAGGCAGCTGAAGTGTCCATTCGGCAGGTGCGCCGTCAAGTAGGAACCATGTATGATATCCCATTCCAAATGGAGCAGGAGTTGAACTCAAATTCGTTACACGCAACTGTTGGCTCAGGACAGCATTTTGCAGCCTAAACGTCATCTCTAGCTTGAGAGGAATAGGGAATTGCTCCATCCAGTGATCTTCGTTCTCAGTAAGTAATTCCGTAGTGATGGCACATCCATCTTCATCCTCTTCTATGTCACTGACACACCAGGATTGTGTACGATGGAGACCATGGATGTGGTTGTCGTTGGCTGTGTTCTGATCGAACTGGTAATGGACGCCCTCATATTCGAATTGTCCACGATGAATTCGACCAGGTGGAATGAGAAGCGGAACACCGAAGTGATACGGTTTCTGCAGATAAAATGCAAGATCATCTTCTTCTGGGCTGCGAACGACATCGCGTCCCTGCACGAGATCGCGAATAGAAATGATATTGTTTCCAAGACGCGGTAGCAGGGTAATCTCCAATTCACGGCTATGTAGGATATACGTGTCGTAACCATTCCATTGGCCTTTGGTCACTTGTTTCATATCGATGCTCCTTTTCCCACTTGAAATCTGTCTGCAAGCGGCTTTTTTAATCTTCCGCTGCAGGCGTGTCATTGTGTACATGCCAGCAATCCCTTAAGCAATCCACGCGAATGCTTGGAATAGGGTTAAGCTATTCCATCATAACAGATTTCAGTGGAGTGGGTAAAAAAAAGCTCATTCTTAATTTTTGACAATCCGTGTAGATGGCATTAAGATGGTATTCAGATATAGGTTTATTTACAAGTTGAATAACTTGAAAATGTCTGTTTAAAAAGGACTTTTTAAACAACTGCTTAAAGCGATGATAGGGATAAGTAAGTGGAGGGCACTCTCTTCAGAAAGCCGGTGGGTGATGTGAACCGGTGTGAACTCTTTGCCGAATGGCCCCTTGAGTGCGGAGTTGAACCGGGTAGCTGATGTTGGCTCTATCCCGCAGTAGGTTCTGACGTATATTCCACGTTACGGAACAATGAAGGTGTTTCTTGTTGTTGAATCGATGTGCGTAAGTACAGAGAATCTACTTATCAAGGGACACGAATAAGGGTGGCACCACGGTCTCACGTCCCTTGCGGGCGTGGGATCTTTTTGCGTCCGCGGAGAATACATGATCTACCCGGAGTTAACCGGGTCAGAGCTAAATTCGAGGAGGCATTACTTTTATGAAAACTGTATTATCTGGAATTCAGCCGAGTGGTAAACTTACGCTTGGTAACTACATTGGTGCGATCAAAAATTTTGTGAAGCTGCAGCATGATTATCAGTGTCACTTCATGGTAGTGGATCTTCATGCCGTTACTGTATCTCAGGAACCTGCTGCACTCCGTGAGCAATCCGAGGCAGTAGCTGCACTGTTTATTGCAGCTGGCATTGATCCGACCAAGTCCAACGTATTTTTGCAGTCTCATGTGCCTCAGCACGCTGAGTTGGGATGGTTAATGACAACACTCACTTCTATGGGTGAGCTTGAGCGTATGACTCAGTTCAAGGATAAGTCTTCAGGCAAAGATTCGGTTGGAGCAGGACTGTTTGTATATCCGTCTCTAATGGCAGCTGACATTCTGCTATATAATGCGGACCTTGTTCCAGTAGGTGAGGATCAGAAGCAGCATTTGGAGCTTACACGTGATCTTGCTGGACGCTTCAATCACCGCTATGGCGAGTATTTCACCATTCCAGATCCGTACATTCCACAAGTGGGTGCGCGTGTAATGTCGCTGGATGATGCTTCCTCCAAAATGAGTAAAAGTAATCCGAATGCAGGCAGTTATATCGCTCTTCTGGACACACCGGCAGAGATTCGCAAGAAAATCAGTCGTGCCACAACAGATTCAGGACGTGAAGTCGTGTATGACCCGGCGAATAAACCGGAAGTGAGCAATCTTATGAGTATCTACGCGGAATGTGCTGGCATGACTCTTCAACAGGTTGCCGATCAGTATGAAGGCCAGATGTATGGTCCATTCAAAAAAGGATTGGCAGAGGCTGTCGTTTCCGTCATTGAGCCATTACAAGAACGATATCGTGAGATTCGCGAATCTGGCGAATTAACTGATATTCTCGATGCTTCCGCTCGTCGGGCAGAAGAAGTAGCTTCCAAAACACTTAATGATGTTAAAGAACGTATGGGCTTTGTACCAAGACGTGCACGGTAGTAAGTCATATTTGAATCCAACGATATAGAGCAATGAGTTTTAGATATAGCCAAAAGAGGAGCCATAGGCTCCTCTTTTGTTGTTTGACTAGAGTATATAAGACTTTGCTCAAAAACACAGAATTAAGAAGCTGAACCCGTTGATGCCTGGAGTTCGCGACGTTCTTTTTTGGCGCGGATGACAAAGCCCCAACCGATGTTACCCATGGACAAAATAAATCCTAACGCGGCCAGCCAGCCAGAGTACGACATCGCAATTGCTGTAACCGTTAACAAAACAATGGAAGAGAATGCAAACCATAAGGATAGACCTTTGCTCATTGGAAAAAACCTCCATCATAAGATTTAATGAATCTCCGTATAACCTGAAGCGTGCGAGACATAATAATCTTGCAAGCTTGCATTACATTACAGACACAGATTGAAAGGAGATTTAAAATATGGCTCAAGGATCTCGTTCTTCTAACAACTTGGTGGTACCTCAAGCAACTGCAGCATTGCAACAATTGAAAATGGAAGCTGCACAGGAACTGGGTGTAACTATTCCACAAGACGGTTACTATGGTAACTACACTTCCCGTGAGACAGGATCTCTGGGTGGATATATTACCAAACGTCTGGTACAAATCGCTGAGCAGTCTCTGGCTGGGTCTGGCAAATAATTCATCATAACCAAACAGCAACAACCAGAAAGCCCGGAGCGGAATGCTCCGGGCTTTCGCGCGGTTTAGTTCCTATCTTGATTGTGCCCTTCTTGGCACACTTTCGTCAAGAGCGTGCCGACAAAAGTTTTTTATCCATTTTTTCGTCACTTAACCAGCCCACATACGTGTCGATGGTTTCAAAATTTCGATCCATGACAACGACAGCGACAAATGGATATTGTTTGCGGTGTCGATAACGGACATCTGCCCAGCGGACTTTGTATCCGGCAGGTAATTCCTCAACCTCAGCTACAGCATACGATGTGAAGTACAGGAATGCTTGCACCTCAGGTGACTGACGAGAAGCAGCTACCGCTGCATGAGTAGACGAAGAAGCTTGCAGATTCCAAGTCAGGTCAGAACGATCTAATTTTCCAATCTCATAGCGATCATCTGCATAACGCTTCACCACATGCCAACGATTCCAGGATATGGTGGGTATAACGACATAACGAATAGCATCTGTACTGTAATCCATTCGTTTTATCTTAGAGACAGCCTGTGCGTGCGCAATAATCCGCCAAATATAATACAAGCCGATGATGATATATAGCGTGACGAACAATGGAGCAGGTGCTACAACATCAAAAGCCCAGAGCAAGATTGCTACGACATGTGAACCGAACAGAAACGGATCAAAAATATGAATGATATTCCACGCGATCCACTTATCCGTAAATGGTCTCGCCGCTTGGGTACCATACGTATTGAACAGATCCGTAAATACGTGTACACAGACCGCCACAGCCGTCCATATGGCAACATGTGCAATAGCGACACCAGGGAAGATCAATGCGATTACACCTGTAATGAGCAATGTCCATAACAGGAGAAACGGCAGGGAATGGGACATCCCACGATGATTTCGAATATACAGGGAATTACTTTTGAGACGCAGCGCAGTATCAATATCAGGGGCTTGTGAGCCAGCGATCGTACCGACCATTACCGCTGCTGCAAGCATGGGGCTTGAGGCTACAACAGGATCAACATAAGCTAGCCCAGCCAAACCAATGCCCATGACAAAATGTGTAGAAGTATCCATAAACGTCTCCTTTGTTGTGTAGATCGTTCTCGTCAAACTAATTGAACAACCTCTAATCATTCTCTATCTAGGTGATACCCATCTATAGTGTATATTATCCGTCTGCCAAGAAGCAAAACAGGTCAACTGCAAAACAAAGGCCAAATTAATATGCTTTTTGTTCGATATTTGTACAAGCATCGCTAATTCCTTTGGAATTTTCTGTGATAAACTTTATATCGGATAAAGAGAGGAACGGCTTAACCATTTCAAGCGGCATGTTCAAAAAGTTTCGTAGGCATGTTACAGAAGAACATGTACAATAGTAGAGTGCTCTACAATAGGTGGATTTTCTCGACATACATAATTAAGGAATAGGCCGTCATTTATCAACGTGATTACTTATGGGGAGCAAGAACAAAGTTTAAGCCATTTTATTTCATCCTATGTATGCGTCTTCATTGTAACGACAAGGGAGAAAGGAAGAGGATTATGTTCAAAAAGTATATATGGACATGGATATTACTCGCATTAGCACTCGTTATGGTTGTATATCTGATGTGGGGGAATCTGTTTGCAGGCAAGGAGAAATTACCCGAAATTCGAGAAATCCAATCCTTTTCTATGGAAAATGTAGATGGGAACACCGTATCGCTTGAGGATACTCAAGGGAAAGTCCGTTTATTCTACTTTTATTTCACCAGTTGTCCAGATGTATGCCCGATAACGACATTTACGCTTTCTCAAGTGCAAGATCTGTTGAAAGAGGACGACACATTTGGCAATGACGCTTCGTTTGTATCCATATCGTTTGATCCAGAGGTGGACACGAAGGAGAAGATTAAGGAATTTGCCGATCGTTTCCATGCCGACTATAACGGTTGGTATTTCCTCCGCGGGGATATGGAAGAGACGAAGAAATTCGCCAGAGAATCCTTTCAGATTCTGATTGAGGGTGAGACTATAGATGACTTTGCACATATGAACCTGATTGGTTTGGTGGATCGAAATAATCAACTGCGTAAGATTTACAGTGCAGGCGCTACAAACGATGTTGATCCAGCTGTAATCGCAGAAGATATTCGCAATCTAATGAAGGAGTAAGCAATGAGCTGGTGGGGTACGGGGGTATCTCATGAAATGTATAACAATCAAAGGCACCGCCCAGATCAAACACAGATCTGAGCAGGTGCCTCTTTGTATTGGGCATATTTAAAATGACGGCTGTTCAGGATATTGAATATATGCCTCTAATCCCGCCTTTTCTAACTGAGCAATGATGTATTCATCCGGTGTTCCTTCTACCCCCGCATAACCACGTCTGGTGTACATCTGCTCCGCATCCGGAAAAGCATCCCGCAGAACGCCTCTGATCTTCTTGCCAGAGCTGTCATTATCCATAAACAGATAGACTTCATCATAACCAACCTGCTTTTTAAGCGTCTCAAGCTTTAAGGAATTCAGTGTTCCAAACGTACACAAAATGTTGATCTCAGGCCCAACCAATCGTTTGAGTTTGCTACGATCATTCTTACCTTCCACGATGACATGAATAGGCATCATATTCACCTCTTGTTCGAGAGCTTGTGTCGACATTCCCCGGGAAATGTTGTCGCGGAAATCGACGGATCATATATAGTGTAGCTGTAAATAGGGGAATGATGCAAAGGACTAGCAAAAAACAAACTCTTGCAGGGATTTATGTTAAATAAACGTCTATTATCATATTAACCCAAAACACTCTTGGGGTCAGACGCTGACAATGAAGCTTCTCGTCTGGAAGTGAAATAAGGAAGCAGAAGAATACCAACCATCAATAAGATGAATCCGATAAAATAAGGAGAGACTCCCACACGAATCTGTCCAGCTGCGATCGGACCAATGAATGATCCGATGGATGTTGCGATGGATTGCAGAGAGAAAATTCGACCTAGCTTGTTGCCACCGCTTAGCCTAATAAACAGGGTTGCCATTGCAGGAAACGTGATGCCCTTGGACATCCCGAGTACAAACAGGACAGTGGGCAAAGGCAACTGAGGAATAGCTGCTAAGGCGAAGAAGCAAAGGGACATCAACAATACACCTACGGTTACACGTAGCTTAGGTGAATATCGGTTAAGAAATAACATACTCAATGTAAATAAGGCTCCGATACTAATGATGGAAAATAGAAGTCCTGTAGACATGATGGAGGAATGGCCGCCTCCTCGAAGAGGCAGTTCAAAGAACAGGATACCTTGGGCACAAGCTATGACAAGTGGCAACGCAAAATAACGCCAGGATACGGGTAGAAACACCTTTTTGCTCTCAGGTAAATGACTTGGCTGGGCAGGCTCAGTTACCTTCTCAGGCTGTGGCTCAATTAACCCTTTGGGCATGGAGAAAAAGGCGATAACACCTGTCAGAATGAGCAAATAACCAAGGCTTGCAAAGGTTGCCGAAAATCCCATACTACCTACGATGAGTGCTCCTGCCGCGGGAGATACAACGGATGCGAGTGTATGCACTACACCATGACCAGACATATACTTGCCCTGGATAACCGGATCACGAGACAACTGAGCTAGCAGAGCTAGACAGGCAGGAGATAGAAAGGCGAGCACAAACCCGCTGATGGAGCGAAGTGCGAGCAGCTGCCAGGGGGTGTGGATCTGGGCTTGAATGAGCAGAATGATGCCCGCACCTAACAGGCTGAACACAATGTAGCGGCGGCTACCGTGTTTGTCGATTTGCGTGCCAGCAATGAGATTACCAGGTAAATGAGTCAAGGAGTAGATGCCCATCATCCAACCGATGAATGTTGGAGCTGCCCCGAGCGAAATCGCGAATGGCGTCAGGATTGGATACTGGGCATGCAGATCAAAAACAGCAAGAAACAAAAATAAATAGAGCCATATGGCCGTTTTCACAAAAGCCCCTCCTTGTTAAACGATGCATGTTCATCGGTGGTGTATCATGGTATTCGCGTATATCACGCAGAACCTCATGGTACTACTTGTACGCCCGGAGGGACGAACTTAGACCCTTTATTTTTGCACATATAGGCTTAGCTGACAGCAGGTTCGGAAATCATGTATAATATTCGGGAAGTGTGTACTCAACTCTAATTCGGAAGGTGTAGTCATGGACATAGAAGTAATTAAAGAGTTTGTGATGCAGAACTGGCTTGTGATCGTTGTCGCATTGATCATTTTGTTCTTTGTTCTGAATGTCGTCAAAACGGTATTGAAATGGGCGATTGCCATCATCATTATTGCGGCTCTACTGATATACAGTGGTATCTCCATTGACCAGATCAAACAGACGGTAACGGATGTTCAAAGCAGTACGATGGACACATTGAAGAAAGAAGCAACGAACCTTATGGTGAACGAAGCGTCTAAGGCGACCTATGCCAAAGGACAGAATGGAGAATTCACTATTACAAGTCCCAATGTAGAGATTAAAGGCACTGCAGGCTCGGACAAAGTTAATGTCGTGCTTCGCGGGATCTCCCTGGGAGAATGGAATTTGGACAACGAAACGATACGTACCTTTGTTGATAAAGCTAAAGGGAACGTAACAGCACCAGCTTCTTAGAGGTTGTTCAAAAAGACCGATGTTGATTACGAGGGATGCCTTGCGGCATCTCAGCGTCGAATATGGAATTCAGCCGAAATAAGCGGGATGCTTACGAAGCTTGTTTCCTTCGGAAACATGTAGTTGCTCACGTAGTTTGATCTACGCTCCGCTACTCCATTTCTAGCTTTATTCCATCTTCTCGGTACTGAACACCGTCCTTTTTGAACTCCAGCTTCTTAGTAAAGGGGGAATGAATTCGTGCTGCAAAGTTGGCTGGACAGCCTGAGGGAATTCAACGGTATCACCATTGTGCTGTTGTTAATTGTGGCAGCTTCATTGCTGCAAGGGTGGTCTAGAGGAGCATCGCGTTCCGCAGGCAGACTATTTGGTTTCCTCATGGATGGTATTATGGTGGTCATCAGTATTCTGCTGTCTGTTGGTCTGACGTTATGGCTGGCGCCATATGTTCAGCAATGGCTGTCTACGTATGCCGGGACGATCCCTAACCGAGATTTGAATCGCTGGGAGCAGATGTATTATACATTAGTTACAGCCATTGCTGATTTTCCGTTGATGCGGTTCGCTGTGTTATTCGTTATTAGCTATGGATTTATCCGGTTGATTCTCGGGTTTCTTTCGTCCTTTTTTTATAAAAGGAATGATTCGGCAGATCAGGAGAGCTGGCCGAAAGGCTTCTTTAGCCGTGTAACCGGTGCAATCATTGGTGCGATTATCGGCTCTGCACGGGGGATGATTGTCATTGCCATTTTATTCATGATTGTGAGCCTCTATCCAGGCAGCATGTTCAGTCGTTACGTGGAGGCTTCACCGATCTACATGCAAGGAGCCAAATCTGTGATTGAGCCATTGTCCGGCAATCTGATCAAGGACAAGCTCCCTGTATTTACCCAGGCTGTGCAGAAAGAACTGGGTGGTATTCTACAGCGGAAGTATGATGTTATTGATCATAATATCCCGGCTGACATCGAGTCTGCGGCACAGGAAATTGTGCAAGGCAAGTCCGCGGAGGAAGAGAAGGCGCGGGCGCTGTATGATTGGGTAGGTTCACGAATCGAGTATGATTACGGCAAAGTAGACGATTATGAACAAAAAGGCATTTGGCATGAGCAAACGCCGCAAAATACGTTTGATACGCGTAAGGGTGTGTGCATCGACTATGCCCGCTTATACGCGGTGATGGCTCGATCACAAGGGCTTGAGGTTAAGGTTGTAACAGGTCTTGGCTATAATGGACAGGGCGGTTACGGCCCACATGCATGGAACGAGATTTATTTGAGTGATTCCCAGAGCTGGATTCCACTGGACCCGACATGGGCAGTGAGTGGTGACTGGTTCAATCCTCCGAATTTTGCCGATACCCATCTGAAAGATCAGACAACATAACAATACACCGGGCATGATCCGGATATGACGACGTTGCCAAGTTATCATGCCGTGAGTAAGTTCGTTTTACACGGTATGCACCAAGTCATGAAAGAGGTAGGATGAATGAACAATCATTCAAAAGAGAAGGATGAATTTACGGATAAACGGCGTTTTAGTTACCGTATTAACGTATTTTTCTTCGTTTCCTTTGTTATTTTTAGCGTAATTATTGTACGTTTGGCGTTTTTGCAATTTGTTGAAGGGCCAGAACTCAGTCAAGAAGAAGCCAGCAACATTACGAAGGATGTTCCCCTTGCTCCGGTGAGGGGTACGATCTACGATTCAACACGTCAGGTGAAGCTGGCATATTCGAAGCCAATTCAATCATTATATTTAACGCTGTATAAAAACTATGGCGACGTAGGTGGAAAACCGAGTCCGTATATGCCAGAAGCGGAAGATATCGCTACTCGGCTTCATGATGTGTTTGAGCAATACAAAACCAAAGACTCTGAATCACTTACCGTGGAAAATATCATCGAAGAGATGGATTTGAATTCGCGTAAAGCCAATGGGTTTATGCCACGTTTGATTAAGAGTGATCTGTCCGAAGAGGAGGTCGCTTATTTCCTCCAGCATAAGGATGAGTTCAAGGGCATCCAGATTGTGGAGGAAAGTGTACGATACTATGACCCAGATACTGTAGCTGTTCAGACAATTGGTTATTTGAAGAAATTCAAAAGTTCCAAATCACTCGACAAATATCAAGCGATTGACGCGGCGAACAAAACACAGAAGGATCCAGGTCTCGTATACACAGAGAATGAGTTTGTAGGCTTCGATGGACTTGAGCTTCAATACCAGGATGCTCTGCGTGGTAAGAGCGGATATAACTCGGTGGACGTGGACTTGCGGAACTTGCCAGAAGGTGTAGCGGGGACGACCCCTCCCGAGAAAGGCTATGATCTGATTGCCAGCATTAACAAAAATGTTCAAGTGAAGACAGAGCAAGCGATATTGGATCAGCTCAGTTGGCTTCACCGTAATCCGGTGTCGGGTAAGTTGCACCCTAATGCCAAAACGGGGTATGCGGTTGCGATGGAAGTAGACACTGGTAAAGTTGTGGCTGCCGCCAGTATGCCAGATTACGATACCAACGTATGGAGAACCGGAAGTATTACGAATGAGCAGTACGATAGTATTAAGTATGTCTATTTAAATGGTACGATTCGAGGATTCCCACCAGACGACTCCAGAAAGAGGGCGGAATCGGTTGTATTGCTCGGTTCCACGATCAAACCACTTAGTGTGCTGATCGGTTTGAAAGAGGGCTTTATTACAACAAACACAGTCTACCCGGACAGGGGTTCAACGACGTTTGGTGGAGATAATCGTAGAGTGCAGAACTCAGGCGGTCACGTGTACGGTCTGCTACGTCCTCGTGATGCCATTCGTCACTCCTCTAACACATTTATGATTGATGAGATCGGTAAAAACTTATATAGTCGTTATGGTGCCAAAGGTATTGATGTGTGGAATGGGTACATGGAACAATTCGGACTAGGCGTAAAAACGGGCGTTGACCTACCAAGCGAATATGCTGGTCTTAAGGATTACAACAATGATGACGAAAGTTCGCTTACTCGACTTGTATATGCTTCCTTTGGACAACAGGGTAAATATACAGCCATGCAGCTTGCTCAATATACAACGATGCTAGCTAACAAAGGAAAACGGATGGAGCCTCAATTAGTGAGTGAGATCCGGGATTCGGAAGGTAACATTGTAGAGAAGATCAAGCCGAAAGTGCTGAGTACTGTAGATTTCAATGATGCCTATTGGAATGAAGTGCAGCGCGGTATGGCAACAGAGGTTTCGGCCTTTAGTAGCTTCCCGTATGATTTTGCAAGGAAAACAGGTACTTCCACGCAGGTTGTCGGCGGTAAAAATGTTGATAACGGGGTATTTATTGCCTATGCTCCTCGCAACAATCCTAAGCTTGCAGTAGCTGTTGTTATCCCCGAAGGGGGCTTCGGTTCAAGCAGTGCAGCACCTGTTGCACGTGCAATCTTCGATGCGTATGATGAGGAGTTTGGACTGGACGGAGTTCCGAAGAAAAAGCAAAATGATGAAACGGATACGCAGTAACTACGTATCAGTTAGTATTAAGAGGTTCCCTCTAGGGAGCCTCTTTTATTTTTGATATCGTCCAATTCTACAACAGTTACGGTGAAGTGGACTTAAAGACATAGCGCATGTAAGACTGTTTTTGAGATTGTTCATGTTGTTAGTTATTTGGTGTATTACCAATTTATGCGATCTATTCACCTATGACGAAAATGTAACCAATATTTGGGGGACATTGTGGGTTACCTTTGATAAACTCATAGAAGAACAGCGAATATGAACGTAGGAACGGAGAGGCTTAATACATGTTTAACCGATGGAAAAAGAGCAAAATGGTTACGGAAGATCCACCTGTTAATAAGCTATCGAGCGCAAGGCTTAATATGTTTTTTTTCGCAGCCTTTGTCATATTTAGCATCCTGATATTTAGGTTAGCCTTTGTACAATTTGTTGAGGGGCCTGAGCTCACCTACATGGAAACGAGCCGTAACACGAAGGATATTCCACTTGCACCCGTGCGTGGACCAATCTATGATGCGACCGGAGAAGTGGCATTGGCATATTCCGTGCCTGTACAGTCTCTGTATGTGATGTTATATGAGGACTACAGTAGAGGAGCGAGGCAAGAAGAAGCGCGGGAGTTAGCTGATGATCTGGCAGGTGTGTTCCAACAGTTTAACCCAGGAGATCCGGAGCAACCGGATGCAGAAGAGATTATTAAACGCTTGGATCTTGAATCCCAGAAGGCGCATGGATATACGCCAAGGCTCGTAAAGTCGGATCTGAATACGCAAGAAATTGCTTATTTCATGGAAAAAAAAGCAGAGTATCCAGGGGCGATGGTACTGGAGGAGAACGTACGAAGATATGATCCTGATGGAGTTGCCGTTCAGGCCATTGGATATACGAGAGAGTTCAAGGGACAACAGCAAAACTCAGAAAAGTATAAAAAAATTGGTGAGGCTGAAGCGACGGAGCGTGACCCTGGGCTTCGCTATACCCAGCAGGAGAATGTTGGGGTAGACGGTCTGGAATTTCAATATCAGGAAGTGCTTCGGGGACGCAGTGGTTACCAGTCGATCGACATCAATGCCCGTAATTTGCCAGAGGGTGCGATGGAGCAGACGCCGCCGCAGAAGGGCTATAGCCTGATCTCCACGATTAATAAGGAAGTTCAGCTGGCAGCACAGGAGGCTATCACCGATGAACTGCGCAGACTGCCTAAAGCGGTTACTGGTTATGCAGTAGCGATGGAAGTGGATACGGGCAATGTCGTAGCCATGGCGAGCATGCCGGACTATGATCCAAACGATTGGGATTATGACAAAATTAAGTTTGTGTATCGTAACGGAACGATGGCTTCTTTCCCACCGGACGATTCGAGAAAGAAAGCAGAATCCGTTGTACTACTTGGATCGGTTATCAAACCGCTCAGTGTATTGATCGGCTTGAAGGAAGGGCTGTTTACAGCTGGACAGACCTATTTTGATCAGGGTTATGCAATCTTAGGGAAAGACGGAAGACAAGTGAAAAACTCACATTCCGCATACAATGGGCACATCACGGCGAGACGAGCCATTGAGAAATCATCGAATGCCTTCATGATTGATATGGTGGGTAAACGATTACTGAATAAGTATGGCTCGGTAGAAGGTATTAATAAGTGGGATGAGTACATGAAGGATTTTGGCCTTGGCGTATCTACGGGTGTAGATCTACCTGGTGAGTTCTTGGGACGATTGGAATACAAGGAGGATCATGAATCTGGGCTGACGCGTTTGGCTTTTGCATCATTCGGCCAACAAGCGAAGTACACCACACTTCAGCTTGCCCAATATACGACGATGCTTGCCAATAAAGGTAAGCGGATGGAGCCACATTTGGTGAAGGAGATCCGTGATGCGGATGGTAATGTGGTCAAGAAGATCCAACCCAAAGTATTAAACGAGGTCGAGTTTGCGGATGCATATTGGAATGAGGTACACCGCGGGATGGTGACAAAGGTAAGCTCATTTGATGGATTTGCCTATGATTTTGCTCGGAAAACAGGAACCTCGGAGCAAGGCACGGGGCCGAATAAAAAGGAAAATGGCGTGTTTATCGCTTTTGCACCACGGGATAATCCAAAACTTGCGGTAGCAGTCGTTGTACCCGAAGGGGGATTTGGTTCGGTTAGTGCCGCTCCAGTTGCCCGCAAAATCTTTGATGCCTACGACGAAGTGTATGGTCTAAACGGCATTCCCAAAGGTAAGAAGGATGCTGAGCAACAATAAGGTTTGGAGGAAATAAAGATTCCTCCGTGGTAGGAAAACGTGTGAAAGATACATTCGAGGTCATGAGCCTAAATAGACGGCTTACAACTGATGTAGGACAGGCAGGGGAAATTTTCCCTTGCCTTTTTATTTTTCATCGGATAAAATTTGCACAAGGGAAACATTATTAGCTTAGATTAAATTTTAATACCTTGTACAACAAAATTAGATGTGGACAAATATTTTAGGAGAAGGAAAGGGGTTGTCTAGATTGTTAATGGTGAAGATGAGGAGTATTCAACGAGGGTTTATTACACTTGCGGCGTTGGCGTTAATTATGGTACTTACTGCTTGTTCAAGTGAGGCGCAGACCGGCAGTGATGGGAAAGTGCAAGTAACAGCAACGACTGGAATGATTGCGGATGTCGCACGTGAGGTAGGCGGAGCATATGTTGACGTTACCGGATTAATGGGACCAGGAGTAGATCCCCATCTGTATAAGGCCTCCCAAGGAGACATCCGTAAGTTAGAGCAAGCGAGCGTGATCTTGTATAACGGATTACATCTGGAAGGTAAGATGACAGATATTTTGGAGAAGATGTCCAATAATAAAATCGTTACAGCTGTAACTGAAAATATCCCTGTTGAAGAATTGCGTTCTGGTAAAGAAACGGGTGGTACCGAATACGACCCTCATGTCTGGTTTGATGTCGGTCATTGGATTCATGCGACAGAGTCGATTCGCGATACGTTGATTAAGGCAGATCCAACGCATGAGGAACAATATCAAGCTCAAGCCGAGGAATACTTAACCCAATTAAAAGCATTGGACGAAGAGGTTCGTCAGCAGATTCAAGAAATTCCGGAGGCAAGTCGAGTGCTCGTCACCGCCCATGATGCATTTGGATACTTCGGGCAGGCTTATGGCATGAACGTCATGGGACTGCAAGGGATCAGCACAGCAGCGGAATATGGTGCAAAAGATGTCAGTGAACTGCGTGATTATCTTGTAGAGAATCAGATCAAAGCTGTGTTCGTAGAGTCGAGTGTACCTGCAAAAGCGATGGAAGCTATTATTGCTGGAGCGGCGGAAAAAGGACATACGGTCACCATTGGCGGCGAATTGTTCTCGGATGCCATGGGTGCTGAAGGTACGGAGGAAGGCACATATATCGGTATGATTCGGCATAATATCCAGACCATTGTCGAGGCATTGAAGTGATGGAAGAAGGATCAAGAGAGGAGTGGAACGTGAATGAACAAGTTAACATCATCTAAAAATTCTCTTCATGGCATGACGAACAATCATGCTCAACAGGAAAAACAGTCTGCAACAGCTCCTCTCAGTGTGAGAGATTTGGCAGTCGCTTATCATAAGAAACCTGTTCTAAGCGGAGTATCCTTTGATATTCCGGAAGGTCAGCTCATCGGAATTCTCGGCCCCAATGGAGCAGGTAAATCAACCTTAATCAAAGCAGTGCTCGGGCTGGTTCCCAAAATGCATGGGGATGTACGTATTTTCGGGCAATCCTATCGTGAGCAACGGAGACGGATCGGGTATGTTCCGCAAAGGGAGTCAGTGGATTGGGATTTCCCTACCCATGCGCTGGATGTGGTGACGATGGGACGTTATGGTCATCTGGGTTGGTTCCGTCGCCCAGGCAAGAAGGAACGTGATCTGGCAGCCCATTGTTTAGAGCAGGTCGGCATGGGCGACTATATGTACCGTCAGATCAGCCAGCTCTCTGGCGGCCAGCAGCAACGGGTATTTCTCGCACGCGCGCTGGTTCAGGATGCAGATCTATATTTTATGGATGAACCGTTTGCCGGGGTTGATGCAACAACAGAAAAGGCGATCATATCTTTGCTGGAGCAGTTGAAGCAACAAGGAAAGACTGTGCTTGTTGTACATCATGATTTGGCAACGGTGGAGGAGTATTTTGACCATGTGCTGTTGTTAAACGGACGACTTGTAGCAGGTGGACCTACTCATGAAGTATTTGTACCGGATACCTTGCAAGAGACGTACGGAGGTCGGATCGCGATGATCGGAAGTCGGGCGGAGAAAGGTCAGGTGTAAGACATGTGGAACTGGGTACTTTCCATTCTGACGGATCCGAACACACGCTGGATACTTCTCGGATGTTTATTACTGGGATTCAGCAGTGGTATCATCGGTTCCTTTACCTTTCTACGCCGTCAGAGTCTCATGGGTGATACACTTGCACACGCAGCTCTGCCAGGTATCTGTATTGCCTTTATGTTGACAGAGACTAAATCGGTTGGACTCTTTCTGTTTGGTGCTCTCGTTGCTGGAATTATAGCTACGTTTGGTATTTCGTGGATTACAAGGTATTCCCGCATTAAACAGGATGCGGCAATGGGGATCGTGCTTACTGTATTTTTTGGAATTGGCGCAGTAATGTTGACTCGTATTCAGCAAGGCGCGGGTGGAAGTCAGAGTGGACTCGACAAATATTTATTTGGTCAGGCAGCTTCCATGGTCATGACGGACGTGTATGTGATGGGCGGCGTTTGCTTGGTATTGTTAATCGCTTGCCTCGTATGGTTCAAGGAGTTCAAGCTGGTGAGTTTCGATCCCGGCTTTGCTAGAGGTATGGGATTGCCTGTCGCTATGCTAGAACAGCTTATCCTACTATTGACTGTTATTGCGGTTGTTGCAGGCATACAGGCGGTAGGTGTGGTTCTTGTAGCTGCTCTGTTGGTTACTCCGGCTGCAGCAGCACGCTGCTGGACAGATTCCCTCGCATTAATGGTAGTGCTCGCAGGTTTATTTGGAGCCCTAAGTGGTGCGACGGGTACGGTATTCAGTACAATGGTTCCGAATCTTCCAACAGGTCCTGTGACTGTACTAGCGGCGACCGTTTTGTTCGCAGGCTCTGCCTTACTCGCTCCGCGCCGAGGATTACTTGCTCGTCGCTTGCGAAGTATTCAAGCCAGGTCAGCATACTTGAGAACAGAGCATGCTGCCGTTCAGACACTCTCTGCTCAGCGAAATGGCCAGCAAGAACGGGGGGATGTGTAATGGCTACGTTTTGGATTATTCTAACGGCAATTATGGTATCATCAGCTTGCGCAATTTTGGGTTGTTTTCTGATCCTGCGTCGGATGGCACTAGTAGGAGATGCCATTAGTCATGCGGTACTTCCCGGTATTGCAATCGCCTTTTTGTGGAGTGGCTCCAGAGATTCGTTATGGATGTTACTCGGTGCAACGATCTTTGGTTTGTTAACTGTATTTTTAATCCAGAGTCTACAGTCCGGGGGGCTATCATCCGATGCTTCCATCGGTATTGTATTTACGGCTCTATTCGCAGTAGGTGTCATCTTGATCAGTCTGAATGCTCAGCATATTGACTTGGATCTGGACTGCGTCCTATTTGGCGAGATTGCCTATGTGCAGTGGGATACACTGATGATAGGTGGTACGGATGTTGGACCCAGAGCAGTATGGATGCTGGGAATTACGTTGTTGGTCATCCTGGTGGTTATTGGGCTGTTCTATAAACAGTTCAAGCTATGTGCCTTCGATCCAGCACTGGCGGCTGCCTGTGGTATTCCTGTAGTGGTGTTCCATTACTTGCTCATGGGACTTGTCTCCATGACGTCTGTGGCTTCATTTGAAAGTGTGGGCTCTATTCTCGTTGTAGGTATGTTGATTGTACCCGCGGCAACAGCGTATCTGTTAACCGATCGACTTGGCAAAATGATTCTGTACAGCGTGCTGGTTGGAGCTGCTTCCTCGGTTGGAGGCTACATCATGGCTTATATGTTGGATGCTTCCATTGCAGGGTGCATGGTGGCGGTTGCCGGTATTTTATTTGTACTCGCGCTGCTATTGTCTCCGAAACACGGGATTATCTTCCGTTATGCTCGCCGTAAATTTGCTACACGTTAATGATGAAGATAACTTTAGATAAAAAGAGTTCAAACGTCTGCTAATGCAGGCGTTTTTTTGTTGCGGAGGAAACGAGATCTGACTCTGAACACCTGGTTTAACTCATGTCATTCATCGTATTTCTTCTATAGGATGACAGCTTCATAGCTTCATGATGTTTACATTGATTCATATTGGTTATTTTGTTGCATATGGATGATCTGTGGTAAAATGTCGTTAGCTGTGACGTCCGGGGCGTCCGCTTGTGCGGATACCGGGCGATCTTTGTGTGAAAGTATGTTGGATGGGAATAAAGAGAGACAACTGAGGAGGAATACAACATGAGTGAACTGAAATACAAATTGCTAGCACTTGATATGGATGGAACATTGCTAGATGATAATCATGAGATTACACAGGAAACGTCCAAATGGATCAAAATTGCGATGCGTCGCGGCGTACATGTATGTCTATCTACAGGAAGAGCGGTATTCCATGCTATGCCTTATGCGGTACAGCTTGGTTTAGAGACGCCGATGATTACCGTGAATGGTAGTGAAGTGTGGAAAGCTCCGAATGATCTACATTTCCGCCATCTGATGGATCCGTCATTAATCCGCAAGCTGCAACAGATTGGGGAGAAATATAATAGCTGGTACTGGGCATACTCCGTGGAAGAGCTGTTCAACCGTGATCGCTGGACAGACAATATCGAAAGCTTGGAATGGCTGAAGTTCGGATATACCACTGAGATTGACGAAGTGCGTCACCAGATCATGCTGGAACTACAGGAACTTGGCGGTCTGCAGATGACGAATTCTTCACCTGTAAATATTGAGATTAACCCGGCAGGCATATCCAAAGCGAGCGGTGTAGCTGAAGTGTGTAAGTTGCTTGGCATTGAGATGTCTGAGGTAGTCGCGGTCGGCGATAGCTTGAACGATCTAGCGGTTATTGAAGCTGTAGGTCTAGGCGTAGCTATGGGGAATGCCCAGGAGCAAGTGAAAGAAGCGGCAGATCTCATTGTGGCGAGCAATAATGAAGATGGCATCGTTGAAGTCATCCGTGAACATATTTTAAAGGGGGAGTAACCTTTGCTCGCAACCGTTGGTTGGATTTTAATTGTACTTCTGTTTGCAGTAGGCATGGCGGGAACCGTCTATCCAATCTTACCGGGTGCTGTAGCGATATTCTTCGCATTTCTGGTCTATGGATGGTTCTTTAGTTTTGACCCGTTTGGTGTATGGTTCTGGATTACTCAGATTTTGATCGTCGTTGTGCTGTTCGTGGCTGACTATGTCGTTAGCGCCTGGGGCGTTAAGAAATTCGGCGGTTCCAAACTATCCACCACGTTAAGTACGATTGGTGTAATCATTGGTCCATTTGTCATCCCGGCGTTCGGGCTTGTACTAGGCCCATTCCTCGGTGCCTTTATTGGGGAACTTATCGGAGGATCATCTCCTTCCAAAGCGACCAAAGTTGGTTTTGGTTCCGTGGTGGGACTGTTCACAAGTACGGTGATGAAAATTATTTTGCAAATCGTCATGATTGTGCTCTTTATTATCTGGGTGGTTCGATTCGCATAGACATTAGCGAGTGCGAGCGTCATCTGGGTGCACGTCCGTGTGGAGGAAAGAAGGGGAATTGGTTTGTCTAAGAAGGAAACATTTATTAAGGGGACGCTCATTCTAGCGGCAGCAGCGCTCATTGCAAGGGTGCTTGGTCTTGTGCAACGTGTGCCGCTTGAGCATATCCTCGGCGATATCGGTAACGCATCGTTTACCATTTCCAATACGGTATATTTAATGCTGTTAACAGTTGCTACGGCGGGTATACCAAGTACGCTGAGTAAAATGGTATCCGAACGCTACGCACTAGGACGAGCAGGCGAAGCACAGCAGATCTACCGAGCAGCCCTGATCTTCGCTGCTGTGGCTGGTGTTGTTATGTCGACACTGCTGTGGTTTGCCGCACCGTTCTACGCGACCCATATCTCAAAGGTACCGGAATCCGTTAGTGCCATTCGTGCTCTAGCACCAGCCTTGCTACTCTTCCCAGCGATTGCCATGATGCGTGGTTATTTCCAAGGTCGAGGCAACATGACGGCTGGCGGTATCTCACAGATTGTAGAACAATTTGCCCGTGTAGGAACTGCCATTATCGTGGCCTACATTATGCTGCAATGGAATTATGATGATCAGACAATTGCTGCGGGTGCTTCCTTCGGTGGTGTATTCGGAAGTATTGGTGCTTTTGCTGTTATGCTGTACTTCACTTTGAAATTACGTCGTAAAGATCGTGAAGCCCAGTTTGAAATGGAGCGAGCTCAGCAATTGCCGATGCGCGGCATTTACGCAGATATCTTCAAGCTGTCTATTCCGATTGTTCTATCATCGCTGGCGGTTCCTGCAATTAACTTCATTGACTCATCCCTTGTCGTTCCATTGCTAAGTGGTCGTAATGGATTAGAAGAAGCGACAGCCGTGCTTGCGATCTTGGGTGCGAAGGCACAAAGTATTGCGGGTATTCCGCCGATTTTAGCCATCGCCTTGAGTCAATCATTGGTGCCGGTTATCTCGGCAGCATTCGCTCGTAAGGATGAGACTCATCTGAAGAATCAGATTACGCTGGCATTGCGTATTTCGATTCTGACAGGTATGCCTATTGTTATTGCGCTCTGTACTGCGGCGTATTCTGTGAACGGATTATTATTTAGTTCATTAGATGGAACACCGATTATTGCGTTGCTTACCTTCGGTACCATATTCCAGATCACGATGATGACAACAAACTCCATCTTGCTGGGCGTAGGTAAACCACGAATTACGATGATCAGTGTAGCTATAGGGGTAGTCATCAAATTGGTGGCGAGTCTGATTCTTGCACCGATCTTTGGCATTTATGGCATCATTATTGCTACAGCGCTATGTTTCTTAGTGATTACGTATCTGAATCTCCGAGTGCTGAGAAAAATAGTAACCTTCTCAATCATGGGTGATCGTTGGAAAGGGTTCCTGTTGACTGTATTGCTTGCTGCAGGTGCTGGCTTCGGCACAAACTGGTTAGGAAATATGGTCTTTAGCTCATTCTTACCATCCCGTGTATCGTTCCTGATGACCTGTCTGGTTGTTGGTGCACTGGTTGTTGTTATCTATCTTGTACTCTTGATTGTACTGCGTGTGCTGCGTAAGGATGAGCTGGGAAGTTATCCACGTATTTTGCAAAAGGTTTTACGTCCACTGATGCGTCTGCAACGTGGAGTAGAGCAACAAGGGTAACCGGGTTGTAACCGGTCATATGTCCTAAACTTAAGGCCTGCCTTTAACCAATATCTAAGCGTTGCATATAAGCCTGTTCGCTGTATTTATTCAGTGGACAGGCTTTTAGGTATGTGTACCAGATATGCTCGAAGGAAGAGAAAGCAAGCTCTGGATATAGATTGCTTTGCTATGTTGTTTCTTAATAAGATGTGATGATACTTAATGTAATAAAGTTTTGGCATCATGAGCGGCCGCAGTTTTGAGCAACCCATATCGGTGTTCGTGACTTATCTCGAATAGCCATGGTCGACGTGGTGCGGTTAGATGGCCAAGGCAATCCCTACTCTGGAGCCAGTCCTGTCTTGTAATCGGCTCATAGGGTGTGTCCTGCCACACAGCGAGTAACTCAGGGCTGTACAGTCGCTGACCCTCTGGAAGCCATTCCAGCTCCAATAATTCTTTGCTATAAAACTCATTCTTTCCAGCATGCTCCTCGTGGGCTGTGAACAAGCCTGGCCAATATTCAGCACGCGATCCGCGATGGGGTACGGAACGGGCGAATTCTAGTACTTGCGTCAATACTTGCTGGGTACCGAACAGCATAGCATACAGGCTTTTTCCAAACATAATACGTTCATCCAGCTTGCTGAAATGTTCAATGACTCGACCCGTAAGTCCTTTTCCACGTCCGAGTGGGAATACGATATGGTTGAGCCCAGCCAGGTTATGCAGATGAAAGGCAGGCTTGGACAGCACTTCTTTTTTGAAATAAGGATGCTGCACAACCCGGCTCTCAATATAGTTCTGCTCATTAATAATTAATGCCACACTAAGCAACGAGCTGCATCGTTCCAGCCAAAATCGCTCCCAAAAGGGAGTCATAAAGACGGAGATATGGAAGTGTGGGAGTAGGTGGAAACAACTTCGTCCCAGTCTTCGGCTATTCATATACAACAATAATTGAGGGTAGGCATCTTGGAAGATAAGTGCGTTACAACGCTCAATCATGCGATACATATGTTCTCGATCGGTTTGACTTTGTAGGTTGTGCATTAGACCACTCTGTAGATCTGTCATATGGTATCCACCGTTGCGTGAAACCATATGAGCCAGCAACGCCCAATGAAGCTCAGGATACTGTTCATAACATTCTAGATAGGCCGCTGTGCGGGTAATATTACTTCGATTATGCTCCGCCGTCAGTCTATGAATTTCTTCTAAAATAATGCAGTCCTCTTCACATACAATCGCGCTCCGGGCATGTCTAGTGGCAGCCGATTCCGTTCCAGGCAATAATCGTTCAACTTCTTCTTGCAAGGATTGAGCGACATCAGATTGCCAAGCCAAATCACGTAAAGGATGACGTAGTTGATTGGAGGCTTGCCACGCCGCCTGTTTGCCACGCCAGACCTCCCTCGCCGCAACAGGAATGGAACGCACAATGTGAAAAAAGGACTCCAGTGGAGGCGAATCTGTTTTGTGAGTATGCATTGCTCGTCATCCTTTCTCATGATTGCTCTAACCTCAGTATGTACTGAATATTTGACTTCCACTCGGCAATTTGCTTCACTTAGGTTAAGACAAGGAAAAGAAAGGAAGATGTGATCATGGAACAAATAATTTCCAAATCTGAATTCGATGTTGCGATTCAATCTCCGAGATTGACCGTAGCTGTATTTAAAGCCGATTGGTGTGGAGACTGTAAGTACATCGATCCATTTATGCCTGAGGTAGAGGACAAGTATGCTCGTGAGCTGACACTGGTTGAGGTTGACGTTGATCAAGTGGGGACGGTTAGCGAAGAACAAAACATCCTCGGCATACCGAGTTTTGTGGCGTATACAGATGGACGCGAGCTGGTTCGTTATGTGAATAAGCTTCGTAAATCTAGAGAAGAAATTGAGCAGTTCCTTGATCGAGCTGTTGAAGTGTATAAAACGATCCACAAATAAAAACAATCCATTTTAAAGGTTACATATGTTAACAGCCACTTTTCCATCATCGGAGAGGTGGCTGTTGGTATGTTCGTTAAAGTTCAGGAGACACTATTAAGATGTGAGTGTGAACCTATACATACCGTTTTCATACAATTGCAGAAGCATGAAATGAACGCCTTGTGTCTAAAATTTGAATTAAAATGACCTTCTGGTCATTTTTTAAACAGACGTTAACATTTTGTCACAAAGCGCGGCGTCAATGACACTTTTATCCGGTATAATGAGTTTAGTTGTGAATTATGTGTCAAAGTACTGAATCAAGCGAAAAACGATGTTTTTCGCCATCTTAAACCAACAGCAGGTGAGAAAAAATTGAAGCATTTAACCTTGTTTAAGTGGTTAACCGTATTAACTTGTCTTGTAATGTTCCTGGCGACATTCGGTGGGGGCATTGTTACTAAGACGGAATCCGGATTAGGTTGTGGCACAGAGTGGCCTTTGTGTAACGGAAAGCTTGTTCCAGCACATACGGTAGCATCCCTAATTGAATATTCACATCGTGCCGTAAGCGCATTGGCAGGTCTGCTGTCGATTGCCTCTTTTGTAGCATTTTTGCGGTTTGGTAAGTCACGCCGAGATCTACAATTGTTCTCATTACTAACGCTCATTTTTGTTATTGTCCAGGGAATCATGGGAGCCTTTGCCGTGGTGTTCTCCCAATCTTCCGCCGTTATGGCGCTGCACTTTGGATTCTCGATCATAGCCTTCGCGAGTTCTCTTATGATGGCGCTGGGAATAAGGCAGGAGGCGCGTCACGGAGGGCTAGAAAGATTGAATAATTACCCTCGAGTAACCAAAGGCTTTCGTAATCTGGTCTGGTTTTCCACTGTGTACACATATCTCGTTGTGTACACAGGTGCATTCGTGAGCCATACCGACTCAGCGGGAGGCTGCTCTGGTTTCCCATTATGTAATGGACAGATTGTTCCAGAGTTATCGGGAGGGGTAGCTGTAGCATTCGCTCACCGTTTGGCTGCATTATCCTTGGTTATTGTCATCGCAATTTTGGGTCATTATGCATATCGCAAACACCCGGATAACACCGAACTTCGAAGATTAGGTGTTATCGCTGTAGTGCTCATCCTGCTCCAAGTTTTCATTGGATTCGTGATGATGCTTACGATGGGGCGCCCAGAAGTATACATGTTCGTTGCACTTGCTCATATGTTGGATATTGCCATATTGTTCGGAGTTCTAACGTACATGAGTTTCCTTGTATACAAGCTGCATCGTCCAGTTAATCGTTTCTAAATCAAGTATACAGATTCAAGATATCGGAAGTGATATTACGACAACATACAGAGTCTGCCTTTCAATGATGTAGATCATTGGAGAGGTGGACTTTGTTTGATGTTAGGCATGACAGGGCAACCTAAGCGAAGCAGCATTCATGCATTTACTCTGATCCCGATTTTGTTTAACATGATTAAGCATCCCATGATCAGCAGAATGCAAAGAGGAGGCTGTATATGCTGCGAACGTTGCTAGGCGAACCGCCGCGCCAAAATGAGGGTATTTTGGAGGAAGCTATTGATTCAATGGTGGAGACTTTGGATTTACTGCAACGACAACTGGAGAAGAACCAAGACCCAACGCATGATTATCGCAAGTTATATGTTTGGACGCAGGGGTTAATTTCTTCGTTGGATGAACTGGAGCAGAGTTGCTTTGCAGCATCTCATTTTCGGAAAAAGGTAAAAGCAGGTTCTACAGAAGACATGACCAGTGAAGAAAAGGCGGAATACGCCCGGTATGTTTATTTTTACAAGGATGGATTCATTCGTTGCTTTGCCATTTTGGACAAGACAGGAACGGTGCTGAATGAATTGTTTCAGCTCAATACAACCAAAGTAAAAACGCATTTCTCTTATTTTACCGTGTTACGACAGTTTGGATATGCGAAGATGCATTCGGAACTAGCTGTGAAGTTGATTGAGATTAAGGATGTATACCGAGAGCCCATGAGCAAATTACGCAAACGCAGAAACATGGAGATTCATTACATGAATTCTGAGATGCAAGATGATTTGTGGCAACTGCATCAGACGTTGCAGGGGAAAGTGAAGCTGGAGGACTTGGATCAGCATCTAAATGAATTGCGTCAAGGATTAGATATGGTGTGTACTACTTTGAAGGCGTCTTATGGATACATTAATAAAATGTGGGTTCAACAAGGTTTTAGAGAGCGCACTAACGGTGTAAAATCATAATATTTACCTTTGACAAATCGGAATACTTGCATTATACTGAGTTCCTAATAGGACATTAAATGTAATATGTTTCAACATGAATTATCTGAACAGTATAACTGCGGAATTACACGAACTTATACAAACTTACAATATCATATTTCTTATCGAGAGCGGCGGAGGGACAGGCCCGATGAAGCCCGGCAACCGATTTATAACGACAATGGCCAACGTGTCATTCTTTATAGATGTTAGGTGCTAATTCCTACAAAATGGCGTTAAGCGCGATTTTGGCAGATGAGAAGGTATATTCTTTCAAGCGAAGAACCCTTTCAGTTTCTGCAAAGGGTTCTTTTTTTATTGCATGAATGGGAGTTTTCCTCTCTTTCGGGTAAAGATAGGTGTAGGCAGTGGGAAGGAGAGTATTACTTGATTGAATTAAAGGGACTAACCAAAACATATGGTAGAGGCGCAAAGGCTACGACTGCGCTTGCGGATCTGAATCTGAATGTACGCAAAGGCGAGATCTTCGGAGTCATTGGGCATTCAGGTGCAGGTAAAAGTACATTGATTCGATGTATAAATCTACTGGAGCGACCTACTGAAGGTGAAGTGTGGGTTAATGGAGTTAACTTGACCAGTCTGAGCAAGTCGGAATTGCAGCAGCAACGAGGTAAGATCGGCATGATCTTTCAGCATTTCAACCTACTCTCATCTGCTACGGTCTACGACAATGTTGCATTTCCACTGAAGTTGGTTAATACGCCCAGAGCGGAGATTGACCGTAAGGTAAAGGAAATGCTCACCTTGGTCGGACTTGAACAGCATAGTAACAAGTATCCTGCACAATTGTCAGGAGGACAGAAGCAACGGGTCGGCATTGCACGTGCACTCGCCAGTGATCCAGATGTCCTGCTCTGTGATGAAGCGACGTCTGCTCTTGATCCACAGACAACAAGTTCTATTCTTAAGCTTCTGCTGGATATTAACCAGAAGTATGAATTAACGATTGTGCTGATTACTCATGAGATGCATGTGATCCAGAGTATCTGTGATCAGGTTGCAGTTATTCATCAGGGCGGCATCGTTGAACAGGGCCCAGTTACGAAAGTATTCCTCAAGCCGCAGCATGCCATCACACGAGATTTCATGCAGCAAGGTCAGGCGACTGATTTATTGTTACTCGAAGAGGAAGGTCTGGCAAGCTCAGAGAACAGCCGTAAGAATGGCGAGCAATCTCATTTGGTGAAGATTTCGTTCTTGGGGCAGAAGACGTATGAAGCTATTCTGTCACGCACCGTTCGCAAAACCGGCGTTGATTTCGCGATTCTGCAAGGAACAATCTCTACGATCAAACAAGTCCCTTATGGACAGCTTATCGTTCGTTTTGAGGGAGATCCTGCTGCAATTAGCTCAACTACCCGTGAATTAGTCGAGCAGGGACTTGATGTGGAGGTGCTTCGTTAATATGGATTTTTCAACTGTACATTGGGAAGAGGTCGGCAAAGCGTCTATTGAGACACTGCAGATTCTTCTTGTATCAGGTCTGTTTACTGTAATTATCGGCTTACCATTAGGTGTGCTACTCTTCATGACGGCAAGATCCCAATCGGCAAAATCAATTCTTGTTTACTCGATTCTGTCTGTTATTGTAAATATTTTGCGATCTGTTCCATTCATCATTCTAATTGTTGCTCTACTTCCCGTTACTCGCGCCCTCGTTGGGACGGCTACAGGTGTACTGGGGACAATCCCACCACTTGTCATTGCAGCAGCACCTTACTTCGCGAGGATTGTGGAGACGACTTTGCGTGAGGTAGATCGTGGTGTTATAGAAGCTGCACAAGCGATGGGCGCCTCTACAGGGCAGATTGTAAGACGTGTTCTGCTACCAGAGGCGCTGCCCGGTTTGCTTGCAGGTATAACCATTACCATTGTTACGTTGGTTTCCTATACGGCGATGGCAGGTATGGTTGGTGGTGGTGGCCTTGGAACACTGGCGATCAACTATGGTTACTATCGTTATCAGACAGAAGTCATGCTTGTCGCGGTAGTATTGATTGTAATTTTAGTACAGGTACTTCAGATGTTTGGAGATCGTCTAGTTAAATTGTTCACCAGGAAATAACACATAGACAGCATGACTCGCTCTTATCAATTTGGATAAGGATGCTGCATGCAAAAAAAATTATTGGAGAAGGGGTTTTACACATGAAAAAATGGTCATTTGCTCTACTAAGTATTATGCTGATTGCAGTATTAGCAGCATGCGGAAACAACAAGGATGCAGATAGCGGTGCAGACAATTCTGCTGGCGCACCACGTACCGTTGAACTGAAAGTGGGAGCATCCCCTACACCTCATGCTGAAATTCTAGAAAGTATCAAGCCTGAGCTTGAAGCAGCAGGCATTCGTTTGCAAGTTGTAACATTTAATGATTACGTTCAACCGAATCAACAACTGGCTGACAAACAATTGGACGCTAACTTCTTCCAACACCAACCTTATCTAGATGCAGAAAATGCAGCACGTGGCTTTAACCTCGTTACTGTAACTCCTGTACACGTTGAGCCTTTTGGTGGTTACTCCAAAAAGATCAAATCACTGGATGAATTGAAAGACGGCGCAAAAGTTGCAATCCCGAATGATCCATCTAATGGTGGCCGTGCATTGTTGTTGCTTGCAAAAGAAGGTCTGATTACGCTTAAAGACAACACAAACATCTCGTCAACACTGCAAGACATTACTGAAAATCCGAAAAACTTGGAGATCATTGAGTTGGATGCAGCGATGATGCCTCGTCAACTGGATGAAGCAGATCTGGTATTCATTAATGCAAACTATGCACTGGAAGCGAATCTGAATCCAGAAAAAGATGCTCTTCTAATCGAGGATCTGCAAGGTAACCCTTACGCTAACATTCTTGTAGCTCGTGAAGATAACAAAGACGCAGATGCTATCAAGAAACTGGCAGAAGCTCTGAATTCCGAAGCAGTAAAAACATTCATCAAAGAGCGTTACCAAGGTGCAGTTGAACCTGCATTTTAAGGGATAACTTAACGAACGAAACATAAAGAGTCGAGCACGTATATCATTTGATGTTGAATGATATTATTGAGTGCCGTATCGATATAAAACAGAAAGGCCCTACACCTTATAAACAAGGGTGTAGGGCTTTTGCTTGTGATTCATTAGTGTGGGTAGAGCGTTAGCGCTTATTTGGGTCATTCTCTGAATAATCGGGAGTGGATGAATGGGTGTGTTCAATGGATTCCTGCCCAGCGGTATGCTGTTGATACGCCTGTTCAGCAGGGGAAAGAGAGTTCTCATCCGTTGGATGTTCACCATCATTTTTTTTGCGTCTAGTCAGCTTATTACGTAGCCATCCGAATGCACCAACGACTAGAGCGACGATCACAAACCATCCTTTTTTGAGCAACAATAACAATCCTACTTTTTTGGCAACAGCAACTCCTGCACCACCAAGGATCAGGCTGGTAAGACCGAGTTCTGATTTTTTGTCGATAGAAGCATCAAATTCCTCATACTTGTTCCCCGTAGTGACGGTAAGATTGGAGAGAACACTGTCCTCAAACTGTCTTCGGTTTTCCTCGAAGTTAGCACTGTCGGTAACTAGAATAACTCCGATATAGCCTTCACGTGTCAGTACATTCACATTGTAATTAACGAGTGCTTCCTGCTGAGCATCCTTCAGACCAATGGAGTACAGCAGATGGTGTTTGGAACTATCATACGTCGGTTCAATGTCCCACCCAGTAATAAATAATTGGTTATCAGGAGTGGTTCTCTCATTCTGTTCGTCTGTACCTCGTTTGTAACTGTCTAGGAGCTCTTCAGCATCGAGATTGTCCTTGTCACTATCGTCAATATGTCCAGGGTCGTTGTACTCGAAGATCACGTACCAGTTCGAATTCTCGCCGGCTCCATAGATACTACCGATCTCTGTCCCGTTCGGGAAGGATTCAGTATCTTCCATGAAACGTTGCGTGTTGGCTGCATCTAAAAAGGTAAGTCCTTCAACCAGTTTTAGGGAGGCTTTGTTGTCGAGAACGACATCGCGTGGTCCGTCTAACCATTGATAATCTTCGATGGTGCTGTCACTTTCTGCTGAGGCTATGATGGAGAAGGGGGCTTGTAATGTAAATACCAGCAGTATTGCGATAAGGGATGCTACACATTTTTTCATCATTACTATAAGTCCTTTCAGAGGTGCCATGTAATGCTTATATTTACATGATCATATGTATTGTGTCATTACTTTCACAGAAAGAAACGACTTATAGACATTACCATAGGCACCCTTAACAGACAAGGTATATATGGTTATTTAGGGGGTATTTTACTTCTTAAGACCTAATTGATATCAAAGTAAAGGCTGGGAATATAAGTATTTAGTCTGAGGTTTACACTTTTTTGCAAATAAGATGATTTTGAGTTGGGGGTAGCACAAAGACCATGTACCCCAAATGAGAGATGTAAGCTTTTGTTGCTAATAGCTGTATTTATTTATTAGATGACTGCTCAGATTGGCGGTAATGTGATAACTCATTCTGATCGGCATGCTGTTGTTCATCTGCTTCTTGTAGAATCATTCGCTCGGAAGGAGAGAGCTTTTCCTCATCTCCTTTTGATCTTTTAAACCTAATCCAAACAATCAGTCCAACCACAACAAACAAAATTACTGGCCATCCTTTCTTGAGAAAAAGCAATAAGTTGTTCGTTGGACTGCCTGTATAACCGATACCGCCCCAAATTAAACTTTTGAGTCCGATCGTTGAGGTTTTGTCTGTCGAGGCATCATATTCTTCATAGGTATATCCTGCATTGATACTCAATTGGTTAAGTACAGTTTCCTCGAATATCTTGTTGTTCTGTTGGAAGTTAACCAGATCTGTAACCAAAATAGCAGATACATATCCTTCGCGTGTGAGTATATGTACATTGTAATTGACCAAGGTCTGTTCAAAAGCATCCTTGAAGCCAAGAGAGTAAATCAATTGATGTTTGCTGCTATCATATGTAGGTTCAATTTCCCAACCCGTTACGTAAGTTCGATCTTCAAACTCGGATTGTCTGTTCTCTGCTTCTGTGCCGCGAATATAACTACTTAAAAGTTCGTTCGGATCGAGTTTTTGATCGTCATCTCGGATATGACCGGTTCTCACATATTCAAAGACAACATACCATGCCCCCATCTCGCTATTGTTGTATAAACTGCCAATTTCATTACCGTTAGGTTTGGCACCTGCGTTGAGCATTGAACGTTGTGTGTTGGCCTTGTCCAGATAAAAATAGTCTTCAGGGATTTCTAGAGTAGCTTTGCTGTCTAAATCGACAGTAGCTGATCCAGCAATCCAGTTATACGTATCCGGAGATTGCTCTACGTGGGTTGTTGCATTTACTTGAGAAGCATTTGAGAAAGCTAAGAAACTAAGGGTTAGTAACAACATAAATGTTTTCCATTTTCTTTTAAAAATGATCATCTCACAATCCTTTCATATTCCTTGCATATTAAGACCTTTTTACGCGATATCACCGACACTAACATAGCTATATATGACTGGCAAGATATATCTGGAATTACAGAAATAAAATCCCTATACAATATGCAAGTTGTGAGGGGATGATAAATCTTTTATACTAATGAATGACTGCTCTTTGAAGAGGGGGATGGACGTGAAGGGGAAGATTGCCCTCATAACGGGAAGTGCCAAAGGCCTTGGAAAAATGACAGCTCTCAGTCTGGCGGATCAGGGATGTCATATTGCCCTGAATTACGTGAATAGCCGACTCGAAGCAGAGGAGCTTCAGGCGCAAATCATAGCCAAAGGCGTTAATTGTATTGCAATCCAGGCTGACATTTCGAAGACCGAAGAGATTACATTTTTGGTTAAACAGGTGGAAGAACAGCTGGGCAGCATTGATATTCTTGTGAATAATGCAGGGCCATTTGTCCGTGAGCGCCGTTTGTTTGCCGAATATGCAGAAGCGGAAATACAAATGTTAGTACAGGGTAATTTGCTTGGACCCATGCTGCTTGATCAGTATGTGCTGCCAGAGATGCGGCGTAAGCAGTGGGGACGCATAATCCATTTTGGATTCAGTCATGCCGGAGAAGCTAGATCATGGCCTCATCGAGCTGTATATGCGGCCGCGAAGGTGGGCTTGGTTTCTTTTACCAAAACATTAGCTGTGGAAGAAGCACCTTACGGAATAACCGTGAATATGGTATGTCCTGGTGATATTCGCGGCGCTAATAAAGAGAAAACGATAGATGAGATTGCCGGGATTAGGGACGAGGAAACACCAAGAGGACGTCCTGGCAGTGGAGAAGATATTGCACGTGTCATTACGTACCTCTGCTTAGACCATTCGGATTTTATTACAGGTAACATAATGGATGTGTCTGGAGGACTTGATCCGATTCGTCCGACGATCTAGAGAACAATGAGATATGAAGCGGTAGAGCTAAGAATGTGAACTATACTAAGTAAGAAATAGACACAAAAAAAGAGCCCTCCGCTTCAAGTGAAGCGAAAGGCTCTTGAGGTTTATTTCGTGAAGGATTGATTAGAATACTTGTACGACTTCTTGTACACCCTCAACTTCTTCAAGAAGGGCGCGTTCAATCCCGGCTTTTAAGGTAATGGTGGAGCTTGGGCAACTGCCGCAGGCACCGACCAGTTTCAGCTTAATGATGCCATCCTCCACGTCGACCAGTTCCACGTCACCGCCATCGCGTTGCAGGAACGGACGAAGTTTATCAAGCACATCAGATACCTCATCATACATGGTGCTTTGTGCGTTTTCGCTCATATTGTTCAACTCCTTTCCTCTATATATTATATTACAAATGGCCATAAATTAAAATGGTCAAACAAAGCAGGTGAACTGAAATGAGACCAATTATTGAATTTTGTGCTAACAATATGCATTTTGGCACCGATGAAGTCATGGATCAACTGGAGGAGAATCCAGATTATGATGTGATTGAATACGGCTGCCTCAGCAATTGTGGGCAATGTTACATGACTCCTTTTGCACTGGTGAATGGCGAATTAGTCATTACCGACAAGGTCGAAGATCTGTACAATGCCATCTTAGCCAAAATTGCTGAAGCCGATGCTTGGAGTGAGCTGGATCTCGATTAACCGAGATGACGCTTGGACATCCAGAGCACACCGCTTTTCAAAATACGAGGCACACGTCCCATCATGGACGTTTTGCCCATCAGCCCAAAACCAGCCTTCTTACCGAGCGCACCTAACGTGCCGCGAAGCTTAAGAGGGTGTGGATTGGGCTTTTCACCTTTCCAAAGGGCATGCTGAATATGAGCGATCTGTTCACCCTGTACTTCTGCTGCTTGACCACTGGGAGCGTAAGGTACGCTAGCGCAGTCACCAACAACATAGACATCTGTATATTCAGGAATTTGATAATATTCGTTAAGAACAACACGGCCTTGGGGGTCTTTAGTGACATCCAGATCCTGTACAACTTTGACCGGCTGGATTCCTGCAGTCCATACTACGGCGTCCGTCAAAATTTCTTCATCCCGATTATAAATTCCATCTGCTTCAAGACGGGAAATGGCAATATGTCCACGGGTTTCGACCTGATGTTCGCCAAACCATTCATGAACATATGCAGATAGACGTTGTGGAAAGGCGGACAATACACGTTCACCACGGTCGAGGATGCTGATATTCAGATCGGGTCTGCTCTCACGAAGCTCTGCGGCTATCTCTACACCACTTAGACCGCCACCAACGATGTGTACTTGTCCATAAGCTTTTACTTCGCTGAGACGAAGATACGTTTCTCTTGTTTTGCTGAAGCTCTGAATGGTGCAGCTAAATTCCTCTGCTCCTGGTGTGTTGTGGAAACGGTCGGTACAACCTAAACCAATCACCAGTTTATCATATTCCAAAGGGTCTTGGCCTTCAAATTCAATCTGACGCTGTTCCAGATCAATCGCCGTTACTTCTCCATAACGGTACGTAACTTTTTCGTGAACTGGAAATTGGATGCGCAGGTCGTAATCGGATACGGTGCCTGCTGCGAGTGCGTAATATTCAGTCTTTAGTCCTTGAAAAGGGCTGCGATCCACCAATACGATTTGTGTGTCTGCTGGAATTTTACCTTCAAGAAGTTCTTTAATAATCGTGAGGCCACCATAACCGCCTCCGAGAACGACGAAATTTTTCATGACTCGGCTTCCTTTCTGCATCAGTCCCGTTAAGCGGGGCTGCAACCTGTGGAGCAGCTATGCTTCCATAGCTGCTCCATTGTCTTTATTTTGATAATCAGAAAATATGCATTTCAAATTACAGATATCGTGCAGCACGATTGTACCGTGGGTACAACCCTAGAGATTACTTCAGGAATGAAGATATAGTCGAAAATGCTGACCTAGACAACGAATTGTTGGGAAGAAGCAGCCGAGCTATATCCTACCTGAATGCGATTCAATGCTTGAATTTGGCTGAGAAAAGTAAAAAGAGATATTACTCGTATACTTGAATTTCATTATAGAACGTATCACGTTCTACAGGGATGCGCCCAGCACCCTTAACTAACCAGATCAGCTCTTTACGAGTTAATCCCTCTGGTGTGAGTGCACCTGCAGCATGGCTGATCTTCTCGCGTACAATTGTACCGTGCACATCGGAAGCACCGAAGCTGAGAGCCACTTGTGTTAATTGTGGACCAATATTAATGAAATACGCTTTAACATGGTCGATGTTATCGAGCATCAGACGGCTGATCGCAATGGTTTTGAGATCTTCGTAAGCAGAGTTACGACGCATGATGCTTGCGCTTTTGCTCTTAGGCTGCATGGAGAGCGGGATAAACACCATAAAACCATTTGTCTCATCTTGAAGCTCACGAATTTGAACCATGTGATTCACACGATCCTCGTAGGATTCAATGGATCCGTACAGCATGGTCGTATGAGTACGCATGCCTAGGTTATGAGCAGTGCGGTGTACTTCGAGATAGCGATCAACATTGGCTTTGTCTACGCGCATTTTTTTGCGATACTCATCAGATAGAATCTCCGCACCGCCACCAGTCAGTGATTTCAGACCTGCTTTTTGCAGCTCTTGCAGAACTTCCTTAATGCTCAGACCACTGATGCGAGTGAAGAAATCAATCTCGGCAGCTGTGTAGGCTTTCAGCGTGACATCCGGATATTTTTCGTTTAAAGCACGCAAAGAGTCGACATAATATTGAAAAGGAACATGATTATTATGCCCGCCTACGATATGAAACTCACGTACGCCTGGATGAATATGTTCTTCCACATAATCAATCATTTCCTGACCGGACAACGTATAAGAGCCTTCTTCACCCTGGTCTTTACGGAAATTACAGAATGCGCAGCGAGCTTCGCATACGTTGGTGAAATAAAGGCTCATGTTCTCGATGAAATATACCTTCTTACCGTTCTTCCGCAGGTTGGCTTCGTTAGCCAGTTGACCCAGCGTGAGCAAGTCATCTGTCTCATACAGATAGACACCGTCTTCCACGCTCAATCTTACGCCATTTTGAACCTTCTCGACGATCTCGGCCATTCTTTTGTCTGTAAATGGTGTAACTAATGTAGACATTTGTTATTCCTCCTGTTCTTAACCGGATTAAGTAGTATAGGACTGTTTGCAGGGCTACATCAGTATAATGAAGCTTGAAACCACTAACTGGATGGATGCAAAAGCTCACATAGAAAAAACGCGGTCAACTACCGCCTTCTATTGTTAAACTAACTCTTATTTACCCGGTGCAGCATATGCTGCATTGTGCAATGACTTATTTGTTCGAGAAAAAGGAGTCTAATGACTCTATATGCATTGGGGACTGCGTTGCAGTCTCGAAATGTGAAAAAAATTACAACTCCAATTATGACCATCATCTGAATAAGTCATGACAAAATATCGACATTTCAGAGCGACCACCTATCCATTATAAACCTCGTGTCCCGGGGGTTCAATACACTGGGAAGAAAAAGGAGTTCAGGAGGAACGCGGAAACGGGCAAACTTCACTTGAGGCCCTTGACGGGGTGGAGTATAATTTAGGAAGAGTTAATGTAAAGTTGTTCAAAAAGTTCGCTTACGATTACGAAGGATGCCTTTTTGAACATGATTATATATGAAAAAGGAGAGTGACCTGGCATGATTAACATCAGCGAAACGGCTGCTGACCGATTGAAAGAAATGCTTGCACAGCAAGAGACACCTGGCATGTTCCTGCGTCTTGGTGTAGCACCGGGGGGTTGTACCGGATTTTCGTACGCCATGGGCTTTGACGATAAAGAATCCGATGAGGATCTCTATATGGATATTCAGGATATGAAGGTTGTCGTGGAGAAAGAGAACCTGAAATATTTGAATGGTCTCGAAATTGATTTTGAAGAGTCTGGCATGACCGGCGGATTCACCATTCATAACCCGAATGCAGTAGCAACATGTGGCTGTGGATCTTCTTTCCGTACACGTGAAGAAGCTGGCGTACCGGATAAAGATTGCTAAGATTTAGCTAGATCATACCTCTATGGCGTAGTTCAACTGCGCTGTGGAGGTTTTTTTGTGTGCAAAAAAAACGATGCCCCTTAGGACATCGATATACGTACACTAAATTTTTTTACTCGCCAGAAACAGCATGCTCAAGTTCTTGGATAAAGAGTTCCTCCACAACCGCCTCGATATAATCTTCATTCTCTTCAGCCGCCTCCAAAATATCTGATGAAAATAAAACGAAGGAAAAGTCTCCAACTGTAACCTCCCAGGTGTGAGGCGAAGTTTCTTCCCTGCGGTCAACCGTTGCTTGAGTACCTGTCTGAATTAATCGCTCAATCAGATGATGGAGGGTTGTATCTATCTTTTGAATAAGTGCTTCAGTGGAAATAGCGGAACGATTCGCCTGTCTTAATATCATGGCGACTTGATCTTCAAAGCTCATATACCTCAGCTCCTTCTCAACAAGTTATTGCTCGACGTAGGTTAAGTTAATTAGTAATCACAGACACGTATATTCGACATACTAAAGACAATCCCTTCTTCTATATATGGAAAGCAATGTTTCGAGGAAGTGAGCAAAGGACAATATTTTTCTGTTCAAATAATGAAATTTAAGGTATTGACAAGATTAGTTGTAACAACTATAGTTACATTATGAGTTTTAGGAAAACAACACATAGCCGAAGGAGAGATTATGATGAAAATTGGAATTATCGGTGCAACGGGTAAAGCAGGAAGTGTAATTCTGAAAGAAGCAGTAGACAGAGGGCATGAAGTAACAGCAATCGTTCGTAATGCAGCGAAGGTGGAAGATAAGTCCCTTAACGTTTTGGAAAAAGAAGTTTTTGATCTTACTGCTGAGGATATCAAAGCATTTGACGTTATCGTTAACGCATTCGGCGCAGCTCCAGGACAAGAGCATCGCCATGTTGAAGCAGGACAAGCGTTGATCAACATTTTGAAGGATGCGCCTAATACGCGCTTAATCGTTGTTGGTGGTGCAGGAAGTCTGTTCACAGACGAGTCCAAAACATTGCGTGTATTTGAATCTCCAGGTTTCCCTGATGCATACAAAGCAACTGCTACAAACCAAGGTCAAAACCTGCTGGATCTGCAAGCATCCACTGGTATTCAATGGACTTTCCTGAGCCCGGCTGGATTCTTCAACCCAGAAGGCGTTCGTACAGGTAAGTATCAAGCAGGCAATGATGTTATCATGGTTAACAGCGAAGGCAATAGCTACATTAGCTATGCAGACTATGCGATTGCGTTGGTAGATGAGATCGAGAATCCGCAACACAAAAACGAACGCTTTACTGTAGTTGGCGAAGCGAAGTAATAGGTTACAACTAAAGATTAAACATAACAACGGACGCTGATCTCCATAGATCGACGTCCGTTTCTTGATAATGTAGTTAAGTATTTCAGGCATGGTGAAGCACTAGCTCGCACAGAACGTTATAACAAATCCTTTTGTAGGATAGACAGAACCATGGTAAAATTACCTCCATAAGTCGACAGCGTTCGAGTTTACTGAGGAGTTGTTTATGAGATCCGAATCCACTACATTTTTCTTGAAAGTAATGACTATATTTATAGCCATATCACTTTGCACCGTTTTTGTTTTCGTCATTTACTTTCAGGATTTGAACCAATCCAAAGATACGATCAGTATGGAAATATTACGAGACAAATCAGGAAACATGACCTTGTCCGATGTTAAAGTTAGTGAGCAATTCAAAGCTTTACCGAGCAACTATTCTAAGGTTGGCTACTCCCCGGTTCAATTATGGTTCAAAATAAAATTAAACCGGTATAATGGGGATGAAGTTAATTACCTCACGATAAACAACCCTCTTTTTGAAGATGTAACGATATACCTCCCGACAAGTAACGATTACATACCAAAGCATTTCGGATACGCATATAAGGGCAATTCCGATGAGATTAACTACGTTTACCCTGCAATCAAAATTCCATCTAATTTTGATCATAATCAATATATATACATGACAAGCAAATCTCTATATGGACAAAATTTTGTTGTAGGGATCTTAAATGAGGATCTCTTTAGAAAGAATAGTATGATCAATGTCTGGGCTGGGGGCATCTTGGTCGGCATTGCCGTAGCCTTGTTTTTTTATAACTTATTCTTGGGCGTAGCTATTAGAAACAAAACGTTTATAAAATCCTGTTTTTATGTATTCACGACCTTGTTGTGGAATGCAGTCATGACAGGGCTTGTAAACATTACCGGTTTTGAATACGCCTACTGGATTGCGGAATATTCGACGGGCATCGGTATTTTTATGTCGCTTGCCATCGCGATTTTTATGAGAGCTATTTTTCAGACCCAAACCAGGTTCCCTAAGATCGATTTTTGTTTGAAGCTGCTCATTGGTTTCTACCCCATCACGTTATTGCTGTTTCTTTTTGTCAGTAAAGAGTTGGGAGCATTTGGTGCAGGTGCGTCTGCTTTGATGTACGTATTGTATTTTATTATTATGTTTAAAGGAATAAGGAACAAAACCATTCGTTCGCCGCACCTCATTACCGCATGGCTCTTATGTTTGGTGTCGGTGCTCATATTTTATATGATGGTTTTTGGTGTGATGCCTCAAAGTTACATTATCAGTTATTATTTATTCTTTCTTTCGTGTGTTTCGGCGATCGCTTTTGCTCTTTCGCTCGCAGAGATCATTAATGCTCTTAATGAAGAGAAGCACCGCAATCATGTTTTATATGTAAACTCGGAGATTCAATCCAAGCAGTTTGAGCTTGCTTTTATACGCGCACAGATGGATCCACATTTTATTCACAATACCTTGAACGTGATCGAAGGCGTTATTGCTGAAAATCAAGAAAAAGCGGGAAACCTGGTCAACGATCTATCCCATTATCTTAGAAATATATTCGACTACAGCAATTCGGAGAGATATATTTCTATCGATGAAGAGCTAGATGCAATCAAGTTTTATGTTCGCATTGAGCAAGCTAGATTCCCAAATAAAGTAATGGTCAACTATGAAATTGATCCAAATATTCAATTAAAAGTACCACGTATGGTGATTCAACCTTTGGTGGAAAATGCGATTAAACATGGTATACGTAAACGGAAAATCGCAGGTACAGTCACGATTAGGGCCAATGAGCTTGAACAGGGCTACTTCATATCAGTAGAAGATGACGGTGTTGGCATTGAAGAGGCGGACAAAGATAAACTGCTTGAATATTCAGCGGGTAAGGGCATTGGCCTTGCCAGTATAAACGCGCGGCTTGTGGCCGAGTATGGAACACAACTTCAAATCGTCAGTGAGAAGGGTAAAGGAACGGCAGTTCGTTTCATTATACCCATTAAGGAGCAGCCATGAAGGTTATAATTATAGACGACGAATATTATGCGCTGCGGAACTTGAAAAGCAAGTTGGAGAAAATTCCTGGTGTCGAAGTGGTTGCAATGTATGAAGATCCTGCAATAGCCTTGGATGAGTTGAGCAACACACAGCCTGACCTAGCTTTTCTGGATATCGAAATGCCGGAGACCGATGGCATAACTTTGCTCGGGATGATGTTTAAAAAAAGACCAGATATGGATTTTGTTTTTACATCTGCTTATCATGCTTATGTGACCGAAACGCTTGAAACAAAAGCGTTGGATTTCCTCGTAAAGCCGGTGAAGTTCGAACAGCTTTATGTCACACTAGAAAAAATAAAGAAGATTAGAACCAAAAGCAGCATTGTACACAAAATTGAGGTCAAGTGCTTCGGCGATTTTGTTGTATCGATTGATGGAAAAAGGATCGACGACAATTGGAGAACCAAAAAAACAGAAGAGCTTTTCGCCTATTTGTTATGTATGAACGGCAAATCCGTATCTAGAGAACGAATCATCAATGATATATGGCCGGAGTTAGTGATGGAAAAGGGTTATGCAAACTTATATACGACGCAATATTACATGAAGAAGCGACTCAACACGTTTGGAATCCAACATATGCTTAAGAGCAGACTGGGGCATATTAGTCTAAACCTTGAAGACATGAAATTGGATTTACTTGAGTTCGATCATTTCAGTGAACGTTATAATGAAGATAAGAGTAAAATGGAAATGCTTGAGCAAATGGTGGAGCTATATAGAGGCTTGTTACTTGAAAATAAGCCGTATTCATGGACGTTAAGCATACAGCAGCCTTACGAGGTGAAGTTCGACAATGCATTGGATATCCTGATCCAGTTTTATAGGGAACGCGGCGATGAGAAAAAAGCGGAATACTATGAGATGAAAAAAATGTTCTGAACAAGAAATCGCCCACATGCTGAGAACAGTAGCGGGCGATTGTTGTGATTTGTGTTTACTATCAACAAGTTATTCAATAGCTATTTCGCTCACCGAATTACCCCTACTACTCCAATAATCGACTCAACATGGATTGCAGAAGTAGCCATGAGCAGCAACGTAGTGGAGGGGACGGAATTGATTCTGGAGAAGCGGCGCGGTCGCGTTTGTCCCCGGATTTCC
>NZ_JAKRNP010000010.1:0-161423 GCF_022346845.1 Paenibacillus sp. ACRSA | reverse complement strand
GAGATTTCCCAGTATGTAAGACCCCTTGAAGACGACGAGGTAGATAGGCTGGGGGTGGAAGTGCAGTAATGCATGGAGCTGACCAGTACTAATCGGTCGAGGGCTTATCCAATTGCAAGTTTTAAATCGCAGACTTTCCGTTTCGAATCTAGTTTTCAAGGAGCAATCCTTGTAATCATTGTTTATGATTGTTATTTGGAGAGATACCCAAGTGGCTATAAGGGGACCCTCTGCTAAGGGGTTAGGCTGTGTAAACGGTGCGAGGGTTCGAATCCCTCTCTCTCCGCCATCTTTATCCTAATGGAGATGGACAAGCAATCAAGACAATTCATTAATATGGCGGTGTAGCTCAGCTGGCTAGAGCGTACGGTTCATACCCGTAAGGTCGGGGGTTCGATCCCCTCCGCCGCTACCATATTACCCAGGAGGCTTAGCTCAGCTGGGAGAGCATCTGCCTTACAAGCAGAGGGTCGGGGGTTCGATCCCCTCAGCCTCCACCATATACGCCGGTGTAGCTCAACTGGTAGAGCAACTGACTTGTAATCAGTAGGTTGGGGGTTCAAGTCCTCTCGCCGGCACCATTAATGCCTGGAACCGTGGTGTAGTTGGCCTAACATGCCTGCCTGTCACGCAGGAGATCGCGGGTTCGAATCCCGTCGGTTCCGCCATTAATCCCAAAACAAATAAGGCTCGGTAGCTCAGTCGGTAGAGCAGAGGACTGAAAATCCTCGTGTCGGCGGTTCGATTCCGTCCCGAGCCACCTTATTATTTTGGAGGATTAGCGAAGCGGCCAAACGCATCAGACTGTAAATCTGCTCCCGTACGGGTTCGGTGGTTCGAATCCATCATCCTCCACCAGTTTTATGAGTCATTAGCTCAGTTGGTAGAGCACCTGACTTTTAATCAGGGTGTCGAAGGTTCGAGCCCTTCATGACTCATCTTATAGAAAGAGTGAATAATCATTAACATGATTATTCACTCTTTTTTTGTTGTTTTGAAATTAAAACTAACTAAATAGTAGCCGAGTGTTTAGAGAATATTCTAGGGAACATAGATAAAAAGGTTAGCTGCCAATACACAATAAATTATATATTTTCGTAATCATTGTTATAAACCAATAGGTAAAAGGCGATCTCCCTTAGGATATGATAAGATAGTAGAAAAAACAGAGTGGTGACGTTCATATTATGATGATCATACCAGGTCTTAAACAACAAATTGAAACAGTTATCGGCACTACATTAGATGAATATGAAGTTACTATAGAAGAATGGGAAGAGTCAGCGGCTAAGTTATTCAATCATAACTACGATAACTCTACCTATAATGGAAAGCCCGGTGGTCAGCTGAGCGAGCCAGAAAGAGTTACCTATACTGAAGCCCGGAGTTTGAGCACAGGAGAACGGATTTATTTTAAAGTCGGAGTGAATGCCAAAGAAGGAAATATTATATGTTGGGGATGCTCTACTGAAGCAATAACTAGAGAAACCAAGGGTCTCATTGAACTTCTGATCCTTAACTATACAGAAGCATCACTCGAAGAAACACCTGTAGTATATGAAAGTGATCGAGAGCAGCAACTTGCTGAACTGGGACAATGGCTTGTGCAGCAGATGAACGATCCATCCCAATATGAATCGGTACCGGAGCATTTATCGATTAAGGTGGAGCTTAACACTGAGAAAATTCCTTTTTTGCTGCAATGTGAAACACCGGATGCTCATCGAATTCGCTCCAAAGAGCTTAATAAATTATTGGAGAGTTACTTCGGTGAGGTAATTATATTAATTCCTATGGGAGAACAAGAGTGGGTCTTTCTTGCTGATGAAGAGATTGTTATGGGTGAGGTTGAGGAAGATACCGTTGAGGCAAGAAAAGATCTGCTTAATGCCTTCTGTCTTGGACTATATGAATTGGTAGCGAGTGAATGGGCTGGTGTCTTCCATCTATCTGCATTGTTACCTTGTCACCCAGTAACTCAACTGGCGCCTGCTACTGCGCTTTTGCAGGAAAGTGTACAGTTAGGCAGGGCATTCCATGTCGCACAGCATATTCATCTTCCTTGGAATCTACAACTAGAACAAGTTGTTGCAAGTATTCCTGAGCAGCAGCGGCTCCGGTTCATCAAGGATACAGGTAAAGATACCACAATATTTAACGATAGTGAGACCCTCACAACGCTAGAGACCTTTTTTAGCTTGGATTGCAATGTGAGTGAGACGGCCAAGCGGCTTTTTATCCACCGGAATACACTGGTTTATCGTCTGGATAAGATCAAACAAGAGATTGGATACGATGTTAGAAGCTTTGAAAATGCTGTTCTAGTGCGGCTTTTGCTGCTTATGTACAAAGTGACGAAAAAGCTCTGATATTTTTGTGCAGTTTGCGAATAGTCAAACATCACATGCATGGGTTATTATAAAACTACAAAATGTATTCGATTACAAAATGATCTCTGAGGAGGCAACAATCATGGCAGGTGTACGTTTAGAGCATATTTTTAAAAAATACCCGGGTTCCGATAAAGCAACAGTAGTTGACATTAACCTGGACATTAAAGATAAAGAATTTTTGGTACTGGTAGGTCCGTCCGGTTGTGGTAAATCAACAACACTGCGTATGATCGCAGGCCTTGAGGAAATTTCCGAAGGTAAACTCTATATCGGTGACCGTGTCGTAAATGATGTTGCTCCTAAAGACCGCGATATCGCGATGGTATTCCAATCCTATGCCTTGTATCCGCATATGAGCGTATATCAAAACATGGCGTTTGGTTTGAAATTGCGTAAAGTGAAAAAAGACGAGATCGACAAACGTGTACGTGAAGCAGCTAAAATCTTGGATATCGAGCATTTGCTTGAGCGTAAACCTAAGGCATTGTCCGGTGGTCAACGTCAGCGTGTCGCTCTTGGACGTGCGATTGTCCGTGATCCACAAGTCTTCTTGATGGATGAGCCACTCTCCAACTTGGATGCTAAACTTCGTGGTCAGATGCGTGCGGAAATCACAAAACTGGCTAAACGTTTGGAAACAACTGTTATCTACGTAACGCATGACCAGATCGAAGCAATGACGATGGGTGACCGGATCGTAGTTATGAAGGATGGTATCATCCAACAAGCTGCTTCTCCGGAAGAACTGTATAACTTACCGGCTAACCTGTTCGTAGCTGGATTTATCGGTTCCCCAACAATGAACTTTATCTCGGGTAAACTGGCTGAGCAAGGTGCTAACTTGCACTTCGTAGCTCCAGGTGTAGATGTTGAAATCCCACAAGGTAAAGCACAAGTGTTGAAATCCAGAGGATATATTGGTAAAGAAGTGATTCTGGGTGTTCGTCCAGAAGATATCCACGAAGAGCCAGTATTCTTGGAAGCATCCCCGAACTCTGTATTCTCTACACACGTAGATGTAACAGAGAACTTGGGTCACGAAATGCTCCTCTACTTGAGCGGCGTAGGTAACGATACTACAATTGCACGTGTAGACGGACGTTCTAACACTCGTGATGGTTCCACAGTTAAAATGGCAATTGACATGAACAAGGTTCATATCTTTGACAAAGAGACTGAAGTGAACGTACTTCTTCAAGACTAATATTACTGGGATTCCTCGGTAACGATGAAATCTATCAGTTAACGCAATCATACATTGTATTCAGAGCCCCTTCCGTTATTGCTGGAAGGGGCTTTTTTGACTAATAACAGGCATAGGCCAAGATTGCATTCAGCGGTGAATTCATTTAAGATTATTTGAAGGTTATCGATTGATGAAACAGAGCTCGAGTATGCTATATCTGCATGGAAAACATCCGATAACTGTGGTCTGTCTTCGCTGAATAACGTTGATCGACGTTTCGTATAGGCTGTACATGGAATCAAACTGAATGCGCTCTTAAAGTAGTGAAATGATGTGTCATCTTGATGTACATACAGAGGCAGCGAATGCTGAAAGGAAGAGACAAATGGCGAAAAAAGTGAAAGTATCCGAGTTAGTCCAACAATTTCAGCTTGAGGTTGTTTCGGGATCTCATGGATTAAAGAGATTCATTACAGTAGACGATCTGAACCGACCTGGTCTAGAAATGGCTGGTTATTTTGAATATCATCCTCAAGAACGGGTACAGCTTCTTGGAAGAACAGAACTGGCCTTTTTTGCAATGTTGTCTGAACAAGAGCGCCGTGATCGGATGCAGCGTCTATGCACAGAAGAGACACCTTGTATTGTTATTACCCGCGGACTTGACGTTCCACAGGAATTGATTGATATCAGTGAAGAACAGAACTTGGCTGTACTTCGCAGTAATATGGCGACAACGATTCTTTCCAGCCGGATCACGGGTTTCCTTGAAGGAAAGCTTGCGCCAACTGCGACGATCCATGGTGTTTTGTGTGATGTGAATGGTGTAGGGATGTTGATTACGGGAAGCAGTGGTATCGGTAAAAGTGAGACGGCCTTGGAATTGGTTAAACGTGGACATCGCTTGATTGCCGATGATGCGGTAGAGATTCGCCAAACGTCCGACTTCCAGCTTCACGGTACAGCTCCAGAGTTAATTCGTCATTTGCTGGAGATTCGCGGAGTTGGTATCATCAACGTTATGACGCTGTTTGGTGCGGGTGCTGTACGTAACAATAAACGAATTACCCTTGTTGTTCGACTTGAAGCATGGCAACAGGACAAGCAGTATGACCGTCTTGGGTTGGACGAGGAGACTACACGAATTATTGATACGGATGTACCTCTGGTTACGATTCCGGTTCGTCCTGGTCGAAATCTAGCTGTAATCATCGAAGTTGCAGCCATGAACTACCGTCTGAAGCAAATGGGATTGAATGCGGCGCTGCAATTTACGAATAAGTTGACAGCAACCATCTCAGAAGATATGGAAGACATGGATTAATTAAATTAGTTCAGGGAATTGTGGTATGAGACAAAGCTGTGCTTTGCTATACCACTTTTTCTTGGATATAGGTAGCGTGGGGAATTTGCACAGTTAGAACACAGTACCATTTGCGTAAGTGAATCAGTTCCATCATATTTTTAGCTGCTTCAAATTAGGATAGATCTCGTCCTAAATGGTTCAATTGGTTTGGATATCGTTACAAAATCACTATTTATAGTGAGTTATGAAATGGATTCAAGTGATCTATGTTAAACAAGAAATTTCTCTTGTTCATAGGTCGATAACGTGCGTGTTACTGCGCAAATCGTATAGTTTGAGAGTGAGTGGCATGAGTGAATTTATAGGAGTGTGAATGAATGGATACATTATTACTGTTGGACCCGGTTGCGTTCTCTATTGGACCACTGACGGTTCACTGGTACGGATTAATTCTGGGTGCAGCAGCGCTTGTAGGTCTATTGCTGGTCATTCAGGAGGGGAAACGATATGCCATCCCGCAAGAAGTGTTCATGGACATGGTTCTGCTCGGCGTACCGTCTGCTATTATTGGGGCCAGAATTTATTATGTGGCATTTAAATGGGACGATTATAAGGATAATTTCTGGGATGTATTTAAAATATGGAATGGCGGCATCGCCATTTATGGCGCACTAATTGGTGCAATTATATGTGCAGTTATTTTCTTCCGTCGTAAAGGATATAACTTCTGGCGTATGGCCGACATTTGCGCGCCTGGTCTCATCGTTGGACAGATGATTGGGCGTTGGGGGAACTTCGTGAATCAGGAAGCCTACGGCGGACCTGTAGAGGAATCATTTTTGCGGAACAATCTGCATCTTCCGGACTTTATCGTCAATCAGATGAACGTAAATGGTGTATTCCATCATCCGGCGTTCTTGTATGAATCGTTATGGAGCCTGGTAGGATTAGGTATTCTACTCGTATTGCGTCGTCAGAAGTTTCTACGTGCAGGTGAACTATTCATGTCTTATTTTATCTGGTACTCTATCGGTCGTTTCTTCATTGAAGCACTGCGTACAGATAGTCTTGGGTTCCAAGCACCAGCATGGGTGGCTTCTGTCGTAAATGGAATGTGGTCTCCAATGACGGCAATGGGCTTCGAGCAAGGGTATCTAGATCCAGCCTACGGCAACGTTAGAATTTCGCAACTGCTGGCGATCGCTATTATCATTGTTGCGGTAGTATTCATTGTGGTAAGAAGAGTGACAGGTCGGGCAGATGTACGTTATAGTGACCCAATCGTATCGACGAAAGTACCTTCGGAACCATCGGATGATATGCCACAGACAGGTGCGCCAGGTACAGGTGCTGGCAAAGACAGCAAAGAAGACAAAACAACATCAACGCTAGCTAGAGAAGAGCAGAGGCAAGCTGAAGACAAAAAGGAGTAATGCAGGTATGATCAACACGGTTTTGTTTGATCTCGATGGAACGATTATAGATACGAATGAGTTGATCATCAGCTCGTTCCTACATGTAATGGGGGAATGGGAGCATTCAGCTCCGTGGACAAGGGAAGAAATTATTCCACATATGGGTGGCACGCTGGAACAACAGATGCGCACATTTTCTGGACAAGAGGATGTCTCTAAGTATGTGAAGGGCTACCGTGCATATAACGATATTCACCATGAGGCAATGGTGCAGCCTTTCCCTCATGTGTTGGAGGTTATTGAAGCTCTTCATCAAGCAGGTATCGTAATGGGAGTCGTGACAACGAAAATTCGTCCATCCACACTTAAAGTGTTAGAGCGCTTCGACTTGCTCAAGTATATGCAAACGATTGTAACAGTCACGGATGTAACACATCCGAAACCTCATGCTGAGCCGGTACTGAAGGCGATGAACGAGCTTGGTGCCGATCCTACCAAAACATTGATGATTGGGGACAGCCCCGTGGATATTCAGTCGGCTCAAAATGCAGGTGCACTCTCCGTAGGAGTGGCCTGGTCTCTCAAGGGAGAAGAGAAACTGAAAGAATACAACCCGGATCATATTGTGCACGATATGAGGGATCTGCTTGCACTCACAGGTATTGAAGCGAGACGTACATGAGAAAAGTAACCCGCTATCCGGTAGAAGGTCATAATGCATTATGGCATATCTATCAGACTGTAAGCCCATGGAAGGGTGTTCGTAATTTTATCTGGATTCAGCTATCACGTTACTGTCCGATTCTATCGGTAAAGAACTGGATCTATCGCCGAATGCTTGGCATGAAGGTAGGTAAACATACGGCATTTGGCTTAATGGTGATGGTAGATGTGTTTTTCCCGGAGAAGATCACGGTGGGCGAAAACTCAGTCATCGGATACAACACGACCATTCTAGCTCATGAATATCTCATCAAAGAGTACAGGCTGGGCGAGGTCATTATCGGTGAAAATGTACTTATTGGTGCGAATACAACCATCTTGCCGGGGGTAACCATCGGGGATGGAGCTGTAGTTGCAGCAGGCGCTGTGGTTCACAAGGATGTTGCGCCAGGAGCCTTTGTGGGGGGTAATCCACTACGGGATCTATCCCAGTCTGCACGTCCAGAGCAAGATATGCTCGTGAATACAGAGGAACCAGTTTAGGAAACGAAGGTCGTTGGAAAACGACATTTGAAACATGTATGCCTGTGACCTATGATTAGAACCATAGGAACTAACAAGATATATCCAGTGGTGAAGGTGAAATCTGAACCGCTGAGGGAGAAGCTGCTAAGAGCAGCTTTTTTCATATACAAATATCCTCGTCACGCTTGTACAATGCGGGTAAACCATAGAAGGAAGATGGCTGGCTAGCCATGTGGTTTTGTTGACGATGTGGCGTCATTCATGTTATCATATCCCATATCCTTTAGTTTATTAGCACTTTACCATACGAAAGCAAAAGGCGATAGAAGGAGAAATAAACAATCTTCTCTCGCTGAGGGTCTGAACCCATAGAAATGATATGCTGCTTGGCAGCTAGAGCACGAGAACAGCTTCACAGAAGAACGCATAGAGGATTTACGAAGGCATTTTGGGGCTTCGGCTGATATGGATAGATGCTGGCTACATAAATCCTGTTGAGATACAGATTGAAATGCAAATTGACGAATGAATTGATGTAAGAATCGATATACAGACTGCTGTACGATCCAAACTACTGACTCGGGGTGAATGATACTAATGTCTAAACCAAAAGGCTTCGAGAAACCGACGGGTTTCCGTGACTATACACCGCTTGTCGTGAACAAGCTGAGAACGATTGAACGAAATGTACTGGAGTGCATGGAACGCTGGGGTTATCGCCAGATTATGACGCCAACGATTGAGTATTACGATACGGTAGGTGTAGCGAGCTCTACATCGGACCGCAAATTGTTCAAGTTGCTGAATAGCCGAGGAACAACGCTCGTATTGAGATCGGATCTGACAGCTCCTATTGCGCGGGTTGTATCTTCTCTACTGAAGGATGAGCAGCTTCCTCTCCGTTTATCTTATCATGCGAATGTATTCCGTTCGATTGAAGAGGAAGCAGGGCGAGAAGCGGAGTTTTTCCAAACGGGTGTTGAACTCGTGGGTGATGACTCACCTGAAGCGGATGCTGAAGTGGTTGCTTTGGCTATTGCCTCATTACAGGCAGCGGGTGTGTCTTCTTTTAAAATAGCGATGGGTCACATGGGTTTCCTGAATGGATTGTTGGAGGAGGTTATCCCGGGTCAGACTGCACAGCAGCAAGAATTGAAAAAAGGATTGCTCGGACGGGATTACGTTGGTTATCGGGAGTCTATTGAAGCGCTCGACCTTGAACCGAAGTTGAAGGATCAACTTGAAGCGATTCTACGTTTGCGAGGTGGCAAAGAGATCTGTGCACATGCGGCTCAGTTGAGCTCCAGCCCCGAAGCAGCGGAGTCTATTGCTCATCTGTGCGCGGTATTTGAGGTGTTAGAGGCATACGGAGTCTCTGAGCATGTGTTGATTGATCTGACGATGATTGGTGACTTCTCGTATTATACAGGTATGACGTTTGAAGGTTATGCGGCAGAGCTTGGATCTCCTGTATGCAGTGGTGGGCGATATGATAATCTGCTGCAGCAGTTTGGACGTGCGCTTCCGGCTACAGGGTTTGCACTCAAAACAAACCGAATCATTGACGGAGTACATGGAATTACAATAGAAGAAGAAAAGCCTGTGCTGATTGAATATCAATCCAAATTCCGAGCTGAAGCACTTACGGAAGCGGCGCGGTTACGCAGTTTAGGAAAGAACGTTGTGACAGCCCTTCTCTCCGAAGAGAATAGCACCAATGAAGTAGCGAAAGTAGCTGGGACCTCTGGTGAACAAGAAGTGCGGAGTGACAAGCGGTATGCCGAGGTCATTCGTTATGCATCTGAAGAAAGGGGAGCACGCTGAGATGTCGGATATTTTGAAGGTAGCGATGCCTAAGGGTCGAATCTATAAAAAAGCTTCAAAGCTATTCCGTGAAGCAGGTCTCGACATTCCCGTTGATGTGGATGATACACGCAAGCTGGTGATCGAGGTGCCGGAAGCTGGTATGGAATTTATTATGGCGAAGCCTGTGGATGTCCCAACCTATGTAGAATATGGTGTGGCGGATATCGGGATCGTGGGCAAGGACGTACTGCTTGAAGAAAACCGGGATGTCTATGAGTTGCTCAACCTGGGAATTGCACAGTGCCGGATGTCCGTTATTGGCCTTCCTGATTGGAAGCCAGGTATTCAGCAACGTGTAGCAACCAAATACCCGATCATTGCTTCCCAATATTTTAGAGAACAAGGACAGCAGGTGGAAGTCATTAAGCTGAACGGCTCCATTGAGCTTGCTCCACTGATTGGCTTAGCAGATCGAATCGTCGATCTAGTCGAGACGGGGCAGACCCTGCGCGAGAATGGATTGGTAGAGATGAATTCAATTCTTGATATCACGAGTCGCCTTATTGCCAACCGGGTTAGTTATCGGATGAAAAATGATCGGATTCAGTCGTTATGCGACGCATTGCAGAAGGTTATTCCAGCATCAACGGAGACGCCTAGCGGGATACTTCGAGGCTGACGAAAGCCTCTTAGCTTATTATCATGGACATGTATCAGGCCTCGTAAATGTGCAGCGGAACATGGTGTACTAAGACTACACTGGGAGCGAAACTGCGGCTTGATAGAAATTATGGATATCAAAGAATGACCATATAGCATGGTGGTATTACAGGAGAGAAGGAGGTTATATGCATGAAGATTGTACCTGCACGGGAGTTTAATCTGAAACGGGAAGTCGAATATGGTACACCTGAGCAAAATGAAACTGTACGGCGCATTGTCAGTGACATCCGCCGAGAAGGTGATACTGCGTTGCTCCGATATACAGAGCAACTGGATCGGACGAAGCTCGCGGCTTCAGAGCTTCGTGTGCCGCAGGAAGAGCTACAAGCAGCGTATGCCGCGGTGGAGCCATCATTTGTAACGGCGATTCGGCAGGCCGCCGCTAATATTCGTGCGTTTCATGAGAAGCAGAAACGCAATTCTTGGATGGATTGGCAGCCGGACGGCAGTCTGCTGGGCCAGGTAATCCGACCGCTGAAGCGGGTCGGTGTGTATGTACCTGGCGGCAAAGCAGCATACCCTTCGTCGGTGCTGATGAATGTGATTCCGGCACAGGTAGCGGGTGTGCCGGAGATTGTTCTGGTGACGCCGCCATCCACTAATGGTGGCGAAGGCATTAACCCGTACATTCTCGTGGCTGCCGCGGAAGCAGGCGTAAGCGAGATGTACCGGGTGGGCGGCGCGCAAGCCATCGCCGCCCTCGCCTATGGCACGGAGAGTATTGCCCCGGTGGATAAGATCTGTGGACCGGGCAATATTTACGTGGCGCTCGCGAAGCGCGAGGTGTATGGGGCGGTCGATATCGACAGTATCGCGGGACCCAGTGAGATTGTGGTGCTCGCCGATGATACGGCGAACCCGGTGTATGTTGCCGCAGACTTATTGTCGCAGGCGGAACATGACGAGATGGCATCGGCTATTCTCGTCACGACTTCGGCTACGCTGGCGGAAGCCGTGCAGGCCGAGGTGAAGCAGCAACTGGAAGTGTTGCCGCGTAGAGATATAGCGGCTGCTTCGGTGGAGCAGTATGGTGCAATTATCGTGGTTGATTCCTTAGATGAAGGAATTGATGTGGTGAATCGCCTTGCACCGGAGCACTTAGAGATTATGGTGCAAGAGCCGATGGCTTACGCCGGACGGATTGAGAACGCTGGTGCCATCTTCTTAGGGCCATATAGCTCGGAACCGGTAGGGGATTATTTTGCCGGCCCGAATCATATTATTCCGACGAATGGTACAGCCCGGTTCAGTTCACCAGTGGATGTGGATGATTTTATTAAGAAATCAAGCTTGATCTATTACAGCAAGGAAGCATTGCTCCAGAACGGAGCAGCTATTATAGAATTGGCTCGGCATGAAGGTCTTGAAGGTCACGCGCGCGCAATCGCTGTGCGGTTAGAACAGGAAGGAAAGGCGGAATCAGATCATGGATAATCAAGAGAATGGCTTGGGACTAGAGAACAAAGGTGCTGTGCGCGAGGCACAGGTAGACCGCAAAACGAATGAAACTAATATTCAACTCGCATTTTCCGTAGATGGAACGGGGCAATCGGTGATTGAGACGGATGTTCCATTTCTGAATCACATGCTGGATCTGTTCACGAAGCACGGACAATTCGATCTAAACGTACAAGCGCGCGGGGACATTGATATTGATGATCACCACACTGTAGAGGACATCGGCATCTGTCTCGGACAGACTTTACGAGAAGCATTGGGTGACAAACGGGGCATTAAGCGTTATGCCAGTGTTTTTGTACCTATGGATGAGGCTCTCGCTCAGGTCATCATTGACGTCAGCAACCGACCTCACTTTGAGTATCGTGCAGAATATCCATCCCAGCAGGTAGGCAGCTTCTCAACAGAGCTTGTACATGAGTTTCTGTGGAAACTGGCATTGGAAGCTCGGATTACCTTACATGTGATTGTGCACTACGGACAGAACACACATCATATGATTGAGGCTATATTCAAGGCACTAGGCCGAGCATTGGATGAGGCAACGATGATTGATCCACGTGTAACGGGTGTGCCTTCCACGAAGGGAGTGCTGTAGACGATGGCGATTGCAATTGTCGATTACGGTATGGGGAACCTGCACAGCGTCGGCAAAGCGGTCGAACGTCTAGGCTATGAAGCGCTGGTAACGGGAGACCGTGAAGCGATTCTGGGTGCAGATGGTGTGATTTTGCCAGGTGTAGGTGCATTTGGCGATGCGATGGAGCATCTGCGGGAGAGCGGTCTGGATGCTGTAGTCCAAGAAGCGGCAGCAAGCTCGAAGCCTCTGCTCGGCATTTGTCTTGGAATGCAGTTATTGTTCAGCTCCAGTGAGGAGCATGGAGAACATGAAGGACTGGACATTTTACCGGGAAAAGTGGTGCGCTTCGCACCAGGTGAACTGAAAGTTCCACATATGGGCTGGAACCGTCTGGAGTTCCTACAACCGGAAAGCCCGTTGTTGGCTGGTCTGGATGCAGGACACGTGTATTTCGTCCATTCATATCATGCAGTTACTGAAGTGCAAAGTGATCTACTAGCAGTCACCGATTACGGACATCCTGTGACGGCAATTGTGGGTAGAGGATCAAACTTCGGTATGCAGTTCCATCCGGAAAAAAGTGGCGAGCTAGGTATGAAGCTTCTGGGTAATTTCTTGGCTTTAACGTAAACGGGCTGTATATGTTTGAGCATTAATATGTTCAAATTAGAGCTTCACCGGAATGATCTGAATAACTCGTGTAAGACAACGTAATTTGTTTATTCGGTACATTGGGGTCAGATTGGATCATCGTGCAAGAGAGTAGTGAGTTCTGAAATGAAATGTTACTCTAAACTAAACATCAGCTATAAGTGCGTGTTCAAAAAGGACGGTTTTCAGTACCGAGAAGATGGGATGAAGCTAGAAATGGAGTAGTGGAGCGTAGGCAAACCTACGTGAGCAACTACATTGTTTCCGAAGGAAACAAGCTTCGTAAGCATTCACTTATTTCGGCTGAATTCCATATTCGATGCTGAGATGCCGTCAGGCATTCTTCGTAATCAAAAGCGGACTTTTTGAAAAACCTCTATAAAGCGATAATCAGGAGGGCTTGTATGTCATCTTTTATCATATATCCAGCAATTGATATCCGGGACGGTAAATGTGTAAGACTGGTGCAAGGCGATTACAATCAGGAGACGGTATACAACGACGACCCTGTACAGGTTGCCCTATCCTGGGAGAAGCAAGGCGGTACATATGTTCATCTTGTAGATCTGGACGGTGCTAAGGCTGGACATCCCGTTAATGATGAGCTGATCGGTCGAATCGCTTCAGCAGTAAACGTGCCTGTTCAGGTAGGTGGCGGTCTTCGTACAGTTGCCGATGTGGAGCGTTTGCTCGGACTTGGCGTTAGCCGACTTATTATTGGAACAGCGGCGATTGAGGATCGTGCTTTTACGGAGGAAGTATTGGGACGATACGGCGATAAGGTTGCCATCGGGATAGATGCTCGTAACGGTTATGTCGCTACACGAGGCTGGCTCGAAACATCAGAGGTTCAGGCGGAAGTGCTGGCGAAGGAGCTGGCTGCATTCGGCGCAGAAACATTTATCTTCACTGATATTTCTCGGGACGGCATGATGCAAGGGCCCAATGTGGAAGCGATTGTGTCTCTAGCTAAGGCGAGCGGCAGAACCGTCATTGCTTCCGGTGGTGTGAGTGTGATGGATGATCTACTTCGCCTTAGCCGCCATGCAGATGATGGCGTTGGTGGAGCAATCGTGGGCAAAGCGCTATATACAGGTAGCATCGATCTGACTGAAGCGGTACGTTCGGTGAATAAATAAGCGATATTCGGGTAGAGAGGAAGAGGAGCATGCTGGCAAAAAGAATCATTCCTTGTCTGGACGTGAAGGACGGGCGGGTTGTCAAAGGCGTTAACTTCGTCAATCTCCGCGATGCGGGTGATCCGGTTGAGCTGGCGGCGCTATATGATCGTGAGGGTGCCGACGAACTGGTATTCCTCGATATTTCCGCTTCGGTAGAAGGACGAGAAACGATGGAAGAAGTCGTACGTCAAACGGCTGGCGAAATTGCGATTCCATTTACGGTGGGTGGAGGTATCTCCAAGGTTGAAGATATGAAACGTATTTTGCGAGCAGGCGCGGACAAAATTGCCGTTAATACAGCAGCAGTGCTTAATCCTCAGTTGATTGCAGATGGGGCACGTCGGTTTGGTTCCCAGTGTATTGTGGTAGCGGTGGATGCCAAGTACAACGATGCTTGGGGCGAGTGGGAAGTCTATACCCATGGAGGCCGGAAAGCTTCAGGCATCAAGGCACTGGAATGGGTCAAGCAGGCTGAAGAATTAGGAGCAGGTGAAATTTTGCTGACAAGTATGGATGCGGACGGCACCAAAGATGGCTTCGATCTAAAGCTGACGGCTGCGGTATCAGAATCGGTGCGTATACCGGTTATCGCCTCAGGCGGTGCCGGCAAGGAATCCCACTTCTACGATGTGTTCACGGCGGGTAAAGCGGATGCGGGGCTCGCAGCAACGATATTCCATTATAAAGAAATCGCCGTACCGGCACTAAAACAACATTTGAGTGAACAAGGGGTGGAGATCCGTGAGTAATACAAGTAATGAAATGAAGGAACAATTGTCCCTTACACAGGTAGTGGAGCATATCCGCTGGAACGATGGATTGGTACCTGCCATTGTACAGGATGCTGAAACTCGCGAAGTCTTGATGATGGCTTACATGAACCGGGAATCTTTGAAGCTGTCGCTGGAGTCTGGTGAAACGTGGTTCTGGTCACGCTCTCGTCAAGAGCTATGGCACAAAGGAGCAACATCAGGTAACGTACAACAGATCACTTCGCTTAAATATGATTGCGATGGAGATACGTTACTTGTTGAGGTTAAACCGAATGGACCAGCTTGCCACACAGGTGAAGTGACTTGTTTCCACAATGAAATCACTGGTTTGCCGGAAACGTCCAAACAAGCAAGCGAAGCGAATAGCACGTCTTCTGGTCAGAATGATGCAGCGCCAAGCGAAGCGGAGGCACGTTTTGCTGTACTTGGTGAACTTGAATCTGTCATTGCTGAACGTGAGCGTGAGCGCCCAGAAGGGGCTTATACGACGTATCTGTTCGACAAGGGCGTAGATAAAATTCTCAAAAAAATCGGTGAAGAAGCATCGGAGACGATCATTGCTGCGAAAAATAAAGATAATGACGAGCTGCGTCTGGAAGTCAGTGACCTCATGTATCACTTGCTCGTTCTCCTTCAAGAGCGCAAGTTGCCACTGGACGATATTATGTCAGAGCTGAGCCGTCGTCACGAGCGGCCTCGCCGCGATTAGGAGGAGACAGGCGTGCGAATAGACTATCATACACATCATGAGCGGTGTGGTCATGCCGTTGGTAAGTTGGAAGAGTATGTGAAGCGTGGCGTAGACATTGGGCTATCCCAGATCGGGCTGTCTGATCATATGCCGTTACTCCATGTAGATCCAGCCGATTATTATCCCGAGATGGCTATGCCGATGGATGAGCTTCCACGCTATGTTGAGGAGTGTTTCTCTCTGAAGGAGAAATATCGTGGTCAGATTGATGTACGTGTCGGTCTGGAGGGCGATTATATTGAAGGCTGGGAGAATGAGATTCGAGCAATTATTGAACGGTATCCGTGGGATTATGTCATTGGATCTGTACATTTCCTGGGCGAATGGGATATTACTGATTTCCGTCAAACGCATCAATGGGAAGGGCGTAACGTGTTGGAGGTATATCGCCAATACTATGATGCGGTGAGCAAGGCAGCTGCAACGGGAATGTATGACATTATGGGACATACTGACGTCATCAAACGATTCGGCTTCTCCCCTGCATCTGAGGAGGCAGATGAGCGTATTGCACTGGAGAATGCTGCTCTGCAAGCGATAGCTAAGAGCGGCTGTGCAATGGAGCTTAATGCCTCAGGGTTATCGAAGCCCTGTGCTGAGATGTTTCCTGGACGGCGAATGCTGACAAAAGCGATTGAGTTAGGTATCCCGTTGACGCTTGGCTCGGACGCGCATGATCCTTTGAAGCTGGGGGATTACTTACCTGAGGCAGAAGCACTCTTGCGTGAGTTAGGGTGCAACGAGGTGGCTGTCTTTGAGAGTCGCCGTCGCTCTTTCGTTCCTTTAAATGGAGGAGACAGTAGAGTATAATAAGGTTGAAAATAACCTTATTCATAAGGGATTATATAGGGGCTTCAACCCTCGGGAGGGCATTATGCAGCAATCGTTACGTATTTTTTCCGGTTCATCGAACCCGAAGCTGGCAGAACAAGTATGCGACAAGCTGGGAGTACAGCTAGGCAAGATCAAGCTGTCCCGGTTCAAGAGCGGAGAGATATACGTTCATTATGAAGAGACTATTCGTAACTGTGATGTGTTTCTAATTCAGTCGTTGTCTAACCCGATTAATGAGTTGTTCGTTGAACTGCTCGTTATGATCGATGCTGCGAAGCGAGCCTCTGCTCGGACAGTGAATATCATCGTTCCCTATTATGGATATGCTCGTCAGGAGCGTAAGTCAGCCCCGCGCGAACCGATCTCAGCCAAGATGGTTGCGGATGTGTTGACCACGGCTGGAGCGAACCGGGTTGTGACGATTGACCTCCATGCAGCAGCTATCCAAGGATTCTTCAATATTCCGGTTGATCATATGACCTCATTAGATCTAATCAGTGAGTATTTGCTAAGCAAAGGTATTGAACATCCAGTTGTTGTCTCCCCGGATGCTGGGCGTGCCTCTATGGCAGAGAAGCTAGCGAACCGGTTGGATTCACCTTTTGCCATCATGATCAAGAAGAGACCAAGCCATAACGAATCTATCATTACCCATGTCATTGGTGATGTTGAAGGTCGCACACCGATCATTATTGAGGATCTGATTGATACAGGCACGACAATTCTGAATGTCGTTGAGGGACTCAAGGAGCGTGGCTCCAATAATGTATACGTATGTGCTACACATGGCTTGTTCTCCGATGGAGCATTAGCGAAACTCAATCATCCCTCCATAGCTGAGGTGGTTGTTACCGATTCGATTGCGCTGCCAGATGATCATCCTGAATGCTTCAAAGTATTACCGGTTTCTCCGATGCTGGCAAGAGCCATTCGTATTATCGTCGATGGCGGCTCTATGGCAACACTGTTTAGAGATTCTGGCATCTAATGAAGGATCGGAGAATGAGTTTACTCCATAGAGTTGTTCCGTGTCTGAGTTGTCTGCTCAGCACGGCTTTTTTGTTTTATTCATAAGACAGGCAGAATTCTAGGGAGTCAATTCTTTGCTTGCTCTTCCAAACCATGTGCTATAATAACATCAAAATAAATTCATGAGAGCGCTTTAATATGGGGTGATCCAGCCCAGAGGTGCGACAGATGATAAACAATAGAACTGCGGCCGATTCTGTGGTTGGCATCGTAGAGTGAGGAGTGGGGTCGATTGTCCCGTACTTGGTATTATCGTTTACTATTTTCGTACTTTCCTATTTTCTTTCTGACTGTGACCATACTCATTTTTATCGCGTTTGTTTTCATTAATGACATCTCTAGGGCCGAAACGAAAAAAGCAGACCGCATCTCGTCCAACTATCTAGCGGATACGGTAGATCACACCATCAGAGATATCGAATTATCATTGATGGAGGCGGTACAGAATGACCAAGCCTATAAAGACTATTTTAATCATAGAGTTGGAGCGAGTTCCGAAACAGTCTATGCGATTGCACAGAGTTTGCGTGAGTTAACCAGTTCGTCTTCATGGATTGAATCCATTTATTTATATGACAATATGAATAAGAGCATTGTGACGGTGAGTGGGCCTAGAGATGTGGAGAGCTTCTCAGACAAAGCATGGATTGAGCAGACGGTGTCCGGGAAGTTATCTCCGGGATGGCAGCCCGTTAGAGAGTACGATGGAGGTATTATTCAGCGTGCCCCTATTCGAGTAATAACCGTTAATAAGGATATGCCTCTGCCTTTTGGATCCCAAGGTACACTTGTGATTAATATTAAAATGAGCAGTATTGAACAAACAGTCGATAACATGGTTAACGGACAACTGTCCTTCATGACCATTTCAAACCGTGACGGTCAGGTGGTATACAACGCACACTTGGATGATGAAGATGCCACAGAAGGAAGAGTATTGAACACGCTTACGCTCGATAGATTAGGTTGGACGTTATCCAGTGGGATCAAGGCGGGAAATCTGTTTGGATGGGTATCTGTTATTTCTTATGTATGGGTAGTCATTGCCATTGTGACGGTGGTTAGCGCGATCATTTACATCATTTATGTTACACGTCGAAATTATAAGCCAATTCAGATTATTATGAACCGGATTGAAGCACATCAGATTCGGACACTTGAAGATTCGGGATCTCGTAAAGATGAGATGAAAATGATTGATGGCGCGCTTGAAAATCTGATTAACCACATGATGGATTATGATGATAAAAAGAGGGAAAATGTGCTGTTGCAGCGCAGCAAGCTGTTCAACAGTCTGTTGCATGGCGAGCATCTCGACCTAGCCGCAGCACGGCTTGAGGAGCTATCTCCATTTGACGCCGTGGGAGAGTCTGTCCGCTTCGCAGTTGTCGTTGGAGAGATTAACCGTTACGAGAAGGGATTTCAAGAGTTATATACGAGAGGTGAACAAAATACTCTCAAATTCGCATTGATGAATGTTCTACAGGAGCTCTCACGCAACAAGGGCATTCAATGCTGGGCTGAATGGGTCAGTGCAGAACGGGTAGCCATTCTATTTCTCTCCACAGAGGATAGCAGCGAGCATGATATGACTGGACAGATTCGTGATGTTGCAGAGGATTGTCGGTTCTGGGTTGATCAGAATCTGCGTATCTCGCTAAGCTTTGGGATTGGGCCGATTGCAGATGGCATTGGGACTATTCGAGAGTCTTATACTGGTGCAGAAGCGGTCATGCATCGGAAATGGCTGATGAACGGAGACGTGGGCTTGGCCGAGAGTGGGGAGAAGTCGAAGCCATTAATAGAGACGTACACCTACTTGCAGATGATTGCTGACTTTGTAAAACGATTCCGCATGTCGAGCGGCCAGTGGCGTGAAGAACTGGAAGAGATTTTCACGGCATTTGAACGTAATATGCTGCCTGATGAAGATATTCACTCCTTAATTCAAGCGATGCTACAGATGCTAAGCCGTGAAGTAGCCCTGATGTCTGACGATCTTCAAGAGAAATTATCAGAGGACAACATGAATAATTGGCTAAAGTCTATAGAAGAAGCAGAGACACTTGCTGACGTAAAGGCACTGCTGTTTGAGGACTTAACCGATCTGTTCAGAACGTATGTCTCGGTAACAGAAACCAAGAGCTACAAAGCTATGGTCAATGAGATGAAAAGTTATATCGAAGAACAATTTGCCAACCCTGACCTTTCTCTGAAACATTTGAGTGATCGGTTTCAGATCTCTGGCAAACATGCGAGTTATTTGTTTAAGACAGAATTCAATATGAAGTTTGTGGACTTCGTGACCGAGCTGCGAATGAAGGAGACGGAACGACTTCTCTGCACAACTGACTTGGCATTGCAGGATATTGCCGTGAAGGTAGGGTATGCTAATGGTATTACGTTGGGGCGTGTATTTAAACGGGTTACAGGCATTACTCCAGGCGATTATCGCCGAGCAAAGCGTGAACATCATATGGATGAGTCCTAGTCATAGGTAGTAATGTAGCGTGGATTGCTTATTTTTCGAGTAAACGAGCTTAATGTGAGGGGTGGAATTCCCGCAGGTATTCTCCGTAGGAGGGCTACTTGCTGGAGTCCACCTTTTTGCTGTGATTCAGGGCGGTGTGTTTGCTCAATCCGAACACTGTTTTTAATTTATGCGGTTTTTCAGAGTGTAGACGTGGATGGATATTCCAGTTTGTATGTCGGATACGAAAATAGGCAGTATCAGAAAATGGTTTATCGACCTAGCTAAGAACAAACTGTACTGAAGTGGGGGTAAAGTGTGTCTGCGCGCGGGTTTAGAGCAGTATTACTGAAAATGGATTGTCTGCGAAAATGGTTAGGAGAATAAACCACAATCGATCTGTAAGCGCTTCCGAAACTGGTTTATTGCATGAGAGCAAGAAGGTATGGAATACTCGGATCAAGCTTTAAAAACATTCAACGCAAAGCCAAAGGGGATGACAAAATGACAAGAAGAGCAACCAAAGGGAGTATGAAGAAATGGATGGGTCTGGCGCTTACAATGGTAATGGGGGTTTCACTATTAGCAGGATGTTCATCTGCATCTGATCAATCGGCTGAAGGCGGTGCATCAGGTAGTGGTGAGCGTGTCACCTTGAAAGTGGAGGTATTCGATCGTGGTAACAGTCCTTCTCCACATACGATCACGAATAACTACTTAACTAAATTTGTTCAAGAGAAATTTGGCGATCCGAATAACATTGATGTGCAATTCGTACCTGTTCAACGTTCAGAAGAAACAACCAAGCTCAACGTGTTAATGGCCAGCCCCAGCGACGTTCCAGATATTGTGTTTGTATATGACTCCAGTGTGTTCTACCGTTACGCTCAGCAAGGCGGTCTAACTGACGTAGGCGAACTTCTTAATGAACATGCACCTAACTTAAAAGAATATCTCGGCGATGACCTGTTGAAATTCGGTCAGCTTGAAGGTCAGCAATTCGCTATTCCGGGTAAACGTGCCATTACGGCTCGTTATAACTCATATATCCGCCAGGATTGGCTCGATAAAGTCGGTATGAAAGCTCCAACAACAACAGATGAGTTGTATGAAACGTTGAAAGCATTCAAAGAGAAGGATCCAGGCAATCTGGGTAGCAAAAACATCCCAATGGGTATGGCACTTGCCCCAGCTCAGTATGAAACACTGATTTACTCCTTTATCAAGCCTGTACAAGACGGACTTACGTACAGTCAGCGCTACGAACTACCATTGCATGATGGCTTCAAAGATGCGATGCAGTTCCTTAATAAGCTATACAATGAAGGTCTGATCAGCAAAGACTTCAGTCTTGATGAAGAAAAAGCGCAATTGGTCAAAGACTTCCAAAACGGTAATATTGGCTACATGTCTGAGGACGTAGGTCAGATTTTGTATGCAGATGGTATGCTTGATAATTTGTACAAAAATGTACCGGATAGCAAAGTTGTAGCAGTTGACGCTTATACTAACCCGAATGTGGACAATAAACACATCAAATCACGTTATGGCAGCAACGGTATGTACATCATGATTCCAAAAAGCAGCAAACGTTCGGTTGAAGCAGTGAAATACCTGGATTGGATGGCTTCCGGAACAAATCTGCTAGAGATGAACACCGGTGTTGAAGGTGAAAACTACGATATGGTTGACGGTGTTCCGGTTGTTAAAGATGATGCTCCACAGGATGTCAAAGATCGTCTCTACAACGGTGGTGATATGGCCATTATTGCCAACGGTAAAGTAGTTGGAGATCAGGCAGCCAATGAAGCGGCATGGATTGCAGGCTTCCCTGAGCGTAACCAAGAGCTAATGAGACAGTCCATTGATATTGCAAATACAGACACAATCGGCCCGGTTATCTTCAGCAAACCGATTGAAGCAGAATCGAAATATGGTACGGCGCTAAATGATAAGTTGAAAGTGCTTATTGTGAAAACAGCGATGGCTAAGCCGGCAGATTTTGAATCGGTATATGAAAAAGAAATGAATGATTTCATGTCACTGGGTGGCACAGAACTGAAGAAAGAGCTTGAAGCAGCACTTCAGTAAGCGTTATCAATTAAAAGGTTCATCTTGTGATTACCAAATCAATATGTAATTTACCGCATAACTTTAGAAGGAACGTGTGCCGCCAGTATGGGCGGCACAGCCGTTTCTCTGTTGATAGGAGGAAACCGACTTGACCATCACATACTTGAAAAGGTATTGGCAATTATATGCGCTCATCTCACTGCCTCTGATCTACTTCTTGATCTTTCGCTACGGCCCAATGTACGGGGTTCAGATCGCTTTTAAGGATTTCAACTTGTTTCAGGGCATCAACGGGAGTGAGTGGATCGGTTTCGATGCTTTCCGTGAAGTATTTGGAATGCGGGACTTCTACACCACATTACGAAATACGTTCATGCTTAACTTTCTAGATTTGCTCGTTTCATTCCCTGCTCCAATTATCTTGGCGATCATGCTCTACGAAGTTCGGTTTAAGTGGTTTAAAAAGATTTCACAAACGATCCTGTACATTCCTCACTTTATTTCCTGGGTTATTATCGGGGGGATCGTGTATCAATTATTCGGCAATCAATCCGGTATGGTGAACGGTTTGCTGGAGAGTATGGGTCTCAACTCCATACCATTTTTGACAGAGAAGAATCCATGGCTTGTTACGTACTTGTTCACAGGTGTTTGGCAGAGCGCTGGATGGGGAACCATTCTGTATCTGGCTGCATTAACCGGCGTTAACAAGGAATTGTTTGAAGCTGCTGAGATTGATGGAGCGTCACGTCTGAAAAAAATCTGGCATATTACTTTGCCTAGTATTAAACCAACGATTGTCACTTTGCTTATTCTGAATCTCGGACAAATGGTCAGCATTGGTTTTGATCGTCCTTACATTATTGGTAATACTGCTGTACGTGAATACTCCGATGTACTGAGTACCTTCGTGTACAGGGTTGGTTTGGAATCTGGACAATATACACTGGCGACTGTCGTCGGACTCTTCCAGGCTGTTGTAGGACTGATCTTCGTACTCGGTTCAAATTATATTTCGAAAAAGGCGACCGGTGAAGGTATTTTGTAAGAGCGAGAGGGATACCAATCGGCTGTTTGTATAGACCATCAGTAAAGGAGCTGTGCGCATATGAGTGAACGCACCTCAAACCGGGTTTTTGACATCGTTAATATTACCTTTATCAGTTTGTTTGTTATCTTCTGTCTAGCTCCGTTCTTGCACACGATTGCGATCTCACTAAGTTCCAATCGGGCAATTACATCTGGTGAAGTGACCATATTCCCTAAAGAATTTAATTGGGATGCCTACATTCAGGTATTCTCTGACCAATCCATGATCTATTCACTGGGCTTCACGAGTGTTCTAACGGTAGCAACCACTGTGCTATGTATGCTCTTCACACTGGCGGCTGCATATCCATTAACGAAGAAAAAATTGAAGGGGCGCAAGCTCTTCATGTACGTCATCATCATTACCATGTTCTTCAGTGGCGGGATGATTCCTGAATATTTGCTCATTCGTGACCTGAATTTGCTTAATTCCGTCTGGGCGCTGATTTTACCGGGTCTCGTAAGTCCGTTTAACCTGATTATCCTGATTTCCTTCTTCCGCGGCATTCCAGAAAGCTTGGAGGAATCGGCTGAGATTGACGGTAGTTCGCATGTGCACACACTCTTCAAAATTATATTGCCATTATCTATGCCTGTCTTGGCTACACTGGCTCTATTCTATGCGGTTGGTCGCTGGAATGGCTTCCAGGATTCATTGCTGTACATTAATGATCCGAAGCTGTACCCGCTGCAGCTTAAACTCTTCCAAATGGTACAAAACAATATGGTCAGCGAGCTTACGCTCATGGAAGGTGCTAACCGTGCACCATTGACCCCAGAGAGCCTCAAGGCAGCAACGGTTATATTTGCAACTGTACCAATTCTGCTAGTGTATCCTTGGCTGCAAAAGTATTTTGTCAGCGGTGCGATGCTGGGCGCGGTAAAAGGCTAATTCTAGAGTTAGCGTAAGTATAGGATAGATAGTTCGACTTACCATAATGGGAAGGAGAAGGGATTCGAATGCAGGCACAGGACAAGGGAATATACTCATTTTCGACATGTTGGAACATCAGGAAGCATACGGTTGGAGCAGATATGATTCGAGAGATTGCAGAGCTTGGCTTCAGCCGGGTGGAGCTTAACTATAATGTGACGAAGGAAATGCTCACCACTATAGAGCCCATGATCGAGCGAGGAGAGATCGGAATCTCCAGTGTTCATAATACCTTTCCACATGATCCAGATCCAGATTACGGCACTGACTCTGTATTGCTCGGCTTCGAAGATGAAGTGAAGCGGCAGCGAGCGATTGAATTGCTGGTAGGATCAGCAGAATATGCCCATCGTTACGGAGGGGAAGCCGTAGTTGTACATCCCGGAGAGGTACCCTTCCCAGAGGATATCAGCAAGGATCTTAGTAAGTTCTATAACGAAGAAGGGCCGGATTCACCGAGGTATCGCAGCAAGTGGGAAGAACTGATGGAGCGTCGGCAGGCTCTTAGTTCAGGCTATGTCGATAAAATTATCGCGAGTCTGGATGAAGTCTGTAATCGTGCGGCTGCCAAAGGTCTGAATGTGCGCTTTGGAATCGAGACGAGATCAAGACCCCAACAGATTCCTACACTGGCGGAAGCAAAGACGATCATTCAAGCACTTAAAGGAGCTCCGGTTGGTATCTGGTATGATACGGGTCATGCCATCATGATGGATCGACTAGGTCTCTATGATAGCGTAGGAGAAATGCAGGCACTGATGGACGATATCGTGGGTGTCCACATTCATGAAACGCTTGGACTTTCGGATCACTGGTGCCCTTATGTACACAGCAAGGATATGCATTTCTATGATGCCTATCTGCCGATGATAGAGCGCGCACAGGTGAAGGTCTATGAGTTGAAGTCGGCCTGCCAACCAAGTGAAATTCATGAGAGTCATGACTTGTTAATGAAGAAGCTTGAAGTCGTTGAGTCATAAACAAAAAGCGTAAAAGAGTCCTTTCAAAGACCCTTAGGTAGAGCCGAATAACCGGTAGATGTTTGTAAGACGTTAGTGTAGGCTTGGCCGCACGGCTGAGCATCTTGATGCGCCAAACTCATTACACCGCGCTCTAATATAGCCGCGGCTACGGCTGCTATGATGTCTGAATCTCCTGGCGACTTTTGGTGAGATATGGTATATACTGACGAGAAATTAGCTCGTATACAGGTGATATGAGTAGCTTCCACCCTATGGAGGGGGTGGGTCATGTCCTTCGTTCATCGGGCAAATGCATTGGTATGGAGGGGAACTGCACATGTACAGACAACTGGTAGATAGTAATGACAGAGCAGTAGAACGAGGTATGGCCAGGCAGATGCTTGATCCAGAGAATCGATATTACGGTGGTACGATTGATCCGTATACAGGTGTGGCTTGGGTGAATCATACCACTGGAACGCCGACGGATATGTGCTACTGGGGAGCAGCGCTCTCTAATCCGGACTCGATCTATTACCGGGATGAGGCATTGTTAGACAGACTGCTATTGGCCACTGAGTTTGTACTACGCCTACAGCATGAGGATGGATCAATATCACCCGGCTGGACGAACTACCATTCCCCGCCGGATACCGCATTTGTCGTAGTAGGATATTCGCAGTTATATCAGCTACTCGTTAAGCAGGAGTGGGAAGCACTAGAACCGGTTCTTAAAAATATGCGTTTGTTCCTAAAGCGAACGATACCTGTGATGCTAACAGGAGGTTGCCATACGCCGAATCATCGCTGGGTGCTATGCGCGGCGCTTGGTTTCCTGCACGACATTTTTGGTCTGGAGGAAGCTGTGCAGCGCGCAGAGCAGTGGCTGGCAGAAGGCATAGACATTACGCCAGATGGCGAGTGGACCGAGCGAAGCAACGGAATTTATAATGCAGTGAGTGACATTATGCTCATTCATGCAGCAAGGCTGCTCGGTCGTCCGGAATTGCTGGAACCTGTACGTTTGAATCTTCGCATGATGGTATACCTGGTGCACCCAACCGGTGAAATCGTTACGGATTATTCAGGACGCCAAGATCTGGGCAGCATTCATGACTTGTCGTCGTATTACTTGCCTTATGCCATCTTAGCTCAATTGGATGGAGATCCGATTTTTGCAGGCATGGCAGCCCAGGCCGATAGTACCCTGACAGACCCTGGCGTATGCTCAGTCAATGCGCTTGTAAGGTTACTGTTAGAGCCCGAGCTTCAACAGACGAGCGGATCGCAGGACGTGTTACCAGAGCAGTATGAGGTTATGTTGAACGAGCATTTTGTAAGAGCCAACTATTTGAATCAGATGGAGGCTGTCGGTCACCACGGTCGTATATCCCACAGCCGAATGCATACGGATTTTGGTGCGCCTGTAGCTCGAATTCGTAATGGCGAGACCAGTGTAACGGTGATGACGGAGGTGCCTCCTTTCTTCGCTCTGCGTCATGGCAAGGTGCGTCTACTTGCTGTACAGCTGGCTTCCTTCTTTAATCCCGGGTATATCCCAATGCAAGATATGACCCGTTTGCCTCAAGGGTATCGATTGACAGGGGAGCAAAAGAAGGGTTACTATGGTCCGGTTCCTACCAATCAACTGCCAGAGACAGCGGCTTCGGAGATAAGTCCATGGTACCTACTGCCGCATCAGAGTCGCCGACTTACCCATGAGCAGACATTCCGTGTGGGAGCTGAGGTGTTACATACGGAGAACGGTTGGACAATGCATCTGACGGGGGAAGAACCGGAGGACATCATGATGCAGTTATCCTTTGTATTCGGGAGCGAAGGAGAGTTAACCTACGAGGATGGAACGGAGACAAGTGATGGTCATCACTTATGGAGCAGCGGTAATTTGCGTTATACCTGCGGTGAAGACTGGATCGAGATCAGTGGAGGCGAAACGGGACATTTGGCTTCATCCGTCCGTGAGGCGAAGCTGCCAGAGAAGTGCAAAATTGTGCTCGTTAACTTCATGACGCCGTTTGATAAAACAATTCAACTCTCACTTTCACCATCCATGGCGAAGAAGTTGCAAGATCAATAAGTCTTCTTACGAAATTGAATATGGCGAACAAGAACAAGGCGGTATTTCATTCCAATTATGGATGATGGCATACCGTCTTTTTTTTGCACATTTTTTGCCTAAATCACATGAAACTACATGTTGAGAAGCCTACCGCAAGATGTGGTATACTGGAGAGTATGAATGAAAGCAAAGAGGAGGTGCCTTGGAAGATGAAGGGCAAGCTACTGCGGGCTGAGGGAGACCTCGCCAACATTATACCGATTCATTTGGATGCGTCTTTCTTTTTTGAAAGAGCTGTCCGCTCGCTAGACCGTAATCACGTCGACAAGGCATTAAAATATTTTCGTAAAGCTGTTGAATATGAACCGGAGAACCCGGTGAATCATTGTAATATGGCGGGTATATTATCTGAGAAAGGGGATTACGAGGCATCTAATGCGATTCTCGCGAATGTATTGGATGTCGTAGATCCGTCGATGACCGAGTGTTATTTCTATATGGCGAACAATTATGCTAATATGGATCGGTTTGAAGAAGCGGAGCAAGCGTTAGTAACGTATTTGGAAGAGGACACCCAGGGTCAGTTTATGACGGAGGCAGAAGAGATGATGGAGCTTCTGTATTACGAGTTGGACCGCCCAGCTAAACTGAACCGGATCAAATCACGTAAGGGTGTTGTGGAGCATGATCATGCACGGGAATTATTAGAGGAAGGGAAATTTGCACAAGCAGCTGAACTTCTGGAGGGCATGCCACCTGATTATCCAGATTATCTGGCTGTACGTAATAACCTAGCCCTTGCCTATTATTATATGGGACAGTTTCCCAAAGCACGTGAGACAATTGCCGAGGTACTTGAGCAAGAGCCGGGCAATCTGCATGCGCTGTGTAATCTGGCGATCTTCCATCAGAACGAGAACCGGACAGATCAAGTGCTACTATTGATCAAAAAGTTGCGTGTCATCGTACCTTTCCAACAGGAACAGGTCTATAAACTCGCAACCACGATGGGTATTTTGGGGCAGCATGATACCGCCTATGTACATTTTCGTAGATTGCTTAAAGCCGAAGAGACGGCAGCTGATCCTGCGCTTGCGCACTATGCTGCAGTTGCGGCCTTTAATACCGGACGTTATGATGCAGCCGAGCGGTTATGGCATCATGTAAGCAAGCTTGATCCAGGGTCTGAAGTATCTCCGTTTTATTTGTCTCGACTTAAGGCGGTACAACAAGACGAGCTGCAGCCTGAAAATTTAAGCTACCATTACCATCTTCCTTTTGATGAGCAATTCAAGCAATGGGAGAACTACGGAAATGGCATTCCGGAGGAAATGAAGAATGATCCACTGATTCGTTCATCATTTTTCTGGGCATTACGCCATGGTGACCGGGCAACCAAGCTTCAAGTCATTCATGCGCTCGGTATGATCGGAGACTATGAAGTACAGCAAGCGTTACAATCCTTCATACAGGAATCCGATGAGCAGCAGGATCTCGTGGAAGCTGCTCAATCTGTACTGAACGAACTGCTTGCGACTGAACAACATTCGGAGCGGAGCCGCGCAGTACCACCGCTCTCAACGGTGGCCGCGCGATCTATTCAGAATGCAGCAATCAGCGCAGAAAGCTCGCAGACAGAATCCGTTTCTCACTGGCAAGCGGTCGTTGATCGTGCGCTACAGATGACGGAAACGAAAGCAGAGTTACAGCAGGAAATGGAACGTATATGGACCGAGTATGTGTCCCGTGCTCATCCTGAAATGACAGCGATGAAGCAAATTGAGGGATGGGCTGCAGGGCTGGAATATTTGGCTGCCAAAATTCACAGACGACCTGTAACCTATCAAAGCGTAGCAGATCGATATGGCATTTCGGCATCAACGGTTAGTAAATATGCGAAGCAGATTAACAAGGTGTGTAGTACGGTACCACCTACAGTATAATCGGATGATTTAGAGTGGTTATTCTTAATGTTTTAAAGGCATGACAGGGATTTAAGCGGCTTGAAGAACGATTGAGGAAGATTGGGATTTCATGAAGGATACATTTGCCTGCAAAACGGGTAAACTTAATGGATGGCTATTGTCACATGGATCTAGAAATGAATCAGTTCATATACTCTCAACCTAATCAAGGAGGCTGTATCTATATGTCTAAATACAGAACGATTGTGATTGGAACCGGACCTGCCGGATTAACAGCAGCAATTTATTTGGCGCGTGCCAACCTTAATCCATTGGTTATCGAAGGCCTTCAACCAGGTGGACAATTGACCACCACGACAGAGGTTGAGAACTTCCCTGGATTCCCGCAAGGCATTATGGGGCCAGAATTGATGGACAACATGCGGAAGCAAGCGGAGCGTTTTGGCGCAGAATTTAAGAATGGCTGGGTGGAAGAGGTAGACTTCAGTAAGCCCCCGTTCAAAGTGAAGGTTGGCGGCATTGGTGATCTCGAAGCCGATTCAATCATTATCTCGACCGGTGCATCTGCCCGCTACCTCGGTATCCCGGGAGAGCAGGAAAATGTAGGGCGCGGGGTAAGTACATGTGCGACATGTGATGGATTCTTTTTCCGTGGCAAAAAGATTGTCGTTGTTGGTGGGGGAGACTCTGCGATGGAAGAGGCGAGCTTCTTGACCAGATTCGCAACAGATGTAACCTTAGTGCATCGGCGGGACGAGTTACGCGCATCGAAGATCATGCAAGATCGGGCACGAGGGAACGAAAAGGTAAAATGGGCATTGAACCGTACACCACTTGAGGTGGTGCCTGAAGCGCTGGGTGTGAAAGGACTTAAGGTACGGAACAATGAGACAGGCCAAGAAGAGCTGTTAGAGGCTGATGGCGTATTCGTTGCCATCGGACATACACCAAATACCGGATTCCTCGGCAACCAAGTGGTGTTGGATGATCACGGGTATGTGGTTGTTAAACCAGGTACGACAGAAACGAACATCCCAGGTGTATTTGCTTGTGGCGATGTCCAAGATACGAAATATCGTCAAGCGATTACTGCAGCAGGGTCAGGTTGTATGGCAGCAATGGACTGTGAGAAATTTCTGGAAGGCAGCATTGTGCACGACTGGAGCGAAACATTGGATAAATAAGCATGTTTGGCTTGATTGTCCACATAAGATTAGGAATAGAGACAACGGGAAGTCTCATGATGTGAGAGAAGCCGGTAGGCTTCTCTTTTTTTCTGAAACGAAAGTGGGCATGAGATCGTATACATAATGGGCATATTAGCTGTGAGGTGAAGACTTTGGGGGAAATGATAAAAGATTGGCTACAGAACACAACGGTCAGGCGTTTTCTTATCTTGCTGTTGTTCTGTTTGGTTCTATTCAGCATGGGGAGTATGCTGCACATGATTTTGCTGTTGTTCCTTGTGACGTATGTCATGAATCGACTACAGCACTTCATTACGGGACAGTTAAATCGGCTGTTTCCGATTAACTACAAGGTCGTTGTCATCTTGCTATATTTGATTGTGATTGCGGCGATTGTGCTAGGAATATCTAAGTATTCGCCGAGGATTGTCGATCAGGTCATACAACTGACGAATGAAATCATTAAGTTTCTGGATACGGCTGAAGGCGATAATTATGCATCGAAGATTGCAGGGTATCTGCAGTCATTTGATATTAAGAACTATACGAATAATGCGCTGAAGTATATTTTTGCTCTGAGTAAAGGGCTGGAGTTTATTTTGCTGGTTATTATTCTGAGTCTGTTCTTCTTGCTGCAAAAACAAGAAATCGTCAAATTCACATCCAAGTTCAAAACAAGTAAGCTCGGCTGGTTCTATAAAGAAGTGGCTTACCTTGGAGATAAATTCGTATCTTCCTTCGGTAAAGTCATTGAAGCTCAGCTATTGATTGCGGTGTTCAACACGGTTCTTACGATGTTGGGACTATGGATTCTTGGATATCCGTATCTGTTCGCATTAACCATTCTGGTATTCCTACTGAGCTTGGTTCCCGTTGCGGGGGTTGTCATCTCACTGGTGCCATTGTGTCTGATTGGGTATCAGATTGGCGGATTGCAGCTTAGCATTATCGTTATTGTCATGATTATTATCATTCATGCGCTGGAGACATATTTCTTGAATCCAAAGTTAATGGCGCACAAAACAAAGCTTCCAATGTTCTACACATTTATCGTATTGATTCTGTCACAGCATTTCCTCGGAATCTGGGGACTGATCATCGGAATTCCGATCTTTGTATTCCTGTTGGACATCCTTGATGTAAATAAAATGGAGAAATCAAACGAACCGGTGCGTGTAGATTCGAAGCTGTAGCTTAGTGTAACGCTTGTAAGTATCGAATGTAGCATGTGAAAATAGTGTAGAACGCCTCCCTGACTGATCGAGGGGAGGCGTTTTTTGGTGTACATTTTTGCGCTTGCGCTTGTATGAGAAATGCATAGCTCATGATAGAATCATTCATTTTGACGATATGTATTACATGAATAGATGATGGATCTCCTTCTACAGCCAGCCCTTCTCTTGGGCAATACGTATAGCTTCTACACGATTCTTAGCCTCTAGCTTATTGAAGGCTTCCGATAGATAATTGCGAACTGTGCCGTAGGACAGATGAAGTGATACTGCGATCTGGTTGGCATTCATGCCTGTGGCGGCAAGTTTTAACATTTCTCTCTCTCGTTCCGTTAGTGGATTAACACCTTTGGATGCGCCAAAAATAAGTTCGGGAGATACTTCTCGTCCGCCCCCCATAACACTACGAATGGCCTGAGCTAAGCGGTCACTTGGCTCATCTTTTAGCAAATAACCTTGTACGCCAGCTTGAACCGCACGCTCTAGAAAACCAGGACGAGCGAATGTGGTTAGGATGATGATCCGACAGAGGTTACCTTGTTGTTGTAAACGTTCTGCCACGTCAAGTCCACTCATAACTGGCATTTCAATATCCATCAAAGTGAGATCTGGTTCTAGAGAGGAGATTAGTTTCAATGCTTCTTCCCCGTTACCGGCTTCCCCAATGACTTCAAAATCATCTTCGAGATCCAATAGGGAGGCGAGAGCACCCCGAAGCATGCGTTGATCTTCTGCAATTAAAATACGAATCATGATGATACTCCTCCTTGGGAATCACTTACGATTAATGGAAAGAAAAAGGATAGCTCGGTTCCTGCTGAATCGGAAGAAATCTGAAGAGAACCATCGATCAGGCTCAGCCGCTCTGACATACCTTTTAGACCGTTACCATGAGGTTTGCTGGGATCTATCCCTTGTCCATTATCTCTAATACGTAGCTTGATCCCTTCCTGCGTGCGCTCAATTGATAATGTACTTCGTGTTGCTTGACTGTGTTTGACAATGTTCGTGACCGCTTCAATAAGACATAGGCTCGCCATATTCTGGGTTAAGTCTGGCACATCATCGTAGGAGTCCTGCTCCTGAGTCACTTGAAGTGTGATATCTGCACTCTTTAACATCTCTATCGCATCTGCGACTGCTTCAGGAATGCTGATGGCTCGCATATCCGAGACGAGTTGACGCACCTCACGTAGGGCAGCACGGGAAGTCCGTTCGATCTCGCGTGCCTCCTGAACTGCCCGTTCTGGATTTTTGACGATTAGCTTGGTCACGAGTTCGCTCTTAAGGGTGATTAAAGATAACGTATGTCCCATGGTGTCATGCAAATCTCGGGCAATGCGCATGCGTTCCTCACGCTTAATCAGTTCTTTGATATGCTGCTGAGCTTCATCGAGCTGCTCCTCTAGATGCCGCTGTTGCATCATGGATCGAATGCCATAAGGAGACGCAAGCATGATGAGGTAAAAGGGAGTGAAGAACATGAGCTGAGAAGCTGTCAGTGACGAGAAATGAATAGCAATGGGAATGGTCTGAACAATGGCGAACACCAATAGAAATAGGCGAAACATCCGTTTATCTGTATACCATCCAATAAAATTCGCTGTGAAAAAACCGAGAAAAAACATGTTGGGATCAATAACCGAACTCAAGATAAGTACAGTAAGCATCTGTAACGTCATCCAATAGGAAAATAGAGCAGTTCCTGCTGTCATATAGAGCTGTCGATAGGTCAGGATAAATACAAGGAAAGCAGACAGCCCGATATATAGTTCATGACCGCGTGCTTCCCATAAATAATACATTGGCATGGCCAAATAGATCATCCAAATGTAAGGATAGAAGCCATATCGCTTCGGGAAAATCTCAAACTTCTGAAGCATAGATGAGGGTTAAGCCTCCTTTTGTTCGCTGCGGATATAAGTGGATATTAACATAAACACGATCAGGTACGCTGTCAAAATTAGTATATCACGGAAAGCTGGCGTGTTACCGCTGACGATCGCCCAAGCGCCATTACCAAAGCTGTTCGACGGAAGCCAACTTCCGATCTGACCCAGCCATGAAGGCATAATATCGAGCGGCATCCACATGCCGCCAAGGAGTGCTAGTGAGAGATAGAGAGCATTGCTGAGACCACTGGCGGTGTCGACTTTGCGTAAGGTTCCAATACAAGTGCCTAGAGCAAGAAAGGGTAACGATCCAGCTAGAACCCATAGGGCACTTCCTATCCATTGTAGGGCAGATAAAGAGACACCATTAATCAGATATCCAGCGGTAAAAATAACGATGATGGAGAACAGGTGCACCGTCGTCTGACCGACCATTTTGCCACCAAAATAAATGGCATCAGATAGCGGGGTTACCCGCAGGTACGAAACCCAGCCATGTACACGTTCCTGAACCAAACGTATGCCGAGTGTCATGATGGATGAACCCATCACGCTGAAACAGGTCATGGACATTAAGTAGTGAGCATTCCATTGTTCTGGGTCAACAGCGTCCGTTGTGAAGATCCGGGTATATAGCACATAGAATAAGACAGGCATCATCAGAGACCAGAAGATAAAGTAAACGTTGCGAAACATGCGGAGCATCTCCATCCGCGATTGTACAAGCAATGTAGACATATTTATTGTTCCTCCTTCATCGTAGCAAGCAGCTCAGCATAAGCGTCGTCGAGTTGTCCCGTTTCAATGCGGATATCCCGTACAGGTAGCTGGCGCTGGATTACATCACGAATCAGTGTGTCTGTATCGGTGGTGTAGAGACTCCAGCGTCCGTTACGATATTCCACCTGGTCAACATTAGGTAGCATCGCAATCTGAGCTTCAATATGTATGTGAGGTGAGTTCGTGTTGTGATCAGCCTGTGTGTCTGACGGGGAAGCTGATTCCCCAGGTATCATTCCATGCTGAGCGGAGAAAGAAAGAATACGCTTGGTAAGCCCCGACTTGAGACTCTCCGGTGTTCCGTCCGCAATGATCCTACCTTCGCTAAACAGAATAATCCGATCAGCCGCTTCATCGGCTTCTTGGAGGTAGTGCGTGGTGAAAAGCACGGTTTTCCCCGCCTGTGTCAATTGGCAAACCTGTTTCCAGAAATGTTTACGTGTCTCCGAATCCATGCCTACCGTTGGTTCATCTAAAAATAAAAGCTGTGGATTGCCTGCCATCGCAAGGGCAAAGTTGAGGCTGCGTTTCTGACCGCCCGATAGTTTCTCCGCTCTTCTCTTCAGATCGATCTCTGATAGCCCTGTCAGGTGTTCAATTTCATCTATTGGAAGAGGATTACGGTAATAACTGTGAACCATGCAGATGATTTCGTGTACTGTAAGCCCATCTATGACACTTACATCCTGTAGCATGACCCCAATCTGTTGTCGTACCTGCTGGTGATTCGGGGACTGTCCTAATACGCTGATTTTCCCGGAGGTCGGCTTACACATACCCAGAAGCATTTTCATCGTTGTGGTCTTGCCGGCTCCATTCGGGCCGAGAATTGCTACAATTGAGCCCGGCTGGATTTCAAGAGACAGGTCGCTTACTGCGAGCTTGTTTTTAAATTGTTTGTTTATATATTCAAGTTGGATGATGGGGGAATTCATCTGTACTCACGCCCTTCGTTTTGATCTAACTTCATTTTAGAGGGCGAAGGAGTAGGGTTTTAGTAAGAGTTGTCATGACTTTTAGGTGACAACTGTCATCTTTTATGAATGGAACGAATCCAGATGCAATATGATTAGATGAGACTTCCTCTACTAAGGAGGGAGATTTAAGCGGTGCGTTTTGATAGAGAACATAGAGGGTGAATGCGCATTCATGAAAAGGGTGTGACAGTGTTCACAATAGCGCCAGGACTGGAGATAGCAAAGGTCTTATCGTCCTTGACCCAGGCGTATCCTTCAATTATAGTTGGTACGTAGGATTAAACTATTTTAGATAGATAAAGGTGGCTTGCAGCATGTCTGAGAAAATCTACGTTGGGGTCGATCTCGGCGGAACAGCAATTAAGGTCGGTATATGCGATGATCAAGGTCAACTTAAGCATACGTATGAAGGACCGACAGAAGTGGATAAGGGCGTAGATACGGTTATCGCCAACATCGAGAAGTATGTCCGTCATATCGTTGCCGAGTCGCCGTATAGCTGGGAACAGCTTGAAGGTGTCGGTGCTGGAGTTGCCGGGTTCACGAATGTACGTGAGGGAATTATTGTCCTTGCCCCTAACATTGGATTTCGGAATGTACCTATTCGTTCGATTCTGGAAGAACGTCTGGGCAAGCCAGTCAAAATAGATAATGATGCCAATGTTGCGGCGCTTGGCGAAGCTTGGGCGGGTGCCGGCAAAGGTGTAGATAACTGTGTATGTTACACGCTGGGTACAGGCGTTGGCGGCGGCTTGATCTTGAACGGCAGTATATACCAAGGGTTCTCCGGTATGGCGGGTGAACTGGGACATATTAATGTGGTACCTGATCTGGAAGCAATTAAGTGTGGTTGTGGCAAAATGGGATGTTTAGAGACAGTATCGTCTGCAACGGGTATTATCCGTATGGCGAAGGATGCTGTAGAGCGTGGGGATCATACTTCGCTTGCTCTTGTTGACAGAATTGCAGCTAAAGAAGTATTCGATGCTGCTAAATCAGGTGATGAAGTGGCGCTGCGAATCGTTAATCGTGCTGCATTCTACCTGGGTAAATCGATGGCTACAGTTGCGGCAGTTATTAATCCGGAAGTGTTCATTATTGGGGGCGGTGTATCCAAAGCAGGTGACTTCCTGTTTGACGAGATCCGTACTGTATATGCTCAATTAACCCCAGAACCGCTGCAGGGCGGCGTTAAGATTCTGGAAGCTACACTTGGCAATGATGCAGGTATTGTTGGTGCGGCAGGTCTTCTCTTGCGCTCCTAGTCCACTGTAACAGTATAAACCGACAGCAATATGATAAGGAGGGGACATATATGCTTGAAGGTGAAGTTTCACCGAACACAGGCGCCACGCTCATTATCATTACGGGTATGTCCGGGGCGGGAAAGACCATTGCAGTTCAGAGCTTAGAGGATCTTGGCTTCTTCTGTGTAGATAATTTACCACCCGTGCTGATCCCAAAATTCGCAGAATTGATCGAGCAGTCCAATGGTAAGATTGGCAAGGTTGCTCTCGTTATTGACTTGAGAGGGCGTGAATTTTTCACAGCGTTGTCCGAGTCGTTGAACTACATTAAAGATCATTTTACCATCCATTGTGAAATTTTATTCCTGGATGCTACAGATTCTGTCCTTGTTCAGCGGTATAAAGAGAGCAGACGTAGACATCCTTTAGCTCCGGAAGGCATGCCGCTGGACGGTATCCGGCTTGAGCGCAAAATGCTGGAGGAGCTTAAAAACTCTGCAACCCAGGTACTCAATACCAGCACGATGAAACCGGCTCAATTGAAGGAACGGATTATATCCCGTTTTTCTCATTTAGAGAGCCATATGTTATCTGTAAATATAACGTCATTTGGGTTTAAATACGGAATACCGATTGATGCTGATCTGGTATTTGATGTTCGTTTTTTACCGAACCCGCATTATATTGACCATCTGCGTCCAAATACAGGACAGAACAGCGACGTATACGAATACGTCATGAAATGGCCAGAGACACAGTCCTTTCTGACGAAGTTGCTGGATATGCTGCATTTCCTGATTCCGCAGTACCGGAAGGAAGGCAAGAGCCAGGTTATTATTGGAATCGGTTGTACCGGAGGCAAGCATCGTTCGGTAGCAATATCGGAATATTTGGGCAAAATGTTGGGAAGCAGCGAGACTGAGGCTGTTACCGTAAGCCATCGCGACGCTGACCGGGATCGTCATTGAAGAGGGTGAAGGGATGAAAGAAGCCGGACCACGAAGAGAACGTCCGAGAATTGTAGTCATGGGCGGAGGAACCGGATTATCCGTGATGCTGCGCGGTTTAAAAGAAAAGCCGCTAGACATCACGGCCATTGTCACGGTTGCTGATGACGGTGGGAGTTCAGGCATTCTACGCAGTGAGCTGCATATGCCGCCTCCGGGCGACATCCGTAACGTACTTACGGCGCTAGCTGACGTAGAGCCACTGCTTTCGGATATGCTGAGTTATCGTTTCAACACAGGCGCGGGGCTTGCAGGCCACAGCTTGGGGAATTTGATTTTGGCGGCAATGACAGATATATCAGGCGACTTCGTAACCGCAGTGCGGGAACTTAGCCGCGTGTTTGCTGTTCGGGGTGAGGTACTTCCCGCAGCCGGTCAGGCGGTTGTGCTACATGCTGAGATGGAGGATGGATCGATTGTTACAGGCGAGTCCAAAATCCCTGAAGCAGGTGGACGCATTAAACGTGTTTTTCTTGAACCGGATCACGTGGAGCCGTTGCCAGAGGCTGTAGAGGCTATTCGTCAAGCGGATGCGATATTGATCGGGCCAGGTAGTCTGTATACGAGTATTCTTCCGAATCTGCTTGTACCCAAATTAGCTGAAGCTGTCGTTGAGGCTGACGCAGTTAAAATGTTTATATGCAATGTTATGACACAGCCAGGAGAAACCGATGACTATACCGTGAGTGATCATCTCAAAGCGATTCATGAGCATATAGGTCATCAGCTCTTTGACTATGTCATCGTTAATAATGGTGAAATTCCACTGCAAGTTCAGAATAGATATGCAGAAAAAGGAGCAAAACCTGTAGTATTAGATATGAATGTGCTGAAGAGTTCTGGATATCAGGTTGTCGCAGATACGTTGGTGCTATTCCGTACCTATCTTCGTCATGATGCCGACAAGCTCAGCCATCACATCTATCAACTGGTACAAAATTGGATGTTACGGAAGAGGTGAAGTCCCATGTCGTTTGCAGCACAGACCAAAAAAGAATTAACGATGATTGAGAGTGAACCGTGCTGCGAAAAGGCGGAACTTTCAGCCCTCATCCGTATGCTTGGTGCCGTGCAGTTATCGAATAAAAAAGTGATCTTAGATATTTCGACGGAGAATGCCGCTATCGCTAGACGGGCATACTCTCTGCTTAAAAAGCATTTTCAAGTGCATACGGAATTGCTTGTCCGCAAAAAAATGCGGCTGAAAAAGAATAATGTGTATATTGTTCGTATTCCGACCATGGTACAAGAGATTTTAAAGGATTTGTACATCGTATCCGAAGGCTTTATGTTCACACCAGGAATTAATCAGGAGCTGCTTCGGAAAAACTGTTGTAAACGAGCTTATCTCCGCGGTGCCTTCATGGCTGGTGGCTCGGTGAATAACCCTGAGGGTTCCTCCTACCATCTGGAGATTGCATCTATGTATGAGGAGCACTGCCAAGCCTTGGTTGATCTAGCTAATGAATTTCATCTTAATGCCCGGTGTATAGAACGCAAAAAAGGATTCATCCTATACATCAAGGAAGGCGAGAAAATTATTGAGCTGCTCAGCATCATTGGTGCACACCAAGCTTTGTTTAAGTTCGAAGATGTTCGTATTATGCGCGACATGCGGAATTCAGTGAATCGGATCGTCAACTGTGAGACGGCGAACCTGAACAAAACCATTGGAGCTGCTGTAAGACAGATCGATAACATCAAGCTTTTGCAAAAGGAAGTTGGCCTAGAGTCCTTACCTGAGAAGCTACGTGAAGTGGCTGAAGTGCGACTTGCCCATCCTGATATTAACTTGAAGGAAGTTGGCGAGTTGTTAAAGGGAACAGTCAGTAAATCTGGGGTGAACCATCGTTTGCGTAAAATTGATGAGCTAGCCGAGAAGGTTCGTAATGAACGGATGGGGTAGGCTGTTAGAGGCCGGAGCTCTTACTTAGGTTAGATTTATTCGTATTTTAAACCGTTGTTGGGCAACATTAACTCATGTGCAGAGAAGCGGGGATTGGCGTCCTGAAGTGTGATTCCGTGTCAATATAATGTCCTTGATTGGGAGTTCATACCTGACTGGTTTTTTTCTTCTAGTGTCCTGCACGGGTTAATGGTATAATGTTATATAAATATAATTGTGTATTTAATGTCTAGATTTCATAATAGGGGGTAAGTTTCTATGACAAAGCACCCGGTAGTTGTCCGTTTGAAAACGGGTCTCCATGCCAGACCTGCGGCACTGTTCGTTCAAGAGGCGAATAAGTACTCATCTGAAGTGTTCGTCGAGAAGGACGACAAGAAAGTAAATGCAAAAAGTATCATGGGGATCATGAGTCTTGCAATCAGTACAGGTACGGAAATCCATATTAGTGCTGAAGGCGCGGACGCCGAACAGGCTGTAAACGCTTTAGTTAGTCTGGTTAGCAAAGAAGAGCTTGAAAACCAATAAGATATGACTGAACGAATGAAGAAGTCCCGAAAGGGGCTTTTTTGCGTTTAAGAGTCAAGCAATGCAACATTTTGGAATTTGCTCCGTCTGTTAAGGTATCAAATCACTTTGAATTTGAGATGTTAACTACAAGGAGGCTACGGTCATGGGTAAAAAATGGATGAGACCGCTTGGTGCGGTACTGGTGGCAAGTACATTATTGGTTGGAGGAACAGCTTGGGTTGCTCCAGGGAATTACGCATATGCAGCTGAGGTTCAAGGTGTACAGCAGAACGTAATCAATGTTGTTGGTAAAGGTGAAATTCAGGTGAAACCGGACATCGCTTATCTATCCATCGGGGTAAATAGTACAGCGGAAACAGCGGCATCAGCTCAAAAAGCAAACGCAGCTAAAATCCAAAAGGTAACTAATTTGCTGAAGAATACATGGAAAATCAGTGAAAATGACATTCAAACAAGTCAATTCTATGTGCAGCCTAACTACACATACAGTGAAAAAGATGGACAGCAAGTGAAAGGGTACACAGCTCATCACACATTGACAGTAACCTATCGTGAGATGGATAAAATCGGTGAGTTGTTGGATGCAGCTTCCCAAGCTGGGGCGAATAACATTGAAAATGTAAGGTTTACTGTAGAGAATCCAGAGAACTATGAATCTCAAGTGATTGAGAAGGCTGTAGCTAACGCGGATGTAAAAGCTGGAGCGATTGCGAAGGCAGTTAAACGTCAGTTGGGGGCAGTATTATCTGTGAGCCAGCCTGATGCTAACGTGCCTGTATTCTATGCATCGGAGAGTTTGATGTCCAAAGCTACGGATACCGCAGCGGGTACTGAAATTGAAACCGGTCAGGTTAAAGTAAGTACAACACTAAACATCACATATGAGATGAAATAAGACGTTGTTCATATTTAGGTATTTTGTATAAACAAGCGACCACCTGCTCTACGCGGGTAGTCGCTTTGCTTATTTTAATATTGCAGATGAGATCTACATTGTTTTGCCCATGATACGGCTTAATGGGTTAGTGTATTGCAAGTGGGAGAGATTCATTTGCGTTCATCGTGAAGTTTTAAGTGGATTGCTAATAGACTTAGAATCGATTAGGGTCAAAGACCGGTAGTTGTAGCTTATATGACAGATACACCTCCGGATTGTAAGGAATGGCGATGGTTGCTACTCCGTTTTCTAATACATCGGTTGGTATAGCAGTGGATGTTGCCTCGTATCTATTGAGCATATCCACCGGAATGTCCATTAGCACTTTGCTGTAATCGTTGCTTAATATCTTCACATGGAGCATTCCTCCATTATTCTTATAATTCTGCATCCGAATTCGTAACGTGCGATTGTGATTCAACACAACTTCTATATTACGAAATACAGCGCGATCAGGATTGCTCATCTCGTAAGGTTGAGTACCTACAAAAGAAACAGATTCCCCGGCTACCTGCTTCACCTCTTCCACAGTTGCTCGATAAGCGAGTGGTGCAGGTGTCATGGCAGCATCCGTTTTACGTTCCTCATCACTGAATTGTAGCTCGGTATTCATGACATGTTTGCTTGCGATGGATACTTTAAGTCCAAGATCCTTGTTCCATTGCCCCAGTGGAAGATAAACCTTACCCCCGACAACCTGTTGCTTGCTTTGACTCACGGCTAGCTTACTGGTTCTGCTATTCCGCTCAAATAACAGGTCTCCCCCTTGAATTTCATATTTAATATGGAAGGCATTCGTGAACTCCTCTAAAGGAACATAATATAAGCCGTTCATGTAGAACGTAGGTTGTCCGTTATAACGAAGCACGCCTTCACCAGAGGTGATTGCTACAGGTAGTGTTAAAAAGAACATGCCTTCATAAGAGAAGGAGTCCCAATAATTCACCCAATCTCTATATTGACTATACTCAATCTTAAAGTGTTTTCCTTCCGGAATATAGTAGAAGGAAGGTGGGTATGCCTGTGGGTTAGAGAAATAATAATCGATGACATACAAATCATCTGAGGCCCATTGTATTCCTTCCACGCTCGCCCGGTACAAGCTTTCGTAGGATCGAACCTGCTTCAATGTTTTGAGATCATATACAAGCACCTTGCTTGCCTTGGTTTTCTTGATTCCTACCGAGGGATCAGCGATCAGTACCAAATACTTAAGATTAGGTGAGACGAACGTTTTTACATCTCTGACTTCGCCTTTAAAAAGTGAGGTCGCTTTTCCGCCGCGAATCCCCTCTACAACCGCACGGTAGGTCTGTTCTTTATAAGTGCTGGTCCACTTAATTTTTGTGTCTCCTGCCATAAACGTCTTACTGGAGACAGGCTGTTTGGTGTCGTACACGATGTCATTTTTGGTTACTTTCACGGGGCTACCCTTTAATCCGCCAAATAAGAGGGTAAAGCAACTGGTGAATTTTGCGTCAGGGCAGTATACACCAAGAGGTGTGGACGAAGTTGAACGATTTGTACTGAATTTAGTATCTGTCACATCTTGGCTCGTAATAATACTGCCATTGGATAAAACTCGTTTGTTATCTACAAGGGAATAGTACTGGGTATCACCGTTATCCGATCTTACGGAGTACAGCCCTTGTTTCGCCCAAAGTTTGAGCCATTTGTTGGATTTAATCTCTGTGATTTTGCGAAGCTTAATGGAGGCATAGTCATATTCATAAATGACGGCACCTGTGTTCAGGTAGGCTAATGTATAAGCCTTCAAACCTTGGGTGGTGTCTACGACAACACCATCTTGTTGGTTGAATCCGTTCGTCGATGTGAATCGATATGAAGAGGGCTGCAACGATGAGTCAGTGAAATCATACTCGTTAACCTTTTTCATACCTGTGTCATAACTAATTACCGTTGTCCTTACAGTGACCTGCTGTTGTCTTTCATCAAATATGTAGGTTGTGCGGTGTCTTACTTTTTCCTTGCTACCTTCTGTAGCTGCTGCTGAATGTCCAGTCTCGGGATGAATTGTGAGCAATAGGGAACAGATCAACAACAGGGCAATACATTTCCTAATAATCATACGACGTTTCCTCTTTCCTCTTCATATATTGTCTTTTTTTCAAGATGTGTGCGGGTTAACCCTAATTCATAATATCGGTGAGTTTATTGATGTTGTTTAATGAATTATTGGACGGGCTGAATCCTGTTTATCGTTCATTTGGTATCTTTTTTGTAGATATGTTCGTGACAAAACGGTCATTTTCGGTGCAATTTATTTCAAGTTAATCGTCAAGATTGTAACTGGAGCTGTAAACCTTTCCTCAAATGGGTTAATTATAATAAAGAGGTGAGCGTATGAGGCGTTGTCGTTCAAAATACATACGCAATGAACCCTTAGTGCGAATTTAGAGAGGAGTTTTTATATATGACATCATGGAAGAAATGGACAAGTGCGTTGCTGGCAGCTGGAATTATTGTAGGTAGCGGAGCAGGGTGGCAGGAAAGTTCGGTTCAAGCAGCTTCTGTCTCATCTAAAGTGACGGCACCTATTGAAGTAACGCTGAAATCCGCAGGTAAGACGCTGACTCAAAAAGGGCTTTTGCAGGGTGGATCTACATGGGTATCTCTAACTGCGGTCAAAGATGTTGCAGGTGGAACACTAACCTATGATGCGAAGAACAAAGAGTATACGCTGACCGCAGCTAACAATAAGATGAGAATTAGTCTAGCTGATGGATCACCAATGCTTAGAGTGAATAACTACTATCCCGGCGTTGAGGCGAAGTTGATTCAAGGGCGGTTATACATTCCTTTCTCAGCGATGAGAGATTATCTGGGTGTTCAGGGAAGCTGGAATGGGCAAGCGAAGACGTTAACACTTAGCAAAGTGAAGCAGAACAATGTAACAGTGAAAGCAGCTACGGTGAAAGCGACTGTCAAAAATGCTGAAGTGGATATCCAATATCCGCAGGTAAGTGGACTCGCGAATGATAAAGCTCAAGCGGCAATCAACAAGGTACTGAAGGATGAGGCTAATGCATTTGTAGCAGGCTTCAAGAAGCAGGTTTCTGAGAATGGGGCTGCTACTGCGGATCGCCCATATGCTTTTGAGAGCACATATGTTGTGACATATAACGAAAATGGCGTGCTAGGACTCATTACACAGCGCTATGAGGACTACGCGGGAGCTCATGGCATGACGACCCGTTCAGGACACACATTTGATCTGGGAACGGGCGAGGAACTGACGCTGAATGATGTGTTACAGAACAATGCATCCATGCGTGAATCTCTTGGCAAAAAAGTAGGCACACAGCTTAAAGCTCGTGGCGGTTATCTGGACGGATATACAGGATTGAACAAAGATCAGGACTTCTACGTTACGCCAACAGGTATAGTCGTGTTCTTCCAACTGTATGAGTACACTGCGTATGCTGAAGGGTTCCCTGAGTTCCCATTCACGTACAAAGAAGTGCTTCCTAAAGGTGCAACGCCATTCAGTGGAGTAGCAGCTGAAAAGTAAGAGCAGAAACGTTATCATATGTTCAATAATTATTGGATGTATCACGTATAGAACAGAAGTTTAACGACGCGTAGTTGCAGTTGCTATCATCATAAAATCACAAAAAAATCCCACCATTCGTAGAATGGTGGGATTTTACTAGTTCATAGTTAGAAGCCAAGAAGGCTTCAACTCATGACTTTATAGGTGAGTTCACGATTATACGCCTTCTGAACCTACTCTTTCGATAACTTTATCAATGATACCATAATCGGCAGCTTCAGCAGCACTCATGAAGTAGTCACGATCTGTATCTTTCTCGATACGCTCCAGGGGTTGACCGGAACGCTCGGAGATGATGCGGTTCAATGTGTCACGCATTTTCAGAATGCGACGAGCACGAATTTCGATATCTGTAGCTTGACCTTGTGCTCCACCAAGTGGTTGGTGAATCATGATCTCACTGTTAGGCAATGCAAAACGTTTACCTTTGGCACCCGCATTAAGCAAGAATGCACCCATGGAAGCTGCCATACCTACGCAGATTGTAGATACATCTGGTTTGATGAATTGCATTGTATCGTAAATGGCCATACCGGCTGTGATGGATCCGCCTGGGCTGTTGATGTATAAGTGAATGTCTTTCTCTGGATCTTCTGCAGCCAAGAATAACATCTGTGCCATAATGGCATTCGCCACAACGTCATTCACGTCGCTGCCAAGGAAGATGATACGATCCTTCAGCAATCTGGAATAGATGTCATAGGCCCGCTCACCGCGGTTGCTCTGTTCAACGACCATTGGAATATAACTCACGTGAAAAACCTCCTCGGAAATGTAAATGTTAAATTGGTGTTTATATTTAAACTGTTACCGTATTACCCACATCATAAACAATTCCAAACAAAAAGTCAAAGAAAGTCAAACTAACTTTGAAAAAAAAGAAACCTTTCCGGTTTCATTGGTTAAAAGGGTTATGTACTACGAAATAAGAATGGCGCGCCCGCCAAGAATCGAACTTGGATCTCAGGCTTCGGAGGCCTACGTCATATCCATTGGACCACGGGCGCACATGAATGGTTGGCTACTCTTTCGTAGCACGAATGCTTGCACACAAATGAGCTTCAAATATGTGACAGCATTAATGATTATATCTTAAGCGTGGTTGAAATGCAAGCAAATGATCAGCCTCATAGTTTGGAATACAACGAAAATGATCATGATGAAGATAAGTGGATAAAGAACGCATTTAAGTACATGCTATAAGAGGTTTTGCACATGTTGAGCAAGTTAGGAATGGAGCCATATATAGATGATAATTTAGACTTTCTTCTATATGTAGTGTGAAACAGATTCAACGCCTACTAGAAGCTCAAGATTGTGAAAATAAGCGCGTACAAGCTTAAAGAAACGTTATGAAATGGGGCATTTGAAACACTTGCATGTCGCGTCAGTTTTAGGTAGAATAGACGTGGGACTTAAAAAGTTAACCCGGGACATTTTGAGGCCATGAAAGAGAGCTTGGAACGAGAAGCTTGCGGGAGTGGAAAGCATGCGAAAGATTTTAGAAGTGCAAAAGCAGCTTCTGCCTGATCTCATGGATGTCTTGAAGAAGAGGTATACGATTCTACACCAGATCATGTTATCGGATGTGATTGGACGAAGAACGTTAGCTAATTCCATGCAGATGACCGAGCGGGTTCTGAGGGCTGAGACCGATCTATTAAAGGCTCAGGGACTTATTGAAATTGACAGTACAGGAATGAAGATCAGCGAGGCAGGTCATGATTTGCTGCAGCAGTTAGAGCCCGTCGCCAAAGAGCTGTTCGGATTGTCCGAACTGGAAGAGTGCATCAAGCAAGCCTACGGTCTGCAAAAGGTAGTCGTTGTTCCTGGCGATTCGGACGTATCTCCATTTGCCAAACGGGAACTGGGCAAGGCCGGAGCAAAGGCTCTTGGCAATATTATGAATGATAACGACGTTGTTGCCGTAACTGGCGGTTCAACAACGGCTGAAGTTGCAGAGCAGCTTAATCCGCCAACACCACTCAAAGGTGTCTGGTTCGTCCCTGCACGCGGTGGACTAGGAGAAAGCCTCGAAATTCAGGCCAATACGATCGCATCCACGATGGCAAAGCGGGTAGGAGCACAATACAAACTCCTGCATGTACCGGATTTGCTTAGTGACCATGCCTATGAATCCCTTGTTCAAGATCCGGGTGTCCAGGAGATTCTGCAGCTGATTAGACAATCGCGCATCGTTATTCACGGAATCGGTGATGCCGTGGAGATGGCACGGCGACGTAAACTTGCTACAGAGATCGTGGAAGAGCTTCAGGAGCAAGGAGCCGTATCGGAATCATTCGGTTATTATTTTAATGATCAGGGTAACGTGGTTCACACCATGCTTACACTCGGCATGCGACTTCAAGATATCGAACGAACCGATGTAGTGATCGGGATTGCGGGTGGCAAAAGCAAAGCGGCTGCCATTCACTCCGTGCTTAGATTCGGCCAGGAAGATATATTGATTATTGATGAGGCTGCTGCCAAAGTCGTCGTTGCCGAACTGGAATAAGAATTTGTTTTTTAGAACACTTCAAATTTGTTGTCTTGACGGACTTCACGGTCTGTCTTGAATATATAGCTTCATAAAAAAATTCAATCAAAACTTGGGAGGAACTTACTCATGATTAAAGTAGGTATTAACGGTTTTGGACGTATTGGTCGCTTGGCATTCCGTCGTATTCAAAATGTAGAGGGCATTGAAGTTGTAGCAATCAACGACTTGACTGATGCTAAAATGCTGGCTCATTTGCTTAAATATGATACAACTCAAGGTCGCTTCGATGGCGATGTTGAAGTACATGATGGCTTCTTCAAAGTGAACGGCAAAGAAGTTAAAGTATTGGCTAACCGCAACCCAGAAGAACTTCCTTGGGGAGACCTCGGTGTAGATATCGTTCTGGAATGTACTGGTTTCTTCACAACTAAAGAAGCTGCTGAGAAACACTTGAAAGGTGGAGCTAAGAAAGTTGTTATCTCCGCACCAGCTACTGGCGACATGAAAACCATCGTTTACAACGTAAACCATGAAATCCTCGACGGTACTGAAACTGTAATCTCCGGCGCATCTTGCACAACGAACTGCCTGGCACCTATGGCAAAAACGTTGCAAGACAAATTCGGAATCGTTCAAGGTTTGATGACTACAATTCACGCTTACACTGGCGACCAAAACACGTTGGATGCTCCACACCCTAAAGGTGACTTCCGTCGTGCTCGCGCAGCGGCTGAAAACATCATCCCTAACACAACTGGTGCTGCTAAAGCAATCGGTTTGGTTATCCCTGAACTGCAAGGTAAATTGGACGGTGCAGCTCAACGTGTACCAGTAGCAACTGGTTCCCTGACTGAGCTTGTAACTGTATTGGGTAAAAAAGTTACTGCTGAAGAAGTTAACGCAGTAATGAAAGAAGCTTCCGATCCACAAACTTTCGGATACACTGAAGACGAAATCGTATCTTCCGATATCCAAGGTATCACTTTCGGATCCCTGTTTGATGCAACTCAAACTAAAGTTCTGACTGTTGGCGACCAACAATTGGTTAAAACTGTAGCTTGGTATGACAATGAAATGTCCTACACTGCACAATTGGTTCGCACTTTGGAGCACTTTGCAAAAATGATTAAGTAATATCTGCAATAACATAGAGCGGAAACAGAGTATTGTTTCCGCTCTTTATATATCAACCTTTTGCAAATTTCTCAAAAACACCAGGATTGACAAGGGTTTTTCGCTCTTCATTGGTCCACAAAATACATGGGTGCGGAGGAAATACAGATGAACAAAAAAAGTGTACGTGATATCGAATTGACAGGAAAACGGGCTTTTGTACGTGTAGATTTTAATGTACCGCTCGAAGATGGTAAAATTACAGATGACAAGCGTATTCGTGCAACGCTGCCTACGATTAATTTCTTGATCGAAAAAGGTGCTAAAGTCATTTTGGCAAGCCACATGGGTCGTCCTAACGGCGAAGTGGTTGAATCCTTGCGTTTGACTCCAGCAGCAGAGCGTTTGTCTGAATTGCTTGGTAAAACAGTTGTTAAAGCTGACGATTCCGTTGGCGAAACGGTTAAAGCTCAAATCGCTGAATTGAACAACGGTGACGTATTGTTGCTTGAAAATGTTCGTTTCCATGCAGGCGAAGAGAAAAATGATCCAGAACTGGCAAAACAATTTGCTGAACTGGCTGACGTTTTCGTTAACGATGCGTTTGGTGCAGCACACAGAGCACATGCTTCAACAGAAGGTATCGCTCACTTGTTGCCGGCTGTATCTGGTTTGTTGATGGAAAAAGAGCTTGAAGTGTTGGGTAAAGCAATCTCTAACCCTGAGCGTCCTTTCACAGCAATCATCGGTGGTTCTAAAGTTAAGGACAAAATCGATGTGATCGACAACCTGTTGAACATTGCAGACAACGTAATCATCGGTGGAGGTCTGTCTTACACGTTCATGAAGGCTCAAGGTCATGAAGTAGGTCAATCCCTGTTGGATGAGTCCAAATTGGATGTTGCTCTGGGCTTCATCGAAAAAGCGAAGAAATTGGGCAAGAACTTCTACCTGCCAGTGGATATCGTGATTTCTGATGATTTCAGTGCGAATGCAAACACGAAGATCGTTGAAGTTGGCGACATTCCTGCAGATTGGGAAGGTATCGACATCGGTCCTAAAACACGTGAGATCTATGCTGACGTTGTTAAAAACTCCAAACTCGTTGTATGGAACGGACCTATGGGCGTATTCGAAATCGAGCCATTCTCCCACGGTACACGTGCAGTAGCACAAGCTTGCGCTGAGACAGAAGCTTACACTGTAATCGGTGGCGGCGACTCCGCAGCAGCAGCAGAGAAGTTCAAATTGGCTGATAAAATGAACCACATCTCCACAGGTGGCGGTGCATCCCTCGAATTCATGGAAGGCAAAGTGCTTCCAGGCGTAGTTGCATTGAACGACAAATAAGATTTAAGCTATAGCATGAAGGAGTTGAAAACCATGAGAACACCGATTATTGCAGGTAACTGGAAAATGTTCAAAACTGTTTCCGAATCTAATGACTTCATTCAGGAAGTTAAAGGAAAAGCGGAAGTAGAAGGCGTGGAAACTGTAATCTGCGCACCATTTACGAATCTGCCAACACTGGTAGAAGCGGTTAAAGGTACAAACATCAAAATTGGTGCTCAAAATCTTCACTTTGAAGATAATGGTGCATTCACAGGTGAAATCAGTGGCGTTATGCTGAAAGACCTGGGTGTGGATTATGTCATTATTGGTCACTCGGAGCGCCGTCAATATTTTGCGGAAACCGATGAGACTGTTAATAAAAAGCTGCATGCGGCATTCCGTCACGGATTGACTCCAATCTTCTGTCTTGGTGAGACGCTCGAAGAGCGTGAAGCGAACCAAACTAAAGACGTATGCAAAGTGCAAACGGTAGCTGCTTTTGAAGGTCTGTCTGCAGAGCAAGCAGCACAAGTCGTTATTGCTTATGAGCCAATCTGGGCGATTGGAACAGGCAAATCTTCCACTTCCCAAGATGCGAATGAAGTTATTGCTTACATCCGTACATTGGTGAAAGATCTGTACAACGAGCAGGTTGCGAATGCAGTTCGTATTCAATACGGCGGCAGCGTTAAACCTGAGAACGTAACTGAATACCTCGGACAAAGCGACATCGACGGCGCACTTGTTGGCGGTGCTAGCTTGCAGCCGGCTTCGTTCATCGCGCTTGTTGAGGGGGCGAAGTAAGATGACAGCTCCAAAACCTGTAGCACTGATCATCATGGATGGCTTCGGTCTTCGTAATACGGTTGAAGGCAACGCGGTAGCGCAAGCCAAAAAACCGAATTATGACCGTTATATGAGCCAATTCCCACACACAACACTCACTGCTTGCGGTGAGGCTGTAGGTTTGCCAGAAGGGCAAATGGGGAACTCTGAGGTTGGTCACCTTAACATTGGTGCTGGCCGGATCGTTTACCAGGATTTGACCCGTATCTCCAAATCGATTCGCGATGGTGAGTTTTTCGATAATGAAACTCTCGTTAAAGCTGTACGCGAAGCGAAACAAAGCGGCAAAAAGCTTCATCTTTACGGATTGTTGTCTGATGGTGGCGTACATAGTCACATCGACCACTTGTTCGCTATGCTGGATCTCGCCAAAAAAGAAGAAATGAATGATGTATATATTCATGCCTTCATGGATGGCCGTGATGTTATGCCGGACAGTGGTAAAGACTTCATGCAAAAACTGATCGCGAAAATTGAAGAGGTTGGTGTAGGAAAGATCGCTACGGTACAAGGTCGCTATTACGCGATGGACCGTGACAAACGTTGGGAGCGAGTTGAGAAATCATACCGCGCTATCGTTTATGGAGATGGCCCTAAATACACTGATCCACTCAAAGCGGTTGAAGAATCGTATGAGAAATCCGTATTTGATGAATTCGTTGAACCAACGGTTATCGTCAAAGCGGATGGTGAGCCGGTAGGTTTGGTAGAAAGCGGCGATTCCGTTATCTTCCTTAACTTCCGTCCTGACCGTGCAATCCAGTTGTCGCAAGTATTCACGAACCAAGACTTCCGCGGTTTCGATCGTGGACCGAAGTTCCCTCAAGGCTTGCACTTTGTGTGCCTGACTCTGTTCAGTGAGACGGTTGAAGGTTATGTGGCGTACTCGCCGAAGAACCTCGACAATACACTGGGTGAGGTTCTGGTACAGAACAACAAAAAACAACTGCGTATTGCAGAAACAGAGAAATACCCGCACGTAACGTTCTTCTTCAGCGGCGGACGTGATGTTGAGCTTCCAGGCGAAACTCGCGTACTGATTAACTCACCAAAAGTTGCAACATATGATTTGCAACCAGAGATGAGCGCTTATGAAGTGGCAGACGCATGTGTACGCGAGATTGAAGCAGACAAACACGATGCAATCATTCTGAACTTCGCTAACCCTGATATGGTTGGACACTCCGGCATGCTGGAGCCAACAATCAAAGCGGTTGAAGTAACAGACGAGTGCATGGGACGTGTTGTCGACGCAGTTCTCGCAAAAGGCGGCGTTGTGCTGATTACTGCGGATCATGGTAACGCGGATATGGTATTCGATGAGCAAGGACGTCCGTTCACTGCACATACAACGAATCCTGTTCCATTTATCGTTACTGACTCTAATGTAACATTGCGTGAAGGCGGAATTTTGGCTGATATCGCGCCAACAATTCTTGACCTGATGCAATTGCCTAAACCGGCAGAAATGACAGGAACATCTGTCATCGCTACCCGTAAATAAGATACACAACCTCTTATATGAATTGGGTAGTTTGGCGTTTGCCCCGGAACGAAGGCAGCAGAAATAGTCTGAAGAAGCAACGCGTTCGCCTTTATCACATGATTTCAACTTATGACGATAAGTTCAAAGAAATCAGGGGATAACAGCGATCGGAAGACGATTCTGCTGACGTAGTGAATAAGGGCAAGCACAAGTTTTCCCGAATTTAAATAAATCCAAATTTAAAGGAGATTATCACTCATGACTATTATTTCTGACGTGTACGCTCGCGAAGTCCTTGACTCCCGCGGTAACCCTACAGTAGAAGTTGAAGTATACTTGGAGTCCGGCGCAATCGGACGCGCAATTGTTCCATCTGGTGCATCCACTGGTGCCCACGAAGCTGTTGAGCTTCGCGATGGTGACAAATCCCGTTACCTCGGTAAAGGCGTTCTGCAAGCTGTTAAAAACGTAAACGAAACAATCGCTCCAGAAGTAATCGGTATGGATGCATTGGATCAACTGGGTATCGACAAATTGATGATCACTTTGGATGGTACGCCAAACAAAGGTAAATTGGGCGCTAACGCAATCTTGGCAGTATCTATGGCTGTAGCTCGCGCTGCTGCTGACGCTTTGGACTTGCCACTTTACGTTTACCTCGGCGGATTCAACGCTAAAGCTCTTCCAGTACCAATGATGAACATCATCAACGGTGGTGAGCACGCTGACAACAACATTGACGTTCAAGAGTTCATGGTTCTTCCTGTTGGCGCACCAAGCTTCAAAGAAGCTCTTCGCGTAGGCGCAGAAATCTTCCACAACCTGAAATCTGTACTGAGCTCCAAAGGCTTGAACACAGCAGTAGGTGACGAAGGTGGTTTCGCACCAAACCTTGGTTCTAACGAAGAAGCAATCACTACAATCATCGAAGCGATCGAAAAAGCTGGTTACAAACCAGGCGTTGACGTATTCTTGGGTATGGACGTAGCTTCCACTGAGTTCTACAAAGATGGTAAATATACACTTGCTGGCGAAGGCAAATCTTACACTTCTGCTGAGTATGTTGACCTTCTGGCTTCATGGGTTGAGAAATACCCAATCATCACTATCGAAGACGGTATGTCCGAAGATGACTGGGATGGTTGGAAATTGCTCACTGAGAAATTGGGAGACAAAGTACAACTCGTTGGTGACGACTTGTTCGTAACGAACACAGAGCGTCTGGGTAGAGGTATCGAGCAAGGCATCGGTAACTCCATCCTGATCAAAGTGAACCAAATCGGTACACTTACTGAAACATTTGATGCAATTGAAATGGCTAAACGCGCAGGATACACTGCTGTTATCTCCCACCGTTCCGGTGAGTCCGAAGACAGCACAATCGCTGACATCGCTGTTGCAACAAATGCAGGTCAAATCAAAACAGGTGCTCCTTCCCGTACAGACCGTATCGCGAAGTACAACCAATTGCTCCGCATTGAGGATCAACTGGGTGAACTGGCTCAATACAATGGTCTTAAAGGATTCTACAACCTCAACAAATAAGCTGTGTATACAGCTTTTCGGGCAAGCCGGGTAACCGGCTTGTCTTTTTATTATGGTGAGGAATCTGCGTCAAACTTTGCTATTACAGTGGATAAAGTTGGATGAATGTATAGGAAGCACTACTTGTATCACAGCAGTAGCTATGGTACAATCAAACTAACTGTTTTTATGGTGAGATGTTATGCCCACATGGGTAGGAGGTGGAAAGAATGGATATTGCTTTGAAATTGCTGCTCGTTGTTTTCTCGATCGGTCTAATCACTGTAGTATTGCTGCAGCACGGGAAAAGCGCTGGTTTGGCGGGTGCCATCTCCGGTGGTGCGGAACATCTTTTCGGTAAAACGAAAGCGCGCGGACTGGATCTTTTCTTGCAACGTGCAACGGTTGTACTCGGTGCAGGTTTCATGATTTTGTCTATTATTGTTACGATCGTGTCCAAGTAAGAAGGATACTTTCTTATACAATTCAATAGCATGAGCGGAATTCGCTTGTAAGATTAACCTTCGTTTCGAGAAGAAACGGAGGTTTTTTAATAAGTTTTAACGTGTCCAGTATTTTCCTGCCACTACAATCACATGATTTAATTTTCTCTTCTGTTCGGTTCTCCTTCCTTCGAAGGTATGCCCCTGCGATGTAGGGAATGTACCTGTCTGTGCTTCCGCGCATAATCTATTCCTATAATGAGGTTCATGATACATGAACATGTGGATTGATCCCTTTTTCAGTAAGTATAGAAGAAGTAATTCTAACTTGAAATAATCCGTAGTTACGTTTGAAAGCGTGCTTATGCTTAAGCAATCCTGCGTCTGTGGTTTTTTTGTTAGGGACGGATGTGCTGGATTGAATTCGTGTATACTAGGGTATGAGATAGTAAGGTATGCATTACATTGCATGAAATTGGTAAGGATTCCGATACATAAAGAGATGAGACCAGATCATACTTTTATGTTTCCCGAGGTGAATATATTAATGATAACAGAACAACAATTGCTCGACTTTATGCGGGAGACCGCTTATAAACCAATGACTTATCAAGAGCTGGAACAGCACTTCGAGATTGAAGATGCGGCTGATTTCAAATCTTTTTTGATTATGCTCAATACGCTGGAGGAATCCGGCAAGATTTTGCTTACCCGTAACAACCGTTACGGTATGCCTGAACGTATGGACTTGGTTCGTGGACGTTTGCAGGCACACGCCAAAGGGTTTGCGTTTCTGATTCCAGAGGATCGAGAGCACCCAGATGTGTACATTCACGCGAATGATATGAAAAGTGCGATGAACGGAGACATCGTGTTTGTGAAGGTCACTTCTAAAGGGCCATCAGGTGGACGTTTGGAGGGCGAGATTGTTCGCATTGTTACACGTGCGGTGACACAAGTCGTCGGTGTATTCCAAAGCCATGAAGTATACGGATTCGTCATTCCGGATGATAAACGTATTAACCGGGATATCTTCATTCCGCGTACCAATTTTGCTGGAGCTGTCGATGGACAAAAGGTTGTAGCGAAGATCGTTAGTTACCCAGAAGGCCGTGCAGCGGCTGAGGGTGAGGTTATTGAGATTCTTGGGCATAAGGATGAGCCGGGGATTGATATTTTGTCCGTCATTCGTAAACACCAATTGCCAGAAGCTTTCCCAGATGAAGTCGTTGGTGAAGCAGAACAGGCTCCGGACTCCATTACAGATGAGGAGATTGTGCAACAGGGTCGCCGTGATCTGCGTGGACTGAATATTGTTACGATTGATGGCGAGGATGCCAAAGACTTAGATGATGCGGTAAACGTTGAGAAGCTGCCTAATGGTAACTACCGTCTGGGTGTTCATATTGCTGACGTCGGTTACTACGTGCGCGAGAATTCTAAATTGGATCAAGAAGCTTACAACCGTGGATGTAGTGTGTATTTGGTGGATCGCGTTATTCCGATGTTGCCACAGCGCCTGTCCAACGGCATATGCAGCTTGAATCCGCAAGTGGATCGTCTGACATTGTCCTGTGAGATGGAGTTTAACGACCAGATGAAGGTTGTGAAGCACGATATTTTCACAAGTGTCATTAAGACCAAAGAGCGGATGACGTATTCCAATGTTCGTAAAATCCTTGAAGGCGAAGAGCCTGAATTGCTCGAACGGTATAAAGATCTGGTGGATGACTTCCATCTGATGAAGGAGATTGCCTTGAAGCTGCGTGCGATGCGTATGCGCCGTGGGGCAGTTGACTTTGATTTTGAAGAGTCCAAGATCATTGTAGATAAAGAATGCAAACCGATCGATATTGTAAAACGGGAGCGTTCAATTGCGGAACAAATCATTGAGGAGTTCATGTTAGCGGCTAATGAAACGGTGGCAGAGCATTTCCACTGGCTTAAAGTACCGTTCATCTATCGCGTGCATGAAGACCCAGATCAAGAAAAACTGCAAAATTTCCTCGCCTTTGCGGCGAATTTTGGACACCACGTGAAAGGTCGCGGTAACGCCATCCATCCACGTGCACTCCAATCGTTGCTTGAGGACATCAACGGAACGAAAGAGCAGACAGTTATTAGTACGATGATGCTACGTTCCATGAAACAGGCGAAGTATGATTCCGAAATGTCGGGTCACTTCGGTCTGGCGGCAGAATTCTATAGTCACTTCACGTCTCCAATTCGTCGTTATCCTGACCTTGTTATTCACCGTGTGATTCGTGAGGTTATTGAAAACAACGGAGCTCTGCCGGAAAATCGTCAGGAGTACTTGGCTGGACGTATGGCGGACATTGCACAGCAATCATCCGAACGTGAACGTGTTGCGGTGGAAGCAGAACGTGATACGGAGAAAATGAAAAAAGCGGAGTATATGCTAGATAAAGTGGGCGAAGAATTCGAAGGCATGATCAGCAGCGTAACGAGCTTCGGTATGTTTATTGAGCTGGAGAATACAGTAGAGGGTCTTATTCGCCTGAGTGCGCTCACGGACGACTACTACCATTTTGACGATCAACATATGGCTCTCATTGGAGAGCGTACTTCCAAAGTGTTCCGGATCGGTGACGAAGTGAAAATCCGCGTAGCACGTGTAAGCATGGAAGAGTATACGATTGACTTTGAAATGGTGGATATGAAGCCTCGCGGTGAACGTCCTGGTGGATTCAGTGGTGGTCGCGGCGGTAAAGGCGGTCGCCCTGGTGGTAGCGGTGGACGTGGTGCAGCGAAAGGTGGATTCAGCGGTTCACGTGGTGGCAAAGGTGGCTTGGGCTCTACAGGTGGTGCTGGAAGAGGCCGTGGTGGCAGATCACCAGAAGAGAGCAGCAAAGGCGGACGTAGTGGCGCAGCGAGTGCTGGAGCAGGCTCAACTGGCGGCTTTGCTGGTAAGGGCAGTGGCAAACCGAAGGGTGAGCGCCGGAGTGGAGAAGCTGGCGGATCGACTAATCGTGGCAAAGGAGCAGTAAGCTTCGGCTTCGGTTCAGGCAAAGGCGGTTACAGCTCTGCACCAAGTGGTAGTCAGGAGAGTAGTGCTGGCGGAGGCCATGGAAGTGGTTCAAGCGGTCGCAGCGAACGCGGTGAGGGCAGCTTCAAATCCGGTAAAGGTGGAAAAGGCGGTAGTAGCCGCAAAAAAACATCACCTAGTGGTATCTTTATTGGCGATGCAGCAACACCTGGAGGCACTCAAGAAGGTGGAGCACCTCGTCGTAAGCGGAAGAAGAACAAAGGCGGAGCGGGTAATAGTACGGCGGCTTTTGTACGGAAGAAGAAAAAGTAAGGAAGACTGTTGAATAGATGAGTTGAACTGAAAAGGTTCATGATCCAAATGAGCAGAACAATCCTTGAAGAAGCGTTATAGATGAAAAGAGACAGTCTTGAGGAATGTGTGAAGCTGTTTCGTATGGTCTGGAAAAGGTGTAATGAGGAGGGGCGGCTGAGGTCGCCTCTTTCTTGATTTTAACAGCTGTACTTGCTACAATTGAGGTCTGGCACAGGTACTTTGGTGCAACATGAATGCATGTGGACACAGGCATTGGAACGGATTTATTTTACGAAGAAGGAGTGAGGACATGGGCAAGAATGATGGACAGAGTAAAGTACTCGCACAGAACAAGAAGGCTTCCCATGACTACTTCATTGAAGATACGTATGAAGCGGGCATGGTGCTTACCGGAACGGAGATTAAGTCTATTCGTAACGGACGTGCGAATATTGGAGATGCGTTTGCCACAATTCGGAACGGTGAGATTCATATTCACAATATGCATATTAGTCCTTTTGAACAAGGGAACCGACATAATCCGATTGATCCAACACGTACGCGCAAGTTACTGATGCACAAGGCACAGATTCACAAGCTACTCGGGCTGTCGAAACAGGATGGTTACAGCATTGTGCCGCTGAAAATTTATGTGCGTAATGGCTATGCCAAGCTGCTGCTTGGACTGGGTAAAGGTAAGAAACAATATGATAAACGTGAGACTGCTGCCAAGCGGGATGCACAACGTGATATTCAAAGAGCAATGCGCGAGAAGCAGAAGATTGCTCGTTAATTGGATGGTTAGGCGTGAGAGGCTGTATCTAGATTTGTCAGCTAGTATTTATGCGTGAAGTAGTGGAAGTCGTATTACGTTAGAAGAATCTCAAGACTTGTCCGGTAAGGGCGGGATTGAGATTTTTTATTGTTTGTGGAGCAGGTATGGTTGCGTGTGATGCGATAAGATAAGTTGGTGGCTGCTTAATATGCACGAATCGTGGGTAAAATAGTTAAGTGAAGCTGATTGTGAAACGAAGCTACGTGGCAGTGAACTTTACTTCGTCTGAGGGACGCGGTATAATATGTAGACGATTCGCTCGTAACTGCTGTATTGGTTAAACTTGCACAGTTACTCAGTCAGCTGGAATGTCTTCCAGCAATCTGTACTATATCGGTGAGCTGTCCTGTGATAAGATTACTTATGTAGCAGACAGGAATGCCGAGTTAGAAAGAGCATCTTTTTACCTTGGAGGAAAAAGATGTGCAGCACCTTTGCTCCGTATTCACGGATTAATCCTGGAGCCCTTCTTATATGAGGGGGCGTTTATGGATTCGACGGGGATAGTTCGAGCATGGGTAGCGGGTAGTGGGGACGCGTCCGCTTCATCAACGCTAAAGCCTATTAAACGGCAAACAACAAACAAACTACGCTTTCGCAGCCTAAGAAACTGTGTGCGTGCTTCTAACCTGCATCGCCCATGTGACAGGATTAGGGGCTAACAAGTAGTGGGATACGCTGTCACATCTCCGCCTGGGGTGTGCTGAAGAAGACAATCAGGCTGACCCAACGTATAGCCGGTTACGGGGCGATACTCGGGTGACATCAAAACTGTGACTACACCCGTAGAAGCTTATGTGTCGTTATCTTCGGACAGGGGTTCGACTCCCCTCGCCTCCATTAGTAGTATCAGCGACGGCCACCATTTGGTGGCCGTTTTTGTTTGGTATATTAATCTATTACTCTGGTAACACTAGTTACTATACTAATAGAGTTGGAGTGAGAACATTGACCTTAATGACTAATCAGAAGAAAAAACAATTTCACATTTCAGACTATAAGAATTTAGTAAGAGAAATAATTATGGAAGGTTCGTTGTTCTCATTATTCAAATTCCAAACTGAAACGATACGAACGTTAACTACTGAGGATGAAGCAGAATACACACAACAGAGAATTGTTGAGTTTTTGAATATATTAAAAGAAGTAGCCGATGATTGCTTGTTATGCAATAAGTGCAATCAAACATATAAATTTAGGATTTGTACCGGACTAAGTTATAAAGAAGACAATGCAATTGAGTTAACTTGTGAAGGGTGTGACGATTGTTACACTCATTCTGAGGAGCGAAGTCATTTCACCTATTTTAACTTTGAAGCATGGAGAGAAGTAGATAATTTAAGGAAGCGATCTAGGGGATTCACTATAAGTTATCGACTTAGTAGTTCACCTGAGAGGGCACTTCTTTTAATAAATGATAATAAAGAGATGTGCCCTGAAATATGGATTAATGGCCATCGAGTTTTTCAAGCAGAGGAAGTGAAAAATTACTGGAATTACTCAAAAGAGCTACTTAAAAAATGGAAAAAGAATGAGGAAATACAAGCGGAATTTACACGGAAAAAGAATATAACGATTTATGAATTAGATGAAAGAAAAAATGGATAACTATTTTAGCTATATAACACCATCAATCAGTGTTCTGATTGGTGGTGTTCAGTTTGTGATATAATAGGGATAATAACAATATAAAACTGGAGGGGGACTGAGAATGTTTACAAATCGAAAACAACTCCATGAAATTCTAAAAAAAGCAAATCAACATGCACGGAAACAAGCTAAAGAATCAGGTGCCTCTATCTATTATATAAAGAACAACAAACGCGTTCGTGAGGATGCTGAAGGCAATAAATTCGAAATTATATTTGATGCTGCTGGGAAACGCCAGGAGTTTGAGTATCATGAGTGAGACCAGACCAGTCATGACTGTGTTTGCTGGAACCAATGGAGCAGGGAAAAGTACACTCAGCATGCAAATGAGAGAGTGGCTTGGTGAACTGGTCGATCCGGATCAAATTGCAAGAGAGTTGAATCCAGAGAATCCGCGCAGTGCTGACTTATCTGCTGGTAGGGAAGCTGTAAAAAGAATCCGATCTCTCATTAAAAGTGGTAAAAACTTCGCTATTGAAACGACATTGTCTGGATCGTTTGTTTTGAAACACATGCAAATTGCAAAAGAAAACACTTACGAAATTGTTGTTTACTATATCGGCCTTGAGGATGTTCAAATGCATATAGATCGAGTTGCATCTCGGGTTGAACAAGGTGGACATTGGATTGCAGAAGAAGACATTCGTTATCGATATGGTCAGTCATTGAAGAACCTTAAACCGGCTCTAGCCATCGCAGATCAGGTTATCATAATTGATAATACATACGAGCCTTTAATTGTTGCAGAAATCATACAGAGTAATTTGATCTATTGTGTTGAGTCCATACCTGCTTGGGCTAATCCTGTTCTTATTGGTTACTGATACTCGGTTGACATTAAAACTGTGACTACACCCGTAGAAGCTTATGTGTCGTTATCTTCGGACAGGGGTTCGACCCCTCTCGTCTCCATTCTATAGACCCCGGGCCTTTTACTGTTTGTAGTGGAATTTCCACATAGGAATTCGGTTTTAGGTAAAAAATTATAGAGTTTTGAGTTATTGATAGGGGAGAAAGCAGTTGAATAAGTTTATCAAAGGGTTTAAAATATTCACACTGAATGGATTTAAAGATCAAAGTAAAGCTCACATCATAGGTTTTATTAGTTTTTATTTCTCAATCTTTTTTACTATTGGGTCTCTAATCTTCTCAGTCTATGCTTATTACGTTCCGAATGAGTTGAACAAGGATGCTGTCTATAAAAATCTGAGATATTTAGAATCAAACGGGAAATGGGGAAGTTTAGTAAACGAAGTGGATGAATTACAAGATAGAGAGAAGTATAAGGATATTTATTATCTATTTAAAGGAAGGATAACAGCAAGAATTACCCAGGTTCCAAAGGTGAACCCTGATTTTTACTTTTCAAGAGTTGGTCTAGAAAGTCCTTACTATAATGAGATGTTGCAAAGCAGAGTTATTAATTATCTTATAAATTTTAAAGGCAATGAAAGGGCAGATAAGCTTACAAGTCTTGCTAACGAAATGGAGGATAGTAAGCTTAATTATAACTATTATTACTTTTATGTTAAACTTTTATCGCTTGAAACTTATAACTATCAAACTGTTCTTCAGCTTTATAAACAGTTTAGTAGTTTGTATGATGAATATCAAATTGCTGATTTTAAGTTTAATTTTACCACTACGGAAGTAGGGGCAGTTAATTTTGATAATAGAGCAAATACAGAAATACAATCATTATATTTGATATTCTTAACGGAACTATTGTATTTAGGTGAACAAGAAAATATGAAATCATTTTCGAAAGATATAGGGTTTGCGAAAGAACATATTATTAATAATAATGAATTTATTATAAACCAAGTCCAACTATTCTTAAGCTTTACAGAAGCACCTAAATCTTTTGAAGAGTTACAGGTGTTATTGCACGCAATTCTAACACAGTAGATAAAAAATGAATTTTGAACTGACATCAAAACTGTGACTACACCCGTAGAAGCTTATGTGTCGTTATCTTCGGACAGGGGTTCGACTCCCCTCGCCTCCATTAGTAGTATTAGAAAAAGCACCCAAGAGGGTGCTTTTTTGATTTTGGTGAGTTGAAAAGGGATCGCTATTCTCTTCTCTAAAAACATGTAAATGACACAATGCTTCTTAGATCAACTCCGGTAAACACCCATCTTCGACCGGTCCATCTAAAACCTGCAACGGATGTACGCCCTACAAAGGTTGGGAAGAACCAGAACGAGTTCCCATTTCTTAGCCACACATAGGTGTTGCGGAATAAACAACCGACAATAGCTCCGGGGTCGATGGCGAATGCTGTAGCAGCGGGTTGCGGTGGTGTGAATTGTGGAGGAGGAGAGGATGGTGGCTGCTGTGTTCCTTGTGGTCCTTGAGGCGGCATGAATGCCATAAGATTTCACTCCTTAATGATAGGATTAGGCTTAGGTCAGGCCTATAATAATGAAATGGCGAGTAAATTGAACAGCACTAGGGGTAATACGACATCATTTTGGAAACCAGGAACAAAGCCTCGATTAGTCATAGGGCTTGGTAGTTTTAAGTATAAAATTCCCCTTTCGCAGTGGATAAGTAACCCTTCAAAAACATCGCCATCTACTGTCTCCACTCGAACAAGTGTATTAACATGGTGTTTACATGTATTTGTTACATGGTCTTGAATGGATTTTAAGTTATTCATAGTGGTTGGATCCATTCGAAACAATGTTTGTTCTTGTTGCCCCTGCAGTTGCAAGTTCATGGTCATGACCTCCAATTTAGATTCGTTCATATTCTCCATGCTATGCAGAAGCCTATAGGGGAGTGACAGTCTGCATGCGGTTGTAACAGGTCTCCATTCTTTTAAATGGGCTGACCCGAAGGAGATTGAGTAAATAAAAAAGCCCCTGGATATCAGGAGCTTCCTCAATAGCACACTTGAATCGTTAATTCATAACATCAGAAATGGATGAACCCGTTACCCCGGAGAAGTCTCCATTTACTTTACTACCCCCGCCACTCCATTGAAGCGTATAGTCTCCACCACGCACGCCTTGTTCAAAACCTTGTTCGAAGCTTTTCCACGTGAAATTTTCTTTTCCGGCAATCTCCTGAGAGAAATATACTTTTCCCGTACTATTGTGTGTTAAGGAAACAAAAACCGAATGACTACTATGGTTGTTCATAGAAAGTTTAATATGGCCATGTCCCGCATTTACAGTGAAGGATTTTTGTACAACGGCATCACCACTTACAGTATCACCAATGGGATTGTCCGTACCAATAACCATTGAGTCGATCGACTTTTCTTCGGTAAAAGGACTACTATTGGGAATTTCAATTGTTTTCGAGTTTGCAAGTAAGCCTTCCTGATTTGTATTTGTGGAAATATAAGCAATTATCGCTGTTATCGTCATGGCTAAAGCTAATGTCAGCCATAAGCTACGTTTTTTCTTCATCAAATTAGTTTCTCCCTTATAGAGTCTGCTCTCTTAGACGTATTTAAATATATAAAGCTATCTACATATTATTAAGTATATTTGTAATATTATTACACTTAATGCTGCTAGTAAAGTTAGGTCTGCTATTGCCAGTTCAGAATTGAGAAAACCGATGATGGCTAATTTCTATTTCAGACCTCATATTTTCCCTATATTCCCATGCTGTTTGATATAATTGTTACCATAATACGATTGTACATATATCATAACTCCATGTGTAAAACACACACTTTAAGGTTTTATATTCAAGTTATCATAGAGAGGAGCTATTATTTCATGAATAATATGTCGTTGGTTGAGCAGCTATCTGTTCGGGAAAAGACTGTAGCTTTCACATTTGATGATGGACCGCATCCGGTATACACACAGCAAATCCTTGAGATTTTCCGTCGTGTGGGGGGACAAGCGACCTTCTTCATGATTGGTAAGGAGATGGAATCGTACCCGGAAATTGCAGCTGAGGTTCACCGTGAAGGGCATGAGATTGCAAATCATACGTTTACACATCCCAATCTGACCGAGTTGACGTTGGAGCAAGCTGGGGAGGAACTACAACGAGCGGAGAACGTCATTCAGGAAGTAACAGGAAATCGAGCGAAGCTTTTCAGACCACCATACTTTGGGATAAATGACGATATCCTATCTCTGGCTGTGGAACAGGGTTACCATACGGTTGCTGCGGTTAACGGTGGTGCGAAGGATTGGGACAATCCTGGTGTGGAGTATATTTTGGAGCATACAAGGCCTACGGTAAAGCCGGGTAGTGTACTCATTTTTCATGATGGGTATGGGGATCGTTCACAGACAGTGGAGGCTGTTCGAATACTGGTAGAAGAGCTTATTGCGCAAGGGTACCGTTTGGTAACAGTAAGTGAATTACTAGCCATCTCGGATGAAGCGTGAGGAAACAAGTTAAGGTGGATCTAGCATGAAGTTGTTATTCGCACCGCGTGCAGTGCCCAGCTCGCGGTGCGTTGCATCATACCAATGGTGTTAAACCAGCCCACTTAGAGACATCACATGATTTTAATAAGAACTATAAGAACTACAAGCGCTGCCGCCCAGTTAACTAGATCATAGTCATATTAAAAGGTGACCCTCTCACCCTGACAATCACTCAACCTACTTACCCGTAAGTTCATACTTCGCTAATGTTTTCTCCATGGTCAGATAAAATGTATTGGCATTCACGAAGCGGATGTTCTCAGCCGAGAATGGCGCTTGGTCTAATTTTAATGCGTTTATCGAGCTCAGCGTACGATCCAGCACATGATATACCGCTTTGGATGGCAGTGTAACATAATCATTGTGGGTAAACCCTTGCTCAATTAACTTCACAGGAACCAGTCCTTTATCCTCGACTGCACCGAATACAAAGGTATCTTTATTCAGAAACTGTAGCTTACCAAGCTCAGGAAGATCGTCAAAGGTTCTTGTGGAGATCTGTTTGTTGTTTGTGTCGTAAACGCTAAGTGTATTTTCCTCTTGAATGAGGAAGTGGTTTCCGATCGATTGAAACAGAGTACTGTTAGGTACTGGTGTGGGCAAGGAGCGCGTCCATTTCTTTTTCCCTGTAGGCGAAATGCCCTGCAACGTTTCCATCCCTGTCTTTTCGTCGATGAGAGGAACAAGAATCGTACCCCCGCTTAGCACATCAAAGTCGTTATGGTATGGGCTGAAGTACTCTTTTGGCCATTCGTAAGAAGTGACTTTTTTATTTCTTGAGATGGAATAAATCGTTATGACTGTAGCATTCTCCTCATAGTTGGCGGTACCAACATAATCCCCTTGGATGTGTCGAATATTGCCATTGTACAATCTACTAAGGATTTCTTTACCTTCTGGTGAGTACAGCTTGAGTAGGTTCTGCTCCTTTACAAAATCAATAACTGCATAACGGCCATCGCTCAGCACCTCGAAGTTTCCTCCATCAGGAAAGACCTTTTCCCATCGTGGCTTCATATTGGCATCCAACGCAATCAGCTTGCTGCCATGTTTGTTTCCGACTTTAACGTCCTCTACATAATAGGCATTTCCATTGGCATCAATGTTGTATGGATTATATCTGTAAGGTGAGGTGTGAACCCATTTTTGTTTGCCGGTTACGTCGTTGACAGCCATCATCTGATAGGTAGATTTGTTTCCTGCTTTATGACGTAGCAGCATGTAGGCCGTATTGTCCTTCGTAGACACGATGGGTAAGTACTGATCTTCGATAGGCTTATGGGCAAAATCATCTGTGGTTGTATTGGCCGGTACCGTCGTACTCCAAGTAAGCTTGGGGAATTCTGTGAAGTCTGCGGCCGAAATTGTGCTTACTAGTGTCATACTCAGTGCGGTGATTAGCATCAGTACTTTAGTACCGAGAGAAAGTCTGCTCATTCCTTCATATCCTCCTATAATTCATCATCTGTACGCGTATAACTAAAAAAACTAATATGTAATTATCGCCATTATACCAGGTATTGTAGTATATTTCGTATAATAACGAATAGTAGAACGTGATCCAGATGTATCCATTCTACGAGAATATGAGTATTGCATTAAGCAATATCGAGCTAACTTAATATGAGCCGGGTCACAAGTAGAGCTTCATGTAGAAAGTTTAACAGTTTGAAATGTACATACACATACCTGATTTACGGAGCAAACATGCTGTAGGAGGACAACAATGAGAGTTTGGCTGAAAAGAATGGGATATAGCGTCATCGCTTTGCTGGGTCTTCTGCTTATATTTATCGCTATTAGCTTCATGAATCATCGGATTCAATTAAAACAAGAATCAGCTCTACTTGTACCGCCAGGAACGATGGTCAATGTGAACAATCATCAGATGCACGTTTATACCGAAGGTACGGGATCACGAACGCTTGTCTTTATGTCGGGCGGGGGCACATCGGCTCCTGTACTGGATTTCAAAGCTTTATACACTAGATTATCAGATCAATATAAGATTGCAGTTGTAGAAAAAGCAGGTTATGGCTTCAGTGAAACCGCCAAGGTCTCCCGTGATATCGATACGATGTTAGAAGAGACACGAACCGCACTGAATTTGGCAGGACAGCAACCACCATATGTCTTGTTTCCGCATTCGATGTCAGCTATTGAAGCCTTATACTGGGCACAGACGTACCCTGATGAAGTCGAAGCGATCATTGGACTTGATCCTGCGGTTCCAGAGGTGTATGAAGAATACCCACTCCCTTCGCCTGGAACAATGGTAATTACCGGTATGGGAGCACGCATTGGAATCACCCGCTTTTTCCCCGGCATTGTAGATTCATCCGCAGCTATTCAGCAGAAGCATCTCTCGTCGCAAGAAGAGGAGCTTTACCGAGCCCTATTCTACAAAAGTACGCAGACGTCGAATATGAACGATGAAGTGAAGATGATTAGAGATAACGCGGCCAAGGTTCTGGAACACGGTGTTCCAGATGTACCGATGTATTTCTTTAGTTCAAGAGGAGAGGAAGTGCCGGTGAAGAACTGGCAGGCTGTTTTGAAGAATTACATAGCTTCTGTGAAGAATGGCGAAATTCTAATCTTACCTGGTGGACATTATATTCATAACGAGGTACCAGATCGCATTGCGGAGGAAAGCAAACGATTTATAGAGCAGTTATAACAAGCCAGCTGGCAGGCTGCGACTAAAGCGGCCTAGTGAGGTTAAACGAAAGAAAGACGAAGAAGCCACCTACTTAGGTGGTTATTTTTGTAGGCATTTTGCGTAGCATCACAAACTACTCTATAATAGTAGGCTAAACTAACTGTGTGGGGAGGATACTATGGACTTTATCAGAAATCAACTAGAGCAACTTGGCATGAGTGAACCATCCATTAGTTATCTTTCAAATATCATTATGGTTCTGTTTATCGCGTTGATCTCGATACTGGCAAATTATATCGCCAAGCGAATCGTGCTGAAGACGGTTCATCAAATCGTGAGTAACAATAGGTTCCATTGGGGTCACATCGTTGTTCAGAAGAAGCTGTTCCACAGACTCTCTCATCTGGTTCCCGCCATTATCATCTATTATTCAGCTTACATCTTTTCGCCTTATCAGGCCTTGATTGAAAAAGCAGCCATGACCTACATGATTATCATCATGATCACGGTGCTGAATGCCCTGCTGAATGTGTTCGATGATATCTATCGCACCTATGAGGTATCGAAGATTCGCCCGATCAAGAGCTACATCCAAGTGGCGAAGATTATCCTGTTCATTATCGGCGGTATTATCGTTATTTCGAGCCTGATCGGTCAGAATCCATTGATTATTCTTAGCGGACTTGGTGCATTATCGGCGGTACTGATGCTGGTGTTCAAGGATTCCATTCTTGGTCTAGTCGCGGGTGTGCAATTATCATCCAATGATATGGTACGTGTAGGCGATTGGATTGAAATGCCGAAATATAATGCAGACGGTGACGTCATCGACATTACACTGAATACCGTGAAGGTGCGAAATTTTGATAAAACGATTACGATGATTCCCAGCTATGCTCTAATCTCTGACTCGTTCCGCAACTGGAGAGGTATGCAGGTCTCTGGCGGTAGAAGAATTAAGCGAAGCATCTATATTGATATCAGTAGTATCCAGTTTTGCACGGAGGAGATGGTAGCTGAATTTGAGAAAATTCACTACTTAACCGATTATGTAACCGCCAAGCTAGAGGAGATTGAAGCCTACAACGTTGAGCATCAGGTAAATCGGGAAAGCAATGTGAACGGTAGACAGCTCACCAATGTGGGTGTCTTCAGGGAATATATCCATCAATACCTACGGAATCATCCTAAAATTAATCAGGATATGACGATGATTGTAAGACAATTAGCACCGGAAGATCGCGGACTTCCTCTTGAAATTTACGCATTCAGCAATGATATCAATTGGAGTGTATATGAATCCGTACAAGCCGATATCTTTGATCATATCTTTGCGGTTGCGCAAACCTTTGGACTTCGTGCGTTCCAGAATCCAACGGGGCATGATATTGTACAATTGAAAGATAACAAAGAATATGTGAGGGGATACTGACTAAGGTTTTGCCAAAATCTCACTTGAAAACGAATGAGTGAGATTATCCTAAGGTAAATGTTAACCATAATAATTTACCACTGCCAGTACAACGAATACCGGTATCAAAAGCTGTTAATCCGTAGAGGTTAATGGCTTTTTTTCTATGATATAATGGGCATATTTACTCCACAGGCTTCTCGTCTTCGGAGAAGATTATCGGTTTTCATCGGAATAGTCAGGGGAGAGGGAGATGTATGGATTGGGATGCTTATATTGAACGGTGGAGCCGAGCCGCCGTTCGATTGCTAGATATTCGGTATTATCATGCAGCACAAGATAAAGTCCCAAATGAGGAAGTGATCGATCATAACTTCTTCGTAGTTGTGACTCATGGAGAGGCCAGTATAAGTCTAGCGGGCGAGATGTATCAGGGTAGGGCACCCTATATAATGCACGGGGGAGAAGGAGCCGTACTTACCTTGCAGCCGCTGGATCAGGAATTTACTTGTTACATCATTCAATATGTTGCACACGCCACAGCATTGGAGGATCGTGAGAGCTTCAATCTCCCTTATGTATGTGTACCATTTGCGGTATTATCCATTCAGGATAAGTGTAAGACGATGAACCGTCTATGGCAACAACCTAGCTCGATGGACAAGTTACAGGCGCAAGCTATGTTTCTCCCGTTTGTGCATGAGGTCATGAGAGTAATTCAAACGACAGCAACGAAGGAAACGAGTAAACCTAATATTGTGACAGAGACAATTAACTACATTCACACAGATTACAGCGAATCGATTACAGCGGAAGAATTGGCAGGAAGGTTCCAGTGTAGCACAAGCTACTTGTCTCGTTTGTTCAAGAACCAGATTGGACTTGGTCCGATTGAATACCTCATTCATGTGCGTATACACAAATCGAAGCAGCTTCTATTAAAGACAGAGGCACGTATTCAGGAAGTCGCAAGCAACGTGGGGTATGCGGATGTTTACTATTTCAGTCGTTTATTCAAAAAGCATACCGGCTTATCGCCACTACAGTTTCGTGCAGAACATCAACAAACAGTTCAGGTTCAGTATAATCCATTACGATGGTTGGAATCGTCTATTGTAAGCCCCAACTCCTATTCCCATAATGAGAATGAGACTTATTATCAATTGAATAAGGAAGGGGACACATCGATGTTTAGATTTTCAAGACCAACCTTTGGAGCGATGATGCTACTATGCACATCCTTGCTTCTCAGTGCGTGCCAGACAGGCAGTACTACAGATACAGCGGCTTCCCAGCCGACTACACCATCAGAACCATCGACGACTACAGCTACATCCACAGACAGCAACACTACAGAAACGCGGATGTATACTCATTTGAAGGGTGAAACGGAAATTCCCGTGCATCCTCAGCGTGTCGTCAGTTTCTATCATATGGGTGAACTGATGACTCTTGGGGTAAAGCCGGTTGGTACAACAACATACATTCTGGATAATCCGCTGATAGAGGATCTTTCCGGTATCGAAGATGTTGGCGTTCCGCCGGATGCCGAGAAAATTCTGTCGCTGAATCCAGATCTGATTGTGACAACGGCTGCTTTTGCAGAGGCCATGGAAGGTGGATATGATGCACTAAGCCAAATCGCTCCGACGATTGTTGTCGAGCAGTATAATGACCCCATCAAGGATGTGGAAATGTTTGGTGATATTCTTGGGAAGCAGGAGGAAGCCAAGCAGTGGAATGATAAGTTCGCAGCCAAACTCGCTGAATATAAGGAGAAAGTTAGCCCTTATGTGAGTGATGATGAGACCTTTTCTATTTTGAACGTGAGACCTGATGCACTCTTTGTCTACGGGGATACCAATATGGGAGGCAATATCATCTACAAGTATCTTGGTCTGAAGCCAGCCGCGAAAGTAGAGACAGACGTGATCCAAGGCGAAACATGGGAGATCTCAGCCGAGGTGGTTCCGGAGTATATCGGTGATCGGTTATTGCTCGCGGTGACTGAAGGAGCAGAAGAACATCTCAAGGATGTACAGAAGCTGATTCAACAATCACCAGCAGGGAAGGCGGGCAAGGTATACTCTATTGATTTTGATAAGTTTCTTATGAGCGATCCGATCTCTGTCGAAAAACAGCTCGACATCGTTGTTGATATACTTACTGAGAATAAATAATAGCCAAAATCCTGATTATGTAACAGCTAATAGAACCTAGCCTCTTAAAAGAATTCCCAAAAAGCCCTCATTATTCATGATGAGGGCTTTATTCTATTTTACTTCTACTTATCTTCCCATCTACAATCGTCCCCCCTAAACACTTCATAAAGTAATCATACATGTTCTGTTAAATGTATTTTTCGTCCATTTTCTCAATTAATCTGCATTTTACCTAGACCTAATCACATGTAAACACTAGAGCAGTAGAGTTGAGGTATAGACATCTAGACAACCCCACAGTATGCACATCAGCCTGTAATAGGCATTTGATCATTGAGCTGGCGCCGCTTCCTGATCAGACACACACCAAAACAAGCAAAGGTGGTATTTACATTGTTCAAAAGAATAAGCCTGGCTCTTGCATTCGTCACTCTCTTTTCATGGACGTTGACCAGTGTGTCCTCCGCGTACAGCAGCTCGAATTGGATGGGATCACTTCCAGCCAATACCTCACTAGCTTCTCTTTCCATTCCGGGAACACATGACAGCGGTGCTCTATATGAGCCCATCAATGGAACTGCCAAGACACAGGATCTGACGATTGCGCAGCAATTAAATATTGGGGTTCGCTACCTCGACGTGCGTACGAGACATTACGGGAATGCGTTCACCATCCACCATGGGTCAGTCTATCAAAACCAGAACTTTGATGATGTATTAAATGCGGTCATCGGCTTCCTGAACAATAATCCATCGGAGACCATTATTATGAGTGTAAAAGAAGAACATACCCCAGCGAATAATACACGCAGTTACGAAGAAACATTTAAATCCTATGTCGCCAAAAACCCGGACAAATGGCTACTAACCGACCACATCCCTACCCTTGGCGAAGCCAAAGGCAAGATCGTATTACTGCGTAGATTCGATATGAGTCAAACTCCGTACGGTATTAACGCTACCGCATGGCAGGAGAACACAACCTTCAACATCCAGAATGCAGCCAAAATGAAGATCCAAGATTACTTTAAAGTATCGGATAAGAGCAAGAAATGGACGGATGTTCAGAACATGTACAATGAAGCCAAGACGCAAAACCCTTCCTGGCTGTACCTAAACTTCACAAGTGGGTATGACCCGGGTTGGATCGGCATCCCAAACATTCGCTCTGTGAGAGACTTCGTGAATCCCAAAGTAAACTCATTCTTTACGACCAATACCAAAGGACGTTTTGGTGTATCTGTAATGGATTTCATTGACGAGGGTGCAGCGGCTAAGATCATCTCCACTAATTTTTAATCGAAGATAGAACCTCCAAAGAAGACGTTGGTCCCTGTGACTGGCGTTTCTTTGGTTTTTGTTGAGAAATGGATAATGAATTATTACATTGCAGACCTCAGTGTATTTAACCTTCAAGAGAGTGAGTAGTATGCAAACTTAGATGTAGTAAGAAGTAAGTGTGTCTATTATGTGTGATCAGGACGGATAGCTTAACGGCGAATTGATTCAAGCGGGTATGAGGGGTTAAGATAAACCGAGAGGGGGATATCCCTTTTTTCTCCAAAACACATAAATAATATCGAACAAAGGAGCGTTCTCATATGAAACATTCAATCCCGCAATATACATTAAATGATGGCTTGCAAGTGCCCGCGATCGGGTTCGGTACGTATAGTCTAAAAGGAGAAGAAGGCGTGAAATCGATCGTGTCTGCCATGGATGCAGGTTATCGATTGATTGATACAGCGTACAACTATGAGAACGAGGCGACGGTTGGAAAAGCAGTCAAGCAGAGCTCCGTTCCTAGAGAAGAACTATTAATTTCCTCTAAGTTGCCAGGGCGCTATCACGCGTTTGACAAAGCATTAGTGGCTATCCAAGAATCACTCTACAGAGCAGACTTGGATTATTATGATCTCTACTTAATTCACTGGCCGAATCCAAAAAAGGATATGTATGTGGAGGCTTGGCAAGCTCTAATTGAAGCGAAGAAACGTGGATATATCCGTTCCATTGGCGTAAGTAACTTCCTGCCTGAACATAATGAACGACTGATGAAGGAAACGGGCGTAGCACCAAGCCTGAATCAGATTGAACTACATCCATTCTTTGACCAAACGAGTCAACGGGAGCAGGATGCGAAGCATGGCATTGTAAACGAATCCTGGAGCCCCATTGGACGTGGCAATGATGCCGTACAGGATATCTTAAAAGACGACAAAATCCTACGCATTGCTGAAGCGCATGGCAAAACGCCAACCCAGATTATTCTGCGCTGGCATATCCAGCTCGGTTCTATTCCAATCCCTAAGGCAAGCTCGCTCCAGCATCAGCAGGAGAATATCGATATTTTCGATTTCGAGCTGAACGCAGAGGAGATGCAAGTCATCTCTTCCTTTAGCCGACCAGATGGACGACTGTGGGATCAAGATCCGAGTGAGTATGAGGAGTTTTAAAGGGTGCAAATTAAATAGTTGCATATGTATCCTATAGTGGTTGTGTAATTGTCAGTATCAACAAAAAAAGTGCTCCTGTCTTTAATGAGACTAGGAGCACTTTTTGCGATAAAAGAGTACACGTAACATACCAACGTTATTATGCCTTCGGGATACGGAAAGTCAGTATTTCATACGGTTTAATAGCGAAGGAGATACGACCATTGTCGACGGCACATTCGGCTTCCACATTCTCCAATAGATCACATGCATATGCCGTTGAACTAGAACCTTCAGGCAACTGGAGAGCAGCCCGAGTGCGGCGACCATGTGCTTCATAAACACGGATGATGGTATCATCGTTGTCCTCGGCTTTTTTGATAACCTCTAACACGACATTGTCCTGATCCACGGATGCGAGCGACCAGACCCCTGGCATGCTGCCAGCTTGCAAGCCAATCTCACGAGCTACGAGCGGGCGATTGACATCGTATGCCGTTTGGATGACACGTCCCTCACGGAAATCGCCTTGGTGTGGATAGAGGGAGTACGTGAACTCGTGTAGCTCTTTGTCGGCATTCTCATTCGGATACGTTGCACTCTTAATGAGTGACAGTCGCATCACCGAATTATGGATGTCATATCCGTACTTACAATCGTTCAGCAATGCAACACCATACCCATTCTCCGCAAGATCCGCCCATTTCTGTCCGCAGACCTCGAACCTAGCCTGATCCCAGCTTGTATTCCGGTGGGTTGCACGCTCTACGTTACCGTATTGAATCTCATAGACAGCTTTCTCACTCCAGATATCCAGCGGGAAAGCAGTTTTCAACAATAAATGCTCCTGCTTCCAATCTACCAACGTACGGAAATCAATCCGGCGTGTATGTGCATAGAAAATAATTCTCTGCTCAATGACGGAATCGAGGAATTGCCGTTTGACTTGGAGCACAGAACGCACCGGCCCGCTTTCCACCCATTCAAGCGCCTGTAGATCACTAACTTCCCACATATGTTCTTCATAATATTCGTCAATGTTCCATGCCTCGTATTCGGCAGGACGATCCTCGAATACTTGCAGTACATTGCCACGTTTACCAGCCTGGAGCAGCTCGCGACCCTCTAATTTGTCCCAAACGGATACGAACTCGGCATTTTCATTCAGTTGAACATCGTACCACGGTGTCTGAATGCGTTGCTGACCAGCTTCCCATTGTGCAACCGATACGCCCACAATCTGTTCGGTGGACACATCAGGCAGGATGCGGAAGCTTTTATATCCAGAAGGTGGTACGTTCTCCGCAAGGAATACAAGTCCACCCTCCGGTGTACGTTGACTTGGTACAGGACGATCCCCGTCGTATACTGTCACTTGTTTCGTAAAAGTAGGCAGCTCGACGACAGCGGTTCGTTCGAAGCCGGTAGTGTTAAACACAACGATGGTTTCTCCATCCGACTGAATGCTACTCACAATTCCGTTCAACGCACTGCTTTTCAGTTCGTCCGTAACTTGAAAGACCTCTTCATATTGTTCTTTCGAATCAATATACACTTGCTCAATGGCACTTCCCGGTAGCGTGTCGTGGAATTGATTCAGCATGGTAAGCTTCCATGCGTGCTCTAGAGCATCCGTTGGGTAGGTCGCTTGTGCATCTACCTGCTGACGAATGACAGAGAATAACTCAGCATCAGCCAACGCAAATTCGCTGTGGCGGTTGTACCGTTTGTTGCGAGCCATAGAAGTATACGTTCCGCGGTGGTACTCCAGATACAGCTCACCTGACCAGCGAGGAACGGAACAAACATCGGTCAGATTCTGCTCCAGCTTCTCAAAGAACTCACGGACAAAGGTACGTTTCACCGTAGGCATGCCAGGTAATCTTTTCTCAAGACGTCGACCCTGCTCCAGCATTTCCTCTGTTGGGCCACCGCCTCCATCGCCAAATCCGTAGCACTGCAATACATCGGTATTGATGTTTTTGTTCTGGTATCGCTGCCATGTTCCCTTGATCTGAGATGCATTGAACCGTCCATTATAGGTTGTCTCGAACCTGCGCTGTCTGAATTCGGGATGCTTGTCGTAGTCTGTAGCCGTGATGAAATGCGTTAACACCTCAGAGCCATCGATACCTCGCCAGTACATCGTGTCGTTCGGAATTTGGTTCGTATCATTCCAAGCGATTTTGGTCGTCATAAAATAATCGATGCCACTCTTGCGCATAATCTGCGGCATGGCTGCACTGTAACCAAACACATCGGGTAACCATAACACTCGGTTTTCCACGCCGAATTCTTCCTTGAAGAAACGTTTGCCATAGATAATCTGACGAATCATTGATTCACCAGAGATCAGGTTACAGTCGGCTTCCAGCCACATCGAGCCTTCGGCTTCCCAGCGGCCTTCGGCTACTTTTTCTTTGATTTTGGCATAGAGTGCCGGATAATCAGCCTTCAAGTACGCATACAGCTGAGGCTGCGAAGACATGAACGTATATTCTGGGAACTTGTCCATCAGATAGAGCACACTCGCGAAGCTTCGGATGACCTTCTCCCGTGTCTGATCCAATGTCCATAGCCATGCCACATCAATATGGGTATGACCGATACAGTGGACTGTAGGGATATGATCTCCCGCAGGTCGGGCATCATGATAGACATGATTTTGCAAATATTGACGGGCTTCCAGCACCGATGCATGGAAATCAGCACTGTTCTCCTGGCGGAGATCCAGTAGATTAACCGCCTGATTCAGATGTTCAATCAGCTTGAGTCGTTCCAGATCATCGTCACGTAATAGGTCGGCGGCTTCAAGCGCCGCTCTGAGATCATAATATAAGTCAGATACAGGCTGATGATGTTCAGCTATATATACATTCAAGAATACATCCGCTGTCGAAGTGCTACAGTACGCATATAATGCCAGTTCGAACTCTTCGCCCTTAACTGCAGCCGGGGTGAGATCAATTTCGGTGTGGTTGACGTCGAGTCCGCAGATCAATTCCCCATTCAGGAATGCAAAGAATTGAGGGTTATCATAGTTCCACACATCGTCAGCACCCGTTACGATGGCGCAAACGACTCTTTTTCCTTCCATATGGTCAGGTATGTGAACACGGGTCTTGAAGCAACTGTGTGCATCCTTGCCACCCCAGCCGTCTCCCTTGCGGAAGACATTCCAGGAGGTCGGGTCTTCATGCACCAATTCCCATGAATGATAACCACTTTCTTTATGGTAAAGCTCAGGTATATCTGTTTTTGAAGTCAGTCGTGCACGTTCCAAGTGTTTAACAATGGTATGGATCCGAGTATACAAGGAATTCATTTTCATGTTTGTTTCCCACCTTGGTTTGAAGTAAGTACAGGCTGTAGTCGTTGATGGAGCTGAATTATTGCAAGCGCTAACATATCAACTTTATCATACCAGAAGAGAAATGGGCGAAACTATGTATTGTATGCTGAAAACAACGTTTTTTATTGCATTTCATGCTAAAATAAATTCAACAAACTCAGGATTGGGGGCATGTCCATGAGACCATCCGTTTTGGCATACGAGCAGGGATATGCAATCCATGTTAACCAGCCTGGAGAAGCATTGTTCTATCACTTGGATTATGACGAACGATCCCATGATCTGAATATGGAATTTCAGCACTTTCATGATTTTTATGAAATCTGTATCCTCATGGATCGCACGGCTGCACATATTATTGAAGGCAACATATATGAGATTCAGCCTTGGGATATTGTCTTGCTAAGGCCTTCATTATTGCACAAAACCAAATACCCTAAAGGTACGCCGCCCAAAAGACTCATTATTAACTTTGCAATACCACGCAATGTACCTGGACTTGAGAACGATTACAAAGAGTTATTCTCCATATTTGAGGAGCAGATACCGATATTCAGATTTTCCGAAGAAAGGCGTGCAGAGGTACTTGCGCCTATCAATGAAATTTTTGCGCTATCACAGCGTCCCTCAGCGCTTCATTCCGTCGCCATTCATAGCAAATTCGTTGAATTTCTGTGTGCGATCCATCAGCACTCCGCGGAGAATGACTATGTTCGAGAAGAGACAGGCTCTGCGATGTCGAGACGAATGTATGCCATTGCATCCTATATCCATAGCCATTACCAGCATGAGCTTTCTCTTGAGGAGATATCTAAGAAATTTTTCGTGAGTGCTCATCACTTGTCTCGCCAGTTCAACAAAATAACAGGATTTACGTTCACGGAATATATTCAGATGACTCGAATTCGTAACGCCCAGCAAATGCTCCTGAACACCAATCACAAAATTACTGATATTGCAGCACAGTGTGGCTTCGCCAGTTTCTCTCAATTCAATCGTATCTTCAACAAATTCAACAGCATGTCACCGAGTGCATATCGTCGAAGTAGACAGCCGCAGAGTGGGCGTGAAGTTATGCTGGTAGGGAGCGATCCGAGTATATAAGGCTCTGAGCCATTTGAGAAGTAAGCAATAAACTGGAACAATCAACAGAATGGCCGTGCAATGATAACCCAGACCATATGACAAATTCTAGAGACAGGAAATATGCGCAAGAAATATAAATAAGGCAAACCCTCGGAGTTAAAGAGGGTTTGCCTTGTTTCTTCTATATAAAGATACATCTACATAGAGATAGTTTCCTGACCAGACTCACTGATGTGCCCGTGTGAAGGATGCTTTTAAACTTGACCTTTTGGCGCCAACTCAATAGCAGATCGGATGGCAGCCAGCATGCTTTTATCATCGGCGATATTTTTACCAGCGATATCGAAGGCTGTACCGTGGTCTACGGACGTACGAATGATGCCGCCTTTCAGACCAACGGTGATGTTCACACCTTCCTCGATGCCCATCACCTTGATCGGTGCGTGGCCTTGGTCGTGATAGCAGGCTACGACGATATCGAAATCACCGCGACCAGCGCGGAAGAAGAGGGTGTCCGCCGGGAGTGGGCCAACCACGTTAATGCCTTCCTGTTGCGCACGTTCAATACCCGGCTGCAGCTTCTCTTCTTCTTCTCCGTTACCGAACAAGCCGTTCTCTCCGGCATGAGGATTAATTCCACATACAGCAACGCGTGGATTCTCAAAGCCTGCTTTTTTCAGTGTATCATGGGCAAGCTTCACAACGGTGTAGGTTCTTTCCGGATTAATGCTCGCGATCGCATCGATCAGACCCATGTGTGTTGTCAGGTGAATGACTCTTAAATTAGGCGTTGTCAGCATCATGGAAAAGTCCTGTGTATCTGTCAGGTCAGCCAGAATCTCGGTGTGTCCCGGATACAGGTGCCCCCCTTGGTGCAAAGCTTCTTTGTTCAAAGGTGCCGTGCAGATGGATTGAATCTGCTGCTTTTTGGCAAGGTCAATGGCTTTGGCGAGAAACTGAAATGCTGCATCTCCTGCCACGGCAGACACTTTGCCATATTCCAGATCGGCAGGAACGAGATTCAGATCAATCACATCCACAGTACCGAACTCATACTTGGCTTCGGAAGGCTCTTGAATAGCGTTGACGTTCAGACTTGAGCCGATAACCGGCAGCACGCGTTCTAGAATCTTCGCATCACCGATAACGAGTGGATTGCACTGATCATACATTTCTTGATGACCCAGTGCTTTCATAATAATCTCCGGCCCAATACCTGCTGCGTCGCCCATCGTAATTCCAATTGTAGGTTTCATACGAGAATACCCCCTTTTAATTTTTGAATTGCATGGATAAAGACATCGGGTTTGCCGAATCCGCCAGCTTTGGTAATCACATGCAGATCATCAATCCCGATAAACTTGGAGATCGGTACACCGATTTCAAGCTCATCCAGCAGCTCGAAACCGCTAATATTCCATTTCAGACAGATTTGTTTAGCTGTATCGCCACCCGTCATGGATACCCCTTTGAAAAGTCCCTCTTCCAGTAGTCTGGCACAGACCTCACCCATCGCAAGTACAATTTCATTGCTGACTTCCGTATGATTGAGACCACGTATTTCGCCCGTTGCTCGTGCCAGTTCAATGTCCACTTGTTCTGCGGTGGAGTATAGGACGACATCTTGTCCTTCCAGCGCTTTGGATCTCACCTCTGCATAGACGCGTTCCATTTCCTCTGCACGGTCAGCTGATGCAGACACAGCTTTGAAAGAGTGGAACAGAACGGACGAGATGCGAGTCTGTTTCAGCAGTAGATTTAACTGCTCGCGGGAATTTTTGTTCACGCTGCCCACAACTGTCAGGATGGGGCCGGGATTCATCGGTATTGTAAGTTCGGCCGACTTGGATTCAAGCTCGTAATGAGCAGGGAGGTAGTTAGCAATACCAGCAGATCCTGCCCAGGCAAAGGTATACTCCAGCTCGCGAGTCATCTGCAAGATCATCTCCAGATGCTGTTCTTCTGTGGAATCTACGAGTACATAGGGAATGTTATTTTGTTTAAACTGTTCCAGTTTCACTTGAATGTGACCTTCGCCAACCTCGAGATCAGCAATCGTAATTTCGCCCACTTCATAATTCGTCTGCTGTTTCAGCAAGTCCGGAAGGTAGGAAAGAGTTACGGGTGTCTTCGGATCATTCGCAATCTCGGTATCTGCGAGCGGAACGCCGTTCAGGTAATGGATACCCTCAAGGATAGTACGGTTATTCTTCGGATAGCCTGGAGCAATCATCATAAAATCAGGTTTGACGACATCATACAGGGCATCAATCTCGATGCCGATGTTTCCACGCATGGTCGAATCCATCTTTTTGAAGATTGTCTCAAACCCGTTGTTCTTCAGCAGTTGGGCTGCCTGATATACACGTTCATACGCTTCCTGTGAGGATATCGAGCGACTATCTGTATCAAAGACGACGGCATCGTAACGTGTAAGAGGCTCCTCATCCATATTAAAAAGAACACTGGTCTTCAAGCCATGACGGGCAAGCTGCACCCCGCTGTCATTGGCACCGGTCAAATCATCTGCAATAATGGCTAATTTCATGCAGTTATCCCTCCTTGTAAGCACAATTCTATAAGTCCGCTCAGATCATTATTTAAGCACATGTTCAAAAAGGTCGGTTTTCAGTACCGAGAAGATAGGATGAAGCTAGAAATGGAGTAGTGGAGCGTAGGCAAACCTACGTGAGCAACTACATTGTTTCCAAAGGAAACAACCTTCTTAAGCATCTACCTATTTCGGCTGAATCCTATCTTCGATGCTGAGATGCCGTTAGACATCTTTCGTAATCAAAAGCGGACTTTTTGAACTACCTCTTTAAGCACAGATTAAGCATATTAGATCAGATGAAACCATCTATGTGGTTGGTCGTTGATTGTATTTCTCGACTCCGCCTGATTTCTCCAGTCGTTTGGAGAGGAAACCGATGAAGATCGGTAATAGGATGGCTGTCGTAACAACACTCGCGGCAATCTGTACCGTTGCAATCTCGGCAATAGGGCCAAACGAAGCATTAGCAGCTACGATGGCAGCAGGTGTACCTACCGCATTCCCGGCCGTTGAACCTTCAGAAGCACCAACAATGGGATTCCAGCCAATCGCTTTGAACAACAGATATCCGATTCCGCCTGTGAGGAGAACCGTCAGAACGCCAAGCATGATTCCACCAAGTCCACCTTGAATGATCGAGGAGAAGTTGATTCCCATACCCAGTGAGAAGGCGAAGAACGGAACAAGTTTGTCACTGCCTTTGTGTAGCCATTCCGCCAGACTGCGGTCCAGATTACCAATAATGACACCAACGATGAGCGGAAGCAATACCGCAACGAATGCCATAGGAGAGAACATGCCGTTGGCAAAACCCATCGCACCGAAGATGGAGAGCGCTACCATAGTCAGGAATGGACCATCACTGAGCGCGAGGAATGGATAGGCGGCTTTGTCATCTTCTTTACCGTATTGACCAGCGAGTGCAATGTACAAACCGCCGTTCGAGTTGGTCATTGCAGCAATAATGGCAAGTGGGGCAAGGCCTAAGAATAACCCGCTTGAGTCGGCAAATAAAATGGCAACGAGGCCGAATGCTGCACCGATCGCCCACTTGACGGCCAGCAAGGTAACACCCTTACCGACGGATGAACCTGCTGTTTTGAACGTAATCTGTGTACCCGCAATCAACAGGAACAGCGCGATCAACGTACTGGAACTGTTAACGAAGAGAGCTTCCGTGAATCCACCAATGCGCAGAGCATTCGGGAAGAATGTATTAATGGTTGCACCAAGTAACAGGGGAACAACCATCATACCGCCAGGGATGCGATCTAAAGTTGCTTTAATGTTCATAGTCGTAGCTCCTTATGAAGTAATCGTTTTTATAAAGCGTTTGCAGGGATTATGTTATCCCAAATCGTTTAATATAGCAACAATAAATTATTGTAAATTTAAAATACATGAAAAAGTGTTTAAAAATGCAACATACAAAGACGATAAAAAAGACGCAAACTTAAAGTTAATCTTTAAGTTTACGCCATAATGTGGCTCGGTTAATCCCAAGGCGCTCTGCGGCCTTCGATTGGTTATTATTTTCCTCCTGAAGCACGGACTGAATAACTTCTTTCTCGATCTCCTTCAGCGTACCGTTCAACTTCATGTGACTTGCAGAAGGTTGCTGACCCAGCAAGCGGGACAAGGTAGCCGTGGTGATTACATAATCCTGTTCATTGAGTGCAGCCTGCTTAATCAGATGCTTCAACTGGTTGACGTTCATATTCGTGATCTGATCGCGGATTAGCTGTAGTGCATCTTCTTTTATCCTAACCGCAGTAGTTCCGTATTTGTGGTAGTAACCTGTAAGGAAATGCTGCATCAGTGGAGCCAGATCCTCGGGTCGATCCGCAAGATTTGGCATGATGATCGTATTAAGCTCCAGATCGAGTGACCACTGTGGGGTCAATGCTTGCTCCCCGAGGATGAATACTCCAATCTGGCTTTGAAGGCAGTTTTGGATAAAGGAGAGCAACTCCGGATCTGATATACGTGCTTCCATATGATTAATCTCTACATTTCTAACCTTGGATAGTGGTATTTTGTGCAAATGACCGGGTGGAACTTGCTCGAGATCGATCTGTAACAACAGTCCGCCACTGGAGTACATCTGATGCATGTGTTTGACCAGAAAAGATTTACCGGAATCCGCTTCACCCAGTAAATAGATCGGTTCATGATTCTCGTAGAGTGCCCGAATGTTCTTCAATACCATTTGCATGGCAGGGGACTCGGCAACGATGGGTTCCATCGATGCGTCCGTGAAGGTTGTTATGCCGAATTGTGCAAAGGTATAGGGTTGTCCTTTTTCCAGCATATATACCTTATAGCTATTGTTGTTCAGAGTTGTTTCATAGGCATTGACCGTGAGCTGGTAATCGTCCACCATGAACACATTTTGGATCTGGGATTGATGAAATTCCAGGCTGGTGTTGGTCAGATACATGTGATTATCGGTCAGTGGATTTTTCTCAAAGTCGGTCAGATTCTCGAACACAACTTCATTCCGTTCGTTTAAAATAAGCAAATTCGGATGTTCCTGTGTAACCAGGTCATTTAGGATGTTCGATATCGCATGATTTTTGCTCAAATACCGGTAGACCAGCTGTGCATCCTCCATCGCTCTAAGGATGGACTCCTGGCCGGATTGGATCAACAATCCTTCCAGACCATAGGTCTTCGCGGTGCTGACAGTGATCACATCTCCAACAATCTGACGGTAACCAGAAGCTTTCAACTCCAAGAGCAATCGTGCCACATCTTCCGAGCTATGTATGGTATAGACCTTGAGGGGAAGATCCATCAGATCAATAATGGATTGTGCACCCGAGGTGATGTTGGAGAAACCAACGATGGCCGTTTGGCCATTAAACTGGCTTGCCAGTGTAAGTGAACGAATCATATCATAGCCCGATAACTGCACATCAATGACGGGAATAGTCACTGCTTTCTTAATCAATTGAGCCGTTCCACCACGACTGATGATAATCTCTGCACCGTTTTTCTCAGCTTGAGTGGCTAGTTCCATACCTTTCGCCAAATCGCCCACGTCCGTCTGAATGGCTAACTGGGGAAAGCGAGGAATGCACTCTTGTATGATAGGAATCATGGATTCGTAGGGAGCGATAAAGTGAACTCGTGTACGCATAATTTTCCTGCCTTTTATAGAAATCATTGATCCCCTTATTATAGCCAACTTGCGGAGGAATGGCACCTTTGAACGAACCAACACGGTCATGTCTGCAAAATGTCCATGTGGTGTATTACCACAGCTCTTTGAGTCGAGTGTGATGAAGTGCACTGAACCGAACCGTGATGTATCTCAAAATGAATGGAAAATTGCACACGATACGTGTGGAAGTAAGGAGAGTTCAGATGGGAGATATTCATAAAGTGGCTGAATCGGATCACATTATTAAAGATATTGTTGGAAAGTTCCCGTGCAGGGTGCTGTGGAGTGAGGGCCGTCCATGTCTGGAGTATCAGAAGGAGGAAGATGTGGAGATAATAACCGAATACGTTCGAATAGTATACAATGTCGAGCTATTAGATGTTTTTTTCACAGCGGTGGAGAGCCTTCCCGTTGAACTGTAGTTCAGTAAGATTCGTGAAGTGCAAAAAGGATGATTCCTTGAGTTTGTGTGTGTTTATACAAGAACATGAGGCGACACGATAAGTGCTCGTCTTTTCTTATATTACGTTGTTATCGTACGGATTTGATTCGTAGTAACTCTACTTGCAATCTTGAAATGTGAAACCTCAAACCTCAAATTCATGTATTATAGTTACATATGAACTTATCGGAGGAGGAACAAATTATGGGAATCTTGTCGAGGTTTAGGGACGTGATGAAGGCAAATATGAATAGCTTGTTAAGCCGATCTGACGATCCGGAGAGAACGGTGAACGAGGTTATGCGTAGCTTGAGCAGTGATCTAGGACAGGTAAAAGCAGAGACGACTGCCGTACTCTCGGACGAGAGCAGAGCGAAGCGAGCTTTGGATGAATCGAGTGCGGAACTACGCAAGCTTCAGCGATATGCAGAGAAGTCAGCAGAATCCCGAGATGAGGATAAGGCGCTCCAATTCTTGCAGAAAAAAGCGAAGCAGGCCGAGAAGCACAATGAATTACAAGCCGCCTATGATCGAGCCGCAGCCAAAGCCAAAGTGATGAAGCATATGCAGGATAAACTGATCGCGGATATGGCGACGATGGAGGCCAGATATACTGAGTTGAAAAGCAAAATGGCAGATGCGAAGGCCAAGCAACAGGCTAATGAGCAGAATGCATCGGCGGGTAAAGCAAACGATGCACTCCGTGCAATGGAAGACAAGGCTAATCAAGCATTGAACGAAGCAGAGGCTCTAACAGAGCTTCGAGCAGGTGCGCAGGAAGATGACTTGGACGAATTAATTGCACAATTGGAGAAGGACATGAATGCCGAAACGGGTAATCCAGAGAAGAAGGTACCAACGGCAGAGGAAGAACTTGCAGTCATCCAACAGCAACTAAACAATAAGTGAACCTATTTATAGATGTAAAGAATACATTTTTAAGACATTGAGGTGAGCAGATGCCGGTTCTTGAATACAAATGTCCCAATTGCGGTAGCGGGATGAACTTTGATGGAAATACAGGCAAGTTATCCTGTCCCAGTTGTGGGCGTCAGGATAACATTGAGCAGATTCCAGACCCACTCAAGAAACAAGTGTTTACGGAGAACGAGGTCAAGTCATACCACTGTACCAGCTGTGGGGCAGATCTTGTGACAGACGCAGATACGAGTGCAACTACGTGTAGCTTTTGCGGAGCTGCCGTTGTGCTGAGTGACCGATTGAGCGGAGAGCTAGCTCCAGCGATGGTGATTCCTTTTGCTATTACGAAGGAGACTGCGAAGGAAGCATTCAAAAAGTGGTGCAAAAACGGCCTGCTTACGCCAAGTGGCTTCATGACGGCTGATCGGATTAAAGAAATAACCGGGATCTACGTGCCCTTCTGGTTATATGAGTTACATAACAGAATTGAAGTTCATGGTCGTGCCACCAAGGTGAGAAGCTATACGCAGGGTGATTATCACTATACCGAAACCCAGCACTATGAGATATACCGCAAAATTCGGCTGAATTATGTGAACCTACCCATTGATGCATCCAAGAAAATGGATGATAAACTGATGGATAAGCTGGAGCCTTTTCCCTACAACCAATTGAAGGATTTCAAAACACCGTATCTCGCGGGTTATATTGCGGAAAAATATAGCTATACCGATGAAGAGCTCTATCCCCGAGCTAAGGAAAAAACGCAACCTTATATTGAATCTTACATTGCCTCTACCGTTTCGGGGTATACGAGTGTGAGTTATACGGATAAACAGATTGATACCACATTGAAAAATGCAGATTACGTCTTGCTCCCCGTATGGATGGTGTACTATGACTTCAATCGCACGGAATACACGTTTGCCATGAATGGTCAGACAGGTAAAGTTGTGGGCAGACCTCCAATCAGCAAAGCAAAAGTTGCGGGATGGTTCGCAGGCGTGTCGGCCGTATCATTTCTCTCCATTAAGGTTGTGGCATGGATGATGGGAGGTGGCTTCCTATGAAAAAGGGAACGTACATTACGTTAATGACGGCCTTTATTTTCATTGTAATGTGTGTAGCATCTCCGTGGATTCCAGCGCAAAGCGCGGCAGCGGTAACGAAAGAATTGATTCTTGATGAAGCTAATTTGCTTAACTCGCAAGAGATTGAGGATCTGAATACCCTCGCGAATAAGTACAGTGCTGAACGAGAGACGGACCTCATCGTTCTAACGACGAATAATGAGGAGCAGCTTACCGATGAGTTAGTTACAGAGAACTTCTATGATGAGCAGGCACCAGGCTATGATAAGCCTCATGGTAATGCGGTTATTTTGACTCTGGATATGTACAATCGTAATGTGTATGTGGGTGGCTTCTATAAAGGGGAAGACTATGTTACCAATAGCAGGGCTGATGAGATTACAGCTCAGATTGCTCCTGACCTGTCTGATGCCAACTACAGCCAGGCCTTTGAGAAGTATCTTACGATGGCATATGAGTATCTAGGTGACAAACCTCTGGATGAAGATTCAGGTACAGGGTCTACATACCCTGGCTCGAATTCGGGCTCCAACTCAGGTTCGAGTTCAGGTAACTATCCTAGTGGGGGTTCGAACGCAAATCCTGATCATATTTTGTTCAATACATGGTTTCAGCTCGCAGTCTCTGTAGTTATTGGTGGGATCGTGGTAGGAATTATGGCATATAATTCGGGTGGACGCGTAACCGTCAATCGTGCAACGTATGAGGATTCAGGTGCTTCCAGTGTGGTAGATCGCGGAGATCGGTATATTCGGACAACAGTAACCAAAACGAAGATTGAAAAGAATAACAATAATGGTGGCGGAGGAGGCGGTGGTGGTACCACTAGCGGGGGACATTCTCATAGTGGTAGCAGCCGATCATTCTAATTTAGCCAATCACAATAATATAGCGTAGGACATGATGTTCGTGAGATGATGCAGCATGCGTACTATAGAAGGGACGGGATTGTATGAGTTTTTTCAGAAATCAATTTTCAAATGTGGTGGAATGGGAAGAGTTCAGAGATGATATGATTTTCTGGAAGTGGAGTAATCGGGAGATCAAGAAGGGTAGTAAGCTGATTATTCGTGCAGGTCAGGATGCGATTTTTCTGAATAACGGCAAAGTGGAAGGGATTTTTGAGGATGAAGGCTCATTCAACATTGATTCCGAAATTATTCCATTTCTGTCGACGCTGAAAGGCTTCAAGTTTGGGTTTAATAGTGGTATGCGCGTTGAAGTGTTGTTTGTGAATACGAAGGAATTTACGGTGAGATGGGGAACCCAGAGTCCGGTATTAATTCCGACGCCGCAGCTTCCGGGCGGGATGCCGATTCGTGCGAACGGTACATTTAACTTCAAAGTAAGTGACTATGTTACGCTAATTGATAAGATTGCAGGCATTAAGCAAAGCTACTTGGTCGATGATGTCAAAATTCGAATTACCTCTGTGCTCGATCAGTTGCTGATGAAGTGGATCAGCCGTGAAGGGAAAGATATGTTCAACCTGCAGGCGAATGCAACAGATATAGCCAAAGGGATTCAGGAAGATCTGGATATGCAGATGATGGATATCGGGATTGGCATTACCGGTTTCCAAGTGATGAGCTTCAACTATCCGCAAGAAATTCAGGATATGATTACGAAGACGGCTTCACATGAGATGATCGGCAATCTGCAAAAGTACCAACAGGTGAGTATGACCGACGGCATCTCCTCAGGCAAGGTACAAGGTGGCGGCGCGGCTTCGGATATGGCAGGTATGATGATGGGCATGAACATGGCGAATGAAATGATGAAGAACATGAACCAGAACCAAAATCAGAACCAAAATCAGAACTCAGGCCAAAACCAGAATCAGAACAACCAGGGTCAGAGCCAAAACCAAAGCCAAAATCAAAATCAAGGCGATAACTCAGGCTCTGCTTCATCCTCGGAAGGCAAGAAGCCTAACTTCTGTCCAAACTGTGGTGCCAAAAATGAAGGAGCTAACTTCTGTCCGAACTGCGGGCATAAGCTTGGCTAAAGGAATAAGAAAGCTCGGGCTAACTCACAAGTACATGGTACTGTGCAGTTAGCTCTTTTTTTTATAACGAAAGGCGATGTTTTATTTTTTTAAATAAAGTGTTGACAACCAAAACAAAATCATATATCTTTAACTTAAGATATTTAATTTAAAAATAAATCACACCAATACACATTCACATTAAACTTAATTAATCAAATCAAACTAGAACATATAAGGAGAGATCAAGATGATTATTCCTACATTAGATCGCATCAATGAACTTTCAAGAAAAGCAAAAGAAGAAGGATTAAACGAAATGGAGCAAGCGGAGCGGACTCGTCTGCGCCAAGAATATTTGCAAACGTTTCGGGGTTCGATTAACGACATTCTGTTAAACACAACCATCTATGATCCGAATGGCGACGATGTTACTCCAGACAAATTGAAACAGGAACAAGCAGGCCAAAAGCAAGAATGATTTATTTTTAAACTAATATCTTAATATTAAGACAAATATAAAAACAACATCACAATCAACCATTCCCTAAGGAGGAATTTATCATGACACTTCAAACTGCAGGTATCCACCACATTACAGCTTTTGCAGGAGATCCACAGGCTAATGTTGACTTCTATGCAGGTATTCTCGGACTTCGTTTGGTGAAAAAAACAGTTAACTTCGATGCTCCTGACGTATACCATCTGTACTTCGGTGACGAAGGCGGAAGCCCAGGAACAATCATCACGTTCTTCCCAGCAGCCGGATCTCCAAAAGGTAAAATTGGCGGCGGTCAGGTAGGGATTACCTCTTATGTCATTCCTCCTGGGTCTATGGACTTCTGGCAGGATCGTTTAGAAAGTTATAATATTCAGGTAACGAGAACAAGTCGTTTTAACGAACAATTTCTTCAATTCGAAGATAGCGAAGGCCTGCGGCTTGAGCTGGTTGAGCGTCAAGAGGGCGCAAATAGCACTTGGACACATGAAGGGATTGCAACCGACCAAGCCATTAAAGGATTTGGAGGTGCCGTATTATTCAGCGTCAATCCGGCAAGAACAATGGATGCACTAGATAAAATTCTTGGATTCACCAAAGTAGGTGAAGATCAGGAGTATGTACGTTATCAGTCTTTTGGTGACATTGGCAATGTAATTGATGTGCCTGTGGCACGTATGCCACTTGGCGTAGGCGGAGCCGGTACGGTTCACCATATCGCATGGCGTGCCAAAGATGATCAGGAGCATCAACAGTGGGGCGAGGCTGTATATCAATACGGCTATCAACCAACACCGGTGCGGGATCGTCAGTACTTTAACGCCATTTATTTCAGAGAAGCTGGAGGCATCCTATTCGAGATTGCTACAGATCCACCGGGATTTGCGAAAGATGAGCCTGTAGAAACGTTGGGCCATAAGCTGATGCTGCCGGAATGGTTCGAGAAATACCGCACACAGATTGAAGACAATCTGCAACCGATCCAAGTTCGTACGTTGGAACCGGCACGTACAGCCATCCCAATGGAAACGACCGTTTAATTACAGCAAGACACCGCGTGTAGAGATTGCACGCGGTGTGTAATTTCCCTAGCAATGTGCAATGAGATGAAATTGAACGAAGGAGTATGAAGGATGAACATGGAGAAGAAGGTTACCTGGCTAGAGCTGTTCTACGATCTGCTTTTTGTAGCTGCGGTGGCCAAAGCGAGTCATGTGTTGTTACATGCCGAACATGGAGTGATTACATTTGAATATCTGATGAAGTTTGTATTGATTTTCATTCCAGTCTGGTGGGCATGGGTGGGTCAGACCTTATTTATCAATCGGTATGGCCAGGATATCTTCATCCATCGTGTATTCCTCATCCTACAGCTCCTGTCTGTTATGGTGATGACAGCGAGTCTCTCGGTTGATTTTGACCAGCATTATTTGTCCTTCTTCGTGGGTTATATCGGTTCTAGGGTATTCACGATGATTCAATATTTCACAATCCATAAGTCTAAAAGTGAGCAGCAGCAACAAGCCGCTCGTTTCCTAGGTCAATGTTTTCTCATCGGTATATTAATCTCGACTAGCTCCCTGTTCTTCGATTCATGGATTAGATACGTGATTTTGTATGCTGGGATTGCGGTAGATATTATTCTTCCTTTGATCGGTCGCAAAAAACTGGTGAAGATGCCGATCCACACGCATCATTTATTGGAACGGTTCGCGTTGTTTACACTCATCCTGTTGGGTGAATCGGTAGTTAGTATCATTGCTGTCTTACAATTGGATCACTGGGATCTGAAGTCAGTGCTGTTCATCGCATTTACATCTATATTTGTTATTGCGCTGTGGTGGCAGTACTTTGATAACGTAGAGAAGAAGGTCAGCAAAGAAATACAGACGGCTGGTCAAGCCATTATATATGGACACTTGTTCATCTATATCTCTATGAGCATGATTGCAGCTTCGATTCAACTGTTGTATCTGAATAAACTCAATTATTTGTTCATGCTGGGCTTTGTGTTTGGATCAGTGCTGTTGTACTTTATGTCCACTTCGCTGGTGTTTCACCGTTACAGATATACACATATGCGACTGAGACCGTATCATTTGGCGATTATGCTTGGCGTCATTGGAACCTTTATCATCATAGATCTAATCTATCGTGTGCCGAATTATGCAATTGTGGGAGAGAACATGGCGTTCTTCCTCGTCTATGCCAAAATGACAACATGAATAAATAGCGCATGTTTAACCCCGCAACTTCAGAAGTTGTGGGGTTTTTCGTCTTCCTATGAATATCCTCATTTATTTTCTTATAGGGAATCTGTTAATATGAGACTAGATCCAAGTGAAACTACTCAGATACACAGGAGGGAAACCATTTGAGCACAAATTTAATCGGCGTTCCATTGGAAGGGTTTGCAGACTTTAGTCGCACAGTTGCGGCAGAAGGTGCGGTATTGTTAAGAAACGAGGGGAATCTTCTTCCGCTTCAGCATAACGAAAACGTTTCAGTTTTTGGTCGAATCCAGGTTAATTACTATCGCAGTGGTACAGGCTCAGGCGGAAGTGTACATGTAGCATATACAACGAACTTGTTAGACGGATTACGCAAGAAAACTAATCTAACCGTGAATGAGGAACTTGCTTCGGTATATGAGAAGTGGATTGAAGCCAATCCATTCGATGATGGCGGCAAAGTATGGGCGGCAGAGCCATGGAATCAGAAGGAAATGCCTCTGACTGACGAATTGGTAGCACAGGCGAGAAGCAAGTCTACCAAAGCCATTATCGTCATCGGGCGTACAGCAGGTGAAGATCAGGATAACGCAGACGCACCCGGAAGCTATCAGTTGACGGAAGATGAGCAAGCCATGCTGAAGCAGGTGACGAATCATTTTGAACAGACGATTGTGGTGCTAAACGTTTCTAACATCATTGATATGAGCTGGTTGGATGACGAGAGCTATGTGCATCCCATTCAAGCGGTCATCTACTCATGGCATGGGGGTATGGAAGGTGGTAGCGCCATTGCTGATGTATTGGCAGGAGATGTTACGCCAAGTGGTAAATTAACCGATACGATTGCGTATTCCATTGATGATTATCCTTCAACGAGTAACTACGGGAATGAGTTCAAGAACCTATACCAGGAAGATATTTACGTAGGCTATCGTTATTTCGAAACGTTTCGACCTGAAAAAGTACAATTTGAATTTGGTTATGGGCTATCGTACACCACATTTGCAACCGAATTTGAAGAGGCCAAATGTGTCTCTAGAGAAGGGCAATCCTTCATTGAGGTGAATGTAAACGTAACCAATACAGGAAATACGTATGCAGGCAAAGAAGTTATTCAGGTGTACTACGAAGCGCCGCAAGGTAAGCTAGGCCAACCTCTAAAATCATTAGCTGCATTTGGAAAAACCCAACTGCTTCAGCCTGGAGCATCGGAGCGTCTGAAGATCAGCTTCCCGGTTCATACGATGGCATCTTACGATGATGAGGGTGTAACAGGTCACGTGTCTGCGTATGTATTAGAAGAAGGCACGTATCGCTTGCATGTGGGGACAAGTGTCAAACAAGTAGAACACATTCTTGTTGACGGTCAAGAAGGCTATGTGGTCGAGGCGCTTCAGGTTGTAGAGCAGCTTCAAGAAGTTATGGCGCCGACAGAAGAATTTACACGTATGAAGCCAGGTGCACGCAAGGATGACGGTTCATACGAACTGGTGTACACAGCGGTGCCGAAACGCCAAGTTTCCATAGCTGACCGAATTCAGCAGAATCTGCCTCAAGCCCTAGAGCAAACAGGGAATCAAGGTTATAAGCTGAGAGATGTAAAGGATGGCCAAGTTAGTCTAGAAGCCTTTATCGCTCAGTTAAGTGATCAAGATCTGGCTGCCATTATTAGAGGTGAAGGAATGAGTAGCCCACTCGTTACCTCCGGTACGGCATCTGCATTTGGTGGGGTTAGCGACAGTCTGTTCAACTACGGCATTCCAGTGGCGTGTACTGCGGACGGCCCATCCGGTATTCGTATGGATAGTGGAGAGAAGGCAACGCAGGTTTCCATCGGAACGCTGTTAGCAGCTACATGGAATACAGAGCTTGTCGAAGAACTGTATGTGTTGGAAGGGCAGGAGCTCTTGAGAAATCAAGTGGACACATTGCTGGGACCTGGATTAAATATCCGCCGCAGTCCGCTGAATGGACGTAACTTTGAGTACTTCTCAGAAGATCCGCTGATCTCGGGCGTATTTGCTGCGGCATGTACGAAAGGCATCATGAAAGGCGGTTCTAACGCCACGTTGAAACACTTTGCATGTAATAACCAAGAGAAGCACCGCAGTAAAGTTGACGCCGTTGTATCTGAACGTGCGCTCCGCGAGATTTATCTGAAAGGCTTCGAGATCGCTGTGAAGCAAGGCGGCGCGAATTCGATCATGACTTCCTACAACCCGATTAACGGTCACTGGGCAGCTTCTAATTACGATCTGAACACAACCGTTCTTCGAGGAGAATGGGACTTCCAGGGAATCGTGATGACCGACTGGTGGGCGATTATGAATGATGTCGTTGAAGGTGGAGAAGCCGACCGGAAATACACCAACTGGATGATCAGAGCTCAGAATGATCTATACATGGTTGTTCCTAACTATGGGGCAGAGATTAACGGCTGGGATGACAACACCATTGAATCTTTGGAAAATGGAACCTTAACCCGTGGGGAGTTACAGCGCTCTGCTATGAACATCTGTACGTTCATTATGAATGCACCAGTCTTCTCTCGAAAACATGAGATTTTGGAGACCATTGCTTCATTCCAAGCGAATGAATCTCTTTCAACCCAACAGGCTCAAGTGCTCGCTGAGGATACACAAGTGAAACCTGCTGTGAACGAACCTGTATATATGAAGGTAGACCAAGCAGGGCAATATCGAATCATCGTACAGATCATGTCTCCAGAGCCTGAGCTTGCTCAAAGTGCTTGTAATGTGCTGTTGAACGACCAATTGATGACAACGATCCAAACGAATGGTACGGAAGGAAAATGGATCAGACAGAAGCTTGTCAAAGTAGAGCTTGCAGCCGGCGTGTACGAATTGAAGTTAGATTTCACTAAACCAGGCTTGCAGATCGACTGGATCGAGTTTAAACCACTGTAAGGTCAGGAGTGTTGCAAGGAATGAAAAGGTACAATTTTTGGAGTCCACTACTGCTGATTGCGGTGGCGCTGATTACGAGAAGCCTGGTCACAAACCTAGGCTTAGTGTTCGGTATGTCGCATGAAGCAGCGAGTAACATTGCCATTATTGCCATGATCATTGCCGCACTGATCATGTTTAATCGCTTGACCAAGGCTCGTCGTAATCGTAAATAATCCATTAGTTAGTTCTAAGCTGTAGTATGAAAAGAAGACACCCAAGAGGGTGTCTTCTCCTCATAGACGCTGAGGGGTTATGCAGTGGGATAAGTTGGTGTTGGTGAAGATGAAGTGACGGATATCACAAATGTGCTATAATAGAGCTATTCAGCCTGGAAAAGTACTGGCTATGGATGGGAGAGGTAACTGATCTATGCAGGTATTTGAAGACTGGAATCAGAAAGTGAAAAAAACGTTTAATGCGACGAATCCGGCGGTTGTGCTTACAGTTTCCGAAGCGGGCAATGCACTAGGTTTATCCAAAGACCAAATGAAGCTCTATGTGGATAAAAATAAGCTAACGAAGGTTCCGATCATGAGAAGTGTACACAGATACCTCTTATTGAAGAGCGAGATAGATGATATCGTTAATAAACGTTAAACTCATAGGATTTGTGACATCAGCCATTTAACCGACATGTATCTCGGGGAGTGGTTGTTTTTTTTTTATGATTAGTTTTTGCATAAGTCTGTATAAAAAGGGGAGACGAGCGTGACTACCTTATCAAGATGGTTTTATAATCGGGTAAATTGGAAGTGGATTGTGTCTGCAATCGTTCTATTTACCTGCTTTATCGTATTCATTTTGCCATGGCAGGCTGCGGAGTCGAAAGAGGCCACCGGAGGAGGAGAATCTCCAGATTCGTCCTTTTGGTATACTGCCGGTGATCTCTATCAAATGGCAGAAAGCTATGGCGAGTCCGGACGGAGTGCCTATATTTATGCAAGGTTTACGTTTGACCTCATCTGGCCGTTAGCCTATCTCTTTTTATTGGTAGTTCTAATATCAGCGCTCTACCGGGTGCTCCCTGCTGCGAGTCATTGGCGCAAATTAAATCTGATTCCACTGGGTGGCTGGGCTTGTGATATGTTAGAAAATATAGGGGCTTCGATAACGATGTATCGTTATCCGCTACGCACACCTGTCATTGCCGAACTGACACCGGTATTTACGATTGTGAAGTGGTGCCTAATCTATGCTAGCTTTGCCGCACTCGTACCAGGGGTCATTCTTACGATTATCCATTACGTCCGCGTTCGGCTGAATAAGAGATAAAGTCGAGTAAAGGATAACATCGAGAAAGGATAAAATCAGTATGATAGGACAATCCTACCTCAGGGTAGCTATTGTTCAATACGGAGGATGGCGAGAACCGTTGGAGCTAGATCTCTACTTGCCAAAGGGACAAACTGTCATTTATACTCTTGGCGCAAGGTCTTAACATGACACGAATATATGAGTTCAAGGAGATGAATAATGCATGGCAATCAGCTTGAATGTGTATCTAGTAACGGATGGTAATGGTCGTGAGGCAGTGGAATTTTACAAAGATGTGTTTAATGCAGAGGTACTAGCCATTCAGACATTTGGTGAAGGTCCGTCTAGCCCAGATCATCCGATTCCACCTGAAGCCAAAGATCGTATTATGCATGCCTCCTTGCAGATTGGTGGCTCTGTATTGATGCTGTCCGATACATTCCCTGGCATGGAACACACCATTGGTAACCATATTACCGTTACAGTGAACACAGACACAGCCGATGAGGCAACACGTATTTTCAACAAGTTGGAAGTTGGCGGAGAAGTGAAAATGCCGATTCAAGAGACTTTTTGGAGCCCGGCTTACGGATCAGTGACCGATAAGTTTGGTGTTCAGTTCCAAATTAGCTGTACGCCGAACAACGCATAATTTCATAGCAGTATATATGAAGAAAACCTCATGGACATCAGCAAGATCGTCCTGAGGTTTTTTGGTTTTATTTCATTACAAGAGGGTAATGCACAAGTAGCTAAGCAGCCTGTGATGAACTAGCCTTCCTTTTGAATCTTGGATGGGTTGTTGATTTTGTAAGGAACCGGATTGCGAGTGAGCTTCTTCTTAATGATTTTGGCTTCAAAAGAAAGAATGTCTCCCACTTCAAGCTCCTGCTTCTTCATTGTGGCACTGTGGCTAGACCAGGCTTCGCCAATTTCAATCAGTTCAGGCTCAGTAATGGCCACCGCTTCATAAATAATAACTTCATCGTCATTATCCGAGAAGTGATTCGGAACAGTCGTGAATTCTTTAACAACAGCAGACATCTTCACTTTGCCATCTGGCAGATCAATCTTAATCGCTTTTGATTTACTTGCCGTTTTGGCTTTGGGTTTGGCTTCTGCAGTAGCACTGTTTTGGGGGCCGACATACTCCTCGACCAATCCATCCGGATCGCCAACAAGACCCGAAACGCGGTGATCATCATCATCGATGTAGTCCATATGATCAGGGTACTCGGAAGGAATCGTTACCGTTGGTGGTGCAGATGCTTCAACATTTGGTTCATCGTGAGCGCTAGGCTCGTCCTCTGATGTCGCTGTAGATATCGTTGCTGGGGTTGATTCGCTCACCTTGCCCGTCCCTGCTCCTGCCAAACCTCTAGCACTGTAGCTGGACGCTTGCATTTCCTTCAAATACGAAGGGTGGATGCAGTGCTTTTGATCATTATCCAGTTGAATGACCGCAGCCATATGATCCACATAACCCAGGATGGTGCAGGGCAGATTGAGCCCGTTTCCTTTATAATAGAACTTTTTGAGCTTGGTGGCTTTACCCGAAAGTAGCCCCCACTCCTGACATTTTTCAATGAGTTCATCTTCGCTTTCCAGCGCTGTATACTGTTGTGGTTCAATCATAAAAGCATATGCCATAACGCATTTCCGCCTTTCTCTGGTTCTCTATGTTCATCGTTTCCAAATTACAATCAGTGTATCACAAAAGTGTACCGTGACATAAACATATCCGTGCGTTCGCAAGGAGTGTCTATGGTATAATTTTTCTAAGCGAGACACGTTGAACATACAATCAATTAGCAAGCCGTGTACCCCAAGTATACCTTGCGTTATGCTGTGTATATACCCAACATCTGCGGGAGGTAACTTCGATGAATCTAAAAGTAAATCATCAGCTTCTATGGACTTTAGTGGGCATCGCTATCGGGACGAGTATTGGTATAGCTACGAACCAGACAGCGTTAGGTGTTGCATTCGGGATCACCCTTGGCATATTAATCGGTTCTGTTGTTAGCAAAAGAATTCGTTCTGATTCGGATGAGACGCTCCGTGAACATGTGAGTGAATTGATTAAACCAAGCGACTGGCAGGAAGCACTTCAGAACTCGGAAGATCATCCTGTACTTATTCTTAAACATAGCACGACCTGCCCGACGAGCGCTCGCGCCTACCGAGAATTTATGGCCTTTGTAGGTTCCAATGCATCCGAGTCCAAGCGGCGCATGGACTACCATATCGTCAAAGTAATCGAAAGTCGCGCGCTTTCTCGCCACATTGCAGAAGAGACAGCGGTTATCCATCAATCACCACAGGTGCTGTTACTTGAACAGGGGCGTGTCATCCAACATACGTCACACGGTAAAATAACGAAAAAGAGATTAACTCAGTGGGCCCAAGATCCGTTCAATTAATGGAGAACGATTAGCTAAGCATGGTAGCGAGCAATCAGCATGTGATTTGGAGGTGTGACTTCCAAACGACCTACCTTATTCCAAAAGTAAAGTAAACGTCGTTCCCTCTTCACGAGGCGAACGGCGTTTTTAATAAATTATGATGTGAATTTTGGCAACCAGTCACCGTGAGCTTCGATCAATTCATCACACATGGCAACGATGTCGTCGATGGACAATTCAGCAGCGGTATGTGGATCAAGCATTGCGGCATGATAGATATGATCCCTTTTCCCAGTGATTGCAGCTTCAATAGTTAGCAGTTGAGTGTTGATATTAGTACGATTCAGTGCTGCCAGTTGTGGTGGCAGATCGCCAATGTATGTTGGGCTAATGCCAGACCCGTCCACGAGACAAGGCACCTCTACACAAGCTTCGCGAGGCAGGTTCGTGATTAAGCCATTATTCATGACATTACCAGCAATTTTGTAGGGCTTATTGGTCTCCATCGCCTCCATGATATGAGAAGCGTATTCCCGGCTGCGGGTGTGCTCAATGTTTTCGCTGGCAAACAGTTTCTCTCGCATTTCTTTCCAGCCTTCAATCTGGTTCACACAGCGACGTGGATATTCATCCAGTGGAATGTTGAACCGTTCGATCAGTTCAGGATAGTTACGTTTGATAAAGTATGGGTGATACTCAGCGTTATGCTCGGAGGATTCCGTTACATAGTAGCCAAAACGTTGCATGAGTTCAAAACGAACCATGTCATTATGCTGTTCCTTTTGTTTTTCTTTCGCCAAACGTTTGATCTCAGGATAGAGATCCTGTCCATCACGTGTGACTTCCAGCAGCCATGCCATGTGGTTAATGCCCGCAATCTTAGCAACCACGCCTGTCTGATCGATGCCCAGGGCATCAAACAGATGAGGCACACAGATCTGCACACTATGACACAGTCCTACCGTTTTGATGCCGCCATGTACGTTCATGACATTGGTAAGCACGGCCATCGGATTCGTGTAATTCAAGAACCAAGCATCTGGGCACACTTCCTGCATATCCCGGGCAAAATCGAGCATCACCGGAATGGTACGCAGGTTACGGAAGATTCCCCCAATGCCAAGCGTGTCTGCAATCGTCTGACGCAATCCATATTTCTTCGGAATTTCAAAATCGGTAATCGTACACGGATCATATCCGCCCACTTGAATTGCATTAATGACATATTTGGCTCCGCGTAGAGCTTCTTTGCGATCCGTATATACTTTCACGCTACAGCGGCTTCCTAGAGAACGTGCCATGCTGGTTAACAAACGCTCCGAATCGCTCAGGCGCTCGGCATCAATATCATACAAAGCCAGCTCGAAATCTTGCAGTGCTTCGGTCATCATAACGTCACCTAGTACATTTTTGACAAAGACGGTGCTTCCTGCACCGAGGAATGTAATTTTGCTCATCTAAAGTTCAGCCTCCCTGAATTTGTTGTACCTTCACTATAGGCTCATTCGAGGAGGATAACTATGGTGCAACCTATCTTAAATATGGCATAATCCCATTTATGGTGTCGCTTACAAAGACAATATGCCGTGTTTACCTGTTATAATATGAACAACGATCATTGGTGCGTATTGACGGAAGGGAGTGCTTGAGATGGGTCGAATCGAGATGAACGTAGTTTCTTTAGACTGGACACAGATGGAGCTGGTACTCCTGTTTTTCGGATGGGAGGACTGTGAGCCATCTCATTATTGGGGGTCGGGTGTACGGGATTCTTACATTATTCATTACATTCATGAAGGGCGAGGCACAGTGCAAATGGAGAACAAGGAATACCATCTCTCCCAGGGACAGGGGTTCCTCATTGTTCCCGATACAATTATCCATTATCAGGCGGATGCCAATGATCCATGGACATATTCGTGGTTTGGGTTCAGAGGTGTACATGCCAAGACATTTATGCAGCGTGCCTATCTAAGTCCAGAACACCCTGTGTTCGAAGCCCAGGACCCTGCATGGTTCAATCAGTTGTATACTGATATGGTTCAGACCTCGTCACGACATGGTGGGGATGTGTTTAGCCAAAGCCTGTTATACCGGTTAATTGCGGAGCTGATTGCTTCTTCCCCCGAGACGGAAGAACAGACCCATCGTCCTGTGTCCACCAAGGAAGAATATATTCGTCAGGCTCTTCAATATATGGAGAACCGATACAGTCAGAAGACTTCCATTCTGGATATCGCTCAATCTGTTGGGCTGGATCGAACATATCTCTCAGGGCTTTTCAAGGAGCGGTATGGCAAGTCACTTCAGACGTTCTTTCTTGAATATCGGATCCACCGCGCGGCTGAGCTGCTGCAAAACCCTGTATTGTCCATTAGTGAGGTAGCCCATTCAGTAGGTTACACCGACCCGTTGTTATTTTCTAAGATGTTCAAGCGGGTAACCGGAGTATCCCCCAAAGCATCAAGATCACAGCCTAATCTAACGATATAAATCGTTTATTTTAATTTCATGTAATAAAAGTTTTGAACATTATTGGCCTGCCAGCTATACTTGTACAGAAACCAATTGAATATGTGGAATTAGGTGCTTTATCGATTCGGATAAAAGCTTAATAGGGAAGTCCGGTGTAATACCGGCGCGGTCCCGCCACTGTAACAGAGGAGTTATACAGCGTATTGCCACTGGTGTAAGCCGGGAAGGTGCTGTCTGACGATGATTCTGGAGCCAGGAGACCTGCCTAATTTAACGACACGTTAGTAACCTACGGGAGATAGGAAGGTGTTTAGAGAAGCATGATTTTTTCTGAAAATCTGTCTATTTAAGGCGTCCTTATCCGGTAACACGGAGAAGGGCGCTTTTTTGATAGACCGGTATAGATTGTACCATTCCATTGCAGAGCGATGGAGCTTGGGGGAGAGGACGTCTGAACGCGTGAGCAGATACATCATTAAAAGATTAGTTCAACTGGTAGCCGTATTGTTCGGCATTACCTTTCTGACTTTCCTGTTAACCTACTTGTCTCCAGGAGACCCGGCGAGGCTAATGCTGATGTCCACGGGGATCACGCCAACCGACGAGTTGGTCAGACAGGTGCGGAGTCAGCTTGGACTCGACCAGCCCTTTTGGATGCGTTATGGGACATGGCTGGGGCAGGTGCTGCAAGGTGATTTTGGTACTTCCTATAAGTATGACCGCCCTGTAGTAGACATATTGTTGTCTCGTCTACCAGCAACACTACGACTAACAGGCAGCGCTATGCTTATCGTCATCGTTATCTCTTTTCCACTGGGGATCCTCTCGGCAATTTATCGGAATAAATGGTTGGATTATGTGATTCGTTTATTCTCTTTTGCTGGGTTGTCCATGCCAAGCTTCTGGCTAGGAATGTTACTGATGCTCGTATTTGGCGTTCAATTGAAGCTGCTGCCAGTGATGGGGAGCACGGGATGGAACAGCCTCATCCTGCCTACCTGTACACTGGCGGTTCCGCTGATTGCACAATACAGCAGGCAGATTCGAGCGGTTATGCTGGATGAAATGTCTCAGGACTATGTGAGCGGAGCGAGATCCAGAGGTGTGAAGGAGAGACAGGTCATTATGCATCATATTTTGCCGAACGCACTCTTGCCGATTGTAACCTTGATGGGCATGTCTACCGGGACATTATTAGGCGGTGCAGCTATTGTAGAGAGTCTGTTTGTGTGGCCAGGCGTAGGTCAGATGGCGGTGGATGCCATTTTCACAAGGGATTACCCGTTGATACAGGGTTACGTCATGTGGATGGCGACGATATATGTCACGCTGAATCTGCTTGTTGATCTATGGACGCATCTGCGGGATCCTCGGATTCGACTGGAAGTGGATGTGTAGATGAGCGAAATGATGCAGGTATTCAAACAAAATCGTTGGTTTACGTTAATTCTAGCCTTAACCGGATGCTGGGTAATTTTAGCGATGATCGCACCGATCTTGGCACCCCATGATCCACTGACAACCAACTTTGCCCATGTGCTGCAACCACCTAGCGCGGAGTATCCCTTGGGTACAGACCAGCTTGGGCGCTGTATTCTGTCACGTCTTCTGTATGGGGCGCGCACATCGTTACTTCTCACCTTTATGATGACGGGTATTGTCTTTGCACTCGGTGTGACGATTGGCATGATATCGGGATTCGCTCGGGGTGTAATAGATACCATATTAATGCGTTTAACAGATACGCTCATGGCTTTTCCAGGGTTGATCTTCGCTATTGCTGTAGTTGGCATGTTGGGACCAGGATTATTCAACACGGTGGTGGCTTTGTCAGTGGTATGGTGGGCGAAATACGCACGTCTTGCCAGAGGGCTTGTCATTTCATTACAGCAAAAAGAGTATGTCGCGGCCGCCGCCTTCGGCGGTGCACGGTGGAGTCAGATCCTTATTAGAACGATCCTACCCAACATGATCTCACCGCTAATCGTCATGGCTATGATGGATGTGGGCGGCATGATGTTATCCATCTCGGGTCTATCCTTCCTCGGACTTGGTGCACAGCCACCTGAACCGGAATGGGGGGCAATGCTGAATGAAGGCAGACGGTATCTACAGACTGCGCCATGGTTGTTAATTTATCCGGGGCTCGCGATATTTGGCACGGTGATGATCTTTAATTTATTGGGAGACAGCCTTCGAGATGTGCTTGATCCTAAGAAAGAAATAAAATAACGGGGGAATGAAAATGAACTTTATTCGCAGGAAGTCACTTATGCTTATGGCGTTATCCATCGTGATGTTATTTGTGCTTGCAGCATGTGGAAGTGCATCCCAGACAACCGATGGAACGGACAAGTCTGGGCAATCAGCGCAATCCGAGCAAACGGATCAGAGCCAACCGGGAAAGCCAACCCACTTAAACGTTGCGTTATTTTGGCTTGGCAGCAATCTGGATCCTGCAGAGGAATGGAATGGTTGGACACTTACGCGTGCAGCAATTGGGGAGACGTTGGTTCAATTTGATGAAAATATGAAGTTGGTTCCCAAAATTGCGGATACGTGGGATCGGATCGATGAGAAGACATGGCATTTCCATATTCGTGATGGCGTAACGTTCCACAATGGCAATAAGGTGACAGCAGAGGCTGTGAAGACATCAATTGAGCGCTCACTGGAATTAAATGAACGGGGACAGTCCACGTTACCAATTGCTTCCATGGCAGCGGAAGGACAAGACCTTACGATCAAGACGACCGAGCCTTACGCATCGCTACTTGGGAATATTGCTGAACCACTGTTTGTCATCGTAGATACCACTGCGGATACATCCAAGTTTAGTAGTGAGCCTATCGCTACAGGCCCATTTATGGTGACATCCTATACCCCGGATCAAGAGATTCGGGTGAAAAAATATGATGGGTATTGGGGCGGTGCAGCTGATCTAGATACGATGACGTTAAAGTATATTAAGGACGATAGCACGCGTGCACTTGCCTTACAATCCGGTGAGATTGATGTGGCTAGTAACGTCGGTCGCAGTAATCTCGCGTTATTTCAAGACGAGAGTCAATATACAATTGATGAAATCCCGAGCCTACGAACACAGTTTGTCTGGTTCAATCTGAAGAATCCTTTGCTGAGTGATCCTGAAGTACGTCAGGCCATTTCGTATGGTATTGATCGAGACATGTATGCGAACACACTTGTGGGAGGTCAGGGAGCCAAAGGACCATTTACGTCAGCTCTTCCATTTGGACATGACCAAATTACCGGATATAGCTACGAGCCCGAGAAGGCTAAACAATTGCTTGATGAAGCGGGCTACAAGGATATGGATGGCGATGGCATTCGGGAAAAAGATGGCGAGAAGTTATCACTCCAGTTGATTCTCAACACGGCGTACGAATCAGATTCCATTGTAGCTGCTGCGATGCAGTCCCAATTGAAGGAGATTGGTATCCAGTTGGAGATGACCTCGTATGAAGATCTGACGGATCATCAGAAGAGTGGTAATTTCGATCTCGCTCTAACAAGCATTAATACCGGCATTACAGGAGATCCACAATATATTCTGGATTTCTACTTCAAGACCGGAGCCGAGTGGAACGTAGGTGGTTATAGCAACAAGAAGCTGGATGGTGTGATCAATCAATTGCATTCGGAATTCGATGTGGAGAAAAGGTATGCTTTGGCGGCGGAAGCGCAACAGATGATTCTGGATGATGCTCCATATCTGTTCGTGACCTACACGCCAATCAATATCGTTAGTAAAAGCACGGTTCAGGGGGCAACGATGTATCCGATCGACTTTTACTTATTAGACCGTAATATCAAGGTTGACCAATGATGAAGCCGCTATTAGATATACGGAATCTTTCGGTGACGTATCAGAGCGGATCAGCCGCGCTACAAGACCTTTCTTTTACCATGAAGGCCGGTGAGATCGTGGGCATTGTAGGCGAGAGCGGCAGCGGGAAGTCTACATTACTTCGTGCGATACTTGGTATGTTACCCGACGGAGGGCAATGTACGAGTGGAGAGGTTTTTTTTCAGGGAAAGTCGATATTAAGCTATTCTCCGGCAGAGTGGGGCCAGATTCGGGGTAAACGGATAGCGATTGTATTTCAGGCGAGCGGTTCGTATCTCAATCCGATTCGTAAAGTGGGAAGCCAATACATTGAGGCCATTCGTGCCCATTTCACTATTTCCAAGAAGACAGCCTACGACATAGCGCTGAACATGTTATCTGGGATGGGATTGCAAGATCCACAGCAGATTATGAATGCATATCCTAACCAGCTCAGTGGCGGAATGAAGCAACGAACGGCTATTGCCATGGCGGTAACGATGGAGCCGGAACTTCTCCTGACCGATGAACCCACCAGTGCATTGGATGTAACGACCCAGCTCGAAGTGCTGAAACGTCTGCATGAACTACGAGATCGAAAAGGAACAGGCATCATAATGGTGACGCATAATATGGCGGTTGCAGCCCATATGGCAGATCAGATCGGTGTGATGCATCATGGTGCACTGGTCGAGTATGGGAGGACAACTGATCTGATTACGAATCCACGGGAAGAGTATACTCGGCAGCTATTACAAGCCGTACCCGAGCTTGATCTGGGAGGCCAATGCATATGAGACATGGCGTAAACCCGATTCTGGAGTTGAAAGATCTGTGCAAGACGTATGAAGCGAAGGGGCAAAAGGCAGTGCATGCTCTACGTTCGATCAACTTAGATCTCTATCCAGGGGAGTGTCTAGGAATTGTTGGTGAGAGTGGTAGTGGGAAAAGCACTCTTGCCAAATGTGTAACACATCTGGAGAGAGTGAGTTCAGGACAGATCAGGTATCATCATCAGGATATTACTCGATTGAAGGGAGAGGCACTGAGGCTGCAGCGCAAGCAGATTCAGATGGTTTTTCAAGAGCCGTCGGCGATTTTTAACCCACGCTTAAAGATCGGAGCCTTTATTAGTGAACCTCTGGTGAACTATGGCATGTCCAAACGCCGACAGGCTGGCAAAGAAGCCATTCAATTGTTGAATCGGGTAGGGTTACCAGCATCAGTCGCCAATAAATATCCTCACGAGCTGAGTGGTGGTGAGCAGCAGAGAGTTGTCATCGCCCGTGCTATGGGGGTTCAACCAGATATCATTATCTTTGATGAAGCAACTTCGGCGCTGGATGCCTCCATCCAGCAGCAAATTCTCCAGCTGTTGAAACAGCTTCGTGTGCAGACGAATATCTCCACGATTTTCATCTCTCATGATCTAGCCGTGGTACAGCAGGTAAGTGACCGGATTGCGGTGATGCATCAAGGAGAAGTGGTTGAAGTGGTGGAAAGTTCGCAGTTGAATCATTCGGCTAATCATCCCTATACCCGTAGTCTAATGGCCTCAGTGCTGTCGGTAAGAGAGATCAGGCAGCAAATGCAGGTAGGTGTCCTCCAAGGTATTACAGGGTAGAAGGGTATTGCATTGGTTGAGGTTAAAATGAGCAAAGGTTGAGCCGGTCAGATGAACTTGCGGTTGAACTGATATTAGCGAACTTACACCAGGTTGAGCGAGATAGATGGAGCGATAACAAAAGGAACATAACAAAAGGGTTACCTCAACGTCATGTGATGACATCAGGGTAACCCTTCTTCATTGATATAGGTAACTTCACAACTATATTAAGCTTGGTTCCAGTTCTCTCCGGTGAGGTATTTCTCGGTGAGGATGGATAACATCTGGATGCCGACTTCATTATGTCCACCTTCGGGAATAATGATATCTGCATATTTTTTGGATGGCTCAATAAAAGCATCGTGCATAGGTTTTACGGTTTCGAGGTATTGCTTGTACACCGATTGAATCGTCCGTCCGCGTTCCTCGATATCCCGCAGCACTCTGCGCAGAATCCGTACATCGGAATCCGTGTCTACGAACACCTTAATATCCATCAAGGCACGTAGCGTTTCATCGATTAGCACATGCAATCCTTCTACAATGACGATATGGTTCGGTGCCAGTTCAACCGTCTCATCGGCAGCACGGTTATCTATGGTGAAGTCATATACGGGAGCATACGCCGCTTGGCCTTTTTTCAACAAGGTGAGATGCTCAATTAACAGATCATTATCAAAAGCAAAGGGATGATCGTAATTGGTTAGTCGACGTTGCTCAGGTGTGAGCTGTGACTGGTCTTTGTAATAATTGTCTTGGGATATAAACGTTACTTTACCTGTTCCCAGACGGTCTATAACGGAGCGAGCTACCGTCGTTTTACCGGATCCGGTTCCTCCGGCGATACCAATGATGAGCATGGTTATTCCATAAACCTCCCTAGAATGGCAGCATGATCATGGATGAAGAGTGTGATATCTGATCTATTCATCACTCTTATCCACATGTCTGTCTGTGAATGCACAATTCCTTCATTGTACCATAGGGCACCACTTTTTTCACCTGAAGCAAGTGACCATGTTTTGCCTACTTGGGAGATTGTGCGCATACTGTCACGAATGGAACAATCCCTCTACTCCTCTACTCTTACGCCCTCAGGTTAATTTAACTCAATTCTCATATCCAACCCTGTGATGAATTGATCGTCCTGAATTTCTTCCGCAAAGTCGTCCTTAATCTCAAAGGGTTTAACCACCAAATATTGAATATCGCCAGATGTGCTGGCATAGATACGTTCAGAAGTGAGCTGATTGCCCTCATACAAGCCCTCTCCACTAAGAGCAGTTAGTTGTCGGCCTTGATTATCGTAGATGGCAAAACCGATTTTACGCAATTGCTCCTCCTCTTTTCTCGTGAGCGTGTCTTTGTTGTTTAGTGAGATGCTCGTAGATACGCGTGTAGTGATCGGTGTAACCTCAGCTTCAGTAACAGATACGGTGAATAGATCATTGGAACGTATGCTATCCGGTTGAACATGTTTAATATCTTGCGTTGATTTTGTAAAAGGAACGTTCAGTTTAAATCCATGGTCAATGCCTTGCAATGTTAATGTGATCTCTGCTTCAAATTGATCGGGTAGTGAGGCAGCGCCTTGATCGGCAGGAACAACTTGTTCGAATAAGAGGGTGTCCGGCTGCGTATTTCCTATGGAACTATAGAAGAGACCGCTATCCTGACTTGCTCCGTTGACTTGGAAAAAGACGTTATCGATTCCGTTACTCAGCTTCACAATATCCTTGCCGTTATCATATTGCCCCTGATCCAAGTTCGGTGCAGTGAAATGAACCAGGAATGCTGCACGAGTGCCGTCGTATACCGTCTCCAGCACCTCCAGCTTCACATCCTCATATGATACTTGGCTGTTCACAGCCTGGGTCAAGCCAGCTTCACCGGCTGTTCTTAGACCCATATCGGCTTCAATCGCACTGAAGAGATTGCCTACTAGCGGAATGTTACGTAAGGAGTCTGCCATGACAGGAGATACAAATCCAGAGGCGAACACTGTCAATCCGAATACTCCAGATGCAATCGTTGCAGCTACGGTTCGACGTATACCCTTTTGAAGTCGAGTGGAGCGCATCGTTTTCTCTGTTCTATACGTAGAAGACTCCGGTAATGAGTCCAGTGTGGCGTCAATTCGAGTACGTACGAGCTCAGACATGACGGGGCGCGCTTTCGCTTGATCCTTTAACTCTTGATCGATATTAAATGGGTTTGACATGTATATTGACCTCCCGGAAATTTTTGAATTTCTGATATAACTCCTGTCTTGCCCGAGACAACCTCATCTTGACAGCACTCTCGGAGATATTCAGCGCATCTGCGACCTGACGCAGGGTTAAATCTTCGAAGTAGTGCAGTACAATGACCATTCGTTTGGATTCCTCCAGACGATCGACTGCTTCTCTCATATCCACCTCATCGTAGGGACTGGAATGTCTCTGATGTGCTTCCGGTACTTCCGCATAGGATGTGGAGAGGGAACGACGAGATAACATGGTGTTGCATTCATTGATGAGTATGCGGAACATCCAGGTTCTGAAATACTGGGCTTCACGCAGCATGTGCATCGATTTGTAGGCTTTCAGGATCGTTTCCTGAATGGCATCAGCCACATCCTCCTCTTTTCGCAGCATGGATTTTGCCGTATTGTATAGGGAGTTTTCGATTTCTCTGATGAGACTGATAAAGGCGTCGCGATCTCCTGCTATAGCCTGATGAACGAGATCGGTTGAATCCATGGATAACAGCTCCTTCCTGGTAGCAGGGATATAAAGACAGCTCCCCGTTTGCTTAACCATGAATTAGACTTGCAGCCAGCATATATGGTCACAATTATTTTCTTATACGGAAAAAAAGGGTGCTGTTATATATGACGTACGCATATGGCATGCCCACTTCAACAGCGAAACGATCCAATTTTTCCTAATATTGAATGATTGACTTTTTTGAAGACAGGCCTATAATAATACATATATACTTAACACGGACTGTTACTGGGAGAGCCAGGCATGACCGAATTCGATTATTTAACTGTAATCGCTTTCGGTCTTTTTTTATTTCAGGCGGGGGGTGAGGGCATTGAAGGTTATTAAAAAGGTAAATAACAACGTGGCAATTGCCATTAATGATAAGAACGAAGAAGTATTCGTTGTAGGTAAGGGTGTAGGGTTTCTGAAGACCCCTTATGAGCTGACGGAGACGGATCTGGTAGAGAAGATTTTCGTGGCACCAAAGAACATCCGTATGTATGACCTGCTGAACAGCATTCCTATTGAAGATATATATCTGGCAGAGGAGATCATCAAGCTAGGCAGTCAGATTTTGAATAAACAATTTAACCCGAACCTGCTTCTCACCCTGTCCGACCATATTAGTTTTGCACTAACCCGGCATCGTGAAGGTGTGCATATCAAGAACCCGTTGGAATGGGAAGTTCGCACCTTATACCCAGATGAGACTCGTGTGGGTGAGGCAGCGCTGAAGCTGATTCAGGAGAAAACGAATGTGGACTTGCCACCGGCTGAGACGACACTGATTGCCCTGCATTTTGTGAATGCACAGGTGGGCTCAGGTGAGATGAGTGATACGACCAAAGTAACGACAGTGACGGGTGAAATTTTATCCGTGATCAAATATGCGCTCAAAATTGACTTTCAGGAAGACTCCATTCACTTTATGCGATTTGCAACACATATAAGGTACTTCATCATGCGACAGATGAGCGGTAAATCGCTGAAGGATGAGAATGAATCACTGTTCCTGATGGTCAAAGAGAAGTTTCCGAAGGAATTGGCTTGTGTTGAGAAAATCGCTGATTTTCTGAGTAACAACTATGGCTGGACCTGCTCTGATGACGAAAAGTTATATCTCATTCTGCATATTCAACGATTAATCTCGAACTAACGAACTGAATAACAACTTATGGACTGTTACTGATTCGATCAGGCATGACCAAGCGTAGGGAATGACGATTCCCCGGCTTGGTCATTTTTTATATACATTTAAAATCATGTTAATTTTCGATGTAGAGGAGAAGGGTCATGAACAACAAAGACTTAGCTAAAAACGTGCTTGATCTTGTTGGTGGGGAACAAAATATCTCGGGTCTGACACATTGTGCAACCCGGTTACGATTTGTATTAAAGGATGATAACAAGGCAGATCTAAAAGCATTGGATCAGCTCGAGGGTGTGCTTCGCGCGCAGAACTCCGGCGGCCAGGTGCAGATCGTCATTGGTGCCAAAGTGGACGCTGTTTACAATGAAGTGAGAAGTTTAACGTCTGACCGCATTGGCGGATCAGAACCATCCGCAGAGAGCAGTGGGCCGAAGAAAAAACGCAATCCGATCAATGTCGTACTTGAGACCATTGCGGGCATATTTACACCTGTACTGCCGGCCTTGGTCGGCTGCGGGATGATCAAATGTTTGTCCACCGTCATGGCTGCGATGGGATGGCTTGAAGGTTCAGGCTTCCTCACGATCATTAACATGATTGGTGATCTGATCTTTTATTTCCTGCCATTCTTCCTGGCAGTTAGTGCAGCACATCGTTTCAAAACCAATCCATACCTAGCAGTAGCGCTTGCTGCGGGTCTGATGCATCCAACGATCTTGAATGCTGCTGCTCAGATTGCTGATACAGGTGTAAGTACAATCGATTTCCTGGGTATGCCGATCCTTCTCATGAAATATTCATCTTCCGTCATTCCGATTATTCTGGCGGTATGGATTATGAGCTACGTATATCCACTCGTGAATCGTGTCATTCCTAAGTTTTTGCAAGTTTTGCTTACACCAATGATTGTCCTATTTATTATGATTCCGCTGGAGTTAATTGTATTTGGACCGGTTGGTTCACATATTGGTGACTGGCTCACGAATGGAATTAACTCGTTATTCTCAACCGCAGGTGTTCTGGCGGGGGCTATCCTTGGATTCTTCAAACCAATCATGGTTATGTTCGGTATGCACTATGCCATTATGCCCATTCAGGTTCAACAAGTGGCTACATTGGGGGCAACTGTCTTGTTGCCAACAGCACTCGCGGCCAACTTGGCTCAAGCAGGCGCAGCTTTCGGTGTCTTTTTCCTAACAAAGAGCAAAACCATGAAATCCGCAGCGGGATCAAGTGGTTTCACAGCATTGTTCGGTATTACTGAACCGGCGATATATGGGGTTACACTGAAATACAAACGCCCATTCTTCGCAGGATGTCTCGCTGGAGGTCTGGTTGGTGGATTCTACAGCCTGGTGCATACAACGGCCAACGCGATTGCCCTTCCAGGGGTATTGGCACTGGGCACGTACACATCTGACCGTTATATATATGTCGTTATTGGCTGTATTGCTGCAGTGGTACTGGGATTTGTGTTCACGTTGATTGCGGGCATTAAAGAAGACAACGCGGGAGCTACAACGAAGCAACCAGCTAATGGTGCAGTAGATGGCGTACAGTCCGTAATGGCGACAGAGCAGGCTTCCGCAGTCACTTCTTCTCAGGATGCGACATCGACAGACATGCTGATCGTAAGTCCAATGACAGGGGAGGTTAAACCGATCTCCGAGGTAGAGGATCAGGCTTTTGCACAAGAGCTAATGGGTAAAGGCATTGCCGTGGTTCCAACAGAGGGTAAAGTGTACGCTCCATTTGATGGTGTGGTTGAGGCACTTTATCGTACCAAACACGCCATTGGTTTGAAGGCGGCGAATGGAGTTGAGATTCTCATTCATATCGGGGTGGATACCGTCAGTCTGAAGGGAAAATATTTTAACGCTCATATTCAACAGGGTCAGGCCATCAAGGCAGGTGATTTGTTGGTGGAATTTGATCCCGACGGCATTACAGCCGCAGGTTATAACACCATCACGTCTATTGTCGTAACCAATATGCAGCAGTATGGAGATGTTCTAACTACAGCAACCAGTGGCCCAATTCGGGAAAGTGAAGCACTGATCAAGTTGATCCCATAACATTGTAAATAACTTAACAAAACGTAACAGGAGGAAACTGAAATGACAAATTCCAATTTTCCAAAAGACTTCTTGTGGGGCGGTGCCCTATCGGCCTGTCAGGCTGAAGGTGCATATAACGTAGATGGCAAAACGCTGACCATTCCAGAAGTGATGAAGTTTAATGAGAAGAATGATCGCAAGGTGACTAAGCAGATTCGAGTTAACCGTGAGATGATCGAAGAAGCTAAGAATGACCCGGATGTCGTGAAATATCCGAAGCGCCGGGGGATTGATTTTTACCATAACTTCCGGGAAGATATCGCCTTGTTTGCCGAGATGGGCTTCAAAGTGTTCCGTTATTCCATTGCATGGGCGAGAGTATTTCCTGGTGGTGATGATGCTGCTCCGAACGAAAAGGCGCTAGCATTCTACGATCAGGTCATTGATGAAGTTCTAAAACATGGGATGGAGCCTCTGATTACGATTAGCCACTTTGACACACCAATTGTCCTGATGGACAAGTTCGGCGGATGGTATAACCGTAAGTTGGTTGATCTGTATGTGAACTACTGCGACGTGCTGTTCAATCGCTACAAGGGCAAAGTAAAGTATTGGGTGACGTTCAACGAGATCAATATGAGTGTTAAAGCTTCTGCCAAGACGCTTGGAATTATTGATTATGATGCTCCTAATTATGAGGAAATGCTGTTCCAAGGCTTGCATCACCAATTTGTAGCCGCGTCCCGAGTGACTAAGATGGCTCATGAGATTGATCCGAATAATCAGATCGGCAGCATGGTGGCTTATTTTACAACATATCCTTATACCTGTAAGCCGGAGGATGCGCTCCAGATGCAGCAGGATGATCAGATGAAGAACCAGTTCTATCTGGATGTATTGAATAAAGGCGAATATCCTTATTACAGCAAGACGTATTTCAAGAACAAAGGGATTCAGCTCAACATCGAAGACGGCGATCTAGAGGGCATTCGGGCGCATACGGCTGATTTCGTGGGTATGTCGTATTACAATTCGATGATATCCAGCAGTGATACCGAGCAGCTCGAATTAACAGCAGGTAACGTGCACAGTGTGTACAAAAATCCACATCTGCCTGCGAACGAATGGGGCTGGCAGATTGACCCGATTGGTCTGCGCTATACGCTCAATCTGGTCTACGACCGGTATCAGAAGCCTGTCTTCATTCTAGAGAATAGCTCAGGCTTTTACGATAAACTCAATGAAGACGGAACGATCAACGACCCATACCGCATTGATTTTCTGAGCAAGCATATCGAACAGATGGGACTCGCTATTGCGGATGGGGTTGAGGTGCTGGGTTACACAATGTGGGGGCCAATCGACATGATTAGTTCAGGTACGTCCGAGATGAGCAAACGGTATGGATTTATCTATGTGGATCAAGACGACTATGGCAACGGTACGCTAAAAAGATATCGGAAGGATTCTTTCTTCTGGTATCAGAATGTGATCCGTACCAACGGAGCAGAGCTGTAACCTTCCATGAATATTTTGGGTCGTATTAAGAAAATTCCCGGCGGCTTGCTTATCGTGCCTATGATGCTCGCCGCTGTAATCAACACGGTGTTCCCGTCATTCTTTCAGATTGGTGATCCCACCACAGCACTGTTCACGTCCAAGGGTACCATGGTGCTCATTGGCATGATTTTGCTGGTATCAGGCACACAGCTGAACCTATCACAGCTCCTGGTGACCTTAAAGAGAGCGGGTGTGCTCTGTGCCTCACGTATTCTCATCAGTGTGCTGTTTGGCTGGGCATTCGTACATTTCTTCGGAATCAGTGGCATTGGCGGTGTATCTGCAGTAGCTTTTATCGCTGTCCTAACCAGCTGTAACCCGGGATTATATCTGGCTTTGATGAACACATACGGAGATGATGTGGATCGTGCCGCGTTTGGTATTCTGAATCTAATCGCTGTTCCGGTTATTCCGGTCATGATATTGAATTCGGCGAGCGGGGTAGGTATAGATCTGCTCAGTGTGCTGGCTACACTGGTGCCTTTTCTCATTGGTATCTTGCTTGGTAATCTGGACGGTAATATTCAGAAGATGTTCGCACCGGGGACACTGATTCTGCTACCTTTCCTGGGTACAAGCTTCGGGTCCAACATTGATCTGCGTATTGCATTTCAGTCCAGTCTGTCCGGGTTGTTGGTTACCGTGTTGTTTATGCTGATCTGCATGCTGCCGCTCATTGGCGTTGATCGGGCAATGTTGAGACGTCCAGGTTATGCGGCTGCGGCAACATGCTCGGTTGCTGGACTATCCATGGTTGTACCGTCGATGGCAGCGGAATTCAATCCGGCATATGCACCGTATGTGGATACAGCCATTGCTCAGATCGCGTTTGCTGTGATTCTGACCTCGCTGACTGTTCCTTATATTGTGAAGCGACTGGCAGGAGCAGGAATAAAGGCTTCGATAGCGGCAAATAAATCGAGCGAGTAAGTAAAAGCCAATAATTTAAGTTTATAAAATGAAACAGCACGTTATCCGTCTTGAGAAGATGGATAACGTGCTGTTTGGCATTGGTTCATCTATATAAACACATGGGGGAGATGAAGGTTTAGTACTGTTTTCAGACTTACAGACCAAGCAATTCTTTGACGCTTTCGCCTACAGCTTTGCTGGATTGCGGGTTTTGACCCGTAACTAGGCGACCGTCAGTAGTAACATAAGAGCTGAATGCAGCGGCTTTTTCGTAACGACCTGCACGTTCTCTCAGTGCGTCTTCCAGCAAGAAAGGAACGTAGTCGGTTTGTTGTGCCAGTGCTTCCTCTTCATTGGTGAAGCCGGAAACCGTTTTGTCCTTGATCAGCAGCAAGCCATTGGACAGCTTCACGTTAAGCAAGGCTGTAACACCGTGGCACACGCCGGAAACTACGCCGCCTTTTTCATAGATTTCACGAGAAAGCTCTTGCAGCTCAGCATTATCTGGGAAATCCCACATCGTACCATGTCCACCTGTGAAGTAGATTGCGTCATAGTCACTGGATTTCACGTCGCTTGGCTTCAATGTATTTTTTAATTTGTTCATGAATGCTTCGTTCTCATAATAGGCTTTGGTACTTTCATCTAGAGAATCACCCAGACTTTTCGGATCGAGCGGTACATTGCCACCCAGTGGGCTAACTAGATCAATCTGAACATTGTCATTATGGTCGAATTCCTCAATAAAGTGAGTTGCTTCGCTCAACCACAAGCCAGTAGGCTCATCCTTTGTTGCGTATTTATCCACATTGGTCAGGACAACTAATATTTTTTTCATAAAGAAAACCTCCTGTATAATTTGCGGTTATTTAAGTTGTGTGAAATATAATTTTGTAAAACTAATTGACCTAAATATATCATAACTAAATTTCAAAGTAAACTAAAATACCCAAAACAGTTTAGTTGGTACAATATATCTATTTCGTCTTTCCGTGCTATACTTTATATATCGCCTATTTTGTGCACCGTGAATCAGTTGCTATTGGAGCAATAACAACAGGGATGGGAAATTTGAATGTATATAGAGGAGGGCACTCCATGAAACGTTTGGAGAACTCGCAGAAATTTTTGACCAAGATGATTCCCGTGCTACGTACCACACCGATCAGTTCGCTTCGAATGGATGACGTGGCCAGACATATGGATATTAGCAAGGCGACATTATATAAATACTTCTCTTCCAAAGAGGAAATTATCCAGAATATTTTGGAGGACTATATCGAAGAAATTCATGATTCTAGAACTATGATGAAGGATGACTCAATTCCATTCGAACGTCGCTTCCAGATTGCGTATCAACATTCCATTTCGCATGTGTTATATCTGCCTGAATTTTTCTGGAGTGATGTGAAGAAGCTGTATCCTCATATTTTTGAGGGGTTCTCGACCGCATTACGTCATCATAGTGAGCAGTTATGTCACTTTTTTGAAGAGGGGATGGAGCGTGGGGTATTTAATCGAATTAATCCCATTCTGTACATGATCCAGGATGAGGCAGTCATTCGCCGAGTGGCCGAACCAACCTTTTCAATTATGTATGATATGACTATTCGTCAAGCGCTGTATGATTTCTATCTAATGAAGAAGAATCAATTATTGAATCCAGAGCTCATTAAATCTGTTGATGATCAGCCTGTAAAAGCACATATTCAAGAGTTGATTCAACAGCTATCACGAACGATGTAATGCGGGTACTTTGGTAACCAATTAGGTTGAAATACATCTGAAAATGTAAGTACAGGATGGTTACGGGATAGGTTGATCCAAACATTTTAAATTTAATTTTAAATGGATTGTACAACTAGGTCTTTTGATATAGAATATCGAAGAAAACCGTACCATATTGGTACATATTACATATCCAATCGGAGGAAATCAGATGAAACGGACTGGCAAATTCTTCACTTCGACAATGGTTGCTGCTATTGCAGCAGTATCGATCGTTGGCTCGGCTTCAGCGAGCGCAATCTTTAACTCGAACACTTCGAGCATTAATGCGATCGACATCAGCAAAATGGACATTGAGACTGCGCTGATGATGGTTCAGCAAGAGCGTACTAGATTACTGGATGCCCAATTGCAGACGCAAATTCAAGAAGTACAGAATCGGTATCAGCAGATGACAGAACTGAACGTGCAATTACAGGCAGCGCAACAAAATGGTGATGAGGCTTTGGCTCAGCAGCTGAAGAACCAAATTGATGCAGCAAGCAATACACAGCAAATGGACATGCTTCGTTTGCAATCGATGTCTAACAAACGCAACGAAGCTTTTGAAGTGATGACCAATTTCGTTAAGAAAATGCAAGATTCTAGATCCTCCATCATCGGTAACATGCGTTAAGCGAGAAGTGTTTCAGCAATAATATCTGTAGCTAGGCGGGGTGGAGAATTCACAGCCCGGTTCTGGTTATAACCCAAACGAGCGAAGACGGAATTCAATTTCCGTGCTTCGCTCTTTTTTTGGGATATATTCACGATGATAAATGCTACCTCTTCACATGTTTCGCCAAGCTGAAGCTATATATGTCCTACTTCCATCGTCTGATGTGAAACGAAATAAACATAACGATAGGTTATCCTGACCAGTCCCGCCGGCGAGTGAATAGATCTGTCAGCTCATCTGTCGAGAGCTCTGTTATCCAGTTCTCGGAGCTAGTAATGATATTGTCGCTAAGCTGCTGCTTGCTCTCGAGCATCTCGTCGATCCGCTCCTCAAGTGTGCCCAGGGAGATGAACTTGTGCACCTGAACATCCTTGGTCTGACCCATTCGGTAAGCTCGGTCAGTGGCTTGGTTCTCAACGGCAGGGTTCCACCAGCGGTCAAAATGGAATACATGATTGGCCGCCGTCAGATTAAGACCCACACCGCCGGCTTTAATCGAAAGAATAAAGACAGATGGCTGTTCTGATGCAGGAAGTGTCCGTGACTGGAACTGATCGATCATGCGATCTCGTCCTGTTTTGGAGGTTCCACCATGCAGATACAATACCGGTTCCTGCAGCTCTTGTTGCAGCACCTGTTGTAGCATCTGCCCCATACCAATGTACTGGGTAAAGATAAGGCAGCGTTCACCCTCTTCTCGCAGTTCACGGACTAGCTCCATCAACCGCTCTAGCTTGGCAGATCGGCTAATGAGCATTGCCATGTCTTGTGGGCTGTACACGTCATATGTTACACCTGAGTCATCCGATGTCACGGTCTCTGGAAGAGCCTCTTTGGTCAGCAGCAATGGATGGTCACAGAGCTGTTTCAGTTGCGTTAGTGCAGAGAGGATCGCACCTTTGCGTTTAATGCCTTCCAGTTCTTTCATCTTATCCATCAGGGCTTGAACGGATTGGTCGTATAGAGCACTTTGTTCACCGGTAAGGTGAATATACGTTTTCATCTCGTTTTTGTCCGGTAGATCAAGCTGGATATTCGGATCCTTTTTCTTACGGCGCAGCATGAACGGCTTCACTAATTGCTGCAGATCCTGCATACGTTGCTCGTCCTTATCCTTCTCAATGGCACTAATGAATCGGGTCTGGAATGCTCTTGCACTGCCCAGATAACCCGGATTAATAAAGTCATAGATCGACCACAGCTCAGCCAATCGATTCTCGATCGGTGTACCGGTTAGTGCAATGCGGTGCTTCGCAGGGAAACTACGGACGGCCATAGATTGTTTCGTTTGAGCATTTTTAATATTTTGTGCTTCATCAAGACAAATCGATGCCCAGTTATAAGATTGCAACATTTCTTGGTCGAGCGTTGCTGTGGCATAGGATGTAATAATGATATCCACCTGCTCTGTAGCTGAGCGGAATGCTTCTTCACTAAGCCGTTTGGCTCCATAATGCAGCATCACGTTTATAGAAGGTGCAAATCGGCTGATCTCTTTCTGCCAGTTACCCAGTACGGATGTTGGACAGATGAGAAGCGCTGGTGCTTGCCCTGGAGAACGTGGTTCATTTTCCTTCAGATGCAGCAGATATGTGATGAACTGGATCGTCTTACCGAGTCCCATGTCATCGGCAAGACAAGCACCGAGTCCGAACCGGCGTAGGAATCCAAGCCATGCGAATCCTTCCTTTTGATAGGAACGAAGTTCAGCCTGTAGCCCTTCCGGAATAGGTAGGGAAGGTGCACCACCTTGTCCGCCTCCGAGCTGTGCGATCACCCGGTGTAGATGTTCATTCAGTTCTACCTCCAGCTGAATGTTCTCATTCGCCTGAGGTTGCTCTTCTTCCTCGGCTTGCTGTCCTTCCTTCCATTTCTGATTGCGATATTCCCGTTGTTCATTGTGCAACAGATGCAGGTGCAGGATATCTTGGAAAGAAAGACCTTGCTCCCGATCCACGCCGCCCATCGCTCTTCGAATCTGCTCAAGTAGAGCAGGGTCTAGAGGAACCCATTCTCCGCGAAAACGAACGAGCCGTTCATTACGAGCCACTAGATCAGCGAATTCCTCTTCAGTCAGATCTGAGTCGCCAATAGCTATGCGCCAGTCAAAATGAATGATGGAGTCCAGTCCGAAGAAGGACTGTCCGCGTTCACTGCCCTCCTCCGGCTTAACCTTCGCACGCAGCTTCGGTTTTTTCTTCCGTGCGGCTTCCCACCAGCCTGGCAGCAATACTTGCCAGCCCGACTCTAGCAGTCGTCCGCTGTCAATCGTGAGGAACTGCCACGCCTCTTGGTCTCCTAGTGGATCGCTGAGTACATCACGGCTACCACTGACCTCACGGCTAATGCGTGGAAGGTGTGCCCGCAATTGCTCCAACCATGCGGCAGATCGATCTAGAATGAAGGCTGTCCAGCCCTCAGGCCATTCCCCCTCAAGCCGGCCGCGTGAATCCAGTCGCACTGGAATAAGTGAAGCGGCATCCAGCTTGTTTTGCAGCACCAATCGTAATCGCCATGAAGGCTCATCATCGTCTGGCTCCAGCAATTGTAGAAGTGGCCGGAAGGGTGCAGCATCTGCTTTCCAGCCGATCGAGACGAGCCATGATTGAGCATCCATGCCAAATGTTCGCGGAGGTTCCCCATTCTGCGGGAATAGCTGCGGGAACTCGCGTCTCAGATCTGTGGCTGCTTCCTCCGTGCTGTACCATCGCTGGAATACGGAAGCAGAATAGGCAGCACCTAGACCTTCGGTATAGCTCTCATCGGTTTGCTCGATGGCTTTGGTCATTGCGGCGCGGTCCTGTTGCTTCAACCGGTCTGAATCCCAGATCCATTGCAGTTGCCCTGTGCGATGAGCCGCAAAGCTAGGAATATATTTACGATCTTCAATCGTGGAAGCCAGCACTGGAGCAAGCTGAATCAGATGGGCAGCCTGCTCATCCCATCTCCATTCAATATGCAGTAAGGTGTGCATGTCTGCGAAGAAAGGAATCACTTCTTCTGCGGGCAGCACTACAAGTTCAATGTCTTCAAGCTGGCGGATTTCGAGCTCCGTACCATAGAACGAAGGAGCATGCCAAGCGAATAACCGTTGCTTGAGTGATTGTCCGGATACAAAATGGTGGGTATTGAGTGCACCATAGAACAAGGCATCTCCATATCCCGTTAGGGCAACGTGAACTTCAATGGTTTCGGTGTAAGGATGGTTAAGGCTCATGAGATTAATTTACCTTTCCGAAGCTCTTCCTGCAGAGCACGCAGTCTGCTATTACGAACTGCGAGAGCCGTGATAAACTGCTCCCAGCGTTCTTCTTGCTTCAATTTTTTGTATAGTTTCGCCAGTCGCTTTAACAACTTAACCGCTGCTTTGTAGCCGTCTCTGTTTTTGTGTCCGATATAACGTTCGACGGCTTGATGGTAGAAAGGTAACAGCAGCTCGGGTGCATCTTTCTCGATGGGTTGAAGTATTGCGACACGGAATTCGAGTGGCTCCGCCCCCGTACTAAGTTGAAAATCGATCCAACGCCGCCACTGGCTGCGACGATGAAGAGCATCCTCATAGGCAGGTCGAGAATGGGGCAACATGCTAACAAGCGTATTCCACATCGTATCTTCTGTTTCAGGAAGCTCCTGAATAACGGTGTCCCACAATCGCATGTAATCATGCAATGGGTCATTGCGCCGATTCGCAAGCAACGGTCCGAGCTCTGCCAGCCAATGTCCGAGCCTATTCCAATCCAGTTGTTCCACCAGGACGTGCAAATAGTGCAGTACATGCTCTGATGGAATGCCATAGGCTGAGCTTCCGCTCGTTAAGATCTGCCAAGCTTCCGAATCCCGTTTCAGGTGAAAGTATATCCAGCCCTGTGCCAACACCAAAGGTAGTGGAAGCGTGGATGGTCTTCTATTAGATGTGCTCGTTCCTGTGCCTGAACTGCTAGGGTTCATATTCAGCACACTTCCAGTGGTTGTTTTAGTAGAAACGGAGTCATCGCTTAATTTATGTTCAATTTCGCGTAGAGCTGTTAGTTCAGCTTCTAGCTCATCTTGTCGGCGTAGAAGAGGCACAAGCCAGTTTAGCCACAAGTCACGATAGATGGATGTAAATGCCATGATGCTGGACGTTTCGGACATCATCTGCTTCCGAAGATAGGTCACCGTTTCTTCGAGCCGTTTCCAATGCTCTGCATACTGCTCGTCAGTCAGATTGGATAGATCAATTGGGCGATTTAGCTCTTGTTCTATACTTCTCTGAAGGGCATCTACAGCAAGCTGCGCAGGATAACTAAGGTATACAGGCGAATTGGTGTTCGGATTACGGCTGGGAATACAGAAGCGCATAAGGTACATATGCACGTGTAGATCGAATATTTGATCCATGCCTGAAGATAACTTGGGTTTGATGGCATAGAGCTCGTCGGTTGCAGCCTGTATATAGCTTGTACTTGCTGTTCCTGTTCCCAGGCGGTTGAGACAGTTCCGAAACAGCTTATGCCATTCCGGAATCGGTAGCTGAGCAAGATCCATCGCTTGTTCCTTGATTTGGCTATATGAGTTGTCTGGGATTTCAAGCTCCTGTACATGAGTTTCAGAATCCGAGCGTACCGATGATATAGCAGAGGTAGGCTTCACGGATTGTTTCAGAGCAGTGCTCGAATGGGCATTCACAATGGCATGAACAGGACGTCCCATGCTTTCAGCGTAACTCATAAGAACAGCGATCATATGTTTACAAGGGGAATGTACCGGACAAGGGCAGTAGCTTGTAGGTAAGGACTGCATACTCAGCAGCACTTCATATTCCTCTGTACCTTGTACCATCGCATGGATGCCTTGCTGCGCCGTAAATGTTAATGCTCCAACACGTTTCTGTTTATAATATTGGAATCCGCGCATAATGGTCAGGTTATCGAAATGATCCGCAATTTCACGAATCAATTGTTGCCACTGTGCATCATCCATGATTATTTCATTGGGTATGTTCATCATTCCATCTCCTGGAGAAATCATAGGTTCATCATTCAACGCGTTCTGACGTTAAAGGTGTGAATTTAATGTATATATCATATCAGTTATAGGACAATCCGTGCAGGAGTTCTGTGAATGAAACCAATTTTTGGTGAATGCATTTCTCCATGAAGACAAGTTCATCGTAGCCATATGTATGCGAAATGTGCATGTATTGTGTATGCTTAGGGTATGTATTCTACCGAGGAACCATGCAATAACAGGCGATACCTAACATTAAAATCAGGCAGGAGAGAGTTTATGAAAATACTTACCTTAAACGCACACGCTTGGGCAGAAGAAGATCAACTGAACAAGATCAGCCAACTGGCTGATTTTATTAATACACATCAATTTGACATCATCTCCATGCAGGAGGTCAACCAATCGATTCAGGAAGAGGCCTTAACTACGGCAGAGCTGGAGCACTATTTTGCCACAGATTCAGACACGGTGGTCAAAAAAGACAATTATGCTTATGTGCTACTAACACAATTATCTGAAAAGTATTACTGGACCTGGATTCCTACCCATGTCGGATTCCGCAGATATGATGAAGGACTGGCGATTCTAAGCCGCACGCCAATTACGCAGGCATTTGGGGAATATGTATCCCACATGCGGGATTACAACAACTACCGAACACGCAAAATCGTCGGAATCCAGACGGTGTCGGATAGTGAAGAGGCATGGTTCGTGAATGGACATTATAACTGGTGGGATGACGAGCAGGAGCCTTTCAAGGGGCAATGGGATCTAACCGAGAGCAAACTTGCGCCGTATATGAAAGAACCTTTATATATTATGGGAGATTTTAATAATGTAGCCGAGATACGTGGACAGGGGTATGACTATATGATGAGTCATGGCTGGCATGATCTCTATACGACAGCAGCGCAGAAGGATGATGGCGCAACCGTTGTCAAAGCCATTGCTGGATGGGCGAATAACAGTCAGCCACTGCGCATCGATTATATTTTCTCGAATCGTCCTGTTCAGGCGAAGTCTTCAACGGTTGTTCTTAATGGCAAGAATGGGCCTGTTGTATCCGACCACTATGGTGTGGCTGTCGAAATTGAAATGAATACCTAAATTGAATCAAGCGAAAGCCTCCGCTGACTTCCAATTAAGGAATGAGGGCGGAGGCTTTTTGCTATCTAAACATATGTACATAACCTTCAAGAAAATCCTACATATCGAAACTAGGGTTATTCGAGCGACAACATCTTATGCACGAACGTTTTGAGATTGGCACTGGTGTGGCTCAGCTTATCAATACTTTCCATGAACTCACTTACGAGCTGTGCTTGATCTACCGTTGCTGTCGTAATCTGACCAATCTCTTGTTCCATATGTTTCATGGACTCCTGAACACTACCGAGGGAGGTTTCAATATCAGCCGCCGCTTGTTTCGTATGATCGGACAGTTTGCGTACTTCGCTCGCAACAACCCCGAAGCCACTCCCCAGATCACCTACGCGAGCAGCTTCAATCATAGCATTCAAGCCGAGCAGGTTCGTTTGTTCAGATACTTCACGAATCACATTGGTTACTTTGGTTACACTGACCGAGTTCTCTACCGCTTGCTTGGAGTTGCGCAGAATTTCTTCTGATGTCGCGGATAGTTCTTCTGAGTGTGCTGCGATCTGTTGAATGCCACCAACGAGGGCGTTAATCGTACTTTCATTTTCAGTAATTAGTGACTCTAGCGTAATGTGATTATCCAGTGCATAGTTTACACCGAGGATACCTACAACCTGATCATTCTCTTTAATGGGAATGAGAATCGCGTCGAACGGTCTACCTTGCAGATCACCAGGCATCCGTGCCACGGTACGTGTATCTTTGTTAACTAACATTTTGAAATTCTTATAATCATCATGCAGCTCATCGCCGACTTTCACACCAATATCCAGACTTTTTGCTTCGGAAAAGTATAAAACTTTCTCATGATCATTAATAGAGATGGATACATCATCACGAAACATTTGACTGACAAAAGGCATTGCATTTACCAAAGATTCAAGCATATTCAAATTTCATCTTTCCTTTCCAATACAAAAAGTGGAATTTCCAGTCTAATACCTATATCGGCAAGGCATTCCTTTTTTTAAACCATTGTTTAAATATTTATAGAGGTTGTTCAAAAAGTTCGCTTTTGATTACGAAGGATGCACGAGCAGCATCTCAGCATCGAAGATGGAATTCAGCCGAAATAAGCGGGATGCTTACGGAGCTCGTTTCCTTCGGAAACATGTAGTTGCTCACGTAGTTTTGCCTACGCTCCGCTACTCCATTTCTATCTTCATCCCATCTTCTCGGTACTGAAAACCGCCCTTTTTGAACACGCACTTGTAGGAAGTAAAATTGTAAGCGTAAACAAAAATCTGTAGCCATGAGCAAACATGTCAGGTATACTGGGGATAATATTCACCTATTACAAAACGATGAAGCAATCTATTGTATCGATAATCAAGGGGATATCCTACTTAGGTTAAGCGCTATACTTAATGTGTTTTTTCCCCAGCATACTTATAATTTTATTCCACGGGAGAGGAAAGTGGGCATTTCATGACAACCTATTTCAGTGAACCACAGAGCATGTACTATCGTTTCGGGGATGATCAGGATCAGGTATTGAAAGTGCTGGCTGAGCGATATATTGGAGCCAATGCCCAAGCGGATTTCGTATATCGTTTATTTCAGAAGTCGGGCATTATGCAGAATGATAAAGGGTTGTATGATCTGAATTTAGGTAAACGCTTTCCAGAAGCAGAGAAAGGGCAGACGGTTTACGCTGCAGCGCTGGTCTGGGGGGATGAAGACCGTAACCTGGATGTGCTTATCCGGTGTTATGGTCCCGTTCGATTTTATTTTAATGAGCAACTCGTGTACCGCTCTACAGTTATAGATGAAATTACCCCAGACGCAACGGTGAAATTGGGAATTGATATTAAACCAGGCTGGAACACGTTGCTGTTACAAATGAGCTGCACCCCTGCTGGTTTTGGGTGTCAATTTGGATCTGACGAGGGTAAGGTTCGCATTCTGAATGTACTTTCTCCTTTTGAAGAAAGACTGGGGCAAGCAGGTTGGGTATATTCCAATCTCACTAACCAGGATATCTCGGTATCACTAAACTCATCTGGTGGTGGGCAAACTGCGCTGAATTTAATAGGAAAAGAACAGGATACTGGGCTGACGTGGTTCCCTAACCCCGAGTGGTCAGAAGCCCAACAAGTCATGCCTACTCTGGAGCGTATATATGGACATCTTCCTGGCCATCGGGTGTATGCAAGAACTCGTCTGAACAACAACGATGCGACAGGAGCGAAGGTTCAATTATCTGGAACCTGCTCTGGTTCGATCCAAGTGTGGTATCAAGGTGAAGAAGTAATCCGGCTTGCAGAAGCAGGTTCATTTACGGAGGAAGTGGATGCTTCTTTTGGACGGAGCGAATTGTTGGTGTGCAGTGAATGTAGCGATGCTGAGACGCCGTGGCAATTTACATTAACGGCCTCGGTAAATGGAAAAGAATTAAAGTTCGAACTGCCGCAGCGAGTACACGGTGTGTCCGGAGAATCATGGTTATATGCTGGGCCGTTCAAGGCTGGATCTGAACCGGCGGCGCAGGATATGGATCGATTCGACAAGGTGTACGCAACGGGAACAACAGGGTCATCCCCATCCGATCGTTTACCAGAGGAGAAAACGTATTGGCGGCTGGATCGTCCAGATGCTTGGGTACGTCCGTACTATGAGAATGCGATGCTTAGCAATAAGTGGACGGTAGGTAGCGTGACCAACTATGGGCGTTGGGATTATCCACTTGGTGTAACCGTATATGGCTTGTTACAGGCTGGCCGTCATTTACAGCGACCGGATATTACGCGGTATGCGGTTGAACATGTGCAGACATGTACTCGGATGTACGAATATTCGTTGTGGGATCGGGAGCAGTACGGATTCCCGGCAGTGAACCAACAGTTGGTGATGCTCAAGATGTTGGACAATTGTGGTTCGTTTGGCTCAGCTATGCTGGAAGCGTATTCAGAGCATCAGGAACCAACAGCCCTACCGATTGCTGCACGGATTGCTGATTTTATGTTATCTCGATTGGAACGCCAGGAGGATGGTGCTTTTTACCGCGAGTGCACTGGGGAATATGCCGAGAATACGATGTGGGCGGACGATCTGTATATGAGCACACCGTTTCTGGTTCGTTATGCCCGCTTGACGGGAAATACAGCAGCTCTGGATGAGGCGGCTAGACAGTTTTTGTTATACCGAAAGTATCTATTTATGTCTGATTACAAAATCATGTCCCATGTATATGACTTCAAATATGGGCAAGCGACACGAGTACCGTGGGGGCGGGGAAATGGTTGGACACTATTCTCGTTAACGGAGGTGCTGGAGGCTCTTCCTGAAGGGCATGCGGATCGCCCAGCTTTGATTGATTTTTATAATGAACTATGTGAGGGGTATGCTGCACTTCAAGACCCGAGCGGGTTATGGCACCAGGTATTGAATGATGCAGATACGTATCTGGAGGCATCGTGTACAGCTATGTTTACCTACGGATTTTCCCGAGGTGTTCGATTCGGATGGTTCCATCATCCTGAACGTTATATTGTAGCGGCGGAGCAGGCATGGAGTGGGTTAACGAAGTATGCGATTGACCGTCAAGGTAATGTACATGGGGTATGTAGTGGATCGAGATACGCATTCACAGCAGAGTATTACAACAAGGATCTCCTGACAGTCACCAACGACAACCATGGGATTGGAATTATGATGCTTGCGGGTACAGAGTTAGCGCGAATGAAAGAGCACTTGAGTCAATCTGCTGCGAGTCAGACGAAGACCGCACTGCATTCCTAGTTTTTTTACGTGAACACAGTATTTCAATAGTCTGTATGCTTTATTCAATGGGTGTACATGTGTGTAGTTTTATGTGTTACATGCGATGTATCTCGGGGTGGTATCTCAGTTTATATGCTTCGTGTAGCTTTATATGTCCTGTGTGGCCTGGTTGCGGATTCTCCATTGGAGATCAGTGATCAGGCTATTTTTATAAAATAATTGACAAATTGTTCCATGAGTTGATATGATGCTTCCAATACGATTTAGATTTATAAATCGATTTAAATTAGCGATTTAATTTCTGGTTTAATGTTTACATTATGAAGGTTATTGAGGTGAACTACCATGTCAGACGAAACATTGCAACCGATGGATATCACATTGGAACAACAGAAGATTATTTCACATCCGTTCCGGGTTGAGATCATTATTTTGTTATCCGAGCAGCCGATGACCTCCAAGCAGGTAGCAGACCGGTTGGATAAAGACCCTGGTACAACGTATTATCACATCCAGCAATTGTTTAAGCATGAGATTTTGGAGCTGGTACATACGGAGGTTTCGAGAGGAATTGTTGAGAAGTTTTACAGAGCCAAAGCGACGTTGTTTCGAGTAAATGATTCAGAACTTAAGGTGAAGCGACAATTTCGGGCTAAGCGTGATAACTATATCATGCTGTCCGAGGCAGAATTGGCTGCTTTAAGTGACGAAATCTCAGAGTTGTTCTACAAATATACACAGCAGTCACTCACGTCTAAGCAAGATAGAACGGCGTACCAGATCAGTTTCGAAGCAAAAGAGTATGATGAGGGGGAGATCACTTGAGTACGCGTTTGTTCAATCGAAATTTTAATATACTATTGTCTGGTATGTTCGTCAAAGGCATCGGAACGGGTGTGTACGAGGTGGCTGGCATGCTGCTTGTACTTGCGATCAGCGGCAATGTATTTTATTCAGGATTAGCCTATTTTGCGATCAGTGCTGCGGATTGCTTAGGCTTCCTGATTGCCCCTTTTGCCAATTACGTATCGTACAAAAAAAGTCTCGTGTTCTGTGAATTTCTAAAGTCAGCCTTATTGTTCTCGATTCCGCTCTTTGCTGTATTATTTGGATTGAACGTATTTTATTGCATTCTCGTACTGTTCATCGTAGCGATGATCTCACAGTTTACCTACCCCGTAGAATCTACAGTCATCCCCAGTATCGTACCTCAAGATAGCCTGGTACAGGCTAACTCATATCTGAACACACTCCGGGAAAGTATGAACATCGTATTTCTCGCTGTTGCGGGCATCGTGGTTGCATTCATCGGCCCCGTGCAAGCGATTCTTATTACGGCTATATGTCATTTGTGTACGTCCTTAATCTACACCCTGTATCGCTTTGATTTTCAAAATACCGATGAGAAGGAGCAGCCAGAGATCAGTAAATGGCTCCAAAATTACAAACAAGACTTTATGGCTGGAATCCGTTATATCACAGGTTCATCGATTATCCCCCATCTGGTCGTTGCTTGCTTCTTCGTTAACTTTTTCATTGCTGCGATGTTCGCCACACTTCCGGCATTTGCCCTGATGCAAGGTGGGAGTGAATCCTACTATGGGTATTATATGGCGGCAATGTCCGTAGGACTGTTATGTGGAGCGATCATTACACCGCGTGTTGGGAAATTCCCTTTTGGTAAGCTAACCGTGCTCTGCGGCGTATCTTCAGGGTTATTGTGGATCGGTGCAAGTATGTTGCCGGTAATCCCATCTATTGCACTCTATGGTGCAGGGTTTGTAACGATTGGAATTTTCAATGTACTGATGTTCTCCGCAATTCAAAGACAGATCGAAACCTCCATGATTGGTAGAGTCATTACCGTTGTATCCAGTGCCGCAGCGTTTAGTATGCCGATTGGAGCTTTGGTGGGTGGAGCGATTGGTTCGATAAGCCCTCTGTATTCCATTTTACTTGGTGGCATTGCCATGGTGATCTTTGGTGTGTATTGGCTCGTTAGCGGTGTGCTCCGGAAGTTGCCATCCATTGATCAGCTGGAATTATCAGAAACAGCAACTGTTCCAAACTCATATCATGAACCTGTGAAGGATGCACATGCTTAGTAAAGTCTACTTTCATTTATATTTTTGGTTTCAAGAAGGGAAGTGCTAAATACGAAAGATAAGTCATTTGCGAATAAAATGTAAAATTAAGTAATCAATAATATAAAATTGTAATTTTCTATTTCAATTATAGCAAAATATGGTTACAATAGTCCTTAAAGATATATTTGTATATTATTTCAAATAAATCTTATAGAGTACATCGCTGATGTACTCCCGTGTGTATATGAATGTAATTGTGAATGTACTTATGAATGCACAAGGGAATTTTCGATGTTTCTGTAGAGTAGTCGTAGTCTTCGATGCTAAGTAGTCATGAATCACATAACTAGGTATGGTGAAGGGGAGAGATGTTTTTGTACACTCAACGTGAAATGCCAGATAAAGCCGCTCAGCACAGAAGACACTATCAGGAAGTCGAATTATGGGAGAACGTCGAAGAGAAGGACTGGAATGATTGGATATGGCAACTGACTAATACAATCAAAACTGTGGATCAACTCAAGAAAGTTATTCGTCTAACACCGGATGAGGAAGAAGGTGTTCGGATTTCCGCTCAGACGATTCCACTCAATATTACGCCTTATTATGCTATGTTAATGGATCCAGACAACCCCGATTGCCCTATTCGTAAGCAGAGTGTTCCGATATCCCAAGAGATGAAGATGATGAGTTACGACCTCGAAGATCCTCTTGCGGAAGATGATGATTCACCGGTTCCAGGGCTAACCCATCGCTATCCTGACCGAGTTCTGTTCCTCATTACCAATCAATGCTCGATGTATTGCCGTTATTGCACGCGAAGACGATTCTCTGGTCAGATCGGCATGGGAGTTCCCAAGAAACAGATGGAAGATGCAATTGCCTATATTCGTAATACACCAGCTGTGCGCGATGTGCTTCTATCAGGAGGAGACGGATTGCTGGTCAATGACAAGATTCTAGAGTACATCATCAGTGAGTTACGCAAAATTCCACATGTCGAGATCATTCGAATCGGCACGAGAGCCCCAGTTGTATTTCCACAACGCATTACCGAGAATCTGTGCAACATGCTCAAGAAATATCATCCTATCTGGCTTAACACCCACTTTAATACACCTATTGAAATTACAGACGAAGCCAGAAGAGCCTGTGAGATGCTAGCAGATGCAGGTGTTCCATTAGGCAATCAATCGGTATTACTCAAAGGAATCAATGATAGCAGCCATATTATGAAGAAACTAAATCTGGACCTCGTTAAGATGCGAGTTCGTCCTTACTATATGTATCAATGCGACTTATCGGAGGGAATTGGTCATTTTCGGACAACGATCTCCAAAGGAATTGAGATTATGGAATCGCTCAGAGGACATACTTCCGGTTATTCCGTACCTACCTTTGTGGTGGATGCTCCAGGCGGTGGTGGTAAAATTCCAGTTCAGCCTAATTACATCGTTTCTCAATCTCCTGGCAAAACCATTCTACGGAACTTTGAAGGCGTAATTACAGCTTATCCTGAGCCTCGCAACTATGAGGAAGGGACAGCAGATCGCTACTTTGATGCTTATTATGGCAATTCAGTTGCCTATCGAACCACAGGTGTATCTAACTTTTACCACGGGGATGAACAGGAGAGTCTCGTTCCGGATGAGCTGGAAAGATATTCCAAGAGGGAAGCCTTCAGGAACAGTGGAGCTGAGACCTTGAAGGATAAACGGGAAAATCGTGATCGACTTAAGGAGAAGAAGATGAATAAAGATCTTCGTCCATCCAGCGAACATATCCTTGCTGATTAATGTTGGTAAATTTCAATGAGACAGGCACCTCCATTCATGCAATGGGTCATCATAGTCAAGGGAGAGGATAGAGTTGATTTATTCTGAACGGAGCATCTCCTTTCTGGATGTGGATCATTCATTAATACAAGAGCTGCGGGGGATATGCCGGGCACAGGATACCTCTATGAGCATGATGATACTAGCAGCTGTACAAGTTCTCTTACATCGATATTCCGGTAAGGATGAGGTGGATATCGCCCTCGATTTCCCGCGGGATGAAGCAACGGAGCATGCCTCGCATTCTGGAGAAGACTTGAAGGATGTGATTTCGGTAAACACCGTTTTTACACCTACGCTTCCCTTTTCGAAGCTATTAACTCAAATTCATGATCAGTTTAGAAAGATTGCTGAAGAAGCTAGCCTTTGTCTGGGGTCTTGGACAGAGGGGATTGCTACAACGGAGAAGTGTCCAGAAAATCGGACGATGCGGGTATTTTTTAACATTGAGGATGCGCTAGGGTTAGTCAGAAAAGAGGAGAAGCAAGAAGTTCAAGCTAATACGCTATCATCGCTTGAAGATTCGTTCTCCACTGAGCTGATATGGAGTGTGACAGGGGCTTCATGTAACGTCCAGCTATTAAGTCATGGTAATACGGTTGATGAGGACAAGATAAGTGGCATGCGTGAGCATCTTGTATCGTTGCTTGCTCAGATTGCTGAGCAGCCTGACCTGGATGTAGATACAGTATCTTTTCTGACCCCATACGAGAAAGAACAGCTATTATCGGAGTGGTGTGCGCCGCACCTTGAGTTTCCTCAGGAGCAATGTGTGCATGAGCTTTTCGACCTTCAAGCCCAGAGCACACCGGATGCGATAGCGGTGGAATCACTGGATGCTCGCTTGAGCTATCGTGAGCTTGCAGAGGCATCTAACCGGCTGGCGAATTATTTGGAGACCAGGGGTGTGGTTCCCGGCGATCATGTTGGCATATATATGAGTCGATCCGTACATATGGCTGTGGCCAAGCTGGCTGTTCTGAAATGTGGTGGAGCCTATGTACCACTTGATATCAGTTACCCTGTAAGTCGGCTGGAATATATGGCTGGGCAAGCTGAGCTAGGATTTTTAATTATAGATGAGGCAGACCTCGAACTGGGAAGTGACGTAACCAAGATTCATTTAGGGACAGAACAGGACAGCATTGCTTCTCAAGCTATGACCTACCAACAGAGGGCACACGCTGATCTGCTTGCTTATGTTATTTTCACGTCGGGATCAACGGGATTTCCTAAGGGTGTGGCGATTCGTCACCGCTCATTGACTGGTTATCTGTACTCCATTATTCATGCATTGGAAATATCATCAGCAGATCGAGTTTTGCAATTTGCACCGATTAGTTTTGATGCCACGATTGAAGAGATCTTTCCGTTCTGGCTGAGTGGTGCAACGGTTGTATTTGTCCCTGATCCATATCGCTATCCAGATTCAGCTTTTACAACATATATCATCGAACAGCACATCAGCGTATTAAGCTTACCTACTGCGTTCTGGCATAGTTGGGTTGAGGACTGCGGAGAATTCGGATTTACTTTGCCTGATAACCTGCGCATGGTGCTGCTTAATGCCGAACAACCTTCTATGCTCATTTACGAAAAGTGGCTTCAGCTAGCCGGAGATCAGATCCAATTGATCAATACGTATGGTCCCACAGAGGCAACGGTTACGACCACATTGTTTGACATGAGCCAGATGAAAGAGGAATATGGCCGCATTCCAGCAGGATACGCTATTCCTAACGCTCGGATGTATGTGCTTGATGAGCGCCAGCAACTCATGCCACCTGGGTTTGCCGGGGAGCTTTATATCGGCGGAGAGGGCGTGGCGTATGGTTACTTGCAACAACCTGATCTGAATCGTTCTGTGTTTCTGGACAACCCTTTTGAACCGGGGTCTCGCATGTACAAGACCGGTGATCTAGTACGTTATCATCCCGATGGCTGTCTGGAGATCGTAGGTCGTATAGATAATCAGGTCAAAATTCGGGGATTCCGCATCGAGCTGGGTGAGATCGAAGCTTTATTATCCCAGCATCCTTTATTGAAGAATAACGTAGCGATGGTTCACGAATTTTCGCCGGATGACAAAAGAATTGTGCTCTACTATGTTCCCAAAATGCCCCATACCGGTGCAGTGAGTACAGAAGAACTATTTGCCTTTTTGAAAGATCACTTACCTGAGTATATGATGCCTTCCTTCTGGATCGAGCTGGATAACATCCCATTGTTGCCTAATGGCAAGCTGGATCGAAAGTCACTGCCATTGCCTGAGAGAAAGCATGAGGATTCCTCGAATCTAGACCTCTCGGAGTATCGGCCTACGGAGCGACAGGTGCTTGTCATATGGTCTGATGTCCTTGGACTGAGTGAGATTGGGCTACATGATCCGTTCTTCATACTTGGAGGGCATTCACTATTAGCTACTAGAATTATTTCTCGTATTCGACAGTCCTATCCTATTGATATAACGATCGCAGAGTTCTTTGAGCGACCAACCATTGCGGGCTTATCAGAGCTTATTGATGGCAGACTGCTGAACGGTAATGAATCGGAGTTACGACCAGCGCTGCTACTCCAATCTAATTTAGCGAATCCAGAGCCTTCTTTTGCTCAAAAGCGCTTTTGGTTCACACATCAGCTTCATCAGGATTCCTACAGTGATCATATGCCCTATGTGTGGGATGTAAAGGGTTCGCTGAATCTTGATGCACTGGAACGAGCAATTCATCAGATCCTATCACGGCATCATATCCTTCGAAGTAAGTATCCCAATATCAGCGGAGAGCCTGGTTATGCAATGGTACCTGAATCTGCTGACGATACGATTCTTATGTATGAAGATAGAGCCATTACCCGTAGTGAGGCCTTGCAATGGATTGAGCAGGAGGTAAAGCGTCCTTTCGATTTGACCTTAGGACAATTAGTTCGTATGCGTTTGTTCCGACTGGGGGAAGAGGAGTACCTGCTGTTCGTCAATATGCATCACATCGTTTCTGATGAATGGTCAGTGCAATTGTTTGTGAAGGAACTAGGTTTACTGTACGGAGATTACCTGCTGAAACGTCCTGTGTCGCTTGAGCCGTTACCTGTGCAGTATGAAGACTATGCCCAGATTCAGCGGCAATGGTTAAGTGGCGATGTTCTTCGCCGACATGAGGAATATTGGGTGAAGCAATTAGCTGATCTGACGCCTCTATCCTTGCCAACAGATAGGATGAAGTCGAAGCAGCAGAATAAGAGAAATGGGAAAACACTTGCGTTTCATATAAGTGATTCATTAAACAACGATTTGAAGCGTGTATGTGAAACGGCAGAAACGACATTGTATATGACGCTGTTATCTGCTTTCAATGTGCTGTTATATCGCTACACATATCAGGAAGATATAGCGGTCGGTTCTCCTATTACGAATCGAAATTGGTCAGAGACTGAAGATCTCATCGGGCTTTTTGTGAATACACTCGTTCTCCGTACACATGTCTCACCAGAGCAATCATTCATGGATCTGTTAGAGCAGGTGAAGAAGGTATCTGTTGAGGCTTATGCCCATCAGGAGTATCCATTCGAGCAACTAGTTGAGAAGCTGCAACCGGAACGGAAGAGAGAGACCTCACCGCTCTTTCAAGTGTTTTTTGCACTTCATAACACGCCGGACGAAAAGGTGATTATGCCTAATCTCAATATGGAATTATACGAGATGGATTTTGGCATTGCTCAATTTGATCTATCCCTCACGTTTAAGGAAACCGAGCACGGATTAACGGGGGAATGGGTTTACGATACGGATCTGTTCCATGAAGCAACCATTGTAAGAATGAAGGATCATCTCGTAACACTGCTTGAGGCGGTTGTTGCACAACCACAGCTTCAATTGAAAGATATTTCGATTCAGTCAGAGGCAGAGCATCAGCTTATGATTCACGAGTGGAATCAGACTGAACGGAGCTTCCCGGGAAGAGTTGCATTGCCGGAATTGGTCAGTTTGCAGGCTATGCAGACGCCAGCTCAAACGGCGCTTACCTTTGGAGAAAACGGTATATCCTATCAGCAATTAGAGAGCTGGAGTAATCAGCTAGCGTTTCAATTGCTTGAGCATGTGCAGTCAGGTGACTGTGTCGCTCTGTATATGGAACGTTCCATGGAGATGATGGTTGGCATACTTGGCATTATGAAATCAGGTTGTGCTTATGTTCCTATTGATCCTGCTCTCCCGGCAGATCGGATTAGCTATATGTTAAGCGACAGTGGAGCCAGTCTCGTGTTACGTGATGGTTCGATGCAGGTTCCACAGGATTACGCAGGTCACATCATGTCAGTGCCGCCTATGGAAACGAATCAAAAGGATGAGGAACGTCTTTCATTCACGAACCTGCAGGATTTGGCTTATATCATGTATACCTCGGGTTCGACAGGCAGACCTAAGGGTGTGGAAATCACTCATGAAGCACTTGTTAACTTTGCACATAGCATGATCCGACTGCTTGATTTCCAAACTGGAGATCGCATTGCTGCGCTAACGACCGTATCATTTGACATATTTGCTCTAGAGGCACTCGTGCCCCTTATTGTTGGAATGGAAGTAGCTCTAGCTTCAGGTAGAGAGCAGACGGATGTTCATGCGCTGAATCAGTTCCTAGCGCGTACGTCACCAGACTGGATGCAACTTACGCCTTCACGTCTGCAACAGATATGGGTGGATGAGCAGATGGAACAACGGTTAAGTGGAATGAACGGAATTATGCTAGGCGGGGAAGCACTACCGATGGCTCTGCTGCAACAATTACAAAGTCGATTCCAAGGTAAAATCTTCAACCTTTATGGTCCTACAGAAACCACAGTCTGGTCGCTTTCTCGTGATCTGACACATGCAGATACTGTAGATTTGGGTCGGCCGATTGATAATACAGAACTGTATATTCTAGATCCGTATTTGAATCCGGTTCCGATTGGAGTAGCTGGGGAGCTGCATATCGGAGGAAAAGGGCTTGCACGAGGGTATCACAACTTGGAACAGCTCACATCCGAGAAGTTTATAGCGCATCCCTATAGATCGGGAGAACGTGTCTACAAGACGGGTGACCTAGCCAAATATCGTGCAGACGGACATGTGGAATACTTGGGGAGAGCCGATTATCAGGTGAAAGTTAGGGGATTCCGCATCGAGCTACATGAGATCGAGCAGTACATGCACCAGCATGCTGCAGTGGATTCCATGGTGGTCACTGTGAACGAAGCGGTGCCTGGGGAAAAACAGCTCGTAGGTTATTTTGTTGTCAAAAGTGGATTACAGGTTACGGTGTCCGAGCTAAGAGAGTTCGCACGCCAGTCGCTACCTTACTATATGATCCCGACACTTTGGGTAGAGCTGGAGTCTATGCCGCTCTCGCCAAGTGGCAAAATTAATCGTAAAGCCTTGCCGGAACCTGATGAATTACATGTTACGCCCTCGAATGATTATGTTGAACCAACCACGGATTTGGAAGCAGTGCTATGCCAGATATGTGCGAACGTTCTGTCACTGGAACAAGTGGGAATCCATGATCACTTTTTTGAGATCGGCGGACACTCGTTGAAGCTAACACAATTCCTGTTCCAGGTAGAGCAGGCTTGCCATATCTCGATTCCGCTGGGTGATATTTTTGACCATCCTACCGTTCATGAACTGGCAACATATATCGAGGAAACGCATTCTGACTGGCAATTGACGTCAACACCGCTCACAGCAATCCAACGCAAGGAAACTGCGGATATCGTTGTGGATGCATTAACCGAGAAGGAAGTCGAGGAATTACTCGCAGCTCTATTAGAGGAGGATCAGCATCTTGGATAAAATTGAAACCTCAATGGAACAAAAGAGAGAGCTACTCAAAGCACTTTTGCAAAAGAAAGGGGAGAAAAAGTACTTCCCACTTTCATATACACAGCAGCGACTCTGGTTCATACATCAGTTCGACCCTGTGAATGTCGGTTATAACATTTCATTAAACTGGCGTATTCGTGGTTCATTGGATTGGCAAGTGCTTGAGCGGTGTTTTCAGGTAATTGTGGATCGTCATGATTCACTCCGCGCTACGTTTCACAATATGAACGGTCAAGTTGTTCAATCAATTCAGCCGCAGTTGCAGTTCAAGTTAGAACTGTTATCCCTAGATAAGGAACAAGAACTTGAGCAGGCTATCGTGGAGCGTGTGGAGCAGGAGAAGAATCGTGTCTTCGATCTTGGACAAGGTCCGTTGTTCAGGGCTGCTGTTCTCCCGGTTGAAGAGAATGATCATGTACTGCTCGTCAATATGCATCACATCATATCCGATGGCTGGTCGATCCGTCTGCTGTCCGAGGAGTTAACAACGCTGTACTCCTCGATGGCGAAGGGAAGCTCCTATACACTTGCTCCGCTCGATATCAAATACAGCGATTATGTGGTCTGGCAACGAGACTGGCTGCAGAGTGAGCAGGCAAATGAACAGATGGAGTTCTGGAAGGAGCGGTTGGATGGTGTACAGATGCTGCAGCTTCCAATTGACTTCCCTCGCCCTTCTGTGCAGACGTATCGGGGAGATCACGCTAGATTTAGCCTGTCATCTACACTGGAGAAGTCTCTCCAGCAATACGGTCGTGAGCACAAAGTGACACTTTACATGATCTTTCTATCTGCGTTCAAAACCCTAATGTACCGTTACAGCCAGCAGGAAGACATTGCTGTAGGTACACCTATTGCCAATCGGGTACGACAGGAAGTCACACCTCTCATTGGATCGTTTGTGAATACGCTCGTGCTGCGAACGTCGCTTCAGGGAAATACAAGTTTTGCTGAAGTGGTGCAGCAAGTGAAGAGCGAGGCAATGTTAGCTTACAAAAATCAGGATTTACCGTTCGAGAAGCTGGTTGAGGAGCTTCAGCCCGATCGAGATCCGGGTGTGTCGCCATTGTTCCAAGTGTTGTTCACCATGGAAGAGAACGATGATGCCTCTCTACAGCTGGACACGCTTGAGGTGGGCGCGATAGAGGTCAATTGGAGAACGTCTCTGTTCGATCTGTCACTGACGATGGAGCAGAATCACGACGGACTTTGTGGCTTATTTGAATATAATACCGACCTGTTTCATGAAGAAACGGTGGCTTGCATGGTAGGCCATTTCCAGCGGCTTCTTGAACAGGCTATGGCTAATCCAGAGCAGACTTTGGATCAATTTGAGCTATTGTCTACCCCAGAACGCCAGCAATTGCTGGTCGATTGGAATGAGACGGACCGAGCTTATAATTGGAGCTGTCTTGTGCACCAGCTGGTGGAAGAGCAAGCGGCAAGAGCGCCCGAAGCACTCGCTGCAACGGATGCGGATCGGCAGATCACGTATGGTGAGCTGAATGAACGGGCGAATGTCTTGGCGCATAATCTCCGTAAGCGGGGAGCACGTCCGGGGAGTTATGTAGGGGTCTGCACGGAGCGTTCCGTTGACTGGTTAGTTGGCATGCTTGGGGTGTTCAAATCAGGAGCCTGCTATGTGCCGCTAGACCCGACCTATCCAGAGGAACGACTGGCATACATGATGGCAGATGCCAATGTTCCGCTGTTGGTGACCCATTCGAAAGTACTGACCCGGTTGACCGTAGAGCCAGCGGTTGAGGTGCTCTGTTTGGATGGGGAATCAGATTGGGGGACATTGGATAGGGGCGAGAACGGTGAGCACAGAGCTAATCCGGAGCCATGGGCGACTGCGCAAGATCCAGCCTATGTGATCTATACGTCGGGTTCTACGGGACAGCCTAAGGGTGCAATCCTTCGTCATCAAGGCTTGCTGAATGTTGTTTTGTGGCACCAAGGTCGGTTTGGGACAAGCCCGGCAGACCGCGGTGCTCAGATCGCGCGGATGGGCTTTGATGCTTCCTTGCTGGAGACTTGGCCGCTGCTCTGCTCGGGAGGCAGTGTGCACCTGATGGAGCAAGAGATCGTGCTGAACCCCGAGGGATTGCAACACTGGTTGTTGGATCACCAGATCACCCTGAGCTGCTTCCTGCCTCCTGTGGTGGCAGAGCAACTGCTGCCGCTTACCTGGCCGCAGGATGGGGCATTACGAGCACTGCTCGCAGGCGGTGAACGACTACAGATGCGTCCACCGGCGTATCTCACCTTTGATTACGTGAACATCTATGGGCCAACGGAATGTACGATTCTCAGCACCGTGTCTACGGTAGAGGTGGAGGATGGTAGCTTTACCCCTCCATCGATTGGTGGAGCACTTCCGAATACGCAATTGTACGTATTGGACGCCCACCAGAATCCAGTACCTCGGGGGGTACCAGGAGAGTTGTACATTGGCGGGGTTGGAGTCGCTAACGGGTACTTGAACCGGGAGGAGCTGAATGCCGAGAAGTTTGTGGCACATCCGTTCCGTTCTGGGGAGCGCTTGTACCGAACGGGTGACTTAGTGAAATACAACCGGGATGCCACCTTGAGCTACATCGGTCGTGCGGATCATCAGGTGAAGATCCGGGGATTCCGCATCGAATTGGGTGAGATCGAATCGGTGTTAGTGGGTCACCCAGCTGTACATAGCGTCATTGTACAGGCGCGGGAAATAGGAGAAACAGGGAAGCAATTAGTTGCCTACATTGCGACTCAGCCGGAGGCCTCCCGTGGGAAAAGCAATGCTGTACTTGTCAACGAGCTGCGTGAATATATGAAGCCGAAGCTACCACAATTCATGTTGCCTGCGGCATGGGTCGTACTGGATCAGTTCCCTGTAACACCAAACGGCAAGGTGGATCGGAAAGCCCTGCCTGAACCAACGCCGAGTGAGCTGTATAGTGCACAGGACTATGTGGCTCCGCGTCATCCGGTGGAAGAGATGCTGGCGGGAATCTGGTCAGACGTACTGGGGTTACAGCGAATTGGTGCGCATGATCATTTCTTCGAGCTTGGGGGTCATTCGCTTCTAGCTACACAGATCATATCTCGGGTGAAGAAGTTATTTGGCATTGAGTATCCACTTGCCCAAGTCTTCCAACGTCCGGTGCTCTCTCAGATGGCGAAGTCCATTCGTGAGATTCAGGAAATTCAGGAAGAACGAATTGCTCCTGAAGAGATTGTTAGGGTTTCTCGGGAGCGGGAGTTGCCATTGTCCTATGCACAGCAACGGATGTGGTTCTTTGAACAGATGTATCCAGGCAATCGCAGTTATCATATCCCGTCCCTTTGGCGGATTCATGGTCAGTTGCGACCAGATCTGCTCGAGAATAGCTTAGCAAAATTGATACAGCGGCATGAATCGCTCCGTACTTGTTTTTTATCTGGATCAAACGGAGATCCGGTGCAGCACATTTTACCGACATTACCTTCTGTGTTTACTTATTTGGATTGGCAGAATCATTCTAACCCGCTTGAACAGGCACTTCACGGGATTGATGAAGATCGCGATCAAGCCTTTTCGCTGCAGGAAGGCCCGCTGCTGGGCGCATTGTTAATACAGATTGCACCGCAAGAATATCTGTTTAGTGTGACGATGCACCATATTATATCGGATGGCTGGTCTATGAGTATTTTTGCCCGGGAATTGGGTGAAATATATTCGGCTTTGAATGGTTCGGATGTGTCCGGTGAATCGAGCAATGTAGCAGAACGGGTGCTGCAAGGGCTACCTATTCAATATGCTGACTTCGCGGTGTGGCAACGAAAATGGATTGCGGATGGAATATTGGAACAACAGATGCAGTACTGGAGGCAGCAATTGCAGGGGGTATCGGTACTGCAGTTGCCGACGGATTATCCACGTCCTGCTGTACAGACATTTGAGGGAGCTGCGGAGCGTTTCACTCTAGCGCCTTCTCTACTCCAATCCTTGCAGCAGCTAAGCCGCCGTGAAGGAGTAACGTTATACATGTTGTTGCTGTCTGCGTGGAATGTGCTCTTATACCGTTATAGCCAGCAAGAGGATATTACAGTGGGTACACCGATTGCGAACCGGAACCAAGAAGCAACGGAAGGGCTGATCGGTTTCTTTGCGAATACACTCGTAATGCGTGCGTACCTATCGGATGATTTACGTTTTCGAGAGTTGTTGTCCCAGGTGAAGGAAATGGCACTAGGTGCCTACATGCATCAAGATGTACCGTTTGAAAAGCTCGTAAGCGAACTCCAGCCTGATCGGGAACCGAGCTACACTCCGCTGTTCCAAGTATTTTTTGCATTACAGAATGCGCCTGGGGATGATATCCGACTTCCGGACATGAAGGTAACTTCGGTAGAGCAGGCAAGCACAACTGCATTATTCGACCTGTCTTTGATTATGGAGGAAAGCGGCGAAGGTATATCGGGAGAGTTGATCTACAATACAGGATTGTTCGATCAGCAGAGCATCCAGCGGATGGTAGGACATCTACACATTTTACTGGAAGGTATCTCAAGTGCTCCGGAACAGGTTATTAGCCAGTTACCTTTGTTATCGAAGGAAGAAGAGAATCTTTTGTTAGTGGAATGGAATCGCACTGAGCGGGATTATTCCCTTGAGCAATGTATACATGAACTATTCGAGATGCATGCGGGGAGTGCACCTGATCAACTGGCAGTAGCTTACTTGAATGAGCAGTTAAGTTATGGAGAAATGAACCGTAAAGCGAATCAACTGGCTCATGAGCTTCGCAGACGAGGCGTTGTTCCTGGCACCAATGTAGGTGTCTATATTGATCGTTCTCCTGAATGGCTGACTGCGATGGTTGCAGTATTCAAATCCGGAGGATGTTACGTTCCACTCGATCCGAGTTATCCCGAAGGAAGACTGGAATATATGATGCAGGATGCTCGTGTTCCACTACTGATTACACAGTCTGGTCTGATGAATCGTTTGCAATGGACGGCAGAAACGATCTGTATTGATCAGGAGGAAACGTGGCTCAGGAGTGGTAATGACAACAATCCTTCAATAACGACAACGCCGGACGATGCAGCCTATATCATCTACACATCAGGCTCGACGGGTCTGCCCAAAGGTGTTGTGCTCAAGCATCGCGGTCTCCTCAATGTCGCACGTTGGCATCACGAACGGTATGACGTAACCCCGCGTGATCGCGCCGCACAAGCTGCGCGGATGGGCTTCGACGCCTCGATTTTAGAGGTCTGGCCATTCCTAAGCGCTGGGGCGAGTATTCATATTTTGGAGCAGCATATCGTTGCGGATGCAGAGGCGATTCGAGAGCAGATTAATGCCGAAGGTATTACCCGTTGCTTCTTATCTCCTATTATTGCAGAACAGCTCTTGGATCAACGCTGGCCGTCCCATGGATCACTGCGCACGATGATGACTGGTGGGGATCGGCTTCAGGTTCAACCGCCAGCCGGTCTGCCCTTTGAATATACGAACCATTATGGCCCAACAGAATATACCATTCTCTGTACAGCAGGAACGGTAGCTTCGAAGAAGGCAGATACACTGAATGTGGCTCCTTCCATCGGGAGTGTTCTGCCCAATACCGAGTTATACGTGCTGGATCGCCAGCGTAATCTGGTACCGGTTGGTGTACCGGGTGAATTGTATATCGGTGGTGTAGGACTGGCCTTTGGTTATCTCAACCGCGAAGAGCTAACAGCAGAGGCATTTATTCCACATCCGTTCAAGGCTGGAGAGCGTCTGTATCGAACGGGAGATCTGGTTCGTTATCGAACAAATGCCACATTGGAATTTGTTGGACGAGCAGATCACCAGGTGAAGCTTCGTGGCTTCCGAATTGAACTGGGCGAGGTTGAGTCCGTGTTGGCAGGGCATCCTGCCGTGAATTCTGCCATCGTACAGGTAAGAGAGACGGCAGGTACAGGCAGACAATTAGTCGCTTATTTTACATTACAGGGTGAGCAGAAGCAGATGGTGTCAGAGCTTCGGAACTATATGAAGCAGAAACTGCCACAGTATATGATCCCAGCCGCTTGGGTTCATTTGGATGAGTTGCCTCTTACACCGAATGGAAAGGTAGACCGCAAAGCATTACCTGAACCTAGTACACAAGAGAATGACAATAAGGAGAATCATGTAACGCCTCGTACACCTGTCGAAGAAGTGCTGTGCGAGATCTGGAGTGAGGTTCTGGGAGTTACACAGATCGGTGTGGAAGATAACTTCTTCGAACTGGGCGGCGACTCTATTGTCAGTATCCAGATGATTTTCAAAGCGAATGAGCGTGGCATTGCTCTCAAAAATCAGCAGGTCTTCCTCTATCCTACCATCGCCGAACTTGCTGTTCGAGCTTGGGAGGCACGGAGCTTAAATGAAGATCAGGGATCGGTTACGGGTACAGCGCCGTTAACTCCGATCCAGGAATGGTTTTTTGCACAACAACATGCGAGTCCGAATCACTGGAACCAGTCCGTTGTGATCAAGGTCGGAGCGCCATTGCAGCTGGATATCCTGCACCAGACGCTAGAGCTGCTGGAATCTCATCACGATGCATTGCGTATGGCGTTCAGCTTGGATGATCAACAACAAGCGTGGATGCAGACTGGTCGTGATTCAGGTACCGAGGTACAACTTACCATACGGGATTTATCTCATGTACAAGCTGCGGATATTCAAACGGCAGTAACGTCCGAATTGAATCAGATTCAGTCCAGTTTGGATATTGAAGCAGGCCCATTGTGGCATTCCCTTTATATGCGCATGGGTTCCACACGGCCAGATCTACTAGCGATCGTCATTCACCATCTGGTCGTGGACAGTGTATCGTGGAGAATTTTGATGGAGGATCTGGAGAATATCTATACGAATCTGGTGAGCCAGCAAAAAGTCCGTCTTCCTTTAAAAACGACGTCCTTTCTGAAATGGTCAGAACGACTGGCTGATTATGCAAGCCATAATATTACCGAACAAGTTGAGCAGTATTGGACACATGTCAGTGAGCAGATTAAACGACATGAATTCCAGCTTAAATTAGACGATGCACAAGGTAGCAATCAGGTAGCAGATACAGCAGTTGTCCTCAGAACGTTGAAGTTGGAGCCAACTACTATATTGCGAGAAGAAGTTACTCGGCAGTTGCATGTTCAGGTTAACGAGGTTTTATTTGCTGCTTTTGCCAGCACGTTAGCGAATTGGAGTGCAAGCGACCACGTATGGATTCATCTTGAAGGACATGGCCGTGAAGAGATCGCCGAGGATCTGAACCTAAACCGTACGATTGGATGGTTTACCAGTATGTATCCTGTGTACGTAAATCTCAGTGGTGTTCATCAAGTAGACGGACTGATCAAGCATGTTCAGGAGCAACTTCTCCGTATTCCGAACAAAGGCATGGATTATGGTATTTTGCGCTACTTGAAGCGCTATCCGGTGTTAACTCAGAATGCTGCAGCACCCATAGCGAGCTTTAATTATCTGGGTCAATATCAGACGTCTGGCAAATATTCCGGATTCGAGGAAACGGAAGAGTATACGAGCCTTGACTGGGGTTCAGATAATGAACGGGGTCATCTCATTGATGTTGTGTGCTGGATTTCAGGTGGGGAACTTCATTTGAAATGGATGTATAGCAACCGTCAATTTTCACAGAGTAGCGTGGAAAGAGCAGCAGATTATTTTAATGAAGTGATTCAAGAGGCCGTGGCACTTGTCCAACATACCGGAATGGTCAATAAGTTATCCCGAGTGCTTCAAGATAACCAATTATCCGAATTCGAACTGGAGAGTATTGCAAACGAACTAGAGGAGGAGTACTGACCATGAAGAACAAAGATGTTGTCGATATCTATCCTCTGTCGCCGATCCAACAGGGAATGCTGTTCCATTCCCTGTACGATCAGGGTATACAGGCTAACGATACGTACCTTACTCAGATCAATCTTGAAGTGGAGGGTTCGCTGAACCTGGACATGATGGAGGAAGCTTGGAACATTTTGATTGAGCGGCACTCGGTTTTCAGAACCCGATTTCTATGGAATAGCACAGCAGAACCTTTGCAGGCGGTATATCGCCAGGCAAGGATTACACTTGAACGGCATGATTGGCAAGCGCTTGAAACTTCAGACAGAGAAGCTGCTCTGGCACGTTTTCTTACCGAGGATCAGGAGCGAGGTATTGATCTAAAAAAGGTTCCTTTAATGCGAGTATCCCTCATTCAGTGGGAAGAAGAGCGCTACAATATGGTGTGGATGTGCCACCATCTGTTATTTGACGGGTGGAGCTTCTCTGTAGTACAGGCAGAGTTGCTTCATATATATCAATCGTTGGTACGTGGGCAACAGATACAGTTACCAGAGGTGCGTCCTTATAGGGAATTCATTCAATGGCTTCGAAATCAGGATGCTGGGGCGGCTGAATCGTTCTGGAAACAGGAGTTACAGGGCTTTGATTCACCAATTCAGCTCGGAATGAAGCTGGGCGGAAGTGCGGCAGAAGGGGCTTCATCAGCTCAGCATGACTTAATCATTCCGGAGGAGTACACTGCTGCGATCAAAAAACTAGCTACAGAGAGCCGTATCACGGTGAACACCGTGCTTCAAGGTGCATGGGCTCTTATGCTGAGCCGGTACAGCCAGGAATCGGACGTGCTGTTCGGCGTAACTAGCTCAGGACGTGGAGCAGAGCTTGAAGGTGCTGAGCATATGGTAGGTCTCTTCATTAATACGTTACCATTACGTATCCAAGTAGATGGAGAGCAGGTTGTCCGTGATTGGCTCCAATCTGTCCATCGTAGACAGTCGACCATTAGACAGTATGAGCATACCTCTCTCGTAGATATTCGTAACTGGAGCGACGTACCGCAGGACCAACCGTTATTCGAGACACTGTTTGTTTTTGAGAATTATCCTACACCGATTGACGACCAGCCTGGTGAGGAATTGGTAAGGATTACGGAAATCAAGGCTGCGGAGAAAACGAACTTTCCGATCACCGTATCTCTCTCACCAGCAGAGTCGGAGTTACATATGAAGGTGATGTATAAAAGCAACCAATTCGATGCCGAATGGATCGAGCGTTTATCCGGTCATTTCATGGAACTGCTGCGCCAAATGGCGGCAACGCCGGATCGTTCACTTGCTCAGTTAGGCATGGTGACTGCTGCAGAACGCCAGCAGCTACTGGTCGATTGGAATGAGACGGATCAAGCCTATGATTGGAGCTGTCTTGTACACCAACTGGTGGAAGAGCAAGCGGCTAAAGCGCCCGAAGCACTCGCTGCAACGGACGCGGATCGAAAGATTACGTATGGTGAGCTGAATGAACGGGCGAATGTCTTGGCGCACACTCTCCGTAAGCGGGGCGCACGTCCGGGGAGTTATGTGGGGGTCTGCACGGAGCGTTCGGTTGACTGGTTGGTTGGCATGCTTGGAGTGTTCAAATCAGGAGCCTGTTATGTGCCGCTAGACCCGACTTATCCTGAGGAAAGACTGGCTTACATGATGGCAGATGCCAATGTTCCATGGTTAGTCACCCATTCAAACGTGCTAACTCAGCTGACTGTAGCACCAACGGTTGAGGTGCTGTGTCTAGATCGGGAATCGGAATGGTGGGCTTTGGATAACGGAGAGGACAGTGAGGGCAGAGAAAGAAGTAAGAGCAGTAAGGATAGTGAGTATAAAGCTAATCCCGAGCCATGGGCGACCGCGCAAGATCCAGCCTATGTGATCTATACGTCGGGTTCTACGGGACAGCCTAAGGGTGCAATCCTTCGTCATCAAGGCTTGCTGAACGTTGTTTTGTGGCACCAAGGTCGGTTTGGGACAAGCCCAGCAGACCGTGGCGCTCAGATCGCGCGGATGGGCTTTGACGCTTCCTTGCTGGAAACCTGGCCGCTGCTCTGCTCCGGAGGCAGTGTGCATCTGATGGAGCAAGAGATCGTGCTGAACCCCGAGGGATTGCAGCACTGGCTGCTGGATCACCAGATCACCTTGAGCTGCTTCTTGCCTCCAGTGGTCGCAGAGCAGCTGTTGCCACTCACCTGGCCGCAGGATGGTTCATTGCGAGCACTGCTCGCAGGGGGTGAACGACTGCAAATGCGTCCACCAGCGCATCTCACCTTTGATTACGTAAACATCTATGGGCCAACGGAATGTACGATTCTCAGCACCGTGTCTACGGTAGAGGCGGAGGATGGTAGCTTTACCCCTCCATCGATTGGTGGAGCACTTCCGAATACACAATTGTACGTATTGGACGCCCACCAGAATCCAGTACCTCGGGGGGTACCAGGAGAGTTATACATTGGCGGGGTTGGAGTCGCTAACGGTTACTTGAACCGGGAGGAGCTGAATGCCGAGAAGTTTGTGGCACATCCGTTCCGTTCTGGGGAGCGCTTGTATCGAACGGGTGACTTAGTGAAATACAACCCGGACGCCACCTTGAGCTACATCGGTCGTGCGGATCATCAGGTGAAAATTCGGGGATTCCGCATCGAATTAGGTGAGATCGAGTCGGTGTTAGTGGGTCACCCAGCAGTGCATAGCGTCATTGTACAGGCACGGGAAATAGAAGAAACAGGGAAGCAACTGGTCGCTTACATTGCAACCCAGCCTGAGGCCTCCCTTGGCAAAGCCAATGCCGTAATCGTCAACGAGCTGCGTGAATACATGAAGCCGAAGCTACCGCAATTCATGTTGCCTGCGGCATGGGTGGTACTGGATCAGTTCCCTGTAACACCAAACGGCAAGGTGGATCGGAAAGCCCTGCCTGAACTAACGCCGAGTGAGCTGTATAGTGCACAGGACTATGTGGCTCCGCGTCATCCGGTGGAAGAGATGCTGGCGGGAATCTGGTCAGATGTGCTGGGGTTACAGCGAATTGGTGCGCATGATCATTTCTTCGAGCTTGGCGGTCATTCCCTCTTAGCCACCCAGATCGTATCTCGGGTGAAGAAGTTGTTTGGCATTGAGTATCCACTTGCTCAAGTCTTCCAACGTCCGGTGCTCTCTCAGATGGCGAAGCGGATTCAGGAGCTCCGCAGTACCGAAGGTGGGCAAGATGTTGCTGCGACATCCAGTATGGTGGATGTCACACGTGAACAGAATGTACCGTTATCCTTTGCACAGCAGCGGATGTGGTTCTTCGAGCAAATGTATCCAGGGAACCGAAATTATCATATCCCTTCCCTCTGGCGTCTGAATGGTTCTGTTCAACGGGAGGTACTGGAGCGTAGCATCCATGATCTGATCCAAAGGCATGAGTCACTACGAACCTACTTTCTTTCGGGAGAAAGAAACGAACCGCTACAGCTGGTGCAGCCTGAGATCCCGTCGGTGCTGACCTATATGGATCTTCAAAATCACCCAGATGCACTCCAACAAGCAATGAATTGGATTACAGATGAAGGAGACCAGGAGTTCTCGCTGCGTCAGGGTCCGTTGCTGCGTGCAGCCTTAATTCAGCTAGCGCCTCAAGAGTACGTGCTGGGGGTGACTATGCACCATATTATCTCCGATGGATGGTCTATGGGTGTCTTCATCCGTGAGTTGAGTGCATTATACACAGCTCATTTGCTCGGAGAGGCTGCGCCTCTTGCAGAACTTCCGATTCAATATGCAGATTATGCGATCTGGCAGCGGAAGTGGCTTAGTGAAGGTGTGATGGATCGCCAACTGGTTTATTGGAGGCAACAGCTACAGGATGTGTCCGTTCTTCAATTGCCAACGGATTATCCTCGTCCGGCTGCTCAGACATTTGAAGGGGCAACGGAACGATTCCATATTGCAGAGCCCCTCCTGGCTGAACTGAAGAAGCTGAGTCGCCGTGAAGGCACGACGTTATATATGACACTTTTATCTGCATGGAAGATTCTACTGCACCGGTACACCCAACAGGATGACATTGCCGTGGGTACACCAATTGCTAACCGGAATCAGGAGGAGACAGAAGGGTTGATTGGCTTCTTCGCCAATACACTTGTACTCCGATCTCAATTTGCAGGTAACATAAGCTTCCGCCAATTGTTAACCCAAGTGAAGGAAACGGCGCTACAGGCTTATATGCATCAGGATGTTCCTTTTGAGAAGCTTGTTGAAGAATTGCAGCCTGATCGAGACACCGGTCATACGCCATTATTTCAAGTCCTCTTTACTTTGCAAAATACACCTGCAGATGAATTCAGTATTCCTGATGTTCATGTACATTCCATTGAGCTTCAGGGGAATACAGCACTGTTTGATCTTTCTCTTATTATGGAGGAGAAGGAGCAAGGACTGGGTGGTGACCTGATCTATAATACGGCTTTGTTTGCTGGCGCAGGAATGAAGCGACTCGTACAGCATTTTCACATTTTGTTAGAAGGAATCGTGGCAAATCCGGATCAAGCAATGAATGAGCTTCCTCTTCTATCCAAGGAAGAACAGCATCAGCTCATTGTTGAATGGAATCAGAACCAACGTAATTATTCCTGGGAACGTTGCGTCCACGAACTCTTTGAAGCACAAGCCGCTACAGCACCTGATGCGCTTGCCGTGTCGGACGGAGACGAGCAGCTACGTTATGGGGAATTAAACCATAAGGCGAATCAACTGGCTCATGAGCTGCGTAACAGAGGTGCTAGACGGGGAATGAATGTCGGCGTTTGCATGGAGCGTTCTACAGACTGGCTGATTGCCATGATCGCTGTATTCAAATCTGGTGCATGCTATGTACCGCTGGATCCAACCTATCCAGAGGATCGGCTTCGTTTCATCATGGAGGATGCCCAGGTAGGGATACTGATTACAGGAACGACCCTAATGGATCAGCCTTCGGCAACTGTAGCTGAAGTCATCTACGTAGATCAAAGTGAGCCATGGATGCAAGGGAATCACGGAAATCCTGTGCCAGCATCTACTGCCGATGACATTGCTTATATTATTTATACCTCAGGTTCAACGGGCAAACCGAAGGGAGCTATGCTGAAACACAAAGGGTTGCTAAATGTGATCTTCTGGCATCACGAACGCTTCGGTATTACACCTTCGGATCGAAGTGCGCAGGTTTCAAGAATGGGCTTTGATGCTTCGTTGCTAGAGGTGTGGCCGTTCCTCACCGCGGGTGCCAGTGTTCATCTGATGGAGCAGGAAGTTGTTATGGATGCACAGGTATTACAGCAGTGGTTCCTGAATAAAGGCATCACGATAGGGTGTTTTTTGCCACCTGTTATTGCCGAGCAATTGCTTGATTTAACGTGGCCTCAGGACGGTGTATTCCGGTCTATTATGGTTGGTGGGGATCGTCTTCAGCTTCGTCCACCTGCAGATCTTCCGTTCGAATATATCAATATTTATGGGCCAACCGAGTGTACTATCTTTAGTACCGAAGGGCGTGTGGCTAGTCGAGAGACCACTAATCAAGCTCCATCCATTGGGTGGGGATTGCCGAATATCACGTTATATGTGTTAGATCCACAGCTTAATCCGGTTCCGATTGGTGTTCCTGGAGAGTTATACATTGGTGGAGTTGGTGTTGCTGCCGGCTATCTGAATCGTGAAGCGTTAACTGCCGAGAAGTTTATCCCGCATCCATTCCAGATTGGAGACAGATTGTACCGGACAGGTGATCTGGTGAAATTGAATGAAGATGCTTCCCTTGAATTTGTCAGCCGGGTAGATCATCAGGTGCAGCTTCGAGGGTTCCGGATAGAGCTTGGGGAGATTGAGTCTGTTATATCGAGCCATTCATCCGTGCAGGCAGCTCTTGTATTGGTGAAAGAAACCAAGCAGCATGGTTCGCAATTGGTCGCTTATTTGACCGGAAGGGATACTCAGGTTCCTGTTGTTGAGGATATAAGAGATCATGTAAAACGCAAGCTTCCGCACTTTATGATTCCATCGGCATGGGTGGTAATGGATGAGTTCCCATTGACTCCGAACCGGAAGTTAGATCGCAACGCATTACCTGACCCAGTTGGTGATGAGGCTTATGGCGTGAAGGAATACGTCGCTCCCCAGAGCCCGCTGGAACAGGTGATTGCCGAAATTTGGACAGAGGTATTAGGTGTATCCAGAGTAGGGATTCATGATGACTTCTTTGCACTTGGGGGACATTCGCTCCTTGCTGTACAGATGATCTCCAGATTGAATGCCAGACAGGGCACTGACGCCAAGTTAGCCGATTTATTTGGTCAGCCGATTCTACAAGCGTTCGCAGGTAAGGTAGAGCAGCAACCTTCTGCCTCCAGCACACTTACTCCAATCAAACGCATATCACGGAAAGCCCAAACTGTTCAGCCGTAAAGTGTATGTTCGAAAAGTCCGCCAAAGCGGACTTTTTGAATAACCTTCTAAACCTAGCGACAGGAGGAACTGTATTGAATACACATCTGAGTGATGAAGTGCATGATGATGTCTACGTCTTTCCACTATCCTTTGCCCAGCAGAGACTATGGTTTATTCAACAGCTCGACCCGGATAGTTCCGCTTATCATATGAATTCGTTATGGAGACTAGAAGGAGAGCTTGACGTAGATGTGCTACAACGCAGTGTTCAAGAATTGGTCGATAGGCATGAATCACTAAGGACGTTTTTTCGAGAAGAAGAAGGAACGGCTGTCCAATGTGTGGCGGAACGACTTCACTCTTGTGTCGATGTCATTGAATTAGCCCATGCGAATGAGCAGGCTGCTGTGGACTGGATATCAAGAAGAGCGGCTGTTCCTTACGAGATGTCGGAGGGGCCACTGTTCAGAGCGGTGCTTTTCCCTTTGGAGCCTAAGAAGTTCGTTTTCTCAATAATGATGCATCATATCATCTCGGATGGCTGGTCTATGAATGTACTCATGAATGAATTGAGGGTTCTATATAGTTCTTTCCTTGATCATCAGCCTTCACCGCTCCCTGATCTACCCTTACAGTATGCGGACTATACGATGTGGCAACGTGAACTATTAGAAGGAACATTATTAGACACTCAGTTGGACTATTGGAAAAATAAACTCAAGGGAGCCGAAGTGCTTCAGCTTCCAACCGATACACCTAAACTTCCTTTTCAGTCTGCCCGTGGCGGAAAACTGGAATTTACCGTGGATTCATCTCTGATTCAATCGCTAAGACAAGTAGCTCAACAAGAAGGTGCAACGCTATATATGGCTATGTTGACAGCCTTTAAGCTACTACTCCAGCGGTATAGTGGGCAAGTTGATATTTCGGTGGGTACAGTGAGTGCGAATCGTAATCGTGAGGAACTCGAAGGGGTATTCGGCTTTTTTGCCAATACACTTGTTATTCGTTCGCTACTCTCTGCGGACACCGGTTTCAGATCGCATTTGCGGCAGGTCAAGCAGAATACGATTGAGGCTTATGCCCATCAGGATGTTCCTTTTGAGAAAATAGTAGAGGCACTGCAGCCGGATCGTTCTATGACCAATAATGCGCTGTTTCAGGTTTTTTTCAGCATGGCATCCTTTGCCGAGGCTTCGATTGATATGGCAGGCGTATCGTTGGTTGAGCTTGAACCGGAGGTCGATACGGTTTCCTTTGATCTGACGCTAAGCCTGCAGGAGCAAGGCGATTGTGTAAAAGGCACTTTTTTATATCATGCTGATCTATTTAAAGAGGCGACCGTAGGTAGAATGGCTGATAGTTTTGGCGTGTTGTTACAGAGTATTGTTCATTCGCCTAATGAGGCAGTCGGTCATCTCCCTATACTATCTGAGCATGAATTGCATAAGCAGCTTGTGGGATGGAATGATACGGAGCGTGATGTGCCAGAGATCAGCATTCATGAGTTGTGGCAGCAAAAGGTGAAGGAAACTCCGGATGCACTAGCCGTCACATGTGGTGGGATGCAACTGACTTATATTCAATTGAACCAGCAAGCTAATCAATTGGCGAGGTATATGCAGGAACGTGGTGTGCGTGAACATGATCTTGTAGGGATATGTCTCGACAAATCTGTGCAGATGGTTGTATCCATTCTGGCTGTTTTCAAAGCGGGTGCAGCATATGTGCCTATAGATCCTAGTTACCCTGCAGAACGGTTGTCTTACATGCTTCAGGACGCTAGTCCACATACGATGGTGGTCAACAGTGCTGATCTGAAGCACGTATCAATGAATTCGATGAACGTCATTTGTCTGGATCGTGACTACGAGCAGATTAGTCTGGAGTCTATCAAGGATATAGAATCTACGGTAGCCTCCGACAGCATGGCGTATGTGATCTATACCTCAGGTTCAACAGGGAAACCGAAGGGTGTAATGATTGCTCATCGGGGTGTTGTTAATCTAGCGCTCGACAATATCGAGACCTTCGCAGTGACACCTGCGGATCATGTTATGCAGTTTGCATCATTCAGCTTCGACGGATCGGTGTTCGAGACGATGACGGCTCTACTGTCTGGGGCAAGTCTTCATATCTATCAGCGGGGTGAAGATCTGGGAGCATTTTTGCAAAGACAGCATATTACATTCGGGGCATTCCCACCCTCTGTTCTTGCCACATTGGAGGAAGAAGAGGTTGCGAATCTACGTGTGATGATTGTAGCTGGGGAGAAGTGTCCCGCAGAGCTGATTGAAAAATATAACCAACGTAACCGGATGTATAATTCATATGGTCCGTCTGAATCAACTGTAGCAGCCACTGTATATCAATACCGAGTGGAACAGCCGGATTCCATTGGACGACCGATTACCAATAGTCGTGTATATATATTGGATCAGTATCTTCAACCTGTGCCTGTTGGTGTGCAGGGTGAGATCTATATCGCTGGCCGGGGACTAGCACTTGGGTATCTGAATAAACCTGATTTAACCGCTGAACGTTTCGTGGAGTCCCGCTTTCATACGAATGAGCGGCTGTACAAGACCGGTGATCTGGGGCGTTATTATACGGATGGAAGTATTCAATTCTTAGGAAGAACCGATTATCAGGTGAAAATTCGTGGGTTTCGGATTGAATTGGGTGAGGTGGAGGCAACGCTCGCAGAGCATCCCCATGTGGATGAGGTGTTGGTGGATGCGCGAGCCAACCATCTGGGAGATCAGACATTGGTTGCTTACCTGGTGCTTAAAGAGAATTATGCGTGGGATTATGGATCGCTGGAGAAGTATGCACAGGAGCGATTACCTGTTCATATGGTGCCAAGCCATTGGGTGTTTGTGTCAGAATTCCCGCTCACACCGAATAATAAAATTGACCGTAAAGCATTGGCCGACCCTGTATGGGAAGATGAAGCTACGATGGATACAGAGCTAACCCAAGAAGAGGCGCGGCTACGTGACTTATGGGTGGAGGTACTCGGGTCAGGCAACTCGATTGGGTCGAATAGTAATTTCTTTAAGTTAGGCGGGCATTCGTTGAAAGCTATGCAGTTGATTAGCAAAATCAATAAATCGTATGGTGTGCAACTGACAGTGAAGCAGTTGTTCATGTACCCAACATTGTCTCAATTGGCAGTCAGTATTCAGAAAGGGATCATCTACGAAACGAATCAGATTCGTGTTCCTTTGCAGACAGGAAGAGGGGAGAAAACCCTCTTTGTGATCCACCCCCAAGGTGGGGATGTGCTTGGTTATCTGGATCTGGTACGTCAATTGGAGGATGATGTAACGGTCTATGGCTTACAGGCTCGGGGGTATAACTCGGAAGAGACACCTTTAACGACAATTGAAGATATGGCTCAAGCCTATCTGCAAGAAATGGATCAGGTTCAATCCCGTGGACCGTATCATATCTTAGGTTGGTCATTCGGCGGTTACATTGCAGTAGAGATCTCCCGACTGCTGGAACAACGAGGGGATGAAGTGGCACTACTGGGTATCGTCGATGTCCCTGCTGAAGCGATAAAAGCAGGAGCAGACTCTCGATCCACCTCAGTTCCATCGCTCAGCATGTGTGCGGCAACACAACTTGGATTGACCATGGAAATGCTGGATGGCGAGGTCGAGGAACATGATCTGGCGCAGATCTATGCACTTGCCAAGAGGTGGAATAGGCTTCCGCCAGGTTTGACAATGGAGCAGATGACACGCAATGCACGGATTATGGTTGTGAACCAGAGAGCTATTGAGAAATATATATTGAAAGGTAAACTACGGACTGATATTCATCTATGGTATGCTTCGCAACCGACAGACACGCATCAGGTTATTCATCCCTCGGGGTGGCATGGTTTGAGTGTAGGCAAGGTTTACGCACAGGAATTGGCGTGTAATCATTTTTCGATTGTAACCAATCCGTATGTCCATGTTATCGCGGAAAGGCTGAATCACTTTGTTATGATGGTGCACTCGTGAGCATTAGGTAGGTTAGGATATTCATAGCCCCTTAGTATTTCCTACGGCGGCTGTGGGTATCTTTGTTTTTTCTCTTTTTGGTGACCTATCTCTTGAAAATACCTTGAACCTATTGATTAAATGAACCTGCTATAATACCATATCCATGAAGATTAACCTCCACCTAAATACTCATGCTGATCTTATCAGAGATACAGAAGCTCATGTGTGATTCGAAATTCCCCTTGATGTAACAACCCCTTACTTTTTTGACAGGAAAGCTTACTTTTGTTTATGTCATGTGCGGCGATGGATCGTTACAATAGGTTTTGTAAGCGATTTCATAAAAGCAAAAAGGGGAGGAATTTCATTCATGATGATTAAGAAAAAGTGGGTAACCCTGTTCTGCCTGTCCCTGTTATTGTTCGCTACAGCCTGTTCTGGAGGGTCTTCCGGTACAACGGCTTCTTCTGATGAAGGAGGCAAAGGAGACACCTCAGGTAAGATTGAACTTCGTATGACCTGGTGGGGATCACAGACCAGACATGATCTAACAACCAAAGTGATCAAATTGTTTGAAGAGAAGCATCCGGGCATCACCATTAAACCTGAATATTCAGGCTGGGATGGTTATTTTGATAAGCTGACCACGCAGGTAGCCGGTTCTAACGCCCCAGATATCGTACAGATGGATTACGCGTTTCTGACGGATTTTGCTCGGCGTGGTGCCTTGCTTGACCTGACTCCGTATGCAGATAGCCAAGAGCTGCGGACTAAGGATCATGACCAGAGTATGATCACAGCCGGATCGATTGATGATAAATTGTACGCCATTACCTTAGGAGTCAATGCACCAGGTGTCATTTATGACGCTACCGTATTCCAAGAGTTAGGCATTGAAGAGCCTCAGGAGAGCTGGACATGGAAGGACTTTGAAGATATGGCGACTAAGATTGCTGCAGCCAAAGGGGATGGATTCTACGGTTCTGCAGATATTTCTGGAGCAACGAATATGTTTGAAGTATTTATCCGGCAAACGGGAAAAGGATTGTTTGACGGAGGCACAATCACAGCGACGAATGAGGAGTTACAGCAGTGGTTTGAGATGTGGGCTGCCCTACGTGAGAGTGGAGGCGCAACTTCTGCGGAGGTGACGGCTTCTACAACGAACGCACTGGAGACACGACCGATTTCACTTGGAACAGCGGCAATGGATTTTGCATGGTCTAACCAATTGCTGACGTTCCAGCAGGTGAACAAAAATCAGGATCATAAACTCGCCATCCAAGTACTTCCTCACGGTGCGAATGAAAAGCAAATCGGCGAATATCTGAAACCAGGTCAATTTCTCTCCGGTTATGCCAAAACGAAGCATCCAAAGGAAGTCGCTATGTTCATTGACTTTATGGTAAATGACCCAGAGGCAACGGCAATTCTAGGCTCAGAACGTGGTGTGCCAGTCAACGCAAGCATTCGTGAGCAGATGCAGCCAACTTTACCAGAAGCAGAACAAGCTATTTTCCAATTCATTGATACCGTATCGAAGCATTCCAGTGAGATCGACCCGCCATACCCGCAAGGATTCGCTGAGGTGGACACAAGCTTCAAGAGCACAAGCGAGCAGATCGCCTTTGGTCAGGGCAGCATGCAGGATGTCATTGCCCAGTTTATTGAAGGTGCCAAAGCTACGCTTGGATCGAGTCAATAACGAGTGAAGCTGTTCCAGACTTTCTAATTCTGCGGGGAGGTTGCGATAAGATGACTACATCACAGGTCAGTCAAGCTCGAATCGAGAATGTAGCCACCCGGCGAGTGAAACGAAGATACGCGCATAACGGAGCTGCCCTTCTGTTTCTCGCCCCATGGCTTGTTGGATTGTTATTTCTGACCCTAGGTCCCATGCTGGTATCGTTGTATATTTCCTTTACCGATTATAGTATCCTGGCCGCCCCTTCCTGGGTCGGTCTGGACAACTACATGACGATGTTTACATCGGATAAGCTGTTTATCCAGTCGCTCAAGGTCACGTTCACCTATGTTGCCGTATCGGTACCGGTCAAGCTTATTTTCGCATTACTTGTCGCCATGCTGCTCAACAAAGGCATACGTGGACTCGGCATTTACCGAACAGTGTATTACATCCCGACGCTGCTTGGAGGCAGTGTGGCGATTGCCATGTTATGGCGCAAAATGCTAGGCGGCGATGGGTTGCTTAACGGTATGCTTGCTATGGTGGGCATTAAAGCCCCGGATTGGGTTGCTAATCCGAAGTATGCTTTATATTCAATTGTACTATTATCCGTATGGCAGTTCGGTTCATCCATGATTATTTTCTTGGCAGGCTTGAAGCAGATTCCACCTGAATATGATGAGGCTTCAGCAGTGGACGGTGCGGGGCCTTTACGGAGATTCTTCTATATAACATTGCCGATCCTATCACCTGTCATCTTCTTCAATCTTGTCATGCAACTCATTACATCCTTTCAGTCGTTCACACAGGCCTTCGTTATAAGTAACGGTAGTGGAGGACCGGTGAATTCAACATTAATGTACTCTCTATACTTATACAAAAAAGGATTCTCCTTTTTTCAAATGGGCTATGCTTCCGCAATGGCTTGGGTGTTGGTTGTACTGATTGGGATATTTACATTGCTGGTATTCCGCAGCAGCAAACTGTGGGTGCACTATGAGGATGGTGGGAAATCATGATCGGACAACGAAATTCCGTTACTTGGGTGGTTGCCAAACATGTGTTGATCTCAGGCATCGCTTTTGTTATGTTGTACCCCATCCTCTGGATGCTGGGCAGTTCGTTCAAACCAGGACATATGATTTTCACGGAAACCTGGTTTTGGCCGAAGGAATGGAATTGGCACAATTATATGACTGGATGGTCGGGAATTCAGGGTAATCCATTCTCACGTTTTCTGACCAACTCCATCGTGCTGTCGCTGGGCGCTGTGCTTGGCAACGTTATCTCCTGCTCCATGGCAGCATATGCTTTTGCCCGTCTGAACTTTCGTTTCAAAGCGATCTGCTTCGGCTTGATGCTAATGACGATTATGTTGCCGCATCATGTCACGCTGATCCCACAATATATCCTTTTTAATCACCTGGAATGGGTGAATACGTATCTACCTCTCGTCGTGCCCAAATGGCTGGCAACGGATGCATTCTTCATTTTTCTCATGGTTCAGTTCTTCCGGGGGCTTCCGAAAGAGCTGGATGAGGCGGCCACTATTGATGGATGTGGCCCTGTGAGAATATACACCAAGATCATTATTCCACTTGCGTTTCCAGCACTGGTCACCACGATGATATTTACATTCTTATGGACATGGGACGACTTCTTCAGTCAGTTGATCTATCTAAGTGATGTAAGTAAATACACGGTGCCGCTAGGTTTACGTTTGTTCCTGGATTCCAGTTCCCAATCCGATTGGGGCCCGATGTTTGCCATGTCAGTGCTATCACTAGTGCCTTGTTTTATCGTATTTATCGTGTGCCAGAAGTACTTCGTGGAAGGAATCGCAACCTCCGGGCTTAAAGGGTAACTCCAAGACGAAACGAGTGATTCCATGAGGAAACGTGCATTATCCAGATGGTTTAATCAGAAGCTGCAACAAAGCAAGCTCTCCACGTTGATGGTGACTTGCTTTGTTGTATTTAACCTGTTGCTGGTGTCTGTCATTGTGTGGTTAGCATATCAATCCTTCTCCGCAGTCACATTCACCGAGATTAGTAAGGCTCGGCTAGCCCTTCTTAATGAGAGCACCCGTCGAGGATTTGATTTTATAACAGGGGTGACGGGGACTGCATACTCACTTACCAGCAATAGAGAGCTGTCTGCTCTCTTGGAGACCGCTGGCAAAGGCCGGTTGACCCAGATTCATCAGCGTCGCGAAGTCTCCAAAATACTGGATCATACGGTTGTCGTTAGCGAAGGTATTACGTTGGTGGAGCTGTACACAGATGCATTTAACGGTGTGGCGATAACAACAGAGGATCGGATCTACCCAGTGAATACGATTGCTGATGCCGAATGGTTTGTGGCGCTAGAGCAAGCTGATGGAGCCTGGGTGCCGCTTAGGGAAAATGAGTCTGGCCACTCGCTGATCGGGTATGCTCAGCGGATCTTTAACAGCCGTGGTAACACTGTAGCTTATGTTCTTATTCGGTTAAGTCGTGCCGATATTGTGCGCCGATTCGCAGATATGCCCATGGTGTTGGATGGGCAGGTACTGCTGGTCGATACCGCGGGTAACGTGATTATGCATATGGGTGATTCTGCACCTGAGGACCAGGCTTCTTCCAAAGTATCTGCACAGAACGTTATTCCGCTAGTCGACAGTGCCTGGATTCAAGAGCATGCCGAGCGTGGAGATGACGGGTTCGAAGTTGTATCCGGGCAATCTGGTAGCGCGCAGCTTGTACTGTATTCCCGCCCAGCGATGCTTCAATGGCGTCTGGTACAGACCATCCCTGTTCATATGCTGTTATCTCCAGTTAGAGAGGCAGGGTGGAAAGTGCTTGCGATTGCAGTGACAGGTCTGCTGTGTTCAGCGATACTTGCGTGTTTATTCGTGCGACGTATTGTTCACCCGATTCGTCAATTGATCAAACGAATGCGGCAATTAGAGAAAGGCGACTTTGAGACCCGGGTACAGCTTTCATTTACGGAGGAATATGCTCATTTAGCATATGGTTTTAACCATATGGCGTCCCAACTGACAACACTGATGGAGCAGGTGAGGGAAGAGAGTCGTGCCAAACGGGCAGCGCAGACAGGTTTGCTTGAAGCACAGATTAAACCTCATTTTCTGTACAATACACTCGATATGATCCATTGGCGTGCACTTGATTATGAAGCGAAGGATATCAGTCGTATGATTGTACAACTTAGCAAGCTGCTGCGAATCGGACTGAGTGGGGGGCGGTTGTTTATTCACGTGCGAGATGAACTAGAACATGCCCGTTGTTATGTTAGCATTCAGTCAGAACGATTACCGTTCTCCATCGATTATCAGGAAAGAATTGACCCGCGGGTTAGAGGGTATTACATTCCGAAGATTATTTTGCAGCCCTTTATTGAGAATGCCGTGATCCACGGATATCCTAAGGAAGACATGCTTCGAATTCGAGTGCATATTTATGAAGAGATTGGAGACGAAGGAACCCGAGTTCCATCAGGTATCGTAATTCGCATTTTAGATAATGGGCAAGGTTTGCCGGAAGGTTGGAGGATGGAAGATACGTCTGGAATAGGCGTACAGAATGTACATCAGCGAATTCAGCTTTACTGCGGGGCGCACTACGGGGTTCGTATAGGTGCAGGTGAGCTCGGTGGAGTCGAAGTGACCATTAAGTTGCCGCGAATCGAAACCGAAGAGCAGCTAAATCAGTGGTTGGGTGGTGAAAACAAATGAAGACGATCATGCTTGTAGACGATGACCCTCATATTATCAAAGCCTTAACGGATCACATTCATTGGTCTTCCCTCGGTCTTCGTATTGCCGGAACAGCTTCCAACGGGTTAGATGCGCTGGAACTATTTCATCATCTACATCCTGAACTAGTGATGACAGATGTGTACCTGCCAGGAATGACAGGACTTGAGTTGACGCAAGCACTGCGGAAAGAACACCCTCATCTGCCGATTATCATTCTGAGCGGATACGATGAATTCGAGAATGCCCGAGCAGCTATGCGCTGGGGTGTGAATCACTTTTTGCTAAAGCCTGCAGAGGTGGAGGAGATTGAGTCTGTGCTGCGTGATGTATTGCTGGAGCAAGATGTACGGGAGCGGCATGAGCGGCTAGAGCAGACATACAAACAGGAGATTGGACGAGTGCTTCCCTATTTGCGCAAACACTTTCTGCATGAATTGCTAACGACGCGGTATCGAGCAGACGAGCTGCCGGATGAACGTATAAGTTATGTAGGGATTCGTAAGGGCTCCCCAGTACGTGCCATCAGCCTACAACTAAATCGGCCTGGATTTCTAACGCGCATGAAAGAGCGGGATTGGCAGTTGCTACGCTACGGGGCAGCAGACATTATTCAGGAGACCATCAAGGCGCAGATCCCGCATATGCCTGATTGTCAGGTAGAAATTGTAGACTATTCCGATCGTTTATTTGTGCTACTGTTATTTGCCGAGAATGATGACCTTGAACAGGTTCAATCCCTTGTGGAGCAGATGATCGATCAGGTTTTCACGTACCTCAAGCTAGAATTGAGTGCTGGAATTGGTCGTGTGAAGGGTCACTTGTGCGAGGTGATGGATTCTTATCTAGAGAGTAGAGAGGCGCTGGAAGCAGCAGAATTTCAGGGAGGCAGCCGTGTATATCGTTATCAATCGTCAGAGGCAGCAGAAACTAGTGTGACGGATTATTCGCTTTTGCTGCGACAATGGAATGAAGCGTGGGTGGATATCCGGCCTGATCTGGCAGAAGAGGTATGGCATCATATCCGTAGTTTGCTGAATGGAGGGAGTTGTAATGGGATTCAGGATGTGCAGGTTGTGGCTGTGAGTCTGTTTGATACGCTGATTCATAGTTGGAATCGACATTATCCGATGCTAACACCTCCGCTCGCCATGAGTGATTTTTTGCAAGAAATTCAATCCAAGTATGCTCTGCAGAACCTGATAAGCTGGCTAGACGACATTATTCATAATTGGCTAGAGCAGACAAGGAAAGAGATGGGCGAGAAGAAGAGCAATAAACTCGTAGAACAGGTCAAACGATACGTGGAATTGCATTACGTTGAAGAGATCAGCTTTGAAGCGATCGCTAAGGGCCTTTTTGTGCATCCTAAATATCTGAGCCAGTTATTTAAAAGGGTGAGTGGAGAAAACTTTGTGAGTTATCTGAACGGGTATCGAGTCCAGAAGGCAATGGAATTGTTGCAGTCGGGGAATTACATGGTGTATGAAGTCAGTGAGATGACGGGATTCCGGAATGCGACGTATTTTAGCCAGGTGTTCAAAATGCTCACAGGTAAGAGTCCATCAGAAATTGGCTAGCGTGTGCAAATAACGAATGTAAATGCAGTGGAGAGGAAGGGTTAGTTTTTATGCTTCTTGAGCAGCAGGTATTTAACGTAAAAGGAATGAACTATTCGATCAGATCGGCAGAGGAAAAAGATGCTGGTGAATTATCTTCACTTCGTGTGCAGATTGATGGCGAAACCGAGAATATGGATCGTGAACAGGGTGAAGCGTACATTGATGAGGCAGGATTTGCGGGTATCATCCGGGTGGATGCACAGAAGCCAAGAAACCTATTTCTCGTGGCTGTGGTACAAGGTCGAATTGTAGGCTATGCGAGATGTGAGGGAATGGACTTAAAACGCTTTGCTCACAAGGTTGAATTCGGCGTATGTGTTGCGAGAGAATTCTGGGGGTACGGGATAGGGAAGAAGCTATTGGAGATATCTATTCATTGGGCAGATACGGCGGGTGTCGAGAAAATGACGTTGAACGTGTTAGGTACGAACGATAAAGCAGTAGAACTTTATAAGAAAGTAGGTTTTGAAGTCGAAGGAATTATGAGGAGAGATCGATTGCATGCAGACGGGCAGTTCTATGACACTATTGTAATGGGTAGGTTTAGATCTCAAGTGTAAGAGTAGGTGTGTTGAAAATGAGAAGCTAACGGGATGTGTGTATTGGAAGTAAGAGAAAGTGAAGTCTAGTAGGGTCTATTAGTAATGAGTAAAGTGTATTGAAGTAGAGTGGTCTAGTGAAGTCATAGATTAGCTCGACCTGGTCTAGCTTAGTCCAGATTAATGTGAAAAAAGTGTGCTTCTTCTATTATTCTCTCTATTACCTCTATTAATGAGGATTGGATGGTGAATATATTGTGGTCATTAAGTAAAGATATATTAGTGGATTGAGTTAATAGGTTTTATTACGAAGATTATATTAAAATAGAGATTGATGATGTTGTTGAAGGGTAATACGTTAGAACACTCTTAAATAACTAGTAGGCTTATATCTATTAATATAGACTGAAAGAGAGATGTTTAGGTACATGTGATCTATGATCTAGTTGAGAGTAAGTGAAGTGGAACTAGACTCAAAACTCAAAAGATAAATAAATTTGAAAAAAGAGTTGCATTAATTAAACTAGCATGGTATATTCTAATTCCGGCCAAGAAAACACGAGAAACACGGTGCGGCAAGCAAACAAAATAAGCTTCGAAAGAAACTTAAAAAAGAGCTTGCAAAGTTGGTTCGGATGTGATAAGATATAAAAGTTGCTGACGAGAACGAATGTCGGCGCTGAAACAAGTTTGATCTTTGAAAACTGAACAACGAGTGAGTAACGATCTTGCTTGCAAGATCGACGCTGAGAAATCGTACATGTCTTCGGACTGAATGATTTCAAAGCATAAATGAGATTTTTAATTTCGTCAGTTTCAAAATGAGCTAATCGCTCTTTTCAATACTTTATTGGAGAGTTTGATCCTGGCTCAGGACGAACGCTGGCGGCATGCCTAATACATGCAAGTCGAGCGGACTTGATGAGAAGCTTGCTT